>NZ_JAANIH010000005.1 GCF_014529705.1 Bradyrhizobium campsiandrae
GGATCAGGCCACTTCGGCGGCGACGTTGCCGATCCAGTCGCGGGCGAGTGTTACATCGGCCTGCGAGAGCTGATGGCCTGTCGGCAGGACCTTGTGGACCACGCTCGCGTCCGCTGCCGATAGCAACGCAGCGAGCCGTGCCGAGTTGCTTGCCGGCACGATCGGATCTGCCTGCCCGGACAGGAGCAGAACAGGCTTGGCGCCGAGTGCGGCCTTGGGTGGATCCGACAGCGGCACCATCGCGCGCAGCAGGATCGCGCCGGCCAGCGCGTCAGGCTTCAGCAGCAACAACGCGGCCGCGATGTTGGCGCCGTTGGAGAAGCCGACTGCGATTGGGGCGGCGATGCCGTATTGCTTGCGCGCCTCCGCGATGAAGTCACCGAGCTCGAGCGCACGACGACGCACGTCGTCCTCATCGAACACGCCTTCGGCGAGACGACGGAAGAAGCGCGGCATCCCGTGTTCGAGCACGCGGCCGCGCGGCGAGAGCAGGGCCGAGCCCGGCGAAACCATCTGGCCGAGCCCGAGCAGGTCGTTCTCGTCTCCACCGGTGCCGTGCAGCAGCAGCAGAGGCGGGGAGCCCGCGCTGGTCGCGGGCTCGAAGCAATGGATGAAGTCGGTCATGACGCAGTCTCTTCCAGGCTCGGGAGAACGCCCTCGATCTGCTTGCGATGCTGCTCGAGGAAGCTGGGCAGCTTCAGATCGCGTCCGAGCGTTGCGACGGATTCGTCCACGGCGAAGCCGGGGATGTCGGTTGCGATCTCGAACAGCACGCCGCCAGGCTCACGGAAATAGATCGAGCGGAAATAGTTGCGATCGCGCTGCTCGGTCGGATGCAGGCCATGATTGCTCACGAGCTTTTGCGCCATCTTGCCCTGCTCGGCATCATCAGCCGCACGGAAGGCGATGTGGTGCACCGAGCCGCCGCCCTGATGCCCGCGCAGAAAGCCCTTGGCCTCGTAGATGTCGACGACACTACCTTCAGCGTCACCGGGCGCCTTGAAGCGGATCACGGAGCCTTCCCGGCCCGTCTCCTTGAAGCCGAACACGTCGGTGAGCACGGCGGCCGTCTTCGCCGCGCTGTCGAGCAGCAAGGTCACGCCGTGAAAGCCGCGGATCGCGTGCTCTGACGGCACGTCGCCATTGCTCCAACCAGGTTCGTTCTCGGCGCCGGGAATGCCGACCAGGGCCAATGCCATGCCGTCAGGATCGGTGAACGGCAGCACGGATTCGCCAAAACGCTTCTCCAGCGCCTCGTAGGCAATGCCCTTCTCGATGAAGCGCTGCGTCCAATAGCCGAGCGAACGCTGCGGCACGCGGAAGGCGGTCTGATGGGTCTCGCCGACGCCGCGGCGCCCGGGGGAAACGCCGGCCCAGGGGAAGAAGGTCAGGATGGTGCCGGGGCGGCCGGTCTCGTCGCCATAATAGAAGTGATAGGTGCCGGGATCATCGAAATTGACCGTCTTCTTGACGAAGCGCAGGCCGAGATCCCTGGTGTAAAAGCCGAAATTGCGGATGGGGTCGCCGGCAATCGCGGTGACATGGTGCAGTCCAGACATTGTCGTCCTCCAAAAATCGGGAGCGGTCTTGCTCTGGGTGGAAATATTGTTCCGCTTTGGATTGGAGACAATCCATGCAAATATGACGGCTATGTCTACGATTTGGAAACAATCGAGGCGGCCGGCACGTGGATAAGGTCGCCAGCCTCCGGGCCTTCGTGAAGGTGGTCGAAAGCGGCAGCTTTGCCGAAGCCGGCCGGCAGCTACGGCTATCGCGCTCGGCGATCAGCAAATACATCGCCGACCTCGAGGAGAGCCTCGGCGCCCAACTGTTGAACCGGACGACCCGCCACGCGAGCCCGACGGAGAATGGCCAGCGCTATTTCGAGCGCGCGGTCGTGATCCTCTCGGAGATCGAGGCGGCAGATCAGGCGGTGACGCAGGCCCAGTCGGCACCGCGAGGTTTGCTGCGCGTCAACGCGCCGATGTCGTTCGGCACCATGCGGCTCGGGCCGGTGCTTGCGGACTTCATGGAAAATTATTCGGAGCTTCAGCTCCAGATCGTGCTCAGCGATGATCTGCTTGACCCGGTGCAAGACGGCTTTGATGTGACCTTGCGGATCGCGGATTTGGAATCGTCGAGTTTGATCGCGCGAAAAATCATGCCGGTGCCGCGGATGATCTGCGCCTCGCCTGATTATCTCGCGCAGCACGGCACGCCAAAGCATCCGCAAGACCTGCGCGCGCATGCCTCGCTCACTTACGGCTTTCTGCTCACGGGCAATCAGTGGAAGCTGACCGGCCGTGACGGCGATCACTGGATCCAGCCGGACTGGTCGCTCTGCGTCAACAATGCCGAGGTGTTGCGCGATGCCGCGATCAAGGGCAAGGGGCTCGCGCTGCTGCCGCAGTTCATCGCCGCTGATGCCTTGCACAAAGGCGAACTGCGGACGGTACTGGACGACTATTCGGCACCGCCGCTCGCGCTCTACGCTGTCTATCCGCCGACGCGGCATCTGTCGGTGAAGGTGCGACTGTTCATCGATTTTCTGGTGGAGCGGTTTGGGGGGGAGGGGGAGGGCGCAGGGCTGGGTTGAGAGACGCGTTGCCTCAGCCCGGCCCGCCGTCTTACTTTTTCCGGTCCAGGAACTCGCGCACCGCCTTGATGGTCGCTGCCGGATCCTCCTCCATCAGCCAGTGTCCAGCGCCGGGAATGACGACCTCGGTGACATCGTTTGCGGCGTTTCGCATCACGACGGCCTCCATTTTGCCGAACGACTTTTCTCCGCCGATGGCGAGCACCGGCATGGTCAGCTTGGTCGCGATCGCCTTCTTGTTGTCCTCGGCGTCGGTGCGGATCGCCCTGAACTGGGCGAAGGCAGAATGCATGGCGCCCGGTCGCGCATAGAGTTCTGCGTAGTGGCGGCGGGTCGCCTCCGTGACTTTCGAGGGCGTCCCGGCGAATTCATTCCAGAAGCGGTCGAGGTAAATGCGCTCGCGTCCCTTGACCAGCCGCTCCATGTCGGAGCCGCCGAAATCGAAGTGCCAGAGTTGCGGACTGCGCACGATCTCGTCCCACGGCGGCACGCCGGGCACCGGGGCGTCCATGACGACCAGCTTCTCGGTGAGGTCGCGATAGCGCGCCGCATAGGCATAGGCCACCATGGTGCCGATGTCGTGTCCGACGACGACCGCCTTGTCGATCCCGAGCGACTGGAGGACAGCACGCATGTCGGCTGCCTCTGTCCATTTGTCGTAGCCGTTCTCGGGTCTGCCGGAGAGGCCCATGCCGCGCAGGTCAGGTACGACCACGGTGTGGTCGCGCGACAGGTCAGCCCCGAGCCTGGCCCACATATCGCCGGTATCGCCAAAGCCGTGGATCAGGATCACGGTGGGGCCCTTGCCGCCGACACGCAGATGGATCTGCGTGCCGTTGGCCGGGATCGTGCGGGTATGGAAGGAGGACGGGAACTGTGCGACCTCGGCGCGGGCGGCGGGCGCGAGCAGCGTGAGGAGAATGGCGAAATATCTTGCGCGCAACGGCGCCCCCTGTGATTCCTAGCTTTCAGCGCGTAGCGGTACCTTCCTGGGCTGGTGCGAGCATATTGTCCAGTGCGTTCATCGACGCTTCGCGAAGCGTGGCGAGTTCGCGGGCTGCATCCCGGCACGCCTCTGACGACATCGATGGCGCGGTCAGTTCGACCTCACGGCAGAGCTCGAACAGGCGGATAAGGCCGAGCGCACTCGCGGCGCTACCGAGCTGGTGCGCAGAGCGCGCGAGCTGTTTGGGATCGCCGGCCGCGGCGGCAGCCTCGATATCGGCGATCAGCTTTTCGCCGGTCTCGTTCAGCAGATGATGCAGCTTCGCGATCTGCGAGGCGCCGAGCAGGTTCCTCTGGTCATCGAGAAAATGCCAGTCGATCAATGCGCCGGCTTCGAGCAAGGAGGCTGGCGCGCCCTGTCCGGGCTCGTCCTCGATCGCCTCGCGAAGTGCACTGATCAGGATCGGCTTGCTGACGACCTCAGTGATTCCGGCGGTTGCGAGCCGCTCGCTTGTGCTGCGGGATACGTCGGCGGTCACGACGATGATCCGCGGCATCGGCTGCAGGGGGAGCCGCCGAATGCGCGTGGCCGCCTCGACGCCATCCATGTCGGGCATGTGCAGATCCATCAAAATGACGTCGAACGGCTGCTCGCCGGCAAGCGCAACCGCAGCTGCGCCGTTCCGCGCGATTGTGGGTTGATGGCCGAGCCGCCGCAGGATCGCTTCGCCTACTTCGCAATTGACCGGATCGTCGTCGACCAGCAATACGCGGAGCTGCCGCGACGGCGGCGGCTGCACGCCTTGCGCGACGCCTCTTGCGCCGAGGCGGAGCGGAACCAGAAGCGTAAACACGCTGCCGACGCCGGGCGTGCTCTCCACCATCAGCTCGCCCCGCATCAGCCGCGTGAGGCGGCGCGCGATTGCAAGGCCGAGACCAGTGCCGCCGAACCGCCGCGCGATGCTGTCGTCGGCCTGGACGAAGTCTTCAAAGATCCGCTCGTGCATGTCGGCGGCGATGCCGATGCCGGTGTCACGAACGGTAACGTGGATCAGCGCATGATCGTCGTGTCGTTCGGCTGCCGCACCCACTGAGATGCCGCCGCTCGGGGTGAACTTGATGGCGTTGCCGATCAGGTTGAGCAGGATGCGGTTGAGCCTGACGGGATCGCCGTGCACGGTGGTGCCGACCGCCCCGTCGCAAGCGAGGTCGAAGCTCAGTCCCTTGCCGACGGCCTGCGGGCGCATTAGATCGGCGGCCGTCTCGATCAGCTGATCGAGGCGGAAGTCGCGCGTCTCCAGCGCTTCGGTGCTGGCTTCCAGGCGGGCATATTCGAGAATGGCGTCGACCAGCGCGATCAGCGTTTCCCCTGAGGCCGCCGCGGTCGCGAGGTGACGGCGCTGGATCTCACTGAGGCTGCCGTCGTCGAGCAGCTGCAGCACACCCATGACACCGTTGAGCGGCGTCCGCAGCTCGTGGCTGACGACGGCAAGGAATCGCAATTTGGTTTCGTTGGCTGCAACCGCGACGCCGCGTGCGCGCTCGGCCGCATCGTGCTCGGCAAGCGCGTGATCGCGTGCCCTCTCGAGCTCGGAGGTGCGCTCGATCACCTTGCGCTCGAGTGTGGCGTAGGATTCGCGCAAGTGAGCAGCCATCCGGTTGAACTGATCGCCGAGCGCCTCCAACTCGTCGCCGGTTCGGATCGCGAGCCGCAATTCGAGATCGCCGCTGCCGATGCGCCGTGCGCCCTGGCTCAGCATCTGGATCGGCACGGTCATGCGCCGGCTGAGCCAGAGCGATACCAGCGCCGCGAAGGCCAACAGGACGATCAGAAGAAATGTCGATCGTCCGATCGAGGCGTAAATCGGAGCGTAGGCCTCGCTGAGCGGCAGCTCGACGAATACGAGCCAGCCGAGCGAGGGGACCGTCGCATAAGTCGACAGCACGCGTTGACCCGAAAAATCTTCCTTAACGAGACCGCCGGAGGGGGGGCCGACACCGTCGAGCGCGGCGCGGACGTCCGGATGGGCCGAGAGATCGCTCCGTTGCAGGGCCGGCCACAGGTCGGGATGCGCGATCAGCACGCCCATGCGATCGACCACGTAGGCTTTTCCGGTGTTGCCCACCCTGATCCCGGCGACGAGATCCCAGATGAAGCGCAGATTGACCTCTGCGACAACCACATTGGCGTGCTGGCCGGCCGCGCGCGTGGCGAGCGTCATGAAAGGTTCGGTGTCGCCGAAGAAGTAGACGGGTCCGTAATAGGCTCGGCTTTCATTGGCGCCGCGGAAGGCGGGAGAGCCAGAGAAATCCGCTTTGCTGCCGATCCGGTCCGCAACGCGGCGCGACACGCGCACCTGCTCGTGACCTTGCGCGTCGAGCTCGGTGATCTCGGCGATTGCGGGCGACAGGCGCAGGAGGCGGATCGCGTTCAGCCGCTCGTCCTCGTTGGTCGACAGCTCCGGCGGCAGGCGTGCGAACCATCTGACCTGGTTTTCGATCTGGCCGATGAATTGGCCGATCTGGATGGCCGCGCTGGCAGCCTGTTCGCGCTGGGTTGCCGCCAACAGCTGCTTCTGCTCGCGATAGGAGAACCAGACGTCGAAAGCGGTGTTGATCGCCAGCGCGGCGAAGGCGAGGGCAACGATCGAGTAGAGATATTTGCGGAACAGCTTGCCCGGAGGCGTGCGCAAATCTCCCTGATCGACCTGCCCGTTCACTCGCGGATCTCGTCAGCGCGCGCGAGGAGCGTGAAGGGGATGGTCAATCCGAGCGTCTTGGCGACGGTGCGGTTGATCAGCAGCTCGTATTTTCGTGGCGATTGCACCGGGAGGTCGCCGGCCTTGGTGCCGCGCAGGATGAGATCGACATAGTCGGCCGAGCGGACCTCCAGCGTCGGCCCGTAGCTCATCAGCCCGCCTGCGTCCATGAAGTAGTGAAACGGATAGATCATCGGGACACGATATTTCGCCGCTGCCGCGATGATAGTCTGGCGGTTCACCACCAGGAAACTGTCCACGAGTGAGATCATTGCCGCCTTCGGCGGGGCGGAAAAGCGGCTGATCGCGTCATCGACTTCAGCTGAATTGCCGACCGGAGCAAGGATCACTCTGACGCCGGAGGCCGCCGCTTCCTGTTCGAGGGAGTCGAGATAGAAGCGCCCGGCGCCGGGCGTCGTCGCAGGATTGAACAGCACTCCGACCCGTGCGATATCAGGCACCGCCTCCCTGATGAGCTGGAGCCATTTGCCGCCCATCTCGGGGGTGCTGCTGGTAAAGCCCGTGACGTTGCCGCCGGGATGGGCGAGGCTCTCGACGAAGCCGTTGCCGACGGGGTCGTTGGAGGTCGCGAACACGATCGGGATCGTCTTCGTGGCCGCCAGAACGGCTGCGGTTTCGCCTGTCGAGCCGGTCAGGATCACGTCTGGCTTGAGATCGATGAGCTCCTGCACGGCGGTCTTCAACTTGTCCGGTCCGCCGAAGCTCGACCGGATCTCGAAGCGGTAATTGACCCCTTCGACCCAGCCCCGTTGCCTCAGACCTGCGATGAGACCGCCAAGCCGCGTGGTCGCAGCCTCGGTCATGCTGCGCCTGGTCAGGTCGTCTTCGAGCGACAATGCCGTCAACGTGGCCACGATCCGCATGCGATCCGGCGTTGCGCCAAGCGCCAGAAAGCCCGCGGCAGTTGCGCCCGCAAGGCGAATGAAATCGCGGCGGGCGACCGCCGGCATAACGCGGGCAGGAGCGGGCCCCTCAGTCATGAAATGTTTCGCAAAAATGATCCCTGCCAAGTGCATAACGCGAAAGCCTGACAACCACAATTGACGAAAAAATCGGCCTGTGAATGTTCATTCGCAGCCGCGAGCAACCCGATACCGTATCGCTACGTCATGGTGACAGTCTGGATTGCTTCGCTGCGCAATGACAGCGGAACTAGCGACGCAGTGTGAATTCCTGCGAACTGCGCCGGTGCTCCCATTTCGCCCGCTCGAGCTCGGGCTGCTCGCATTCCGCCTCGGGATAGCCGATACAGAGATAGGCGATGAATTTCCATGCTTGCGGCACGTCAAGAATGGTGTGCATGCGATCCGGAGTGAGGATCGAGACCCAGCCGAGCCCGATCCCTTCAGCACGCGCGGCGAGCCACATCGCGGTGATCCCGGCGACGACGGAATATTCCGTCGTCTCCGGCATGGTCGCGCGGCCGAGGCCGTGGCCGGTATCGCTGGCCTTGTCGGCGAATACAGCGAGATGAGCCGGGGCCTGCTCGAGGCCTGAGAGTTTCAGGGTGGCATAGCGTGCCGCGCGATCACCCGAATAGCAATTCAGAGCGTCGGCGTTGCAGCTCTTGAAATCGTCGATCACGGCACGGCGTCGCTCAACGTCATCGACGATGACGAAGCGCCATGGCTGGCTGAGCCCGACCGACGGCGACAGGCACGCCGTCTCGATCAGCCGCTCCACGGCGCCATCAGGCAGCGCCGTGGTGCGAAAGCGGCGCACGTCGCGGCGCCACACGAACAGCTCGTGCAATTGCCGCCGGAAGGTATCGTCGAACTCGACCACGGCTCATCCTCCCGTATGAAGGAAGGCTGCGGCAACCAGCAGAATCAGGATCTCGCAGATTTGCTCGAACGCGCCGAGGATGTCGCCGGTTTGGCCGCCGATCTGACGGATCGCGAGGCGCGCCAGCGTCAGTCCCGCAATCGACAGCAGGACCAGGCCGACCAGCGCCTTGGCAGGTCCGAGCGCAAGGGCAAGCGCGAGCGTTCCAACAGCGAAGGCGATGGCGACACTGCGGCCCGGCGGCACGCCAGCACTCGCCGCAAGTCCATCGCGTCGCGCCGGGGGCACCAGCGACATGAAGGCCGGCAGGCCCGCGCGTGACGCGGCATGTGCCGCGATCAATGCGAGCATCACGCCCCACGGACTGGCGATCGCGACCAGCGCGCTCCAGCGCAAGCCGAACGACAGGATCAGCGCGCAAACGCCATACGTCCCGATCCGGCTGTCACGCATGATCTCCAGCTTGCGCTGGCGCGTGCGGCCACCGCCGAGACCATCGGCGGTGTCGGCGAGCCCATCCTCATGCAGCGCGCCGGTGATGAGGGCTGTCGTTGCCAGTGCGAGCAAAGCGGCGAGGTTGGGCGCGAGGCCAAGGCGGATCGCGATCTTGTAGGCAAGTGCGCCCGCAAGCCCCACCAGCAGTCCCGCGACCGGCAGCGCCCAGGTTGCGCGTGCAATGGCGCCGTCGCCTGATGGCTTCGATGAGGACACCGGCATGATCGTGACGAAGGACGCAGCGATCCTGAGATCAGCGACGACGTCTTTTAGGATGTCGGCGCGCGGCGTCATTTCAGCTTCATCGGCAGGCCGGCGACCACGAACTCGACCTTATCCGCGACATCAGCAATGGTCTGGTTCATAATGCCGGCAGCATCGCGATAGCTGCGCGCCAATGCGTTGTCGGGCACGATGCCAAGTCCGACCTCGTTGGTGACAAAGATGACGGGGCTCGTAAGACGGGGCAGGGCGGCGGCGAGTTCGCCCACCTCGCGCTCCCAATCGCGCTCTGCATGCATCAGGTTGGAGAGCCACAACGTCAGGCAGTCCACCAGCCTTGCGCCGCCGCCGTCGCTTGCGACCAGCGCGGCCACGAGGTCGAGCGGAGCCTCGCGCTCGATCCAGCCGGTTCCGCGCCGCGCGCGATGCGCGGCGATGCGTGCTGCCATCTCGGCATCGAGCGCCTCGGCCGTAGCGATGTAGATCGGCGGCTGGCCCGGAAAGCTGCGCGCAAGCGCTTCCGCACGCCTGCTCTTGCCCGATCGGGCTCCGCCCGTGATCAAGATGACGGCCATCAAAGTCTCCTGTGAGCCTGACTAATCACCAATCGCGGCCAAAGACAAAGCCGAAATCAGGCGGGTAGGGGCTTGCGCTCACCCCTCGCTTTGCGCAACAGGGGCGGGACAGGAGGCAGGTGTGGGTTTTGCGGGCGCGATGGTGATGGCGATGGCGGTGGACGCCCTTCTGGGCTGGCCGTCACCGTTGTTCGCGCGGATCGGCCATCCCGTGACCTGGCTTGGCCGGCTGATCGCCGCCATCGACACCGGCTGGAATCGCGCGGCTGACCCGCCGCCGCTCCGCCGCGCCGCTGGCGCTGCTGGAACGCTGCTCGTGATTGCGCTTTCCGTTGCGATCGGCTGGGTGATTCAGTCTGTGCTCCCCGTGGGCTGGGTTGGAATCGTGCTGGTGGGTGTCCTGTCCTGGCCGCTGGTTGCGCTGCGCTCGCTGCACGATCACGTCGCTGATGTCGCCAAGCCTCTGCTGCGCGGCGATATCGCAGGCGCGCGCGAGGCTGTCTCGCGCATCGTCGGCCGAGATCCCACCGCGCTCGATGAAGCTGGAATCGCGCGCGCCGCGATCGAGAGCCTTGCGGAAAATGCGTCTGACGGCATTGTCGCACCGGTGTTCTGGGGCGCGCTGTTCGGTCTGCCCGGCATTTTCGGCTACAAGGCGATCAACACGCTGGATTCCATGATCGGCCATCGCAGCGAACGGCATGAAGCGTTCGGATGGGCCGCCGCGCGCATCGACGATGCCGCCAACTTCATTCCGGCGCGTCTGACCGGCTTCCTGTTTGTGCTGCTCACGCAGCGGCGAGCCGAAGCGCTGTCGTGCATGACGCGCGATGCCCGTCGTCATCGATCGCCCAATGCCGGTTGGCCGGAGGCGGCGATGGCGGGAGCGCTTGGCGTGCGGCTCAGCGGCCCTCGCATCTATCACGGCGCCGTCACCAACGAGCCCTGGCTCAACGAGGGCGCGCGCAATCCGCTCGCCGCCGATATCAGCGAAGGATTGGCGGTTTACCGCCGCGCCATGCTGCTGCTCGCCGGTCTGCTTGCGATCCTGGCCTTTGCGTGAAAGAACCGGGCATGCGCGAGCACGGTGGAAATCTCGATCTGGCCCAGCAGCGTTTTGGTGGGCGCGCGGAAGACTGGATCGATCTGTCGACCGGGATCAACCGGCTGCCTTATCCCGTCGGTAAGATCGCCGCGCATCATTGGCAGGCGCTGCCGTCGCGATCCGAGATCGAGGCGCTGCATCAGGCCGCGCGGCGCGCTTACAGGACGAGCGCACCGGTCGTCGCGATCGGCGGCGCACAAGCCGCCATTCAGCTGCTGCCGCAGCTCGCCCCGAATGGCCGGGCCCGCATTCTTGCGCCGACCTATAACGAATATGCGCCCGTTCTGACGGCCGCGGGTTGGCAGGTCGAGGAGGTGAGGGCGCTCGATGCACTGGTGGGAGCGGATCTCGCCGTCGTCATCAATCCCAACAATCCCGATGGCCGCCGTCATGCGCCAAAGGACCTGCTCACGTTGCTGCCGCACGTCGGCCGTCTCATCATCGACGAGAGTTTTGTCGACGCCATGCCCGAACTCTCGCTCGCTTCGGAAGCGGGCCAATCGGGCCTATTGATCCTGCGCTCGTTCGGAAAGTTTTATGGCCTGGCCGGTCTGCGGCTCGGCTTCGCACTCGGCCATGCGGACGACATAGGCAAGCTCGCGGCAGCCTCAGGGCCATGGCCCGTGTCAGGCCCGGCGATCGCAATCGGCTGCCGCGCCTTGCGTGACGATGACTGGGCCAAGTCCACGTCAGCGCGGCTTGCGCAGGATTGCACGCGCCTCGATGAGATGGCGCAAGCGAAGGGATGGCGGCTTGTCGGCGGCGCGCCGTTGTTCCGCCTCTATGAAACACCCGACGCGGTCGCTGCGCAGGAAAAGCTTGCCCGCGGTCAGATATGGTCCCGCCTATTCGCACAGCAGCCGGCTTGGCTGCGGCTCGGGGTTCCCGGGCCTGAGGCTGAATGGGAGCGGCTCGCAGAGGTCCTAGCGCGCTAGCGCGAGCAGGCCCTCGACATCAAGATGTCTCTCGATGTGGTCGGCGAGCGCGTCGAGCGCGCTCTCGACCCTGGCGTGATACGGCTCGTTGCCTGCGGGGATATCGAGCTTTGCGAGATAAGCCTTGCGGAAATCATCCGAGGTGAACAGTCCGTGCAGATAGCTGCCCTGCACGCGTCCATCGTGCGAGATCGCACCTTCGGGCTCGCCGTTCAGGCTCGCGAACGGCCGCGCGCGGTCTGGCCCATCGGTGCGGCCGATGTGGATTTCGTAGGCCTGGATCGGCTGATCGGTCGCCGCATGCACGGCCGCGACGCGCGTCAGCGTTTTCTGCGGACTCATCACCGTTTCGATGTCCAGAAGGCCAAGGCCGGGCGTGTCGCCCGCGGGACCTTCGATCCCCTCCGGGTCCGCGACGCTGCGCCCGAGCATCTGATAGCCGCCACAGAGGCCAAGCACATGGCCGCCCCTGCGGTGATGCGCCAAGAGGTCGATGTCCCAGCCTTGCGCGCGCAGAAAGGCGAGGTCGCCGCGGGTGGACTTTGAGCCGGGGATGATGACCAGTCGCACGTCGCCCGGAATAGCTTCGCCCGGACGCACCATCACGAGATCGACTGAAGGCTCGAGCTTGAGCGGATCGAGATCATCGAAATTGGCGATGCGCGATAGGGCGAGGCAGGCGATCTTGGTCTGGCCCGGCTTGCGCGCATCGGAAAGGCCCAGCGCATCTTCGGCCGGCAACTCGCCGGCGCGTGAAAACCATGGCAGCACGCCGAGGCCGCGCCATTCCGTCTTCGCTTCGATCAGCCTGTAACCGTCGTCGAACAGGGTGGGATCGCCGCGGAACTTGTTGATGATAAAGGCCTGGATCATCGCGGCATCATCAGGATCGATCACCGTCTTGATGCCGACGAGCTGGGCGATGACACCGCCGCGGTCGATGTCACCAACCAGCACGACGGGGACGTCAGCCTTGCGCGCAAAGCCCATATTGGCGATGTCGGACTTGCGCAGATTCACCTCGGCCGGGCTGCCGGCGCCTTCGACCAGCACCAGATCGGCGCGCGTCCTCAACCGCTCAAAGCTCTCCAGCACTGCGCCCATCAGGGACGGCTTCATCGCCGCATAGTCCCGCGCCCGCGCGGTGGCGACGCGCTTGCCCTGCACAATGACCTGCGCGCCGACATCGGTCTCGGGCTTGAGCAGCACCGGATTCATATCGGTGTGCGGCTCGACGCCGGCGGCGAGCGCTTGCAGCGCCTGAGCGCGGCCGATCTCGCCGCCATCGACGGTGACGGCGGCATTGTTCGACATGTTCTGGGGCTTGAAGGGGAGCACGCGTAAGCCCCGCCGCGTGAAGGCGCGCGCAAAGCCGGCGACGATGAGCGATTTGCCCACGTCCGAGCCGGCCCCCTGGATCATCAACGCGCGTGCCATCACATTCAGAACTCGACGCCGGGCTGCGCCTTGATGCCGGAGCGGAACGGATGCTTGACCAGCGTCATCTCGGTGACGAGATCGGCGATCTCGATCAGCTCGTCCTTGGCATTGCGTCCGGTGAGGACGACATGCGTCATCGGCGGCTTCGAGGCCTTGAGGAAATCGACGATTTCGGCGATGTCGAGATAGTCGTAGCGCAGCGCGATGTTGATCTCGTCGAGCACGACCATGCGCAGCCGGTCGTCTGATATCAGTTCCTTGGCCTTCTCCCAGCCGGCGCGCGCTGCGGCGATGTCGCGGGCGCGGTCCTGCGTCTCCCAGGTGAAGCCTTCGCCCATGGCGTGGAACTGGCAGAGCTCGCCGAAATGGCCGGTGAGCAGGCGCCGCTCGCCGGTATCCCAGGCGCCCTTGATGAACTGCACCACCGCGCAGGGAAAGCCATGGGCGACGCAGCGCACGATCATGCCGAAGGCGGAGGACGACTTGCCCTTGCCGGCGCCGGTATGGACGATGATGAGGCCTTTTTCGCCGCTCTTGGTCGCCATGATCTTGTCGCGGGCGACCTTGATCTTCGCCATTTTAGCGGCGTGCTTGGCGTCGGTTTCGCCGGCCGTTTGGGTCTCCGGTTCGCTCGTCATCGTACCCAGTCCTTCGGCTTGACAAGAGGCGGCCGGGGGCAAATGGTGCTCCGGCGTTGGTTCCTGTCCTATGACAGGCGAAGAGGGAATGCGATAGGGTCCGAATCGGCAAGATTCGGGTCCAAAATGCAGCCGCCCCCGCGACCGTGACCGGAGAGATGCCCAAAGCCACTGATCCCGTGAGGGGATCGGGAAGGCGGGGATCGAAGGGGAAACCCTGCTCCGCAAGCCGGGAGACCTGCCAGCGCGGACGATTTTTGGACCGGCGGACGGGGTGTTCCGCGACGGGGAAACGGGCCTTCGCAAGAATAGTCCGTGGGCCTCTTCGCCTCCCGCTGATACTTCTGGAAGAGGCGATGACTGTCACACTGCACGTCTGCATCACCTGTCGCGCCGGCCAGACGCTCGGCGAGGGCGAGGTCGCGCCCGGCAAGCGCCTGCATGGCGCAATCCTCGAGGCGGGCGTGCCAGAGGGGGTCAGCGTGGTTCCCGTCGAATGCCTGTCTGCATGCAGCCAGGGTTGTTCCGTCGCACTCAGTGCGCCGGGGCGCTGGTCCTATGTCTATGGCCGTCTCTCGGATGCCAATGCGCAGGACGTCGTCGCGGGCGCTGCCGCCTATGCCGCCGCGCCCGATGGTCTCGTGCCCTGGCGCAGTCGGCCCGACATCTTCCGCAAGCAATCGCTTGCCCGCATTCCCCCCATTGCCGTCGTGCCGGAGGCCGCAGAATGAACTCGCTCGCAAAAGTCCCGGTGACGGTCGTCACCGGTTTTCTCGGCTCCGGCAAGACCACGCTGATCCAGCATCTGCTCAGCAATGCGAACGGCAAGAAACTCGCCGTGCTGGTCAACGAGTTCGGCAGCGAGGGCGTCGATGGCGAGATCCTGAAATCCTGCGCCGATGCCAATTGCCCGGAGGAGAACATCGTCGAGCTCGCTAATGGCTGCATCTGCTGCACCGTCGCCGACGATTTCATTCCGACCATGGAGCAGCTGCTGGCCCGTCCGGTGCGGCCCGATCACATCCTGATCGAGACCTCGGGCCTGGCGCTGCCGAAGCCGCTGCTCAAGGCGTTCGACTGGCCCGAGATCCGCTCGCGCATCACGGTCGATGGCGTGATCGCGCTTGCCGACGCCGAGGCTGTGGCAGCCGGCCGCTTCGCGCCGGATCCGGCGGCGGTCGAGGCGCAGCGCGCGGCGGACGAAAATCTCGATCATGAGACGCCGCTGTCGGAAGTGTTCGAGGACCAGATCGCCTGCGCCGATATCGTGCTGCTGACCAAGGCTGATCTTGCCGGCAGCGCCGGTATTGAAGCCGCCAAGGCCGCGATCACCGCGGAAATGCCGCGTCGCGTGCCGATGCTACCCGTCACCGACGGCGCCATCGATGCGCGCGTCATTCTCGGTCTCGGTGCTGCCGCCGAGAACGATCTTGCCGCGCGCCCCTCGCATCATGATGGCGAGGAGGAGCATGAGCACGACGATTTCGCCTCCGTCGTGATCGATCTTCCTGAGGTTGCTGACGTCGATGCGCTGGTCGCATCGGTGCAGAAACTGGCGCGTGAGCAGAACGTGCTGCGCGCCAAGGGGTACATCGCTGTGGCGGGCAAGCCGATGCGGCTGCTGTTGCAGGCGGTCGGCGAACGCGTGCGCCATCAATTCGACAAGCCCTGGGAAGTGGGGGGCAGGCGATCAAAACTCGTCGTGATCGGCGAGCACGGCGATATTGATGAAGCTGCGATCAAGGCGGGACTTGGTATCTGATGCACGTCGTCTTCCGCGAGAGCCGTGGTCTCGAAGAGACCGCGACGCCAAGAGACATCGGCCAGGATCCGGCCGATCTCGTGGTGCTCTCGTATTCGGATTCCGATCTCGCGGCGTTTGCAGCGGGCTGGCGGCGTGGCCAGAGCGGCCTGCCGTCGCTGCGGCTCGCCAATCTTGCTGAACTGCGCCATCCGCTGTCGGTCGACACCTATATCGAGCGCACGCTGTCGCAGGCGCGGGGCATTCTGGTGCGGCTGATTGGCGGTGAGTCCTATTGGCCCTATGGCCTGACAGCGCTCCAGCAACTCGCGAAGGATCGCGGCATCGTGCTCGCCGTGCTGCCGGCCGACGGCCGCGACGACACTAGGCTGGATGCGTACTCGACCTTGCCGGTCTCAACGCTGCGCCGGCTCAAAGTGCTCTGCGACACCGGCGGTCCGGTCGCGGCCCAGGCCGCGATCGCGCAGCTGGCGCTGGCCTCGGGTTTCTATGCCGGCCCGGTCGCCGGCGAGATGAGCGTGCCCGAGATGGGCTTTTACGATCCCGCGCGCGGCGTGATCGCAGCGCCGGTGGCGAGCCAGGGAAAGCCCCCCGCGCTCGTGGTGTTCTATCGTTCCTATCTCACCGCCGCGGACACGGGTCCTGTCGATGCGTTGATCACCGCGCTACGCGATAAGGGCTTCGATGGCTGCGGCGTGTTCGTGACCTCGCTGAAGGCTGCGGGCGTCTCAGATTGGCTGCGGGCACATCTCGCCCAGAATCCTCCGGCCGCGATCGTTAACGCGACGGCGTTCTCGGCGATGGGCGATGACGGCACAACGCCCTTCGATGCTGCGTCGTGTCCCGTCTTCCAGGTCGCGCTCTCTTCGGCGCGGCGCAAGGACTGGGCGGAGTCCCTGCGCGGCCTGTCGCCCGGCGATCTCGCAATGCATGTGGTGCTGCCCGAGGTCGATGGCCGGCTGTTTGCGGGCGTGGTGAGTTTCAAATCGGCTGCGGAGCGCGATCCCGATCTGCAGTTCTCGCATCTGGCTCACAGGCCGGACGGAGAGCGTGTGGCGGCCGTCACAGCCCGCGTTGCGGCGTGGCGGCGGTTCGCGGAGAAGCCGGTCGCGGAGAAGCGGCTCGCCATCGTGCTCTCGAACTATCCGGGCCGTCCCCATCAGATCGCGCATGCGGTCGGTCTCGATGCGCTCGCCTCCGTCGAAGCGCTGGCGGCGGATCTCGCAGAGGCCGGCTTCGATGTCGCGCCGGTTCATGCGCTTGGCGAGACACTGCTCAAGCGGCAGTTGACGTGGAGTGTTGCCGAATATCGCGCTGCGTTCGCGCGCCTTCCGCAGGTCCTGCAGGATGACCTTGCTCAGACCTGGGGCGCCCCGGAGAGCGATCCCAGCTACCGCGACGGTGCCTTCCACTTCGCCGCGATCCAATCCGGCCGATCGATCATCGCGGTCCAGCCCGAGCGCGGCGATGCGACCATGCGCGATGCCGATTATCACGATCTCGCCCGCACGCCGCGCCATGCCTATGTTGCGTTCTATCTCTGGCTCCGCGCACAGGGGATCGATGCCGTCGTCCACATGGGTGCGCATGGCACGCTGGAATGGCTGCCCGGAAAATCCGTAGCGCTGTCATCGCGCTGCTGGCCGGAAGCGCTGGTCGGCGATCTCCCCGTCGTCTATCCCTTCATCGTCAACGATCCAGGCGAGGCCGCGCAGGCCAAACGCCGCATTGGTGCCGTCACCATCGGCCATCTGCCGCCGCCGCTCGAACAATCCGCGGTGCCGGAAGGGCTGCGCCGGCTCGAACGTCTGCTCGACGAATATTCGACCGCCGACGGTCTCGATCCTGCGCGCCGTCAGCGCCTGATCGCGGCGATCCGTGATGAGGCGCGTGCGGCCGGCCTGGAAGACGATCTCGGCCTCGACGCGACGGCAGCGCCCGCTGAAGCCATCCCTCGCATCGATCGCTTCGTCTGCGATCTCAAGGAGAGCCAGTTCGGCGACGGCCTGCACGTCTTCGGCCGTGGCGCCTGCGGCGAAGCGGAGCGGGACGCGCTACGCACCGCGCTTTCAGGCCAACGCATCGCACCAGGCCCATCAGGTTCACCTTATCGGGGGCGGCAGGACGTGCTGCCGACGGGACGCAATCTCTTCGCCGTCGACCCGCGCGCGGTGCCGACGCCGGCGGCGCATGCGCAGGGGATCAAACTCGCCGAAGAGCTGCTGCGCCGCCATTTGCAGGATCACGGCGACTGGCCGAAGGGCTTCGTCGTCGATCTCTGGGGTTCGGCGACGATGCGCACGGCGGGCGAGGAGTTCGCGATGGCGCTGCATCTGGCCGGCCTCGCGCCGCGTTGGGACCACGCCTCCGGCCGCGTCACCGGCTATGACATCATCGCGCTCGCCGAGCTCGGCCGCCCCCGCATCGACGTCACGCTGCGCGTGTCGGGCCTGTTCCGCGATGTCTTTGCGGGCCTGGCGCAATTGTTCGAGGCTGCGTCCGAGGCGCTCGCCTCGCGCGAAGATGAGAGCGACGATAATCCCTACCGTCATCGCGTCTCGCGCGTCTTCGCGCCGCGGCCCGGACAATACGGCGTCGGCCTCTCGGCGCTCCCCGATGTCTTCACGCTGGAGACGCGCGATGCTGCCGGCGAGGCCTGGCTGTCGGCATCGTCCTGGGCGTTCTCCGCCGACGGCGGGATCAAGCCAGATCGCGCCGGCATCGCGCAGCGGCTGGCCTCCGCCGACGCTTTTGTCCACGCCCAGGATCTGCCGGAAACCGATCTGCTGCTCGCGGCCGACTATGCCGCGCATGAAGCCGGCATCGCCGCGGCAGCCGCGCATCTCGGCGCATCGACACCGTCGCTCTATCACCTCGATACGACGCGCCCCGACGAGCCGCACGCGCGCACGCTGACCGAAGAGATCTCCCGTGTCGTCCGCTCCCGCGCCGCCAATCCTTCCTGGATCGCCGGCATGATGCGCCACGGTTTTCGTGGCGCTGCCGAGATCACGGCGACGCTGGAGCACATGGCCGCCTTCGCCCATCTCGCCGGTGTCGTGCCGCCGCATCTGTTCGATCTCTACTATGATGCGACGCTCGGCGACACCAATGTCCGTGCGTTCATGGCGCGCGAAAATCCGGCGGCGCTTGCCGCGATGGAGGCCTGCTTCACGCGCCTGCACGAGGCCTCGCTCTGGCGAACGCGCCGCAATTCGATTGCGGCTGCACTGAAGGAGGCGTCATGAGCGCGGCTTCGGTGAAGGGCTGGTGTCCTGGCGCATTGCGGCCGATGCAATCGGGCGATGGGCTCGTGGTCCGCGTGCGCCCGTTCGGCGGCCGGCTCGATGCGGCTCAAACTGCCGGACTTGCGCATCTCGCCGAGCACCACGGCAATGGTCTGATCGACGTGACTAGCCGCGCCAATCTCCAGATCAGGGGAGTCAGCGAAAGCAGCCACCGGCTGTTGCTTGACGGTCTTGCGCAGCTGGCGCTGCTCGACCCCGATGTTGACACCGAATCCCGCCGCAACATCCTGGTTACGCCGTTCTGGCGCGACGGTGACGAGACCCAGGCGCTCGCCGCCGAGCTCGAAGAGGCGCTGGTGGACTCGATGCTTGAACTGCCGACGAAATTCGGCTTCGCCATCGATGACGGCAAATCGCGCGTGCTCGCCGGCAACTCCGCCGACATACGGATCGAGCGTGACGCAGCCGGTGGTCTCCTGGTGCGCGCGGATGGCGCCAGGCTCGGCCGCAGCGTCGCGCGTGGCGAAGTTGTGACCACCGCGCTTGCCGTCGCACGCTGGTTCATCGCATCAGGCGTCAGGGAGGGGCGTGGGCGGATGGCAACGCATCTTGCCGCCGGTGCGAAATTGCCTGACGGGCTGCGCGGCGAGGCGGAGCCCGCGCCCATCATGGCGGCGGCGCGTCCCGGACTATATCCGCAAGGCGCCATGGTCGGCATCGCCTTTGGGCAGATGCCGCACACGACGCTCAATCAGTTCTCCGGCTGCGGGCATGCGTTGCGGATGACACCGTGGCGGATGGTCCTGAGCGAGGGCAAGCGGACGATGCCGTCCGCATCCGGCCTGATCACCGAGGCTTATGATCCTGCGCTGCGCGTCGTCGCCTGTAGCGGCGCGCCGCGCTGCCGCGAAGCCCATGCCGACACGCGCGACCTGGCGGCGGCGCTGGCCCCGAACATCGGCGGTGCCGCGCAGCTTCACGTCTCGGGCTGTGCCAAAGGCTGCGCCCATTCCGGTGCGGCCGCGATCACGCTGATCGCGACGCCTGCGGGATTCGATCTCGTGCGCAGCGGCTCGACCCGCGACGCGCCGATCCTGCGCGGGCTCGACCGCGACGAACTCGTGCGCGATCCCTCCATCCTGATGGGAGGGCACTGATGCCGCATTCTTACGAGACCGATGGTGCGGCGATCTACCAGCAATCCTTTGCGACCATCAGGGCCGAGGCCGATCTTGCGCGCTTCACGCCCGAGGAGGAGCAGGTCGTGGTGCGGATGATCCATGCCGCCGGCATGGTAGGCCTGGAAGCGCATGTCCGCTTCACGCCTGATATGGCGACAGTCGCGCGCGCGGCTTTGCAGATGGGCGCGCCGATCCTATGCGATGCGCGCATGGTGTCGGAGGGAATTACGCGCGCGAGATTGCCTGCGGCCAATGCGGTGATCTGCACACTCGGCGACGAGACGGTTCCCGCGTTGGCACAATCCATGCGCAACACGCGCTCGGCCGCGGCGCTGGAGCTGTGGCGCCCGCAGCTGGATGGTGCGATCGTCGCGATCGGTAATGCGCCGACGGCGCTGTTTCATCTCCTCAACATGCTGGAGGATCCTGGCTGTCCGCGGCCTGCGGCGATCATCGGCTGCCCCGTGGGTTTCGTCGGCGCTGCTGAATCCAAGGCCGCACTGATGGCCGATCCGCCGGCGCCGGCGCTGACGGTCGAGGGGCGCCTCGGCGGCTCCGCGATCACGGTCGCCGCCGTGAACGCGCTGGCGAGCCGGAGCGAATAGCGATGGGACGCATCATTTGCTGCGGTCTCGGCCCTGGTGATCCTGATCTCATGAGCGTGCGCGCCGATCGCACCGTGCGGGCGGCGAAGCATGTTGCCTATTTTCGCAAGAAGGGCAGGCCCGGCCAGGCGCGGCGCATCGTCGAGGGCATGCTGGCCGCCGACGTGACCGAATATCCCATGGAATATCCTGTGACGACCGAGATCGCCTTCGCCAGTCCGCACTACGTCCAGCTGCTGTCAGGCTTCTATGACGAATGGGCCGAGCGTCTGGCCCGGCTGTCGCGTGCGGTCGATGTCGTCGTGCTCTGTGAAGGCGATCCTTACTTTTACGGCTCCTTCATGCATCTGTACACGCGCCTGCAAGGCCACGTGGCGATCGAGGTGATCGCCGGCATTCCTGGCATGGTCGGCTGCTGGAATGGCGTGGGCCAGCCGATCGCGCTTGGCGACGACGTGACGACTGTGCTGATGGGCACTCTCCCGGAAGCCGAGCTCGAACGCCGCATGCGCGATTCCGACGCGCTGGTGATTATGAAGACCGGTCGCAACCTTGTAAAAGTACGACAAGCGCTCGCCGCTGCCGGCCGGCTGGACGATGCGTGGCTGGTCGAGCGCGGCACCATGCCAGGCGAGCGCGTGGCTCGACTTGCGGACATCGATGCGACCGACTGTCCTTACTTCGCGATCGTGCTGGTGCACGGCAAAGGCCGGCTTCCGGACGCTGCCGAATGACGGGCACGCTGACCATCGCGGGCCTCGGTCCGGGCAATGATGCTTTGGTGACGCCGGAGGTTTCCGCCGCGCTCGCCGCGGCGACCGATATTTTGGGTTACGCCCCCTATGTCGCGCGTGTGGCGCCGCGGCCAGGGCTCACCCTGCATCCGTCCGATAACCGCGAAGAGTTGCAACGGGCGGCCGAGGCCTTGCGGCTTGCCGCCGAAGGCGGACAGGTGGTGATCGTCTCCTCCGGCGATCCAGGCGTCTTTGCGATGGCGGCGGCCGTGTTCGAGGCGCTGGAAGGGGCGCCGCAATATCGGGATCTGCCGATCCGCGTGTTGCCCGGCATCACGGCGATGCTGGCTGCCGCTGCCTGCGCCGGCGCACCACTTGGCCACGATTTCTGTGCGATCAACCTCTCTGACAATCTCAAGCCATGGGCCGTCATCGAGAAGCGTCTGCGGCTGGCGGCGGACGCGGACTTTGCCATCGCAATGTACAATCCCCGTTCGGCGAGCCGACCGGGGGGATTCGGCCGCGCGCTGTCGGTGTTGAAGGAAGCCGGCTGCGGTGCGCGCCTGGTGACCTTCGCGCGTGCGGTCAGCGCAGTGGACGAGCGGATCGAAACCGTCACGCTGAACGAGGCCCGGCCCGAGATGGCCGACATGCGGACGCTTGTCATCGTCGGCAACTCGCAGACCCGCCGCGTCGGCCGCTGGGTCTATACGCCGAGGCGGGTGCTATGACCGAGCCATTGCATCACCTCCGTGACGCTCTCCACCCGCAGCCGTTCCGGCAATTGCGGCCGCGAGATCATGATCACGGGCAGGCCGAGCATGCGCGCGGCGTCGATCTTGGCGCGCGCGCCGTCGCCGCCGGAATTGCGGGCGACAAGCCAGGCAATGCCGCGCATGCGCATCATGTCCAGTTCGCCGTCAAGCGTGAACGGCCCGCGCGATACGATGACGTCGGCGGCAAAGGGCAGGGGCGCTTCGGGCGGGTCGACGAAGCGCAGCGTGTAGTCATGCTGTGGCCTCGCGGCGAACGGCGCGATATGCTGGCGACCAATGGCGAGGAATACGTGCGCCGCTGCATCGGGCAGCGCAGCGACTGCTGCGTTGACATTTCCGACTTCAATCCAGATATCGCCGGGCGCTTTGCTCCAGGGCGCGCGTTCCAGCGCAATCAACGCAGTCCCGGTTTGTGCGCAGGCCTCAACCGCGTTGCGGCTCATCTCGGCAGCGAACGGATGCGTCGCGTCGATCACATGCGTGATGCCTTCGCGCCTGATGTAGTCGGCAAGCCCGCTCGCGCCGCCAAAGCCGCCGATGCGGGTCGGCAGCGGCTGATCAGCAGGGGTCCGCGTGCGGCCGCCATAGGAATACACGGCGTCGATCCCAGCGCGCGCGATCTCCGCGGCGAGCAGGCTCGCGTCGGCAATTCCGCCCAGAATAAGGGCTCGCATCATGGTGGATTCCTTGGCTGATCCCTGGCTGACCATCATAGGTATCGGCGAAGATGGCCTTGCCGGGCTGTCGGAAGCAAGTCGAAAGGCGCTTGCTAGCGCCGAAACCGTGTTCGGCGGCGAGCGTCATCTTGCGCTTGCAGACGTCGGAAGTCGTGGCCGTGCGTGGCCTGTGCCATTCGACGCAAATGTCGTGCTGAGCTGCCGCGGGCAGCCGACGGCGGTGCTGGCCTCCGGTGATCCGTTCTGGTACGGCGCCGGCGCGGGCCTTGCCGCAAGGCTCGGTAGCGACGAATGGATCGCGCATCCGGCACCGTCGACCTTCTCGCTTGCGGCCGCGCGCTTGGGCTGGCGACTTGAGGCCGCGACGTGCATCGGCCTCCATGCGGCGCCGTTCGAGCGTCTGGTGCCGCATCTGGTGCGAGATGCGCACATCATCTGCCTGATGCGCGATGCAGCGGCGGTCGGCGAGCTCGCGAAATGGCTGACCGAGCGCGGATGGGGTGCGTCACTGATGTGGACGCTCGAGGCGCTTGGCGGGCCACGGGAATACACTGATCAGCATCGCGTCGACCTCTTTGCCGAGGAGGTTGCTGCTGATCTGGTCGCGGTGGCGGTGTGGGCGAGGGGAACACAGGGCATTCCCCGCAGTTCGGGCCTGCCAGACGATCTGTTCGTCCATGACGGCCAGATCACCAAGCGGTCCGTGCGTGCGCTCGCGCTTTCGGCCCTGGCCCCGCGGCCCGGCGAACGGCTGTGGGACGTCGGCGCCGGCTCGGGTTCGATCTCGGTGGAGTGGGCGCTGTGCAGGGGAACGGCGACCGCTATCGAGGCGCGCGAGGATCGCGCCGCGAATATCCGCAAGAATGCGGCTGCGTTCGGATTGGCACATCGGATCGCCATTATTGAGGGAAAAGCGCCCGAAGTTCTCGCCCCGCTGGACGTGCCGGACGCGGTCTTCATCGGCGGCGGCCTCGATCGCAGGATGTTCGATGCGATCTGGTCGCGGCTCGCGCCCGATACACGGCTCGTGGCACACGCCGTGACCCTGGAGACGGAAGCGCTGCTCGGCGAACTGCACCAGCAGCATGGCGGTGAGCTGATGCGGGTCGAGATCGCGCATGCCGCTCCGCTCGGCCGTTACCGTTCGTGGGACGCGGCGCGGCCGGTGGTGCAGTGGAGTACGGTCCGATGAGGGTCGCCGGGCTCGGATTCAAACAGGATGTGACGCTGGCCTCGTTGCGCGAAGCGCTCGAGGCCGCAGGCGGCCCCGATGGCCTCGCGGCCGTGGCGACCATCAGCGACAAGGCCGACGCGGAGGCGCTGAAGCAGCTCGCCTGCGAGTGCGGCGTTCCGGTCAGGGCTGTGCCTGCCGACGTGCTGGCCAGCATTCACACACCGACGCAGTCAGAGTTCATCGTCGAAAAGTTCGGCACGGGCTCGGTCGCCGAGGCAGTCGCGCTCGCGGCGGTCGGACCTCGTGCCCGTCTGATCGCATCGCGCGTGGTCTCGCAGGATCGCACCGCGACCGCCGCGATTGCGGAGGGAGACGGCCCATGACGGTGCACTTCATTGGCGCCGGTCCTGGCGCCCCCGACCTTCTCACCCTGCGCGGTCGCGATCTGATCGCGGCGTGTCCGGTCTGCCTCTATGCGGGCTCGCTGGTGCCCGAGGGCGTGCTGGCGCATTGCCAGCCTGGCGCGCGGATCGTCAACACAGCACCGCTGTCGCTGGATGGGATCATCGCAGAGATCGCTGCCGCGCATGCGGACGGCAAGGATGTTGCGCGTCTGCATTCCGGCGATCTGTCGATCTGGTCGGCGATGGGCGAGCAGCTTCGTCGCCTCCGCGCGCTCGGTATTCCATTCACTGTCACACCAGGTGTGCCATCCTTCTCCGCAGCAGCCGCTGCACTGGAAGCCGAGCTGACGCTGCCCGGCCTTGCCCAAACGGTGGTGCTGACCCGCACGCCGGGCCGGGCCAGTGCAATGCCCGAAGGGGAGAGACTTGCGGCGTTCGCCGCGACGGGCGCCGTGCTTGCCATTCATCTGTCGATCCATCTGCTTGATAAGGTCGTCGCCGAACTCACGCCGCACTATGGCGCAGACTGCCCGGTCGCGATTGTCTGGCGCGCGAGCTGGCCCGACCAGCGCATCGTCCGCGCCACGCTCGCAACGCTCGATGACGACATAGCTGTCGAGATGGAGCGCACGGCGCTCATCCTGGTCGGCAAGACGCTTGGCGCTGCGGATTTTGACGAGAGCCGCCTCTACGCGGTTGATTACGACCGCCGCTATCGCCCCGTCGGCACCGAGCCGCGCTTTCCGGAGGGGGCGTGATGGCGGCAGGCCTCGTCATCTCGGCGCCGGCCTCCGGCGTCGGCAAGACCACGCTGACGCTGGCGCTCGCGCGCGCTTGGCGCAATCGCGGCCTCAACGTGCAGTGCTTCAAGAGCGGACCTGACTACATTGATCCTGCCTTCCATGCCGCCGCCACGGGGCGCGCCTCGGTCAATGTCGATAGCTGGGCGATGGACCGCGCGACCATCGCGCATCTCGTCAGCCGCGGTGCAGATGCCGATATCGTGCTGGCGGAGGGCTCGATGGGCCTGTTCGACGGCGTCGCCGCGCGCGGCGCCTCCGGCACCGGCGCCACCGCCGACATCGCCGAGATGCTGGGCTGGCCAGTGGTGCTGGTGATTGATCCATCCGGACAGGCGCAGACCGCGGCGGCGATCGCGGCGGGCCTGCGCGACTACCGTGCCGGCGTGTGTCTTGCAGGCGTCGTGCTCAATCGTGTCGCCAGCCCACGCCACGAAGATCTGGTGCGGCGTGCGCTGAATGACGCCGGCATCGCGGTGTTCGGCGCGCTGCCGCGCCATGCCGAGATCAGCCTGCCAAAGCGGCATCTTGGCCTCGTGCAGGCCGAGGAGCAGGCTGAGATCGGAAAGCTGATCGACGAGGCCGCGCGTTTCGTCGCCGAGCATGTCGATCTGGATGCGGTGCTGCGATCGGCGGCCGTCTGGTCGCCGCAGACCGCCGCCAGCGATCCCAACGTGACACCGCCGGGGCAGCGCATCGCGCTGGCCCGCGATGCGGCATTCTCCTTTGTTTATCCGCACATGCTGGAGGCCTGGCGCAGGTCGGGCGCGGAGATATCGACCTTCTCGCCGCTCGCCGACCAGGCGCCCAATGCCAGTGCAGATGTCTGCTGGCTGCCTGGCGGCTATCCCGAGCTTCATGCTGGTAAGATCGCCGCCGCTGCGCGCTTCCGCAATGGTCTACGCTGCTTCGCCGAGACGCGACCTGTGCATGGCGAGTGCGGAGGCTATATGGTCCTGGGGACTGCATTGACGGACGCGGACGGTGTTCGCCACGAGATGACGGGCCTGCTTGGCCTCGAGACGAGCTTTGCCAAGCGCCGCATGCATCTGGGCTATCGTCTCGCCGCGCTCGCGACGCCGATGCCGGGGCATCAAATTGGTGCGCGGCTGCGTGGCCACGAATTCCATTATTCGACGATCCTCGCCCAGCCCGATACGCCGTTGGCTGTCGTGCATGATGCCACAGGTGCGGTCATTGCCGAGACCGGCTCGCGGCGCGGGCGGGCCACCGGCACGTTCTTCCATCTGATCGCGGAGGACCGGTGAGCGGATTTGTCTCCTTTGTTTCCGCCGGCCCCGGCGATCCCGAACTGCTCACGCTCAAGGGTGCCGCGCGGTTGGGCGAGGCTGACGTCGTGCTCTATGACGACCTTGCGTCGGGTGCGATCCTCGATCTGGCCCGACCCGGTGCCAATCTCGTCGCGGTTGGAAAACGGGCGGGGCGGCCGTCGACGAAACAGCATCACGTCAACCGCCTGCTGGTGGACTACGCCGCGACGGGCGTGCGTGTCGTGCGGTTGAAATCGGGCGATGCCGGCATCTTTGGCCGGCTCGAGGAGGAACTCGAGACGCTGCGTGAGGCCGGCATCGGTTATGAGATCATTCCCGGTGTCACATCGGCTTGCGTTGCCGCTGCGCAGGCCGGAATTCCGCTCACCCGTCGCCACACCTCGCGTCGCGTGCAGTTTGTCACCGGGGCCGACGTCACCGGTGAGCTGCCGCAGAATTTGAATTGGGCGGCGCTCGCCGATCCCGATGCGACGACGGTGGTCTATATGGGCCGCCGCACCTTTCCGGCGTTGGTCACGACATTGATCGAGCACGGCCTATCACCTGGCACACCGGCGCTTTTCGCCGAATCGCTCGGTCGTGCCGACGAACGCCTGGTCCGCACCACGATCACTGAACTTGCCGAGCAGCTTGCGCGCGGCGGTGCGGCCTCCACGGCGGCCGTGATCATGTTCGGTGCGCTGGCGGAAGGCGGATCGTCATGACGACACTCTCGCTGATCGGCATCGGTTGTGGCGATCCGGCGCAGCTCACGCGTGCAGCGATCGATGCCATCAATGCGGCGGATCTCGTTCTGATCCCACGCAAGGGAACCGCAAAGTCCGATCTCGCCGATCTCAGGCGGAGCATCTGCGCCGATGTACTCACCAACCCCGCCACGCGTATCGCCGAGTTCGATCTTCCCGTGCGCGACGCCACGGAGGCCGATTACCGCAGAGGCGTGGATGATTGGCACGATGCGGTCGCCGCCACTTGGTCGCAGACGATTGCGGATCATCTCGGCGACGAGGGCAAGGTGGCGCTGCTGATCTGGGGCGATCCCTCGCTGTATGATTCCTCGCTGCGCATCGCGCGCAGGCTCGATCCCTTGCCTGACATCGAGGTCGTGCCCGGCATCACCGCGATCCAGGCGCTGTGCGCCGCGCATACGCTGCCGCTCAACGATATCGGAAAACCATTTCTGGTGACGACGGGGCGCCGCCTGCGTGAAGGCGGCTGGCCGCACGGTGTCGACACCGTGGTGGTGATGCTCGACGGCGGTACGGCGTTCCAGTCGCTCGATCCCGATCGAATTCACATCTGGTGGGGTGCCTACCTCGGCATGGCCGGTCAGATCATCATGTCCGGCGCGCTGGCCGAGATTGGCCCACGCATCGTCGCCACACGGCAAGAAGCACGCGCGCGGCACGGCTGGATCATGGACAGTTACATCCTCAAGCGCGGGTCGTAGCGAGGCAGCATGCTCCCTGAATGGGTCACCCAGAAATGCCCCGAGATTTCCACGGTCCATCGTGAGGCGGCGATCGCGCGTCAGGCGCAACTGACCAAGCCGACCGGAGCGCTCGGCCGGCTCGAGCAGCTCGCGATCGAGCTCGCGGGCCTGCAGGCAGTCGAGAAGCCGCGCGCTGCGCGCGTGCCGATCATCATCTTCGCCGGCGATCACGGCATCGTCGCGCAGGGCGTGTCGGCCTATCCGCAGGCCGTCACCATCGCGATGATGGCGAACTTTGCGTCTGGCGGCGCTGCGATCTCGGTGCTCGCGCGCGAGCTTGGCTCGACCCTTGAGGTCGTCGATGCCGGCACGCTGGCCGAGTCCGCGATGCCGGGCGTCGTCACGGACAAGCCGCGCCTCGGCACCCGCGATTTCAGCGTCGAGGCTGCGCTCGCGCCGGCGGAGCTGGCATTTGCCCTTGAGGCCGGCCGGCGCGCAGTCGGGCGTGCCGAG
The DNA here is from genome assembly GCF_014529705.1 of Bradyrhizobium campsiandrae. GTDB lineage: Bacteria > Pseudomonadota > Alphaproteobacteria > Rhizobiales > Xanthobacteraceae > Bradyrhizobium > Bradyrhizobium campsiandrae. The sequence continues at coordinate 28,115 of NZ_JAANIH010000005.1, forward strand.
GCTAGCCAACCGGATCTGCTGATCTTCGGCGAGATGGGCATCGGCAACACCACGACATCCGCGGCGATCGCCGCGAGCCTGCTCGGCATCAGTGCCGAAGAGATTGCCGGTGCGGGCACCGGCGTCGATGCGGTGGGCCGTACGCACAAGGTGCGCGTCATCGAGGCGGCGATTGCGCATCATGGCGTTGCCGGCGCGTCGCCTGAGACGATTCTGTGTGCCGTCGGCGGCCTTGAGATCGCGGCGATCACAGGCGCGATCATTGCGGCCGCGCAGGCGCGCATTCCCGTGTTGATCGATGGCTTTATCGTCTCGGTTGCGGCGCTCGCCGCCGTGCGTCTCAATCCGTCATGCCGGCCGTTCCTGCTGCCGTCGCATCAATCGGCGGAGCAGGGGCATCGATTGGTGCTGCGCGCGCTCGACGCGCAGCCGCTGATCAGCCTCGATCTCCGGCTTGGCGAAGGATCTGGCGCAGCGATTGCGCTGCCGCTGGTGCGATCTGCCTGCGCGCTTCACAATGACATGGCGACGTTCGCGCAGGCCAACGTGCCGGACAGGCCTAGCTGATCTGCTGATTGACCGACACGATGCGCCAGCCGGTCGCCAGCCGGTCGATCCGGGTCAGTGACAGCGGATCGATTACGAAGCGCAGCGCGGCCTGAGGCGTCAGGTCGAGCGCGATGCAGAGCGCTGCACGGATGGTGCCGGAATGTACGACGAGCGTTGCCGCACCAGCGTTGACGCTTGTCAGGCCCAGCTGCACGCGCGCGATCTGGTCCTTGAAGCTTTCACCGCCCGGTGGCCGGCCGTGCGCAGGATCGCACCAGAAGTCCGCATAGGCCTCACCGCCGGCCGCGGCGAGCTCATCGTGCTTGCGTCCGGTCCAATCGCCGAAATCCTGCTCGCCGAATTCAGGCACCAGTTCGGGCGCGAGCCCTAGCGCGCGCGCGGTCTCGACCGTGCGTCGTGCCGGGCTGGCATAGCTTGCCGCGCCGCGCGGTAAGCAGCTTCGTAGCGCCTCCAACTGGGCGCGATCGCCGAGGTCGGCGGGCGCATCCATCGCATGGATGGTGCCCGCAACGCCGTCGACGGGAGCATGCCGTATCAGCCAGAGGAAGGTTTCGCCTTCCATGCAGATCTCCCGAGGAAGTTGGCCGGTGTGGCAATATCGCCGCATCTGACACATTGACTCTGTCTTCGCCGTAATCCTAGATGGCTGTGACGGTTTCCCCCAAAGGGGATGAAAAGGGAATGCGGTGCGGGGATGTTTCCCCAATGCCGTAGCTGCCCCCGCAACTGTAAGCGGTGAATCCTTCGTCTTTAAGCCACTGGGTCCTCGGTCCCGGGAAGGCGACGAAGCGGTCACGACCCGCGAGCCAGGAGACCTGCCGTCAGCCGTGGTCACACGCGAAGATGTCGGTCGGGGAGTACAGACATTCGGCTTCATCTGACGGCTTTTGCGCCTGATGATGGGACCTTGGTTCGCGGTGACGTGCCACTGACGTCACACCGAGGTCCAAGACCGTGTCTTCCATCCGTATTGCGCGACCGCGCCGTTTTCTGCTTGCATCCGCCGCTCTCACGTCGCTTGTCACCATCGACATGCCGGCCGCGTTGGCGCAGCAGCTCCGCGAGCCCCTGCCTGCCGTGGAGGTGTCGGCTCCGCAATCCCGTAAACAAGTGAAGCAGGCCGGCCGGGATGCCGCAAGTGCACGCCGTGCGGCGGCGCGCAGGGCTGTAGTGGCCCCGGCCGCGTCCAAGCCGGTCGTGCCGAATGCTGCGGCGCCGACGCCGCTGAACACGAATGCCGTTGCCGAGAGCGCATCGCGCCTCGGCCTGACGGTGCGGCAGACGCCGGCGACCGTCGAAGTAATCTCCGCCGAAACCATCCGCGAGCAGGGCTACCGCACCGTCTCCGACGTCGCGCAAGGCTCGGTCGGCGTCATCGCGGGCGACAATCCGAGCGAGCCCTCGGCGTTTTCGATGCGCGGCTTCACCAACAGCCAGATCAACACGCTCTATAACGGTATCAAGATTGGCCCGCAGAACATGACTTCGCGGATCATGGACACGGCCAATCTCGAAGCTGTGGAAATCCTGAAAGGCCCGGCTTCGCTGATCTCGGGCGAGGGCGCCGCGGGCGGTGCGATCAATCTCGTCACCAAGCAGCCGCACACCGGGCCGATCCGGAACGAAGCGGACTTTTCCTGGGACTCGCTGAACTCATTCCGCACGTATTACGGTTCGGGTGGCAGCACGAATGTCCAGGGGCTCGACTACCGCTTCGATGTCAGCCGCTCCTCGCTCAATGGCTTCGCCGACGACACCAACACCAAAACGCTCGACGTCTCCGGCCAGCTCAATTATCGAATCTCCGATAGCCTCAAGGTCTGGGGCGCGATCGAGTATCGGGAAGATCGCTCCAAGGCCTACTGGGGCGCCCCATTGGTGCCGGTGGCCTTCAGCGGCTCCCATGCGACGAGCGGCATCGTCTCCGGCAGCTATTTCAACAGGACGGACCTCGGAGCCATCACGATCGACGACCGCACCTTCAGCACGAACTACAACGTTCTCGACAACCGCAATGTCGCGCAAGAGGTGTGGCTGCGCGGCGGGTTCGAGCTGAAGCTCGCGCCCGACCTGACCTTGAAGAGCCAAGCCTATGCCTATGGCGCCGAGCGCAGCTGGTTCAACAACGAAATCGAGGCGTTCGATTCCGCCAACAACCAGGTCTATCGCGAGCGCTTCTATGTCGCGCACAGCCAGCGGTTGGTCGGCAACATCACCGATTTGGTTTGGGATGCCAATATCGCGGGATTCGACAACCGCATGGTCACGACGTTGTCGTCGAGCTATCTCGACTTCGTCAGGCCGGGCGCTGCCAACTTCCCGAACGATCTTGTCTCGTTGGTCGATCCCGTCAGAGGCTTCTATGGCGATCTCGCGACCAGGCAGCAGACCGCGCGCATCGACAACGAGGCGCTGTCGTTCGAGGACCGGCTGAAGCTCACGCGAACTTTCTCTCTGATCGGCGGCCTTCGCGTCGAACATATCGGGCTCGACCGCAACTCGACCGACGTCAATGGCCTGGTCAACGCAGGCTTCCCGTTCACCAAGGACGGGGCGCCGGTGACGGGGCGCATCGGCTACACCTGGGAGGCCGCGCCCGGCCTGACCTTCTTCAGCCAGTACGCCACCGGCGCCGACGTGTCCGCCAACAACATCTTCCTGCTTTCGCCGACCCAGCCGCTCGACCTGACGACCGCGCGCACCTACGAGACGGGCGTCAAGCACGTGCTCTGGGACAACAGGGCCGAATGGTCGTTCTCGGCCTACGACATTTTGCGCAAGAACGTCTACGCCGCGGCCGGCGGCCAGACGCTCAACATTGCGGGACGGCAGGAGTCCAAGGGCCTCGAGCTGGCCGGATCGATCCGTCCGATCGAGCCTTTGAAGCTGTGGGGCAACATCGCCTATGTCGATGCGCGCTATGCCGACTATGATTTCGCCGGCGGCTCATTCTCAGGCAATACGCCGCCGAACGTGCCGCGCGTCGTCGCCAATGCCGGCGCGTCCTGGCGCTTCTTTACACCGTGGCCGGTAGAGGTCGGCATCACCGGGCGCCATGTCGGCGATCGCCACAATACCGACGCCAACACCGTGACGATGAATGCCTACACCGTCGGTGACGTCTACGCCTTCGTCGATATCCCGAGGATGGTGTTCGACACCGTCGACCAGGCTCGCCTGACTTTCCGAGTCCGCAACTTCACCGACAAGCGCTACGCGATCTGGGGCGACCCGTTCTATCCCGATCAGATCTTGCTGGGGGCGCCGCGGACCTACGAGATCTCCGTCGCGTTCAAATGGTGAGATGATAAATCGCATGATCGGCGCGATCGTCTTGCTGCACCGCTGGCTCGGGATCGCGTTCTGCCTGCTGTTCGCGATGTGGTTTGCGAGCGGCATCGTGATGCACTTCATTCCGTTTCCGTCGCTGACGGAAGCCGAGCGCTTTGCCGGCCCCGCGCCGGTGGAGCGCGGGCAGGCCACCATGGCAATAGCCGATGCGGTGGCTGCGAGCGGGATCGCCGATGCCACGCGCGTGCGCTTGATCGAGCGCAGCGACGGGCCGGTCTACATCATGTCGGGGCCGTCGCGCCTGCAGGCTATCCATGCGTCGGACGGAGCCGATGCGTCCGTGAAATTCTCCGATGTCGCGCTCGCCATTGCCCGAGACCATGCCCGTCAACGCGGGCTCGATTCCACGCACGCTGCGATCGTTGCGTGTGCTGATTACGATCAATGGAGCGTGCCGAATGGCTTTGACCGCCATCGGCCGCTGTTCCGCATCGCGCTCGGCGATGCGGCCGGGACAGACATCTATGTCTCGTCGCGCACCGGCGAGGTGGTGCTGGATACGACCCGCAGCGAGCGCGGATGGAATTGGGTCGGGAGCGTGATGCACTGGATCTATCCGACGGTTCTGCGGAGCAACTGGGCACTCTGGGACCGGCTGGTATCGAATCTGTCGGCGGTTGCCTTGATTGCAGCAGTGCTGGGGGCAGCGCTGGGCGTCATCAGGATCAGGATCCGCGGCCGCCGGATCTCGTCGCCTTACCGCGGCTGGCATGGCTTGCACCACATCATCGGTCTCGTGTCGACCGTTTTCGTGCTGAGCTGGATTTTCAGCGGCTGGCTCTCGATGGATCACGGCCGGCTGTTCTCGCGTGGGCAATTGACCCCGGCGGAAGCGAGCGTGACGAACGCCGTGCCGGACTGGCGCGCGGCCCGATCTGTCGATCAGCGGCCGATATCGCCATCGGTTCGGGATGTCGAGTGGTTTGCTTTCAACGGCAATGTCTACCGACGAGAGCGGGTAGGGCGCGACAAGCAGGTTCTGCTGCGGCCGGATGGCGGGACCTCTGAAGTTCTCAGCGCGCAGGATGTCCTGACTTTGTCGACGCGCCTTGCGAGCGGCTGCGACACGGTGTCCGTTGTTGCCGCCGACGATGACTACCCCGCTCGGTCTATCATTCCGGGCGCGCCGGTCTACCGCTCTCGCTGCGGCGAGCTCTGGTTCGATATCGACAGCGCCGACGGCAACGTCCTGCAACGACTGGATCCGTCGCGGCGAGCCTATCGCTGGGCCTACAGCGCATTGCACACGCTCGACTTTCCGATCCTCGTGGCGCATCAGCGCCTGCGCGATGTCCTGATCGTCGGGCTCTGCCTGCTTGGTCTCGTGTTCTCGATGACTGGACTTGTCATCGGCTGGCGGCGCTTGCGTCGGTCTTTCGCCAGCCCTGAGGCCTGATCAAACAAGAACCGCGAAAACAACCCCATGCACAGTAGCCGGTGATAGCGGAATCAACGGCTCACGCCGGCATCGAGCTGAAACTTGACTCGTCGGGCAAAACAGGCGTATATTGCGATTATTCCGAAATCCTCGGCGGGCGGACGCGGCGTGCGAGCCGCGCTGGATCACCGACGTCTATGTCCGCAACTGTGCCTCGATCTGCCGAGCCGCGCGCAACAGCGTGCGGTCCTCGCCGCGAGGAGCGATGATCTGCAGGCCAAAGGGAAGCCCGTATGCGTCGGCCCCGCGGGGAATCGAGATCGCCGGAAGCCGGGCATGATTGACGAACGGCGTGAACACCGCGTGCGCGCGCGGGCTCGCCGCGCGGCCGCCGATCATGTCGGGCCCAAGCTGCGTGAATGGCCAGGCCACGCAGGGAACCGTGGGCGTGAGCAGCAGGTCGATCTCGTCGAAGAAGCCTGCGAATGCACGTGCGATCGCGGTGCTCGCGATCAGCGCTGCTGCAACCTCAGCGCCTGACCAGGACAGCCCTCGCTCGATCTGCCTGGCGATGTCAGGATCGAAGATGGTCGGATCCCTGCGGAAGGCATCGCCATGGAGGGCGGCGAGGCCGGCATGCTGAAGCGGCATGATCGCTTCTTCCGTCGCGCCCGCCGGCCAGACGGGATCGCGCTGCGTGACGTGCAATCCTGCAGCGGAGAGACGGGCGACGGCGGACACCAGACCATCGGCAACGACGTCATCGACGGCGACGTCAAGCCCAAGGCGCAGCGAGAAGGCGACGCGGAGGCCAGCGATGTCCCTGGCTTCTTGCGCAATGCTCGCCGAATCCGGGTCACGCGGGTCGGCTCCGGCCATCGCCTCGAAGGCGAGCGTGATATCGGCAACGTCAGCGGCGATCGGCGCGATGACGGACAAGCCGAAGAACGGCTCGGCGAAACCGGGGCCATAGGGGATCGCGCCATAGGACGGCTTGAAGCCGGCAATGCCGACATGGGCTGGCGGCCTGCGGCTCGAGCCGCCGGCATCGGTGCCGATCGCGAGCGGCACGAGGCCGGCCGCGACAGCGGCGGCGGGTCCGCCGGATGAGCCACCCGGCGTTAACGCCGGATTTTGCGGATGCCGCGTCGGCCCGAATAGTTCCGAGGTGGTGACGCCCTTGCAGGCGAATTCGGATGTCGCGCCAATGCCGACGACGATTGCGCCCGCATCGCGCAGCCGCGCGATGGCAATGGCGTCCTCCGGCGCGATGAAATCGGCGAACAGGCGCGAGCCCTGGGTGACGCGCCAACCGCCGGTCCAGATGTTGTCCTTGACGACGATAGGAACGCCGGCCAGCGGCATGGTCTCGCCGGCCCGCAGGCGAGCGTCGATTGCGGCGGCATCGGCGAGCGTGCGGGCGGGATCGGTCGTGACGATCGCGTTCAACGATTTGGCGGCCTCGATGCGCGCAAGTGCGGCCTTGGCTGTCTCGACCGCCGTCGTCCGCCCGGCGGTAACGTCGGCAACAATCTCGCGCGCGCTATTGGTCCGCGATATCATGGGCTCCCCACATCAGCGCCAAAGTGCCGCAAAAGGCAAGGCCCGCCAAGGTGACGAAGGCCGCGCCGAGGCTGGCTGCGCCATCCAGGATCGAGACCAGTATCGGCGCGGCCAGCAGGCCCGCATAGGACGCGGTCAGCACCGCACCGGTGGTCTCGCCGATCCGGTCCTGCGGGGCGAGGTGCGCGATCTCGGCGACGAAGACACCATTCCAGCCGGAAGCCGTCAGGCCGAACAGCGCGGCGACCGCGAACTGCCCGGCACGGCCGAGCGAAGCGCCATGGAAGCCAAGCAGCGCCGCGCAGAAGGCCATGCCGAGGCCGATGACGACGAGCACGGCGCGCGAGGCGTTGAGGCGCATGGCGACAAAGCCCCAGCCGAGCCGGCCGACGAGACCACCGGCTTGCGCGCAGGCGAGCGCCATGCCGGCTTCGATATGGCTGAGGCCAAGCTCGCGCGTGCCGAGCGTGACGAAGACGGTGTTGAGCGAGACCTGCATGGCGCTGAACGGCATCGAGGCCAGCGCCAGCATCGCGATCCGCCGATCAGCGGTCACCAGGGCCAGCCGGGCGCGCAGATCGAGGTTGGGTGGGGGCGCGATCTTGCCGGCGTAGGCCGGGCGCAACCATTCGAACAGCGCGACGGCGACCAGCGCGCAGATGCCGACCACTGCATAACACCACGACGGCCCCAGCGAGATCGCGATCGCGGGCAGGGCCAGCGAGCCGCAGACCGCGCCGATCTGGTTGCCGGTCTGGCGTACCGAGAACACGAAGGCGCGCCGCCTGGGCGTCACGAGCCGCGCCAGCAGCGCCGCGCTCGCGGGCGTCTCGGGCCCCATGGCAAGACCGAGGCAGAGGCCGGCGGCAAGCAGGGCGGAGGATGATCCGAGCGAGGCCAGCACCATGCTGACGACGATGGCGGCCGCGCACAGGCTTGCGATCCGCAGCGAGCCGAGCCTTGCGATGAGGCCGCCGCCCCAGAACGAGGCGGGAATGCCGACCGCGAACACCGCGCCGGAGAACATCGAGAGCTGCCACACCTCGATATGGGCCCGCGGCGCGACCACGCCGGGCGCAAACAGAGCGAGGGCGACCAGGGCCTGGAGCAGGGTCATCGCGCCCAAGGCCGGCAGCAGCGCGGGCGCTGGCCGAAGGACCGTGTTTGCGTCTACCATGGGAGCGCGTTCACGGGAGGGGCAGCAAGATGGCGGGCGGCATTTCCATTCATGCGGTCGACGTGGCGAGCGGGCGTCCTGCGCAGGGGCTGCGCGTCGAGATCTGGCGGATCGATCCGGACTCCTCGCGCATTGCCGACGGACGGCTCGGCGCCAATGGCGTACTCGATCATCCCATCGCGCGGGGCGCGGGCGTGACGGCCGGCGAATACGAGGTGCTGTTTCATCTCGGCGAGTTCTATGCGGACAGCGACGGCTTCCTCACCGTGACGCCGTTCCGCTTTCGCATCAGGGATGTCAACGAACATTTTCATCTGCCGCTGAAGTTCACGCGCTGGGGCTATTCGCTGTTCCGCGGCGCTTGATCAGTTCGTCAGCCGCCGCGACAAGCCGGTGACGCGCTCCATGATTGCGACCAGCGCGACGGTGGCGATGATCAACACGCCGGACAGGGCTGCGATGGTGACATCCAGCTTGCCCTCGAGGTCCTGCCACATCCGGATCGGCAGCATGTCGGTCGCGGCATCGCGCAGGAACAGCGACACCGGCACGTTGTCGAACGACGACATGAAAGCGATGAAGGCGCCGGCGATGATGCCCGGCCGGATCAGCGGCAGCACGATGCGACGGAACGTATAGAAGCGGCTGGCGCCGAGCACCGCCGAACTTTCCAGCAGGGTCGGCTCGAGTTGCGCGAGCGCGGCGACCGTGTTGCGCACGACATAGGGCACGCAGACCACGGTATGGCCGATCACCAGCGTCAGCGGCGACACCGGCAGGCCAACCAGCGAGAACAGCATCAGGGCGGCGAGGCCGAAGGCGAGCGCCGGCAGCACCAGCGGCGACATGAAGAGGGAATCGAGCAGCCGCGCCGACAGCGTCCGCGACCGCGAGATCGCGAGCGCGGCGGCAACACCAAGCAGGATCGACAGGCCCGTCGCCCACAGCGCCACGACGAGGCTGTTTTTCGCCGCGAAGTGCAGCTGCCATGCGTCCCACAATTCGGCGTACCAGCGCAGCGAATAGCCCTGCGGCGGGAACCGCAACGAGAATCCGCTGGTGAAGGAGACGACCAGCACCACCAGCGATGGCGCGATGATGATAACAAGCGCGATCATCGCGATCACGCTCATGACGAGCTCGAAGCTGATGGCTTCGAGCGTGCGCTTGCGACCAGCCATCACGCCCCTCCATAGCCGCGCGACAGGCGGCCGAGCGTGGTGAAGACGGAGACGACCGCGAGCACGGCGAGCAGGAAGATGATCGAGATCGCCGCCGCAAACGGCCAGTTCTGCAAGGTCGAGGCCTGCTGATAGAGATACATCGGCATGAACAGCATCTGTCCGCCGCCGATCAGCGATTGGGTGATGAAGGCCGTGATGGCGGCGGCATAGGTCAGCGTGCATCCGGCGATCACGCCGGGCAGCGACAGCGGCAGCACGATCCGGAAAAAGGTGCGCCAGCTTCCGGCGCCGAGCGAGCAGGAGGCGTCGTCGAGATTGGGATCGATGCGGCCGAGCGCGGTGATCAGCGGCAGCGTCATCAGCGGCATCTGTACCTGCGCCAGCGCGATCACCACGCCGAACTGGGTGTAGAGCAGCTTGAGGGGTGTATCGATGATCCCGAGGGATTGCAGCGTCGCATTGATGATGCCCTGGCGTCCGAGGATGACGATCCAGGCGAAGGTGCGCACCACGACGCTGGTGAGCAGCGGCAGCAGCACGATCAGGATGATGACGGTCTGAAGCTTTGGTCCGACCCGCTGATAGAGCCAGGCGATGGGAAAGCCGAGCACGAGGCAGACGGCCGTCACCTCGGCTCCAAGCAGCAACGTCGAGCCGAGCACGCCGAGGCTGAAGGGGTCGGTCAGGAAGTGCAGGTACTGGCCGAGCCCCCAATGGAGCCCGGCCGTGTCGTTGTGCAGCGACAGCCAGAGCAGTTGCAGCAGCGGCGCCACGAAGAACACCAGGAAGAACAGCGCCAGCGGCGCTGCCAATCCCATCCCGTAGGAGGTGACGTCCCGTGGTGCCGGTGCTGCGCCCATCGTTGGTCCTTTGCGCTGCTAGATCTTGATCTCGCGGTTGAAGCGTTCGATCCAGGCCGAGCGCTGCTCGTTGATCTTCTTCCAGTCCTGGAACACGAATTTCTGCTTCAGCTCGGCGGTGTCCTTGGCGAGCACGCGCGCGATCTCGCCGCCCATCGCCACCTTGGAGTTGGTCGGCACGATCAGATAGGGCGGGTTCATCAGGGTGGTCTGGACCTCGGGGCTCAGCGAGGCCTCGATCAGCTTGAAGGCGAGCTCCTTGTTCGGGGAGTTCTTGACGATGTGGATCGTGGTCTTGAAGGCGATGGCGCCTTCCTTCGGGGCCACGAACTCGACCGGCACGCCGCGGGCTTTCAGGATCTGGATGGCGTTGAAATTACCGGGCGAGATGTCGATCTGGCCCTGCTGGAACAGGGTGGCGAGCGCGCCGGGATTGGCAGCGACTGCGGCAAGGTTGGGCTTCAACTCCTCCAGCGCCTTGAACGCGGGATCGACATTGGCCTCCGAGCCGCCGCGCATCTTGGCGATCTCGACCAGCCAGCCGGTGCCGAGCGTCGAATTGAGATTGGTGATGCCGACACGCCCCTTGAATTCCGGCTTCCAGAGATCGGCCCAGGAGGTCGGCGGTGTCTTGACGGCTTCCGGATTGTAGGTGAGGCCGACGACCTGAAAGAACGGAGCGGGACCCATCGGCTCCTGCGCCTCGGCGATCAGATCCTTGTAATAGGCGCTCTTCTCGACGGGATAGGGCTCGGCGAGGTCCTGGCCGATCGCGACGAGCGCCGGACCGGGATCGTGCAGCATGACGTCGATCGGCGGGTTGGCCTTGGCGGCATTGACCTTGGCGATCTGGTCGACCGAGAGCATCGGGTCGAGCACGATCGCCGCATCCGCGTTGGCTTTCCGGAACGCCGGCACCAGCACGGCCTTGTGCGCTTCCTCCCAGCTTCCGGTGAAGGTCGCGAACACCAGCGGACGGGCCTGGGCATAGCTTAGGCCCGGAAACGCCCTCATGGCTCCGAGTGTGAGCGCCGTGGTCAGCAGGCTTCTGCGGTTCATGATCATGTCGAACTACTCCCCTCTGGACAAAAGACTGGATCTAAAGTGTTGCGGGAAAGGCATTGGCGAGCGACGGGGCGAGCGGGGCGAGGCGCACCGCTGCGCCGTTCTCCAGCGCGCGCGTCTCGCCGATGCGCGCCTGGGAGACTTTCACGCCGGAGCCGTCGGCGGTGGTGACCTCGTGCACGACGGTCGCGCCCAGCGGCAACGACATGCCGACCACGCCGGCAAAGCCGGTTTCGTCGCCGACGAACTGCAGATGCTCGGGGCGAATGCAGACGGTGACGCGGCCGCCTTCGCTGAGCGCGCCGCCGGCGGGCCGCGCGATGATCTCCGCGCCGGCATCGAGACGCACTTTTGCAGCGGTGCGGTCGGCGGAGACCACGACTCCCGGCATGCGATTGGTCGAGCCGACAAACGTGTTCACGAACAGCGTCTGCGGCCGGTCGTAGACGTCGGACGGCGATCCGAACTGCTCGAGCTTGCCGTGGCTGAGCACCGCGACACGGTCGGCCATCGACAGCGCCTCTTCCTGGTCATGCGTCACGATCAGCGTGGTGATGCCGGAAACGCGCTGCAATCGCTTGACCTCGATCTGCATGTCGAGCCGCAGATTCTTGTCGAGCGCCGCAAAGGGCTCGTCGAGCAGCAGCACCGACGGCTTGATCGCGAGCGCGCGGGCGAGCGCGACGCGCTGCTGCTGGCCGCCGGAAAGCTGGCGCGGCAGCCGTTCGGCCATCCCAGGCAGTTGCACCAGCTCGAGCAGCCGCTGCGCCTCGCGCTGGCGCGTCGCCTTGTCGATGCCACGGGCGGCGAGGCCGTAAGCGACGTTCTCGCTGATGGAGAGATGCGGAAACAGCGCGTAGTTCTGGAATACGATGCCGACGGCGCGCTTGTTCGGCGGCAGGCTATCGACGATGTCATCGCCGATGATGATCCGCCCTTGCGTCTGCGCGATGAAGCCGGCGATGATGCGCAAAAGCGTTGTCTTGCCGCAGCCGGACGGGCCGAGCAGGGCGATGATCTCGCCACCCTTGACGTCGAGATTGATGTTCTCGACCGCGAGCGCACCGCTCGGATAGCGGTGGGTGACCGCGTCGACGACGAGCGAACGTCCGCCTTGCGCTTCAGCCATGATGTTGCCTCCCGACTGTCAGGGCAAGAAAGCAAGTCTCGTGCCCGCGATGGTCGCTTTTCGCCGCGAGGTTTGGCATTGTGGCGCGATGACAGCGACGCCATCGATCTGCGATCTCTCCGCCACGGACCTTGCGCGTGCCATCGCCGGAGGCGAGCTCTCGGCGCGCGCCGCCGTGGAGGCACATCTGGCGCGGATCGCGGAACAGAATCCGCAATTGGCTGCATTCGTGACCATCGATGCCGACGGCGCTCGGCGCGCCGCCGATATCTGCGATGCGGCGGCTGCGCCGATCGGCCCGCTGCATGGTGTCCCCGTAGGGGTCAAGGATCTCACTGACACCGCCGGCTTGAGGACAACGTACGGATCGGTCTTGTTTCGCGATCACGTCCCGGCTGCGGACGATCTCGTGGTCAACAGGCTTCGGCGCGCCGGCGCGATCGTTGTGGGCAAGACCAACACGCCCGAATTCGGCTTCGGCGCGGTCTGCACCAACACATTGTGCGGGCCGACGCGCAATCCGTTCAATCCTGAACTGACCTCCGGCGGATCGTCCGGTGGCTCCGCCGTCGCAGTTGCCGCGGGCATGGTGCCGCTGGCTCACGGGACCGATTTCGGCGGCTCGGTGCGCACGCCGGCCAGCTTCTGCGATGTCGCCTCGATCAGGCCGACGCCGGGCCGCATCCCGTCGCCGCGCCGTCCGCTCGGCTGGGACATGTTGGCCACCCACGGCTTTCTCGCCCGCCGCGTCGACGATCTCGAACTTGCGCTGTCCGTATCGGCGGGCAGCGATGCCGAGGATCCACTCTCGACTGCTATCGTCGGCGACGATCGGTCGCTCGGAGGACGTCCTCGGATCGCCGTGACGCCCGATTTCGGTGTCGCGCCGGTGGCGCGCGATGTTCGTGCGCGCTTTGCGACCGCCTGCGACGCGCTCGCCGGAATTGCCGAGATTGCGTCGTCCTCGCCCGACTGCGGAGGCGCGATCGAAACCTTCCGCACGCTGCGCGCGGCGCATATCGCCAACAGCTATGGCGAGTTGCTCGGGACCCGCCGGGCCGAGCTCACGCCCACCGTGATCTGGAACATCGAGGCGGCCGCAAAGCTCTCCGCCGAGGATTACCTCAACGCCGAGCGTCGCCGCACCGCGATCTACCGCAGCTTTCGCGATCTGTTCAGCCGTGCCGATGTCCTGGTCGCGCCGGCGGCGTCCGTGTTCCCCTGGCCGAACGAGACCAGCGACGTCACTTCGATCGACGGCGCAGCGCTGGAGACGCCGATCGACTATCTCGCCGTCACCTTCATCGTGTCGCTGGTCGGCTTTCCGGTCCTGACCGTGCCGGTGCGCCGAGAGGCGGGCGAACTCCCCTTCGGTATCCAGATCATCGCACCACCGGGCTGCGAAGCCCGTTTGTTTGCCGTCGGCCGTATCATCGAGAACGAATTGGGTTTTTCGCATCGCTGGCCGAGACTCCGTTAGAGGTCGCGATGCTCAAGCCGCGCGGCGAGCGGGCCGGCAAGGCCGACGGTCGGCTTGGCGGCAGGCCGGCGGAATGTGCCCGCTGTCGCCTTGCGCAGGCGTAGCGCCACCAGCGCTTCGGCCTGCTTCACCGCGGCGACGACCTGGTCGACCACGGGAACGGGGATCCGGTCGGCGACGCGCTCGGCCAGACCCGAGAGCGGTGCGCCGGCAAAGATCAGGACGTCGGCCTCGTCCTCGACGATCGCGCGCTGCGCAAGCTCGACGAGCACATCCTCCTTCTCGGTGCCGACCTCGGAGATGGCCTGAAACGGCGTATCGAGCATGCGAATGCCGGCGCAGCGCTCGCGCAGGCCGTGGTCGCGGACACATTCCTCGTACCAGGGGCCAAGCGCCTGCGCGAAGGTGACGATGGCGAAGCGCCGTCCGGCCATGCAGGCCGTCAGCATCGCAGCTTCCGCCATGCCCACCACGGGAATGTCGAAGGTCTCCCGCGCCGCGAACAGGCCGGGATCGCCGAAGGCGGCGATGATCGCGGCATCGACCTTGGCGTGCTGCTCGGCCAGCATCTCCAGCGCGATGGCGCCGCCGATCTGCGCCTCGGTGCGCGTCGCGATATAGGGCACGCCGCGGGTCGCGGTGCAGGGGACGAGCTCGGTGCCGGGTGCGGCTGCGCGCTGCCCGACGTCCGTCATCAATTGCGTGACCGCGGTGCTGGTGTTGGGGTTGAGCAATAGCAGCTTCATGGTCACGCCGCAGTTCGCCTGGGCTTCGGGGGAGCGAGCGTTGCGAGCAGCGCGACGCCGGTCTGGCGGACATGGGCGCCGAGCAGGCGTCCGGCAGCCTCGCTGTCGCGGGCCTCGAGGGCTTTGAGGATGTTCGCGTGCTCCTCGACCGAATTGCTCCAGCGCCGATCGGCGCCGAGGGCCAGATAGCGCGCACGTTCGGCGCGGGCGATCAGCGTTTCGTGCGCCTCGCGCAGCGGCGTGTTGCGGGCCATGCGGACGATAGTGTTGTGGATCTCGCCATTGATGGCGAAGTAATCGTCGAGCTTGCCGTTGCGGTGGTGACCCTCCATGCGGGTTTGGAGCGTACGCAGGCGGGCGAGATCGCGCTCGGTGGCGCGCTCCGCGGCCAGCTCGGCCGCCAGCCGCTCGATGCCGGCGAGCGCCTCGAACAATTCCGAGATGTCCTCGACCGCGACGTCGGCGATGCGCGGGCTGCGGTTCGGCCGCAGCTCGATCAGGCCTTCCGCCGCGAGCACCTTCATCGCCTCGCGCAGCGGTGTGCGCGATACGCCGAGCTCCTTCGACAGTTTCGTTTCCTGGGTCTGCGATCCCGGCGGCAACTCGCCGCGAATGATCATCGTCCGCATTCGCGCGGCGGCGCGCTCATGCAGGCCCATCCGCTTGAGCTTGGGCGACTTTCGTCCCTTCGGGCTTTCCGACTTCTGCTGCACCTGCGCCTCGTTGCTTCAGTTCATCCTAGCCGCTTCCGGCTCCCTGGCTTGCCCAAAATGATGACGTATGTCGCTGAAAACAATGGCATAGCGCGCAAATTGTATGCAGCATGCAGAATCCCCGTTGCGCTGCCGCGAAGCTCGGCTGATGATCTTGCGACACGCGCGAGGTCTCGCGCCTTCGAAACGGAGTAAGCGATGCGGACGGGTTTGCGACTGGGTCTCGTGGCAATGGTGGCCATGCTCGGCGGAGGCGATCTTGCGTCCGCGCAGACCGCGAAGATCAAGCTCGGCTACGCCAAATGCGCGCACTGCCTGCCGATGTCGCTGATCCCTGGCATGACCAAGGGCGTCGAGGTCGAGGCGACCGGCTTCAACTCGGGCAACGACGTGCTCACTGCGCTGGTGTCGAAGAGCATCGACGTCGCGCAGGTCACCTACCTCCATTACATCACCGCGCTCGACAAGGGCTTCGACGTCGTCGCCGTGTCCGGCCAGATCAATGGCGGCTCGGAATGTCTCTCCTCCGCCAAGCTGAACCTGCCGCCCGAGGACTGGGCTGCGTTCAAGGCAACCGTTGCGAAGGCGAAGAGCGACGGCCAGCCGTTGAAGGTCGCGGCGTCTCGCGGCAATGCGCAGGACATCCACATGCGCGGTGCGTTCCTCAAGCAGAGCGTCGATCCCAACAAGGACATCCAGTTCATCAACATCCCCAATCCGTCCGACCATCTCGCGGCGCTTCAGCGCGGCGAGGTCGACATGATCTGCTCGGTCGAGCCGTTCGCCTCGCAAATCCGCCTTGCCGGGGCCGGCAAGCACTTTGTGCTGCCGTACGATCAGGCGGCCGGCAATCTGACCAACCTGATCGTCACCCGCTCGGACGTGATCGCCGGCCAGCGCGCCGGCGTGCAGGGGGTCGTCAGCGCCGTGGTCGAGCTCGACAACAAGCTGATCGCCGACAAGGGGCCGTGGATCGAGGTCATCAACAAGCTCACCGGTCTCGACAAGAACGTGGCGACGGAAGCGCTGAACAACGCCTCGCCCGATCCGGCGATCCACCGCGCGCAGACACTGGCGATCGCCGCGATGATGCGCGATCTCAAATACATCTCCAAGGACGTCTCCGCGGAAGCGGAGAAGAACATGGACTATTCGTTCCTGGAGCAGGCGACCGGAAAGGCCAGGAATGACCTCGGTTATTGACACGGCGCCGACGCGGCCGGCGTTCCGGCTGTCGCGGGCATTTCAGGGGCTCGAACGTCTCGTCGTGCCCGCGCTGCTGATCGCCGGCTGGGAGGCCTTTGCCCGCAGCGGCATGCTGCCGCCGGCGCTGCTGCCGGCGCCAAGCGCGGTGCTGCACGCGCTCGGCGACTGGATGTTCGGCTTCGACGAGACCACGCAGACCTATTCCGGCCACTGGTTGCGCGATGCGCTCGCCAGCGCGTTGCGCGTGTTCGGCGGCTTCACGCTGGCGAGCGTCCTCGGCATTCTCGCCGGCGTCGCCATCGGCTGGTCGCGCCTGTTCGAGAAGACGCTGGAGCCGACGCTGCAGATGCTGCGGCCGATCCCGCCGGTGTCGTGGATTCCGCTCGCGATCATCTGGTTCGGCATCGCCGACAAGCCGGCGATCTTCCTCGTCTTCCTCGGCGCCTTCTTTCCGGTGCTGATGAACGCCATCCATGGGGTGAAGACCGTGGATCACAATCTCGTCCGTGCCGGTGCGATGATGGGCGCGAGCGGGCGGCAGATGCTGACCGACATCGTGCTGCCGGCGGCGCTGCCCTCGATCTTCGCGGGCTTGCGCATCGCGGTCGGCTCGGCCTGGATGCTGACGGTCACGGCCGAGATGGTCGCGGTGAAGAGCGGCCTCGGCTACGTGCTGTGGGATTCCTACTACTTCCTGCGCTACGACATCGTGCTCGCTGCGATGATCTCGATCGGGCTGCTCGGCTATCTCTCCGATCTCGGTCTCAAGGCGATCATGGCGCGCACGCTGCGCTGGCAACAGGCAACCACGGTGCAGGGCAGGGCGGGCTGATGGCGGCAATCGAGCTTCGCAACATCGTCAAGGTGTTTTCGGACAAGCGGCGCGGTCGCGACCTCCTGACGCTGGACAACATCAATCTCGACATCGAGGCCAATGATTTCGTCTGCCTGCTCGGCCCGTCGGGCTGCGGCAAGTCGACGCTTCTGAACATCATCGCCGGCTTCGAACAGGCGACCTCAGGCCGCACGCTGGTCGACGGCCAGCAGGTGGAGCGGCCCGGGTCCGACCGCGGCGTCGTGTTCCAGCAGCCGACGCTGATGCCGTGGCTGACGGCGATCGACAACATTGCCTTCCACCTCAAGCTCAAGGGCGTCGCCAAGGCCGAGCGGCATCACCGGGCCATGGAGTTCATCGATCTGGTCGGCCTGCGCGGCTTCGAGCACCACCATCCCTCCGAGATGTCCGGCGGCATGAACCAGCGGGTCGGCATTGCCCGCGCGCTTCTGATGAATCCGAGCGTCATCCTGATGGACGAGCCGTTCGCGGCGCTGGACGCCCAGACCAAGCTCGAAATGCAGGAGGAGCTGGTCGCGATCTGGCAGAAGCGCCGCTGCACCATCGTGTTCGTCACCCACAGCGTCGACGAGGCGCTGGTGCTCGGCAACAAGATCGTGGTGATGACGAGGCGCCCGGGCCGGATCCGCGAGGCCGTCAGTTTCGACCTGCCGCGGCCGCGGGACATCACCAGCCCGGAATTCAACGATGCCAAGCGCCACATCCTGGCTTTGATCCGGGAGGAATCGACGCGCCTTGCGCAGGCGTCGTAAGGTTATCGCCATGCGCAAACGCCTCGGCATGATCACGCCGTCGTCCAACTCGGTGCTCGAGCCCGTCACGAGCGCGATGCTGCATGGCGTGACCGGCGTCAGCGCCCATTTCGCCCGCTTTCGCGTCACCGAGATTGCGCTCGACACTGCTGCGCTGAGCCAGTTCGATGCTTCAGTGATGCTGCCGGCGGCGGATCTGTTGGCCGATGCCAAGGTCGATGCCATCGCCTGGAACGGCACCTCGGCGAGCTGGCTCGGCATCGACAGAGACAGGAGCCTGTGCGAAGCGATCACGGCGCGCACGCGCGTGCCGGCGACGACCTCGACGCTGGCCTGCATCGATGCCGTCCGCGCGCTTCGAGCGAGGCGCGTCGCGCTGGTGTCGCCTTATACGGACGACGTGCAGCGGCGGATCGGCGATGTCTGGGCCGCCGAAGGCATCGCGCCCCATGCCGAGCGACATCTCGGCCTGCGCGACAATTTTTCCTTCGGCGAGGTCGCCCCCGCGACGATTGCGGAGATGATCCGCGCCGTGGCGGCGGAAGGGGCCGACGCCGTCGTCATCCTCTGCACCAATCTCGATGGCGCCGCGCTCGCCACCGCACTCGAACAAGAGCTCGATATCGCCGTGCTCGATTCCGTTGCCGTCACGCTGTGGCGAAGCCTTGGTCTTGCCGGCGGCGACATCGCGGCGCTGGCGCCGTGGGGACGGATATTTCAGACGCCGGCAACGATGAAGTGACGGAGACACCAGTGACGCAGCTCGATCTCGCCATCCGCGGCGGCACCATCGTGACGGCCAGCGACGAGTTTCGCGCCGATATCGGCATCCGCGACGGCCGCATCGTTGCCATCGCCGACGGCATCGAAGGCGCGACGCGCGAGATCGATGCGACCGGCCTTTTGGCGCTGCCTGGCGGCATCGACAGCCACGTCCACATCTCGCAGCCGTCGGGCCCCGATGTCGTCATGGCCGACGATTTTGCCTCGGCGACGCGGGCGGCCGCCGCCGGCGGCAACACCATGGTGCTGCCCTTCGCGCTCCAGGAAAAGGGCACGTCGCTGCGCAGCTGCGTCGAGAACTACCGCAAGCTTGCGGAGGGCGAGTGCTACATCGACACCGCCTTCCACCTCATCATCTCCGACCCGACCGCTATCGTGCTGGGCCAGGAGCTGCCGGCCCTGGTCAAGGACGGCTACACCTCGTTCAAGGTATTCATGACCTATGACGACCTCGTGCTCAGCGACAGGCAGCTGCTCGAGGTGTTCGAGGTTGCGCGCCGCGAGGAGGCGCTGGTGATGGTGCATTGCGAGGGCTACGACGCCATCCGCTTCCTCACCAGCAAGCTCGAGCGCGAAGGTCACATTGCGCCCTATTATCACGGCACCTCGCGGCCGCAGGCTGTCGAGCGCGAGGCGACGCACCGCGCCATCAGCCATGCCGAGGTGATCGGCGTTCCCATCATGATCGTGCATGTCTCTGGCCGCGAGGCGATGGAGCAGGTGCGCTGGGCCCAGCAGCGCGGCCTGCCGGTTCATGCCGAGACCTGCCCGCAATACATCACGCTGACGGCCGACGACATGAAGGGCCTCAACATGGACATCACGGGGGCAAAATATGTCTGCTCGCCGCCGCCGCGCGATGTCGAGAGCCAGCAGGCGATCTGGGAAGGCATCACGACGGGCGTGTTCCAGACCTTCTCGTCCGACCACTGCCCGTTCCGCTACGACGATCCCAAGGGCAAGCTCACGCCGAACGCACGCACCTCGTTCCGCTGGGTGCCGAACGGCATTCCCGGCGTCGAGACGCGGCTGCCGATCCTGTTTTCCGAGGGCGTCTCGAAGGGTCGTATCAGCCTGCAGAAATTCGTGGAGCTGACCGCGACCAACCATGCCCGCATTTACGGCCTCTATCCGCGCAAGGGCTCGATCGGCATCGGCTTCGACGCCGATATCGTGCTGTGGGATCCGAAGCTGAAGAAGCCGATCCGGCAGGCCGATCTGCACCACGGCTCCGACTACACGCCCTGGGAGGGCTTCGACGTCACCGGCTGGCCGGTCACGACGATCGCGCGGGGGCGGATGGTCTATGAGCAAGGCCAGATCGTGGGCGACAAGGGCGCAGGCGAGGTGCTGAGCCGCGGCAAGTCCAGCCTGGTGTGACGGGCCCTGCTATTTTGCGGTCACGGCGCGCGCGGACAGCGTGACGAGGCACATCATCGCCGCGAGCAGCCAGAACGCCATCGGCAGGCCGACGGCGTGGGCGACGAAACCGATGCCGGCGGGGCCAACCAGAACACCGGCATAGCCGGCGGTGGTGATCGAGGCCACCGCGAGCCCCGTGGGCATTGCCGTTTGCATGGCGGCGCGGCGGAACAACACCGGCACGAGGTTCGAGGCGCCGAGACCGATCAGCAGGAAGCCCGCCATCGCAACAACCGCATTCGGCGCCAGCAGCAGCACGATGAGGCCCGCGACCGCAAGCAGGCTTCCGCCGGTCAGTGTCGCGCGGTCGCCGATGCGGGCCACGACGGCGTCGCCGCCAAGCCGGCCGATGGTCATCGCGATCGAGAATACGATGTAACCCATCCCGCCCTGCGCCTCGCTGACGAGACCCGAGCCGATCACGAGCAGCGCGCCCCAGTCGAGCATCGCGCCTTCGATCAGGAAGGTGACAGCCGCCAGCAGCGCCAGCAACAGCACGATGCCGTGCGGCAGCACGAACAGCGACCCCTCCTGCGCTTGAGCCGATCGCAGCAGGCGCGGCCAGGCCAGTGCCATCGCGATCAGCATCAGGACCGAACAGATCAATGCGCTCGCGAGCGGCCCCAGATGCAGCGACAACAATGCCGTCATCACGGCGGATCCAGCGAACCCGCCGATGCTGAAGAGCGCATGAAAGCCCGACATCAGCGGCTGTCCTGCCGCGCGTTCGACCTCGACCGCATGAATGTTCATGGCGACATCGATGGAGCCGAGCGCTGCCCCGAATGCAAGCAACGCCAATGCCAAAGTCAACGGTGTGGCGGCGATCACCAGCAGTGGCAGGACCAGGGCAAGGCCGATCCCGCCAGCAATGATGATCGGCTTGCTGCCGCGGCGGGCGCTCAATATACCGGTGGCAAGCATCGCGACGACCGAGCCGATGCCGAGGCTCAGCAGCAGCAAGCCGAGAACGGCGTCGTCGACCGCGAGCCGTTCCTTCGCGAACGGCACCAGCGGCGCCCAGCACGCGATACCAAATCCGGCGACCAGGAACGAAAGACGCGTGGCGAGCCGCGTCGCCGGCCGGTCGGCTGAGGTCATCGGTGAAGCTCCGGGAGGGAAACGAAGCGCGCGATCGCGGGCGAGGCGCTTAAATCATCAACCAGGAGCCAGCGCCAGCGTTCCGCGAGCGCGGCGCGTTGACGAATTGTATCATGATGATGTCGTTTGAATACTTGTGATCCGGATGGAGCGGAAGCGTAGCCAGGGTCCGCATTTGCGCATGCCGCGTCCGCGCTGCGCGGCATGAAATCTGCTTGGGTGGCCAACCGGCGCGAGGCTGCGCTATGCTGCGCGGGACCGACACGCCCATGAAGCCAACCTCGCCAGTCAATCTACGAACGAATCAGGAAATCGCGCGATGCGCATCGTCAATGTTGCCGCCGCCCAGATGGGGTCGATCCAGAAGGCCGAAAGCCGCGAGGCCGGGGTCAAGCGCATGATCGCGCTGATGGACGAGGCGAAGGCAAAAGGCGCAAGCCAGCGATCATCCAATCCAAGCCCATCACGGAGTGCCTCATGACTGAACCCAGTTACGACTTGATCATCCGCGGCGGACGCGTTGCAACCACGACCGACGTGTTCGAGGCCGATGTCGCCATCTCCGGCGAGACCATCGCAGCCATCGGCCGCGGGCTTCCGCGCGCCAAGCGCGAAATCGATGCGCGCGGCAAGTTGGTATTGCCCGGCGGCGTCGATAGCCACGCGCATATCGAGCAACTGTCCGCCGCCGGCATCATGAACGCCGACACGTTCGAGAGCGCGACCGTCTCCGCAGCGTTCGGCGGCACCACAACGGTGATCCCATTCGCCGCCCAGCATGTCGGCATGAAGCTGCCGCAAGTCGTCGAGGATTATCACGCGCTGGCGAGGAAGGGCGCCGTGATCGACTACGCCTTCCACATGATCATTGCGGATGCAACCAAGGAGACGGTCGAGGAGCATATTCCCGCGCTGGTGAAGCAAGGGCATGCCTCGATCAAGATCTTCATGACCTATGACCGGCTCAAGGTGGATGACGAGCCGCTGCTCGATATTCTCCTTGCCGCGCGCCAGTCCGGCGCGATGTTGTGCGCTCATGCCGAAAATCACGGCATTATCGCCTGGATGGTGAAGCGGCTGCTTGCGCGCGGCTACACGATGCCGAAATACCACGCCGTCAGTCACGCCCGCGTGTCCGAGGCAGAAGCCTTCACCCGGCTGATCGGCATGGCGGCGCTGATCGACCAGCCGATCATGATCTTCCACGTGTCCACGGCCGAAGGTGCCAGGGTCATCCGCGACTCCAGGGGGCAGGGGCTGAAGGTCTTCGCCGAGACCTGTCCGCAATATCTGTTCCTCACGGCGGCCGATCTCGACAAGCCGGGCGCAGAAGGCGCCAAGTGGATGTGCAGTCCGCCGCCGCGCACGCATCAGGACCAGGAGGCGCTGTGGCAGGCGCTGTCGCTCGGCGATCTCCAGACCATCTCGTCAGATCACGCGCCGTATCGTTATGACGAGACCGGCAAGCTGCGCGCCGGGCCGAATCCCAATTTCAAGCAGGTCGCGAACGGTCTGCCGGGATTGGAACTGCGGCTGCCGCTGTTGTTCGATGCAATGGTGTCGAAGGGACGGCTGGGCCTCGAAAAGTTCGTCGAGCTCACCGCAACGGCACCAGCAAAGATCTACAATCTGCATCCGCGCAAGGGCTCGATCGCGGTCGGTGCTGATGCCGATATCGCGATCTGGGATCCCGATCGCGAGACCACGATCGCGGACGAGATGATGCATGATCTCGCCGGCTACACGCCGTTCGCAGGCCGCAAGCTGAAAGGCTGGCCGGTGTCAGTGCTGTCGCGCGGCCGCGTGATCATCGACGGGAACAAATGTCTCGCCAGCGCCGGCAGTGGCAAATTCCTGGCGCGCAGCGGCGGCGATGCGGCCAAGCCGACCGGCCGGCTCGTAGCTGATATGGATCCTGAGCGAAATTTCGGAGCAAGACTGCTGTGATCGCGGACCGGGCGCGATGAAGATCGTCGCCCGGGCTCGCTCGAACGGATCAGCACGCGCGCTCTTGGCGAGGCCGCGTCCATGCTGCTGCGCAGCGAGGGTCAAAAGTGGCCGAGAACCCGCTGGCGGTCGCCCGGTTACTGGCATACCATTTGCACGCTAATGGGCTCGGTTTCACCTGCCCTTGGCCAATGAACGGCCGGCATCACGGCATTACTGGGAGGATTTCATGGATCGCAGGACCGTATTGAAGGGACTGGCCGGCGCAAGCGGTCTGGCGTTGACCGGCGGCCTCTCGGCGCCGGCGATCGCGCAAGGCGCCGCTGCCCGCACCCTGCGCTTCGTGCCACAGGCCAATCTTGCCAATTTCGACCCGATCTGGGGCACGCAATATGTCGTGCGCAATGCGGCTGCGATGGTCTGGGACACG
Organism: Bradyrhizobium campsiandrae; assembly: GCF_014529705.1. Classification (GTDB taxonomy): domain Bacteria; phylum Pseudomonadota; class Alphaproteobacteria; order Rhizobiales; family Xanthobacteraceae; genus Bradyrhizobium; species Bradyrhizobium campsiandrae. The sequence continues at coordinate 51,828 of NZ_JAANIH010000005.1, forward strand.
CTTTACGGCATCGATTCCTCGTTCCAGCCGCAGCGGCAGATGGTCGAGTCCGAGGAAGTGACCGATGACGGCACGACCTGGACATTCAAGCTGCGCTCGGGCCTCAAATTCCACGATGGCGAGCCGGTGCTGAGCAAGGACGTCGTCGCGAGTCTCAGCCGCTGGGCGGCGCGCGATCCCATGGGTCTGATGATCAAGGCGATCCAGCAGGAGCTGACCGCGGTCGACGACCGCACCTTCAAATGGGTCCTCAAACAACCCTTTCCGAAACTGCTGTTCGCGCTCGGCAAGAACAACGCGCCGGTCGCCTTCATCATGCCGGAGCGCATCGCGCAGACCGACCCGTTCAAGCAGATCTCCGACTATATCGGATCCGGTCCGCTGAAATTCGCCAAGGGCGAGTGGGTCCCCGGCGCGAAAGCCGTGTTCGAGAAATTCGCCGACTATGTGCCGCGGCAGGAGAAGCCGTCCTGGCTCGCCGGCGGCAAGCAGGTGATGATCGATCGCGTCGAGTGGGTGATCATGCCGGACCCGGCCACCGCGGCGGCCGCGCTGCAGAACGGCGAGGTCGATTGGTGGGAAAATCCGATCGCGGACCTCGTTCCGGTTCTGAAGAAGAACAAGAACATCAGCGTCGACATCGGCGATCCCCTCGGCAATGTCGGCTCGTTCCGCATGAACTTCCTCTATCCGCCCTTCAACGACGTCAAGGCGCGACGCGCAGTGCTGATGGCGATGAGCCAGGAAGATTACATGCGCGCGATCGTCGGCGACGACAATTCGCTGTGGAAGCCGCTGCCCGGCTACTTCACGCCGGATACGCCGCTCTATACCGAAGCGGGCGGCGATATCCTGAAGGGCAAGCGCGATCTCGACGCCGCCAAGAAGCTGCTCGCCGAGAGCGGCTATTCCGGCCAGCCGGTGACGTGCCTCGTGGCGCAGGACCAGCCGATCACCAAGGCGCAGGGCGACGTGACAGCGGACCTCCTGAAGAAGCTCGGCATGAACGTCGACTTCGTGGCGACCGACTGGGGCACGGTCGGCTCCCGCCGTGCGCAGAAGACGCCGCCCGGACAGGGAGGCTGGAACATGTTCCACACCTGGCATGCGGGCGCCGATTGCGTCAATCCGGCTCCCTACACCGCCATTCGCGCCAATGGCGACAAGGCGTGGTTCGGCTGGCCCACCAGCGCGGCCACCGAAAAGGAAGTTACGTCCTGGTTCGAGGCCAAGAACCTCGACGAGGAGAAGGCCGCCATCGCTCGCCTCAACACGGCGGCGATCAATGACGTCGTCTATGCGCCGACCGGTTTCTTCCTGAGCTACACCGCGTGGCGCAAGAACGTCTCCGGCGTTGCCAAGGGACCCGTGCCCTTGTTCTGGGGCGTGTCGAAATCCGCATGATGATGCGCTGAAGCCAGATGCTCTCTTACATCCTCCGTCGCATGGTCGCGACCTTGCCGGTGATGGCGATCGTCGCGCTGTTCGTGTTCAGCCTGCTCTACATCGCGCCGGGTGACCCCGCCGTGGTGATTGCGGGCGACCAGGCGAGCCCGGAGGATGTGGAGCGCATCCGCCAGAGCCTCGGCCTCGACCGTCCCTTCCTGATCCAGTTCGGAAGCTGGGTCTGGCGCATTCTGCATGGCGATCTCGGCACCTCGATCTTCACCAATTTGCCGGTCTCGACCATGATCGGGCAGCGTCTCGGACCGACGCTGTCGCTGATGATCGTCACCCTACTGCTCACGATCGTGGTCGCGGTGCCGCTCGGCGTGGTGGCGGCGTGGAAGGCGGGCAGCTTCATCGATCGCGCCATCATGGGCTTTGCGGTGTTCGGCTTCTCGTTGCCGGTCTTCGTGGTCGGCTACATGCTTGCCTACATCTTCGCGCTCGAACTCGAATGGCTTCCGGTGCAGGGCTATACGCCGATGACCGAAGGCCTCTGGCCGTGGCTGGAGAATCTGATCCTGCCGGCGATCGCGCTCGGCTGCGTCTACATCGCGCTGGTCGCGCGCATCACGCGCGCGGCCATGCTCGAAGTGCTGCAGCAGGATTATATCCGCACGGCCAAGGCGAAGGGCCTCGGGCAGGGCGGCATCCTGTTCATTCACGCACTGAAGAACGCGGCAGTGCCGATCGTGACCGTGATCGGGATCGGCATTGCGCTCCTGATCGGCGGCGCGGTCGTCACCGAGAGCGTGTTCGCGATTCCCGGCCTCGGCCGTCTCACCATCGATGCAATCCTGCGCCGCGACTATCCGGTCATTCAGGGCATCGTGCTGCTGTTCAGCTTCGTCTACGTCCTCGTTAATCTGATGATCGACATCACCTACACGCTCGTTGACCCGAGGATCCGCTATTGACCGATACCACCGTCAACCCGCAATCGCTTCCGGCCGGTCTGGTCCTCGCGCCGCAACTGCCCGAGATCCTCCGGCCGGTCGCGATCCGGCGCGGGTTCATCGGGTTCTTGCGCAGCCATCCGACCGTCGCGATCGGCGGCATGTTGCTGCTGTTGCTCGTCCTGATCGCAGTTTTTGCGCCGTATCTCTGGACGGTCGACCCGACCGCACTCGCGCCGGCCAAGCGCACAAGGGCGCCGTCGGCGGCCTTCTGGTTCGGCACCGACGTGCTGGGGCGCGATATCTATTCACGCGTGCTGTTCGGCGCACAGGTTTCGCTCACGGTCGGGTTGTCGGTTGCGATCTTCGCCTCCGCGGCCGGCCTTGCCATCGGCATGGTGTCGGGCTTCATCCGCTGGGCCGACGGCATCCTGATGCGCTTCATGGATGGCCTGATGTCGATTCCGCCGATCCTGCTGGCGATCGCGCTGATGGCCTTGACCCGCGGCAGCGTCGGCAACGTCATCCTGGCGATCACCATCGCCGAGATCCCGCGGGTCTCTCGTCTTGTCCGCAGCGTCGTGCTGTCGCTGCGCGAGCAGCCCTATGTCGATGCGGCGGTGGCTTGCGGCACGCGCACGCCGATGATCATCCTGCGCCACATCCTGCCGAACACGCTGGCGCCGATGCTGGTGCAGGCGACCTATATCTGCGCCAGCGCCATGATCACCGAGGCGATCCTGTCCTTCATCGGCGCCGGCACGCCGCCGACCATTCCATCCTGGGGCAACATCATGGCCGAGGGCCGTGCGCTCTGGCAGGTCAAGCCCTACATCGTGTTCTTCCCGGCAGCCTTCCTCTCCGTCACCGTGCTCGCCGTGAACCTGCTCGGCGACGGCCTTCGCGATGCGCTCGATCCGCGCATGGCCAAGCGTCTTTGACGAGCCGAGGCTGATTGCGATGGCGCTGCTCGAAGTCGAGAATCTCCAGACCCATTTCCGCACCCCCAGCGGCATCAACCGCGCGGTGGACGGCGTGTCCTTCCATGTCAATGAAGGCGAGACGCTCGCCATCGTCGGCGAATCCGGCTGTGGCAAGTCGGTGACCTCGATGTCGCTGATGCGGCTGATCCCGGAGCCGCCGGGCCGGATCGCGGGCAGCATCCGTTTCGCGGGCAAGGATCTGCTGAAATTATCCGACCGCGAGATGCGCGCCATCAGGGGCAACGACATCTCGATGATCTTTCAGGAGCCGATGACGAGCCTCAATCCGGTTCTCACCGTCGGTCGCCAGATCCGCGAGACGCTGATGATCCATCAGGGCCTGGACAAGCAGGCCGCAGAGGCGCATGCGATCGAGATGCTGACGCTGGTCGGCATTCCCGAGCCGAAGCGGCGCGTGCGCGAATTTCCGCATCAGCTCTCCGGCGGCATGCGCCAGCGCGTGATGATCGCAATTGCGCTTGCCTGCAGTCCAAAGCTCCTGATTGCGGACGAGCCGACCACGGCGCTGGACGTCACCATTCAGGCGCAGATTCTCAAGCTGATGCTGGACCTCAAGCGCCGCGTCGGCGCCGCGATCATCCTGATCACCCACGATCTCGGCGTGGTCGCCGAGATCGCCGAGCGCGTCATGGTGATGTATGCCGGCCGCAAGGTCGAGGAGGCGCCAGTGGCGGAGCTGTTCCGTTCGCCGCGACATCCCTATACGCAAGGATTGCTCGGCGCGGTGCCGAAGCTGGGCTCCTCTCTCGCCGGCACCACGACGCGGCTCGCTGAAATTCCGGGGCAGGTGCCGGATCTGCGCAAGCCAATCACCGGATGCGTCTTTGCAGGTCGCTGCGCGCTCGCAACCGATCTCTGCCGGCAATATGCGCCGGGGCTCGAAGAGAAGGGACCGCGCCACGTCGCCGCCTGCCACTACGCCGCCAAGGGAGCGGTCGCGGCATGAGTGTTCCGCTGCTCCAGGTCAACGACCTCAAGAAGCACTTTCCAGTCAACAAGGGCCTGTTCGGCAAGAAGACCGAATTCGTCTATGCGGTGGACGGTGTATCGTTCGAGATCGCGCGCGGTGAGACACTCTCGCTGGTCGGCGAGTCCGGCTGCGGCAAGTCGACGGTCGGCCGCGCCATCCTGCGGCTGTTCGATGTGACGTCGGGCCAGGTGATCCTCGATGGCCAGCGCATCGACGACGCGGCGCCTGCGACGATGCGCCAGATGCGGCGGCGCGTGCAGGTGGTGTTCCAGGATCCGTTCTCGAGCCTCAATCCGCGTATGCGCGTGCGCGATATCCTGGCCGAGCCGATCCGCAATTTCGGCCTCGCCAAATCCGCAATCGACCTCGAGACGCGCGTGACCGCACTGATGGACACGGTGCGGCTGCCGCGGGAAGCGCTGAACCGCCGGCCGCACGAATTCTCCGGCGGCCAGCGCCAGCGCATCGGCATCGCCCGGGCGCTTGCGGCCGAGCCGGAGCTGATCGTCTGCGACGAGGCGGTCTCGGCGCTCGACGTCTCGGTCAAGGCGCAGATCGTCAATTTGCTGCAGGATCTGCAGCGTGAGTTCGGCCTGGCGCTGCTGTTCATCAGCCATGATCTCGCCATCGTCGAGCACATGACCCACCGCGTCGCGGTGATGTATCTCGGTAAGATCGTCGAGGTGGCGCCGCGCCGGCAGATCTTTGCCGCGCCCCGACATCCCTATACGAAGGCATTGCTCTCCGCCGTGCCGCTGCCGGAGCCCGGGGCCCAGCGCAATCCCATCATCCTCGGCGGCGACGTGCCAAGCCCCATCAACCCGCCGAAAGGTTGCCGTTTCCACACCCGCTGCCCGTACGTGTTCGATCGTTGCCGGACCGAAGAGCCGCAGCTTCGTTCGGCGGATGGCGAGCAATGGGTCGCTTGCCACCTCGATGAGCTGCCGGAGGGGTAGCGGGGCGTCAGCCCATGTTGCTCAGCGCCCGGCGGATGGCAAAGATATCTCTGATTTGCGCTCGGTGATGATCAAGGACGATCCGGCGCAAAGCGGCGGGTCCTTGCGCCGAAACCACTGTCATGCGGCCGTGCCCGCGAACCGGTCGCCGTCCCAGGACGGACGCCGTCGCGGCAGCGCTTCGACGTCAGGCCTTTGGTTTTTGGCTGCCATGCGCCAACGGGCCGGTGTCTGGCCGCTGATGCGTTTGAACACCGTTGAAAAATGCGCCTGGGTGCTGAACCCGACCGCGAGCGCGATCTCGGCCAAGGGCCGTTCGGTCGTCGTCAGCAGCGACTTCGCCTGCTCGATGCGATGATTGAGCAAATATTCGCGTGGGCGATATCCGGTCGCCGCACGAAACTGCGCGGCGAAATGCATTCTCGACAGGCCCGCGACATTGGCGAGATCGGAGAGGCTGATGCTGCGTTCGAAATGGGTGGCGATATGGTGCTCGACGCGCCGCAGGCGCCATTTCGGCAGGGCGTTGACTTTGGCTCGCGGCGATTCGGAGCGCGCCAGGCGCATGGCGAGGATCTGGCCGATGCAGCGGGCAAATTGGTAGCCCGCGGCATCGCCTTGCTCGGCGAGCGCCTTGGCCAGTCCTGCGGTGAGGGAATCGCGCAACAGAACGAGATCATCGAGCCCTTCCGCGCCTTGCGACCATCGCGCCGGAAAATGGTCGACGGAAATGTGGAGGTGCAGGAAGGCGCAGGGCGCCTGGAATTGCACGCTGAGCTGTCTCGATGGCGCGCTGACATACAGCGTGCCCGGCGGCATGATGCCGTCGAAAATAACCCGTTCGCCCCTGGTCAGGATGGCACGCGTGGTCTTCAGCGCGATGCCGACGAAATAACGGCCGGGCGGCGTGGTCGCGTCGTGCCGCGAGGCCTGGCGCGAGTCCTCCCATCGCGAGATCATGATGTCTTCCGGCACGGCTTGCGCGTTGCAAGCGATCTGACGCCACCGCGCCTCGCGTGCGATCGCCGCAAACGCGTCAGGAGCTTCGTGATCTCTTCCACCGAGAAGATCGATCCAGCTGTGGGTGCTCTGCAATTCGGTCAGCATGGCCTGTTCCTTCTGAGCTTCGCGGTCGTTCGCTGTGACCGGTGAAGTCGCATTCTCGGTATGGTCGCAGGATAGACGTGGGTGCGCCCGGACGCCCGTTAGGGGTGATTAGGATCTGTTAGATTATGTGGAGGCGGACGAGGTGCGCCGACCCGTCGCATGAATTGCGATGAGCTACTCGAAGACCGCGTCGAAGATCTCGACGTCGACCAGCACGGGCTTGGCGACAACGGTTCCGTCGGCCTGCTGCGTCAGCGTGCGCCGAAGGGTTGGAACCACGATGCCGCTGAAGTTCTCATGGGCCCACGAAAAATGCGCAACGGGTGCGCCCAGGAGATCGTGATCGGTCCGCCGCTGCAAGGCGTTTCCATCGAAGTAGAACACTTGCTCGGACGCGAGGCTGACGAGGCTCGGCGGAAATTGCGCGCGCAGGCGTCGCCAGATTTCGCCGTGCTCCTGCCACGGCGGCAGTTCCTCGACGACGACATCAGGGTGGGCGAGAAGGAAGGGCGTCGTGAGATAGTTCCAGATCTGGACGCCGCAGAAGAAGACCAGATGCAGTTCATCCGCCAGCGCATGCGTGCCATTGGTGGGGAAGGCAAGGGTCGGGTTGCGCCAGGTCCGCAGCACCTGTCCATCCAGACTTTCGATCGTGACCGCGTCGGGCTGAAACGCGCCGGATTGCTCGCCGCCAGTCATCCCGGTGAAGCGGACCGATTGCGTCTGGGTCGATCCCTCCGCGGTGACGTCTTTGAATTCGCTTGCGTGCCCGGCGTCCGAGAAGAGCGTGCCGCCAACGGAAAGATGCAGCGTGAACCGGCTCAAACTGCTCCAGTGGGCGAGGCCTCCGCAGGCGTCGATCGCGTCGTCAAGAAGTGCCATGTCTCACTGCATCCACCATGAAGTGCCTGCACCATGGCGGGACAGAAGCGGCTTGGCGTGTTAGAAGTTGTTAGGAGTTGCAAGACGCGGATCGGGCGGTATCCCGTTGAAGATGCTCCTAATTCAGGGCGCCCAGGAGCCCCTTGGCGGCGACCAGGTCGTGGCTCGTCAGGCCTTCCTGATATTGCGCGATGAGCGGTGCGAGCAGCGCTTGCGCGTCGCGCTGACGTCCCGCCTGCCGCCAGAGGCGGGCGAGGCTCATCGCCCCCCGCAGCTCCCATCCGCGCGCGCATTGCCGGCGCGACAAGGCCAGCGATTGCTGAAGACAGGCTTCGGCCTCCGTCGCCCGGGCGGATTGGACCAGGATGTCCGCCTTGACGCGGAGCATTTCCGGCATGTCGAAGGATTCGCCGTGATCGCCGATCTGGGCGATGGCTTCCTCGATCGTGCGGAGCGCTTCGTCGGCCTCGTTCTGGGCCGCCAGCCCCTCCGCGAGCGCTGTCGCAAACACGGTCGTCATGATCCGGTGCCGCGTGGCGTACAAGGTCGCCTGGCTGCGCCTGAGGTGCTCGATGCCGCCCGCAATGTCCCCGCGGCGGAGCAGGAGCTCGCCCTTCTGGCCGATGCCGACCGCGTGATAGGGGCCGAGGAAGTGCCGTGCGGCGTGGTCGATCAGCCGGTCGATCAGGCTTTCGGCGCTGGCCCAGTCGCCGACCCACAGAAACACGTAGATGGTCCAGATCAGGGCGATCCCAAGCGTCAACGGTTGCTCGAGCTGTTCGGCCGCCCTCACGGTGTATCGTGCCGCCGCGATGGCCCGATCGGGCCGGCCGCTGAGCCAGAGCCCGCGCGCCAGGGCGACCAGCGCGACAATGCGGTCGTCATAGCCGAGATGGCCGATATTGAGCCGCTGCGAGCTCGGATTGTGCACCATCGCGCTCTCGCAGAACTGGACGGCCTTGTCCTGGTTGCCGATCAGATGATGCGCCACGCCGATCATCCACTCGACATTCAGCGTGCTGGTGGGATCGTTCAGCTTCCTGGCGACGCTCTCGCCCTGGACGCCGGTGCCGAGCGCACCGTGAAAATCTCCGACCCGGGTCAGGAAGATGTGCAGCCCGCGGAGCAGCCAGAGCTGCCAGTGCAGGTCGTCGAGCTGCTGGGCCAGTTGCAGGCTTCGCGTGAAGGCCGACCGGACGCTTTCCGTATTGCCTTGCGTGAACATCACGGAGACGCCGAGGGCGGCCTGCAGCGTCATTTCCTTCCGACCGTCAAGCGCGTCGGCGTGGGCGAGCGCCTGCCGGGTCCAGCTATGGCATTCCGTCAGCAAGGTGAGCTCGAGAAAGAACTGCGCGGCGGATGCCGCGAGGTCCACGCCGACCACGCGGTCGCCGGCCTCGGAAAAAGTCCAGGTCAGCGCGGCCCGCACATTGGGCAGATGATCGGCATAGGGCAGGAACCCGCCCGCGCTCTGCAGGCCCGTCGATTTGATCGAGATGTCGTGGAGGAAGTCGCGGAAATATTCGGCGTGGGCGCGCGCGACCCGGGCAGCTTCTCCGTTTTCGACAAGCTTGTCGTTCACAAAGGCGCGGGTCGTGTCGAGCAGGCGGTATCGCAGCCGCCGTTCCGCGGGTGACGTCGCGATCAGGGATTTTGACAGCAGATTCGAGATCGCTTCGACCGCCTCCGCCTCGGCGATGCCCTGACATGCGGCGACGGCGAGTGCGGCTTCCAGCGTGAATGGCCCAACGAAGACCGACAGGCCGCGCAAGGTCGCGCTTTCGGCCGGAGGCAGGAGGTCGTAGCTCCAGCTCAGCGCCGCGCTCAAGGTCTGGTGGCGCGGAATCGCGGTGCGACGTCCCCGCCATAGCAGCGAGAAACGGCTGTCGAGCAGCGAGGCCGTACCGGCGATGCCGTAGGCGTTGACCCGTCCGGCGGCAAGCTCGATCGCAAGTGCAATGCCGTCCAGGCGCCGGCAGATATCGGCGACGAGAGGGGCATCCTCTTCACTGAGTTCGAACTCGCTCAGGCTTTCGGCAATCCGCTCGACGAAAAGCTGGCTCGCCGGATAGGCGAGAATCTCGGCCACGCTGAGGCCCTCGCGCTGCGGCGGGCAATCGAGCGGAAATAGCCGGTAGACCCGTTCGCCCTCGGTGCGGAAGGATTCGCGGCTGGTGGCGAGAACATGCAGCCCCTCGGCTTCCCGCACCATGCGCTCGGCGAGTGGAGCCAGTTCGTCGATGACATGCTCGCAGCTGTCGAAGACCAGCAGCAGTCGGCGGCCGCGCAGCGACATCAGCAGCCCCGGTATCGGGTCGCCGGAATTGACGGTCAGGCCGAGGGCGGCGGCGATCGTCGCGGGAACGAGCCGCGGGTCGGTCAGGGCACCAAAATCGACGAAGCAGATCTGCCCCTCGAAGCTCGCATGCTGGCCATGCGCCACGGCGATGGCGACCGAGGTCTTGCCGATGCCGCCGGGGCCGACGATGGTGACGAAGCGATGCAGGGACAGCTCGGTCGCGATCCTGTCGACGGCCTCGTCCCGGCCGATCATCTTGGCGAGCGGGGCGGGCAGGGAACGAAGCGAGGAAACAACCGCATCTGTCCTGATCTCCGCGGGCGCGGCACGGAGCAGCGGGGCCGCGAAGCAATAGCCGCGCCCGGGGACGTTGACGATGTAGCGGGAACCTTCGCTGGCATCGCCCAGCGCCTTACGCAGCGAGGTGATGTGGAAGCGCAGGCTGCCCTCGTCGACATTTACGTCGGCCCAGACCCGCTTGACCAATTCCCGCTTGTCGACGACCTCGCCGGCTCGCTCGGCGAGAAAGACGAGGATGTCGAGCGCGCGGCCGCCGAGATGAAGTGGCACGCCATCCTTCTCGAGCAGCCGCGAGCGAGGGAGCAGCCGAAAGGCCCCGAAGGAGATGGCCGAGTCCTGGTCGTTATTGTCCGGCACGCGCCATGTTTCCAGCAAAAGGAAAGTGCTGCTGTCTGTTTGATCTACCAGAACGATGCTGTGAGTAAACCGGTCGAAAGCGGCGAAATCGAGCAGGAGGCACGAGATCGCGTCGAAAGCGTCAGGGTGAAACGCGGCGAATTTTGTTTAAACGTGAACGGCTTAAGCGGAAAGGGGAAAAATGCGGCAGGGCGCGTGCGCGTGTGTTTCAGTCGCGCCCTGCAAATATCGCCGCGCCATCCGATCATAACAGAATCTTGCAACGTCTAACGAGCGTGAGGGCCAGCTCTGCATCACTATAGCTTTCGAATTAGGTCCATTTCCATCGGGGGAGGCTCTGATGTCCGATCTCAGCTCGCGGCCGAACGACGGGGGCGTTCGATCTCATGTCGTGGCCAATCTCGACGATGCCTCACGCGATTGGGAGCTCGTGCTGCGCGAGTCGCACCATCGCATGAAGAACACTTTGACGCTGCTGGGTGCGTCGGTCCGTCGGGACTTCGGGCGCGCAGGGGCCAGGGATATGTCGGTGGCGGTGGACCGGCTGGAGCGGCGCATCGTCGCCTTTGGCAGGCTCTATCAGCTTCTGTCTGACAATGATGATCTCTCGGAGGTCGCTGTCGAGCCCTTCTTCGAACGTCTGTGCGGTGCGCTCTCCGAGGCGGTGCTGCAACCGGCGGGGATACGGTGCGAGGCCGCTATCGAGAGCGGTACGTTGCCGGCATGGCGCTGCCACCGTCTCGCTCTGATGATGACGGAGCTGGTCACGAATGCAGCAAAACACGCCTTTTCGAACAGGAGCGATGCGCTGATCCGCGTCGAAATGGAAAACCGCGAGGGCTGCTGGTTCTGCACCGTGGCCGACAATGGCGTTGGTGCGACCGGACCGCTCAAGGGGGCCGGCAGTCGGATCCTGGAAGGTCTCGCTCGCAGCCTTGGTGCGGGCTTGCAAGGCGAAGCCCGGCAGGGCGGCACGCGCGTGTCCATCGCGATGCCGATGGAGCGGATCTGAACAGCTCGCCTGCGTCAGCCACAAGCCGCTTCGGTCGCGAGCCCGCGGCCTCAAATCAGGGAGTTCGACATGACCATCATTGAAACGAGGCACGAGCTCGGAACCAACGCGCCGAAATCGCAGCGAGTCGATGTCAGGCTCGAGGTCGTCGTGATCCCGGTATCGGACGTCGATCGCGCCAAGACGTTCTATGCGGGTCTCGGCTGGAGACTGGACGCCGATTTCGCATCCGCCGATGGTTGGCGCGTCATCCAGTTCACGCCGCCGGGCTCGGCCTGTTCTGTGATTTTCGGCAACAACGTGACGCCCGCGGCGCCGGGATCGGCGCAAGGCCTGTATCTGATCGTCTCCGATCTCGAAGCGGCGCGAGAGGATCTGCTGGCGCGCGGCGTCAAGGTCAGCGAACCCTTCCATGGTGCCGGCGACGTTCACGCCGGCACGGACGAGCCGTATCTCTTCGGCCGCGTCAGGCTCAACGGTGCGGACCCGCAACGCGGCAGCTACAGCTCGTTTGCCTCCTTCAGGGATCCCGACGGCAACGGCTGGCTGTTCCAGGAAATCACCGCGCGGCTGCCCGGCCGTATCGAGGCGACCGACACGACGTTCACCTCGTCAGGCGAACTTGCGCGTGCGCTGCGCCGGGCGGCGTCGGCGCATGGCGAGCACGAAAAGCGGACCGGCGTGCACGACGATAATTGGCAGGATTGGTATGCCGACTACATCGTGCGAGAGCAGGCCGGCCAGCCGCTCCCGACCTGAATAGACCGTCGTCATCGCAGGCATTGAGCCCTGCCTCGCGTCACACGGTGCGCGATGCCAAGTCGTGCGCCGTGATGCATTTCGACATTGGGGTGAAAATCATCACACATTGCGTTCTCGCCCGGCCTTGCGCCGACTCGCAACGGCTAACGCGGCCTAACAATCCATAACGAGCCAATTGCGAGTGCTTGAGCCATTCTCCGTTGCAGGACGAAACCGATCTGTCGAGTTTGAATTCGGTCAACGTTGCCGACCAAAGCGAAGGGAGATCCAAAATGACGACGCACGCACGAGCCGACATCCTCAATCCCGACCGACGTCAATTGTTGAGCCAGGCCGCGATGGGCGTCGCGGTCGCCGGCATGGTGAGCCTGTTTCCGTCGCATCCGGCGACATCAGCCGCGAGCGGCGTGGTCCGTCCGTTTCGCGTCGATATACCCGAGGAGGATCTGCTGGACCTGCGCCGGCGCCTGGTGGCAACGCGGTGGCCGGATCGGGAGATCGTCGCCGATCAGTCGCAGGGTGTTCAGCTCACGACGGTCCAGCAGCTCGTGCGCTATTGGCACTCCGACTATGACTGGCAAAATGGAGGCGCGCCTGAACGCGCTGCCGCAGTTCGTGACCGAAATCGACGGCGTCGACATTCACTTCATCCACGTGCGCTCCAGGCACGACAACGCGTTGCCGATGATCGTCACCCATGGATGGCCCGGCTCGATCATCGAGCAGATGAAGATCGTTGGCCCGCTGACGGATCCGACCGCGCATGGCGCAACGGCCGCGGATGCATTCGATCTCGTGATCCCCTCGCTTCCGGGGCACGGTTTCTCGGGCAAGCCGACGGCTCTCGGTTGGGATCCGCAGCGCATTGCGCGAGCCTGGGTCGTGCTGATGGCGCGGCTTGGCTATAGCCGTTACGTCGCCCAGGGTGGCGATTGGGGCAACGCGGTCACCGAGCAGATGGCGCTGCTGGCGCCGCCCGAACTGATCGGCATTCACACCAACATGCCCGCGACCGTTCCCGACGAGATCGCCAGCGCACTCCAGCCCGGCGGATCGAGGCCATCAGGTCTTTCTGCGGATGAGCGCTATGCCTACGATCAGCTCGACGATTTCTACAAGCATGGCCTCGGCTACGCGATCGAGATGTCGAACCGGCCGCAGACACTCTATGGCCTCGTGGATTCGCCGGCGGGCCTGGCGTCCTGGATGCTCGACCACGACGCCCGCAGCGCCGCGATGATCGCGCGTGTCTTCGACGGCAAGACCGAAGGGCTGTCGCGCGATGACATCATCGACAATATCACGCTCTACTGGCTGACCAACACGGCAGTGTCTTCGGCGCGCCTGTACTGGGAGAGCAAGCTGCCGTTCTTCGCCCCCAAGCATGTGAAGATCCCGGTCGCCGTCAGTGTCTTCCCGGACGAGATCTACGCGGCGCCGCGCAGCTGGGCGGAGAAAGCCTATCCCAAGCTGATCCACTACAACCGGCTCGACAAGGGTGGCCACTTTGCGGCCTGGGAGCAGCCCGCGCTGTTCTGCGCGGAAATGCGGACCGCGTTCCGGCCGCTGCGCCAGTCGATCTGAGTTGGAACTGATGGAACCGCTGCGGCGCTCGACCGGTTGCATGGCGCAGGTGCCGCGATAGTCTTCGAAAAGTCCGGAGCGCCGCTCAACGACCCCCAATCAAACCAGGAGAAACAAGATGATCCGCAAGGCAACGGCAGTATGGCAGGGCACCGGTCGCGACGGCACGGGCCATCTCTCGAGCGAGTCGGGCGTGCTCGCGCAGACGCCCTATTCGTTCAAAACCCGCTTCGAGAATGAGAAGGGGACCAATCCCGAGGAATTGATCGCGGCGGCCCACGCCGGCTGCTTTACGATGGCGCTGGCTTTCGGTCTTCAGCTCGCCGGCTTCACGCCGACTGAATTGTCCACTGAAGCCGCGGTCACCCTCGATCCAGAAGGGAAGGGATTCAAGATCAGCAAGTCGGCGCTGACCTTGCGCGCCAAGGTGCCCAACCTCGACGATGCCGGCTTTGCCCGTATCGCCGGAGAAGCAGAGAAGAACTGCCCGGTTTCTAAGGTGCTGAACGCGACGATCACGCTCGACGCCAAGCTGACCTAGTCGAACAGCGGAAGCGGCCCCGGGACTTGCCAGCATCGGCCGGATGAAGGCAAAGTCCTGGGCGAGAGGCCGTCAGGGAGAGGATACGCTTGCTCTCCACTTGCAGGCGTCCCGATGAAGCAGATGGAGCATCAAATGACGACAGAACGCGCAGTTTTGGCCGGAGGCTGCTTCTGGGGCATGCAGGATCTCATTCGCAAGCAGCCCGGCGTCGTCTCCACGCGCGTCGGCTACACCGGCGGTGCGGTGAAGAACGCCACCTATCGCAATCACGAAGGCCATGCCGAAGCGATCGAGATCATCTTCGATCCGGCGAAGACCAGTTATCGAACCATGCTGGAGTTCTTCTTCCAGATCCACGACCCCACCACGCTCAACCGTCAGGGCAACGATCGGGGGACGAGCTACCGCTCGGCGATCTTCTATACGTCCGATGAACAGAAGCGCGTCGCGGAAGACACCATTGCCGATGTCGAAGCATCGGGTCTGTGGCCCGGCAAGGTTGTGACCGAAGTCACGCCCGCCGGTGAGTTCTGGGAGGCCGAGCCCGAGCACCAAGACTATCTCGAACGCTATCCCGACGGCTACACCTGCCATTTCATCCGGCCGGACTGGAAGCTGCCGCGGCGCGCGGCTGCTGCAAGAGCCTAGGAAGGGCCAAGGCCTATCGGATCGCGTTCTATCGGTCCAGCTCCGATCCGGAGGAGTCACGCGCGCAATTGCGCGATCAAACCCCGCGCGATCCGCATGTCGGCGATATCGGATCCTTCGGCAAAAGCGTCAGATCCCTTCTCCAGGATGGCGAGCGCGTCTGCGCGCTGCTGCCGTTCAATCCGAAGCTGTGCGATGCTGATGGCGCATCGCAGCTGCCAGAAGCCTGCGCCCTGCTGTGTCGCCAGCTCCATGGCCTGGTGAAAGCAGGCGTCCGCAACCTCCGATCGGGGCGACTCTCGCAGCATGAGCTCGCCCTTGATGCGGAGCAGCTCTGGCAGGTACCAGCGCTCCTGCCTGTCGTTGCAACGCGCCAACGCGTTCTCGATCGTGTCAAAGCCCTGATGAACCTGATTGGCCCGTCCGAAACAGGCCGCGAGCTCGCCGAGCAGGGGGAGAAAGCGCGGCAGGAAACGCGCATCGCCGGCGCGATTGAGCTCGTCGCGCAGCAGCGGCAAGCCGGTCTCGGCATCCGTGCGGTTGGCCGTGACCAGGGCGTTGAAGGCGCGGGCCCACAGCACCCAGAGCCTGATCGCGTGTCGTTCGGCGTGCTCGAGCAGTTCGGACCCGTAGCGCTCGGCGGCATCGTAATCCCCGGCGAGAAAGGTGATCGGGCAGGCGGCCTGTCCGAGCACGCTGCAGAAGGTCAGCGCGTGGCCGTTGGCGCGACCCTCATGGACGTTGCGCTCGGCGAGCGCGAGGGCCTGATCCGCATGCCCCTGGAGCCAGAGGATGCGGGCGCGGAAATATTGCGTCGAGATCCGCAAGTCGAGCGGGAAGATCTTGGGTTTCTCGGCCAGCACATGCAGGGAGGCGTTCACCCGGTCGATCCGGACACGCGCCTCGCGCTGGTCGCCGAGATAATGCAGCGCGACGGCCATGAGACGGTCTGCCAGCATGAGGTCGGTCTTGTCAGGTGAATTCGCGGCGGCTTCGGTGAAGCGATCCGCGAGCGCGCGTGCCTTGCCGAAGGCGCCGTTGTTGAACTGGTCGATGCACAGGCCCCAGAGCGCCCGCAGCCGGAAATCCTTGTCGTCCAGCCTATCGGCCAGTTCGAGTGTGGCTTCGAGGATTGGGCGCGCCTCACGGGCCCGTCCTTCGCCGTACATCAGCGACCAGCCCAGCGCCGCCAGCAGCTGCATGCGCACTCGCTCCTCGCCATGGTCGCCGAGCGCGCCCAGCGCCGTTCTGGCGCGCTCGCGGCACTCCGCAAACAGCGAAAGGCGGACCCAGAGCGTGACGGCCGCCGCCGTCAGCGCAATGCCGAGCCGTGCGTCGCCTTCAGGCGAAAAGGCCCAGTCCAGCGCGGCGCGCAGATTGTCAAGCTCCGCGCCGTAGACGCCGAGCCAGTCCGACAGCGGCGCGGAGGTCTCGGCTTCAGCGCGCTCGAACAGGTCGCGAAAATATTCGGCGTGCCGCTGCGCAATCCGCTTCGCCTCGCCGGCCTCGTTCAGCTTGCCCTGTGCGTAGGTGCGCGTCGTATCCAGCAGCCGATAACGCAGCGTCCGTGCGCCTGACGGTGCGATCAGCGATTTGGTGACGAGATTGTCGATCGCCTCCATGGTCGCCGATGTGCTGAGCCCGTCGCCGGCAGCGATTGCGGCAGCCGCCTCCGGCGTGAACGGCCCGGCGAATACCGACAATCTCCGCAGGATCGCGCTCTCGGATTCGGGAAGGAGGTCGTAGCTCCAGTCGAGCGCCGCGCTGAGCGTCTGGTGTCGCGGGATGGCCGTCCGCCGTCCGCGCCATTGCAGGGAGAAACGGCTGTCGAGCAGGGATGCAGTGCCTGCGATTCCATAGGCGTTGACGCGCCCCGCCGCGAGCTCGATCGCGAGCGCGATGCCATCAAGCCGGCGGCAGATGTCCGCTACCAGCGGCGCTTCCTCGGCGCTGAGCTGGAACGGTCCGGAGCTCTGCGCGATGCGCTCGACGAAGAGCTGGGCTGCGGGATAAGCGAGGACGTCGGCTGCGGCGAGGTCGTCGCGCCGCGGCGGGCAATCCAGTGGAAACAGCCGAAAGATCCGTTCGCCTTCGCTGCGAAAGGATTCGCGGCTGGTGGCCAGCACATGCAATCGCGGCACCTCGCGCACGAGGCGCTCGACCAGCGGCGCGAGGGTCTCCAGCACGTGCTCGCAACTGTCGAAGATCAGCAGCGTCGGTCTCGCCTGGAGATGGGTGATCAGGGCCGGGACCGGGTCTTCCGCGTTGATGGACAGTCCGAGAGTCGAGGCGATGGTGATGGCTGCGAGGTCGGGCTTCCTCACCGGTCCGAAGTCGACGAAGAAGACGTTGCCATTGAAGGACGCGAGCTGGCGATGGCCCACGGTCACGGCCACGGCGGTCTTGCCGATGCCGCCGGGGCCGACCACCGTGACGAAACGATGGAGTGTGAGTCCGGTCGAGATCTTCTCGATGACGTCGTCTCGTCCTATCACCCGGGCGAGCGCAGCGGGCAGCGAGCGAGGGAAGGGGATCTCGACCGCGGGCGGCTGGAGCTCGGCAGCAGTCTGGGCGAGGGAGGCGACGAAGCAATAGCCGCGCCCGGGAACATTGACGACATAGCGGGCCGATTTGCCGGTGTCGCCGAGGGCCTTTCGCAGGGCTGCGATGTGGAACCGGAGGCTGCCATCGTCCACATTCACGTCGGCCCAGACGCGTTTGACCAGCTCTCGCTTGTCGACGACTTCGCCAGGCCGTTCGGCCAGGAAGATCAGGATGTCGAGCGCCCGACCTCCGATGTGAAGATGCGCGCCGTCCTTCTCCAGGAGCCGGGACTTCGGGAACAGTCGAAATGGCCCAAAGGAAATGGCCGAGTTCTGGTTGCTCTCGTCTGGCACGCGCCATCCGGTCCCTTGGCAGGGAGTCAAAAATGTTTGAATGGGTCTAGCAGATCGAGACGGCGAGTAAACTGGACGAAAGCAGCGGGAGCAGCCGTCAGCCTCGTCCCGTCAGCCTTGATCGATGTTCGCGCGGTGAAAATATCGCTTTCTGATTAAGGGGTTAAGTCACGGTCTGACGCAGCGCTCTGCGGCGGAACCTGTCGCTCCCGCGCAGGGTGTGCATGCGGCAAAACGGGGGTCGCCTCCGCTTTATTCACGGGCGTCATCGCCAAGCCGCTCTCCGCTGGCGATTGACGGGAACCGCACAGTGCTGCGAATGGAGTTTCGGGGAGCCGGTCCCGCCACTGATCACGAGCTGCCAACCCTCAGGAACGGGACATGACCATCCTCACGCGGCGACGCGTTCTCCATGCAGCCGCGATTGCAGCGTCAGCCGCCGGATTTCCAGCCAGTGCAGGGGCCGCAGCCTATCCATCGCGTCCGATCCGGCTCGTGATTCCCTATGGGCCCGGCGGTTCCGGCGATGAAATCGGACGCCCCTGGGTGGAGAGGATGTCATCGCAGCTTGGTCCCACTTTCGTCGAGAACATTGGCGGTGCAGGCGGCGCGATCGGGACCGCTGCCGTCGCGCGCGATGCGCCCGACGGCTACTCGCTGCTTCTCGGAAATGGCAGCACACAGGTCATCATCCCGCTGACGACGGCGAATCCCACTTATTCCGTCGGCGACTTCCGGGCGATCTATCGCCTGATCAGCAGTGCGCTGGTTTTTGCTACCCATCCGTCCGTGCCGGCCACAAATCTGAAAGAGCTGATCGCGTACGCCAAGGTCAATGCCGGCACGATGTCCTATGGAACGCCCGGCATCGGTACCGGCAATCATCTGGTCGGCGAGTTGTTCAAACAGCAGGCCGGCGGGCTGGACATCGTCCACGTTCCCTATCGGGGGATCGCGCAAGCTACCAACGACCTCGTCAGCGGCCACATATCTCTCATGATTGCGGTCATGTCTGTTCAGTTGCTGCAATTGCGGCAAGCCGGCAAGATAAGGCTGCTCGCAGTCACGCCGGACAAGCGTCTGAGCGGTGCACCTGATATCCCGACCGCCATGGAATCGGGCCTGCCGGATCTCAGCTATGAGGGATGGTTCGGGCTGTTCGCGCCGAAGCTGACTGACGATGCGATCATCGACAAGATCGCGCAGACGACACGCTCGGCGATGGCCGATCCTGCCATGCAGGCTAGATATCGCGCCCAGGGCATGGAGCCCGACAGCGATTCGAGCCCGGACAAATTCCAGCGAAACGTCGACGCCACCACGGCAAGCCTTGCTCCCGTGATCAAGTCGATCGGGCTGAAGCTGCTGTAGATCCTGCCGACCCTCCGCATGACCTGGGCAGATTCCGCTCGCTTCCAGGTCCCTGCGCCAGCTCTCCCTTCCGACCTTCGCCGCCTCACGTGCCGTCGGAAGCGGGGGGCATTCCCGCCGGCCGATGTGATCAGCCATTGACAGTCGGCCCGATGTGATAGAATTATAACAAGATAAGTTGCAAAAATAACAATATGTCACCATCGTACCAGCATCTCGCCGGGCCGACGGGAGGAACGCTTGGAATTGTCCGGTTCGGTTGCAGCAGAATCCCTGCCGTCGACCTCGCTCGTGATGGTCAGGGCCATCAACAAGCGCTTTGGTGGCGTGCGTGCGCTGCGCGACGTCAATCTCGAAGTCCGGGCCGGCGAGGTGCACGCGCTGCTGGGCGAGAACGGCGCCGGCAAATCCACGCTGATCAAGATTCTCAGTGGGGTTCATAGCCTCGATAGCGGCACGATCGATATCGCGGGCAAGCCCGTCGAATTCGACAGCCCGGCGAAGTCGCGTGAGGCGGGGATCGCCGTCGTCTATCAGGACCTCAGCCTCGTCGAATCCTTGAGCGTTGCGGACAATCTGCTGCTCGGTCGCGAGCCGCGCACAGCCTTGGGCTTTGTCAGGAAGCGCGCTCTGATGGCCAGGGCCGAGGCGTTCCTGCAAGAGCTCGGCATCCCCCTGGATACGCGCGCGACCGTCGGCTCGTTGCCATTTGCCTATCGCCAGATGACGGAGATCGCAAAGGCGCTGATGGGCGAGGTTCGGCTTCTGATCCTCGACGAGCCGACCTCCTCGCTGACATCGGATGAAGTCCGCATCCTGTTCGACGCGATCGGCAAGGCGACACGGCGCGGCGTTGGCGTGATCTATGTGACCCACCGCCTCAACGAGGTTTTCGAGATCTCGCAGCGCGTGACCGTGCTGCGCGATGGCGCCAATGCTGGCACGTTCATCACCGCCGAGACCGACATGAAGCGGCTGGTCAACGCCATCGTCGGGTCAGATCGATCGGCGTCGATTGGCACGCGCGCTGCGCCTACCGCGAAACGCGCGCTGGATCCGTCGCCGGTCTTGTCGCTATCGGACGTGTCGAACGACCGGCTTCGCGCCGTCGATCTGACCGTGCTGAAGGGCGAGGTCCATGGCCTCGCCGGATTGATCGGCAGCGGACGCACCGAGATTCTCGAGACGGTATTCGGCCTGCGGGCGCTCGAGGGCGGCGCAATCGAAATCGAAGGCCGAGGGTGGCTTCCGAATGGGCCTGCCGATGCGATCGAGCAGGGCGTCGCGCTGGTGCCGGAAGACCGGCACGTGCAAGGCCTGGTTCTGGACCATTCGGTGGAACGCAACATCACCTTGCCGCGGATCCCGCATTTCTCGCGCTGGGGCTGGATGCAACAACGCGCTGCTATCAGGCGTGCGGAAAGTGCGGTCGCGCGGCTCGCGGTGAAGGCGCAGGGCGCGTCCAGCCTGGTCAGGACGCTCTCGGGCGGTAACCAGCAGAAGGTCGTGTTCGGCAAGTGGAATGATCCTCGGCCGCGGGTGCTGCTATTGGACGAACCGACGGTCGGCGTCGACGTCGGCGCGCGCGAGGAAATCTACGCCGTGATCCGCAATGCTGCCCGCGACGGCAGCGGCGTGCTGATGGTCTCCTCCGACCTCGTCGAACTGATCGAGCTCTGCGACCGTATCTCCGTGATCGTCGACGGGTACGTCGCGCGCACGCTGGTGCGCGGCGAGATCGATGACGCCGAAGAGCTGCATCATCTGCTTCAGATGTACCAGGCCTCCGAGCCCGGTTCCTTGCAAGAGTTGTCCGCATGACCGAACTGACTGCTCCCAACGTCGTCGCTTCGCCGACCCGCTCCGATCGGCGCCGAAAGCTCGTCCAGAACCTGCTGCGGGGCGAACGGCCCTACATGCTGTACATCGCCTTCGTGATCCTCCTGATCGTGTTCAGCCTGTCCTCGCCCTGGTTTCTCTCGGTCGACAATTTCCTGAACATCGGACGGCAGACCACGCTGGTGTCGATCATCGCGGTCGGCATGACCTTCATCATCATTGCGCGCCAGATTGACCTGTCCGTTGCATCGACGCTGGCGCTGTCAGGCATGGCCGCCGCGCTGGCGATGAGCCAGATCAACAACAGCTGGATCGTCGGCGCCGTCGCGGGGCTCGGCACTGGTGCGCTGGTCGGGCTGATCAACGGCATCCTGACCACGCAACTCTCGATCCCGTCCTTCCTGGTGACGCTGGGCTCGCTGAGCATGGCGCGGGGACTTGCGATGATGGTGACCAACACCAAGCCTGTGATCATCACCAACGAGACCTATTTCGCAATCTTCGGCGAAGGCACGTTCCTCGGCATACCGGTTCCGATCGCCTGGACCTTGGCGGCGATGATCGTCGGCATTCTGCTGCTGCATTACAACGTGTTCGGTCGCCGCATCTATGCGGTCGGCGGCAATCCGACCGCGGCGCTCTATTCCGGCATCAACACCAAGCGGATCACGACGGCGGCCTTTGTGCTGACCGGCACGCTGGCGGGCCTCGCCGCGCTGGTGCTGTCGGCGCGTTCGCATGCCGCGCGGCCAGATGTCGTGCAGGGCATGGAGCTCGACGTCATCGCCGCGGTGATCCTCGGCGGCTGCAGCCTGTTCGGCGGCCGCGGCTACATTCTGGGGACGCTGTTCGGCAGCCTGATCATCGGCACGCTCAACAACGGTCTCGTCCTGCTCGGCGTGAGCTCGCCGATGCAGCTGGTGATCAAGGGCGCGATCATCGTCGCCGCGGTTGCTTTTACGAAACGCTAGTCGGAAGTCAGGCGCGATGTATTTCATCGCATTGCGTGGGTAGGGGCAAGGTCGTTGGCCCCTAGGTAATCGGCGACCAAAAAAAATGGAGGAAACAATGAAACCAGTCTTGCGCCAAGCCTTGCCTTTGACCGTTTTGATGGCCGCTGCGGCCGTCGTGGCTGTTCCCGCGGCCCGCGCCGAAGTGCCCGCGACCTGCGTCAAGGGCGTCGACCTCGCAACGCTCGGGCCGAAATCGATCGTCGGCCAGGGCCCCCACGGCGAAAAGGCGGCTTCGCCCGAGGTGCTCGCGCTGTCCGAGGCCGATGTCGCGAAGATCAAGGACAAGCACTTCAAGGTCGGCATCTCCATGCAGACGGTCAACCTCGACTGGTCGCAGCTCCAGATCCAGGGCATCACCGACACGCTGAAGAAGTACGGCGTGACGGTGACGGGCGTCGCGTCCGCCGAATACCAGGTCGACAAGCAGATCGCCGACATCGAGAACACCATCCAGCAGCATCCTGACGGCATCATCTCGATCCCGGTCGATTTCACCGCGACCGCGCCGACCTACAAGAAGATCGCCAAGGCCGGCATCAAGCTCGTGCTGATGGACAGCATTCCGACCGGCCTGAAGCACCCCGAGGAATACGCGACGATGGTCTCGGCGGACAGCCAGGGCAACGGCCAGATCGCGGCGCAGATCCTGGCGTCCTGTATGGCGCAGGGCGGCACCATCGGTCTGGTCAATTTCGGCGTCGACTATTTCAGCACCAACGAGCGCACCAAGGGCGTGCGGGAGTGGATGAAAGCGAACCGTCCGGACATCAAGATGAAGCAGGTCGATTTCACCGATCCGCCAAAGGTCTCGCAGATCGCGGGCGACTTCCTGACCGGCAATCCTGACGTCAAGGGCCTGTACGCCGTGTGGGATCAGCCGGCACTGGACACGCTGAGCTCGATGCGGGCCCAGGGCATCGACATTCCCATGACGACGGTCGATCTCGGCCTGCAATCGGCGATCGAGATCGCCAAGGGCGGTCCGTTGAAGGCGACCGGCTCGCAGCGTCCTTACGACCAGGGCGTCGCCGAGGCGATGGCGATGATGAATGCGCTGCTGGGCAAGGAAACGCCCGGCTGGGTCGGTGTGCAGTCGCTGCCGGTGACGCAAGCGAATGTGCTGGAGTCTTACAAAACCGTCTTCAAGAAAGATCCGCCGGCCGAGCTGACGGATGCCTGCAACAAGGCGAAGCCCGCCTGCAACTGAGCTTGTGATAGCGATGCACGATCGTCTGCGGCCGCGCATCGTTCAGTGAGCCTGATCCGGGCGAGCCAGCCCCCGTCCGGATCAGGTTGCGCTGGTGACGTATTCGACGGGAAGGCTGCGGAAGTGCTTGCGTGTGTCTGATGGCACCGCGCCACCGACGATGATCCGCGAGAACGAGCCGACATCGGAGAAGAACGCCGGCTTGAGGCTGCCGAGCTTGCTGGCGTCGACCACCAAAATGCTCTCCATCGCAGTGGCGATCACGGCCTGCTTGATGGCGACTTCGTGAAAATTCGAACAGCTCGCGCCGCGAGTCCAGTGCAGGCCGCCGGCCGAGATGAAGGCCTTGTTGACCCCGAGCCGCCGCAGATAGGACAGACCATCATCCGACGAGAATGACTGCGACGACGGATGATAGAGTCCGCCCATCAGCATCACCTGCGTTGCCGGACGGTGCGTGACGATCGTGGCGACGTTCAGCGAATAGCAGATCACCGAGAGCGGCATCTCCTCGGGCAGGCAATCCGCCAGCGACTGCATGGTGGTGCCGCAGTCGATGAAGATGGTGTCGCCTTCCCTGATCAAGGCGGCGGCGGACCGGCAGGCGAGGCGCTTGTCCTGCGTGTGCTGATCGATTTCCTGCTCGAACGTGTACTTGATCCCGGTGGGCGAGGCCGCGTTGACGACATAGCCGCCGAGCAGAGCGAGCGTACCGTCAGGACCGGCGAGGTCGCGCCTCACCGTCATCTCCGACACCTTGAGCAAATCCGCGGCGTCCTTCAGATGCAGTGCGCCGCTGCTCTCGACGGCCCGGCGCAGCCTTTGCAGCCGCTGGACGCGGGTCTCGCTGGAGCGTGCGGTCGGTGTTTCAGCCATTTTCGTCACCGAGCTTGCTTATCCGGTTGACAATGATCTTACAATGATGTGAGTTTAGCAACGTCAATTTGTTACAATAATAACATCTGGTCCATAGGCCCGTTCCTGTCAGCGATGGCAGGCCAGCGGAAGCTCCAATGGGCAAGGGATGGGAGGATCGCATGTTGCAATCGGCACATTCAGTCTATCTGGCGCTTCAGCCGATTCGCTAGCACCGCACGGCGTAGAGATGGCGCAGGGCGTCTTGATACCAACTCCATCCGCGGTGCCGATGCAGCCACATGCACGGGACCACAATCACACGCGTTCAATCGTGCGCAACACCGGCCGCGCGCTCGAGATGGACTGGGTCGATGAGATCAGGATCAATCTGTCCGCCGCCGAGCGTCGTGTTGCTAGCCTGCCCGGCCGACGCACCGTCAAGAAGGATGCGCAAGCGGCGTGGCTGCTCAAGGCGATCACCTGCATCGACCTGACGACCCTGAGCGGCGACGATACGACCGAGCGCGTGAAGCGCCTCTGCGCCAAGGCGCGGGCGCCGCTGCGCAGCGATCTGCTCGAGGCCCTCGGCTTCGCAGGGCGTGGGCTGCACACCGGCGCGATCTGCGTCTATCACCGCTTCGTCGCGACCGCGGTCGAAGCGCTCGAAGGTTCCGACATCCCGGTCGCTGCGGTCTCGACCGGCTTTCCCGCCGGCCTCATCCCGCACGATCTCAAGCTCAAGGAGATCGAGGCGTCCGTCAGGGATGGCGCGCAGGAGATCGACATCGTCATCACGCGCGAGCACGTGCTGACTGGCGATTGGCGCGCGCTCTACGCCGAGGTCCGGGATTTCCGCGCCGCCTGTGGGGAGGCGCATCTCAAGACGATCCTGGCGACCGGCGACCTCAAGACGTTGCGCAACGTCGCCAAAGCCTCGATGGTCTGCATGATGGCCGGCGCCGACTTCATCAAGACCTCCACCGGCAAGGAAGGCGTCAATGCCACGCTGCCGGTGACGCTGGCGATGCTGCGCATGATCCGGCTCTATGAGGAGCGCACCGGCTTCAAGATCGGTTTCAAGCCGGCCGGCGGCATCTCGACAGCGAAAGACGTGCTCAACTACCAGTTCCTGATGAAGGAGGAGTTGGGACGGGACTGGCTCGAGCCGGAGCTGTTCCGCATCGGCGCCTCGAGCCTGCTCGCCGACATCGAGCGCCAGCTCGAGCATCACGTCACCGGCCGCTACTCGGCCTTCAACCGTCATCCCGTAGGCTGAGCATGAGCATCGCACATTACTTCGAGACCATGGAGTATGGTCCCGCTCCCGAGGCGGATGGCGAGGCGCGGGCTTGGCTGAAGCGGCACGGCGCGACGTTCGGGCATTTCATATCAGGCAAGTTCGCCGAGCCCGCTTCGGGCAGGCATCTGGCGACGATCGAGCCGGCCACGGGCAAGCCACTGGCCAAAATCGCGCAAGGTGTCGCTGCCGATGTCGAGGCCGCCGTCGGCGCCGCGCGGTCAGCGCAGGCGCCGTGGGCGAAGCTCGGTGGTCACGGTCGCGCCCGCCATCTCTATGCGCTGGCGCGCATGCTGCAGCGTCACGCGCGACTGTTCGCCGTGCTGGAGGCGATCGACAATGGCAAGCCGATCAGGGAGACCCGCGATCTCGACGTGCCGCTGGCCGCGCGCCACTTCCTCTATCACGCCGGCTGGGCGCAGTTGCAGGAGCGCGAATTCGCCGATCACGTGCCGGTCGGTGTGATCGGCCAGATCATCCCCTGGAATTTTCCGCTGCTGATGCTGGCCTGGAAGATCGCGCCGGCGCTGGCAGCCGGCAACACGGTGGTGTTGAAGCCGGCTGAATTCACTTCGCTCACCGCGCTGCTGTTCGCGGAGCTCGCGGCGGAAGCCGGCCTGCCGCCGGGTGTGTTGAATGTCGTGACGGGTGACGGCGCCACCGGCGCGCTGCTTGTTGAGAATCCTGGTGTCGACAAGATCGCCTTCACCGGATCGACCGAGGTCGGGCGTTTGATCCGTCAATCGACGGCGGGCAGCGGCAAGTCGCTGACATTAGAGCTGGGCGGCAAGTCGCCATTCGTCGTGTTCGACGACGCCGATATCGACGGCGCCGTCGAAGGCGTGGTCGATGCGATCTGGTTCAACCAGGGCCAGGTCTGCTGCGCCGGATCGCGGCTGCTGTTGCAGGAGGGGATCGCAGAGACCTTCCGCAAACGCCTGATCCGCCGCATGGAGACGTTGCGCGTCGGATCGCCGCTCGACAAGTCGATCGACATGGGCGCGGTGGTCGCTCCGGTCCAGCTCGAGCGGATCAAGGCGCTGGTCGAAACAGGTGTGAAGGAGGGTGCCGAGAAGTATCAGGCATCCGGGGCGATTCCTGCCGAGGGCTGCTTCTATCCGCCGACCTTGCTCTGGAATGTGCATCCGTCCTCGACCGTCGCGATCGAGGAGATCTTTGGGCCGGTGCTGGTCGCGATGACGTTCCGCACGCCTGACGAGGCGGTGATGCTCGCCAACAACACGCGCTATGGCCTTGCCGCCAGCGTATGGAGCGAGACCATTGGCCTCGCGCTCGATATCGCGCCAAAGCTTCAGGCCGGCGTGATCTGGGTCAATGCGACGAACCTGTTCGATGCCAGCGTCGGCTTCGGCGGCTATCGCGAATCCGGCTTCGGCCGCGAGGGCGGGCGCGAGGGCCTTTACGAGTATCTCAAGCCGAAGGCATGGAGCGGTCGCAAGGCCCGCGCCAAGCTGCCGCCGCTCCCTGAAGCCGCGACCGAGGCCGCCGGGTTCGCCACGCCGTCGATCGATCGAACCGCCAAACTGTTCGTCGGCGGCAAGCAGGCTCGCCCCGATGGGAATTATTCGCGCGCTGCGCTGTCGCCGAAGGGGAAGCTCCTTGGCGAGATCGGCGAAGGCAATCGCAAGGACATCCGCAACGCCGTGGCTGCCGCGCGTTCGGCCGAAGCGTGGGCGCGGGCGACGGCGCATAATCGCGCCCAAATCCTTTATTACCTTGCCGAGAATCTGTCCGCGCGCGGCGACGAGTTCGCCCGGCGCATCGGTGACATGACCGGTGTGTCGCCCGCCAAGGCGCGGGCGGAGGTCGAGGCGAGTATCGAACGGCTGTTCAGCTATGGGGCCTGGGCCGATAAATATGAGGGGACGATCCATGCGCCGCCGCTGCGCGGCGTGGCGCTTGCCATGCACGAGCCGATCGGCGTTGTCGGAGTGGCCTGTCCGGACGAGGCGCCGCTGCTCGGCTTCATCAGCCTGGTGGCGCCGTTGATCGCGATGGGCAACCGCGTCGTCGCGGTGCCGAGCGAACGGCATCCGCTCGCCGCGACGGATTTCTATCAGGTGCTGGAAACGTCGGACGTGCCGGCAGGTGTCGTCAATATCGTCACCGGCGAGCGCGATGCGCTTGCCAAGGTCCTTGCCGAGCATGACGACGTCGACGCGCTCTGGATGTTCGGATCGCAGGAGGCCTCGACGATGGCGGAGCGGCTGTCGGTCGGCAACCTCAAGCGCACGCTTGTTGACCATGGTCTGGCGCTCGATTGGTACGACAGGGCGGCGAGCGAGGGGCCGATCCTGCTCCGTCATGCGGTGCAGGTGAAGAACATCTGGATCCCCTATGGCGACTAGAGACGTCACCTTGCGGTGATAGGAATGGGAATCCGGACCGTCAGAGTCCGGGCGATGTTGAAGACAAGGGAGGGACGCAACAATGCTCAAGGGCATCAACCCACTGCTCAATGCCGACGTGCTCTATGCCTTGCGCGCGATGGGGCACGGAGACCGCCTCGTCGTCTGCGACACCAATTTTCCAGCTGATTCGATCGCGCGCCAGACCGCGTTCGGGGAGCTGCTGCGCATCGACAATGTCAGCACCGCCAAGGCGATCGAAGCGATTCTCTCGGTGATGCCGCTCGACACCTTCGTGGAGGATGCGGCGATGCGGATGGAGATCGTCGGCCAGCCGCAGGAAGTGCCGCCGGTGCAGCGCGAGGTGCAGGCCGTGATCGACCGCGCCGAAGGGCGGTCCTGGCCGCTGGTCGGGGTCGAGCGTCATGCCTTCTATGAGAAAGCCAAGACGGCCTATTGCGTGATCGCCACCGGCGAGCGGCGCTTCTACGGCTGCTTCCTGTTCACCAAGGGCGTCATCGCGCCGGACGCGGAGTGATGACCATGAGCAAGAGCGGCGTCGCAATCCTCGGCATCTTCGTCGTCGATCTGGCCTTCCGGGCCGGCAACATGCCTGCGATCGGCGAAACCATCGCGGGCTCTGGATTTGCCATGGGGCCGGGCGGCAAGGGATCGAACCAGGCCGTCGCCGCGGCGCGCGCCGGCGCGGACGTGACCTTCATCTCCCGCATCGGCCGCGATGCCTTCGGCGATCTCGCCATCAAGACCTGGGAAACCGAAGGCATCAGGCCGCGCGTGGCCAGGGCTGCGGACGCGCCGACTGGCGCGGCCTTCATCTATGTCCACGAGACGCGCGGCGACAATGCCATTATCGTCGTGAGCGGAGCGGCTGACGGTCTCGGCCCTGATGACGTCGATGCGGCCGCAGAGGCGATCCGCTCCAGCCGCGTCTTCGTGACCCAGCTCGAGCAGCCGGCCGCCGCCGCGCAGCGCGGGCTCGAGATCGCGCGCGCAGCCGGCAGTATCACGGTGTTCAACCCGGCGCCTGCCGGAAAATTCGACGACAGCTTGTTCGCCTTGTGCGACTATGTCGTTCCCAACGAGACCGAAGCCGAGGCGCTCACAGGGATCGCGGTCGGCGATCTCGCCGGCGCGCGGCGCGCCGGAGATGCGCTGCTGGCCAAAGGCGCTAGCGTTGCGCTGATCACGCTCGGCGAACGCGGCGCGCTGTTTCATGGGCGAGATCGCTCGCTGCATGTGCCGCCCTTCGCCGCCGGCAAGGTGGTCGAGACGGCCGGCGCGGGCGATGCCTTCGTCGGCGGCTTCGCCGCCGCACTCGCTGATGGAGCCGATCCGCTCGACGCGGCGCGCTTTGGCTCGGCGACCGCAGGAATATCCGTGACACGCGCCGGCACTGCGCCCGCCATGCCGCGGCGGGCCGAGATCGACGCCCTGCTGAAGGGATGATCTGCCCATGATGCGGAACGACCCGATCAAGCATGTCTTCATCTGGCCGGCGGTGCTCGTCGTGCTGGCGATCTCGATCTTTCCGCTGATCTATTCGTTCACCACGAGCTTCCTCAGCTACCGTCTGATTCCGCCGATCCCACCGCGCGTGGTGTGGTTCGGCAATTATGTGACGCTGTTGCAGGAGCCGCGGTTCTGGAACGCGATCCTCACGACGACGCTGATCGCCTTCATCGCGGTCGGCTTGCAATACGTGATCGGCTTTGGCGTTGCGCTCGCGCTGAACGCGCGCGTGCCGGGCGAGCGGCTGTTTCGCGTCGCCCTGCTGCTGCCGATGCTGCTGGCCCCGGTTGCGGTCGCGCTGGTGGCGCGGATGATCTTCAATCCGACCATGGGGCCGCTCAACCAGTTGCTCTCCACGTTTGGCCTCGCGAATCTTCCGTTCCTCACCAACGGTCATTGGGCGCTCGGCTGCATCATCGCGGTCGAGATCTGGCAGTGGACGCCGTTCGTAATCCTGATGATGCTGGCCGGCCTGCAAACGCTGCCCGAAGATGTCTACGAGGCCGCCGAGCTGGAGAACGCCAGCGCCTGGCAGCAATTCTGGGGCATCACTTTTCCGATGATGCTGCCGATCTCTGCTGCGGTGGTCTTCATCCGCCTGATCGAGAGCTACAAGATCATGGACACCGTGTTCGTCATGACCGGCGGTGGACCCGGCGTCGACACCGAGACGCTGACCCTGTTCGCCTATCAGGAGGGCTTCAAGAAGTTCAATCTCGGCTACACCTCCGCGCTCAGCTTCCTGTTCCTGATCGCCATCACCATCATCGGCGTCACTTATCTGGCGCTGTTGCGGCCGCATCTGGAGAAGCGCCGATGAGCGGGCAGGGGCTCACCGGACTGTCGACCTTGAGCCGTCGCCTGGTCGCGCTTGGCGTGCTCGCCTGGTGCCTGATCACGGCGTTTCCGCTCTATTGGGTGGTGGTGACGGCCTTCAAGACGCCGCCGGGCGTGGTCGGCGGCCCGACCTATATTCCGTTCGTCGATTTCACCCCGACGCTGCAGCCTTTCATCGATCTCTACCAGGGCATTCGCGGGGAATTCTTCCGGACCTTCCTGAACTCGACCATCGTCGGCTTGTCGGCAGCGGCGATGGCGACCGCGATCGGGGCGATGGCGGCCTATGCGCTTGTCCGGTTCGAGTTCAGGGTCCGCCTCGGTGCCGGCCTGATCTTCTTCCTGCTCGCGCTCGGCGGCTATCTGTTGTTCAGCAACAATCTCGGATTCACCCGGGCGCAGGCGCTGCTGCTCGCGTTCCCGATCGCGCTGGTCATTGCCATCATCGCCAATCGCCTGCCGCTGCCGGGCCCGATCCTCGGCAATGAGGACATCCTGTTCTGGTTCGTCAGCCAGCGCATGTTCCCGCCGATCGTCACCGCCTTCGCGCTGTATCTGCTCTACACCGAGATTGGCCGGCTCGGCTTCCAGCTCATCGACAGCTATGTCGGCCTGACGCTGTGCTACGTCGCGTTCTCGCTGCCGATCGTGGTCTGGCTGATGCGCGACTTCTTCGAGGCGATCCCGATCGAGGTCGAGGAAGCCGCGATGGTCGACAACGTGCCGAGCTGGCGCATCTTCCTCGGCATCGTGGTGCCGATGTCGATGAACGGGCTGCTTGCGACGTTCATGATCACGCTGGCCTTCGTCTGGAACGAGTTCCTGTTCGCGTTGTTCCTGACCAATTCCAAATGGCAGACGCTGCCGATCCTGGTGGCGGGACAGAACAGCCAGCGCGGCGATGAATGGTGGGCGATCTCGGCGGCCGCGCTCGTCGCCATCATTCCGATGATGATCATGGCGGGCCTGCTCAGCCGCATGATGCGGTCGGGCCTGCTGCTCGGGGCCATCAAATAGCAAAAACTCATTAAGGGAGGACTGGACGATGTTGCGACGGACGTTTCTGATGTTGACCACTTCGCTCGCGGTCGCTTGTGCCGCGAGCCAGGCGAACGCGGCCTGCAGCCCGGACTATTCCGGCGTCACCTTGACGGTGGCGTCGCAGACCGGGCCGTACATCGCCTCCGCGCTCAAATTAGGTGCGGATGAATGGACCAAGAAGACCTGCGGCAAAGTCAATGTCGTCGAGTTTCCGTGGTCGGAGCTCTACCCGAAGATCGTGACGTCGCTCACGGCGTCGGATGCGACCTTCGACCTCGTCAGCTTCGCGCCGGCCTGGCTGCCCGACTTCGTGCCCTATCTCAGCGAGATGCCGAAGGCGATGCAATCAGGCAAGGATTGGGACGATGTCGAGCCGGCCTATCGCGAACGTCTGATGGTGTGGGAAGGCAAGATCTATTCGCAGTCGATGGACGGCGACGTCCACACCTACACGTATCGCACCGACCTGTTCAGCGATCCCAAGGAGAAGGACGCGTTCAAGGCCAAGTACGGCTACGATCTGGCGCCGCCGAAGACCTGGAAGCAATATCTCGACATCGCTGAGTTCTTCCAGCGCCCCGACAAGGGACTGTGGGGCACCGCGGAAGCCTTCCGGCGCGGCGGCCAGCAGTTCTGGTTCTTCTTCAGCCACGCGGCCGCCTACACCAACAACCCGAACTATCCAGGCGCGATGTTCTTCGACCCCGAAACCATGGATGCCCAGATCAACAATCCGGGCTGGGTGAAGGGATTGGAGGAATATATCCGCGCCTCCAAGCTCGGCCCGCCCAATGCGCTGAACTTCTCGTTCGGCGAGGTCAACGCGGCGGTCGCAGGCGGCCAGGTGGCGGAATCGATCGGTTGGGGCGACACCGGCGTGATCGCGGCCGATCCAAAGCAGTCGAAAATCTCGGGCAAGGTCGGCTCCGCGGTGCTGCCCGGCTCCGACGAGATCTGGAACGCCAAGACGAAGAAGTGGGACAAGTTCCCGGCGGTCCTGCCGGCGCCCTTCATGGCGTTCGGCGGCTGGCAGATCGCCGTGCCGAAGGTCGGCAAGCACCAGGAGGCGGCGTGGGATTTCGTCAAGACGCTGACGAGCCCCGAAGTCTCCGGCCAGGCTGCGATCACCGGCGGCACGGGTGTCAACCCGTACCGCAAGTCGCACACCGCGAATCTCGAATTGTGGAGCAAGATCTTCTCGCCGCAGGAAGCCAAGGAATATCTCGGCGCGCAGGCTGATTCCATCAACGGCAAGAACGTCGCGCTCGACATGCGTCTGCCCGGCTATTTCTCCTACACCGAGGTGGTGGAGATCGAGCTTGGCAAGGCGCTGGCCGGCCAGACCACGCCGCAGGCCGCGCTCGACGCGGTCGCGAAGGAATGGAATCGCCTGACCGACGAGTTCGGTCGTGCGAAGCAGCTCGCCGCTTATCGCGCGGCGATGGGCCTGCCGCCGAAGAACTAACTAAGAAACTGACAAAAACTGACCTCCGCTGAGACTTCCCGGATGATGCGCCAGCATCATCCGGGCTTTGTTGACCGTCGACATCAGGGACGGAAAAAGGATTCCATGGCGCGCGTCGAGATCGAGAACGTCAGCAAGGCATACGGGCCCTACAAGATCATCGAGGGGCTCGATCTGAACGTGGCCGACGAGGAGTTCGTCGTGCTGGTCGGCCCGTCGGGCTGCGGCAAGACCACGACCTTGCGCATGATCGCGGGACTGGAGACCGTCACCGACGGAACCATCCGCATCGGCGAGCGCGATGTCACGCAGCTGCGTCCGGGCCTGCGCAACTGCGCGATGGTGTTCCAGAACTACGCGCTCTATCCGCACATGACTGTTGGCGAGAACATCGGCTATGGCATGAAAGTGCGGGGCGAGCCGCGCGCCAGCATCACCAAGGCCGTCCAGGACGTGGCCCGGGTTCTCGACCTCGAGCCGTACCTTGATCGCCGGCCCAAGCAGCTCTCCGGCGGGCAGCGCCAGCGCGTCGCCATCGGCCGCGCCATCGTGCGCAGTCCCGACGTGTTTCTGTTCGATGAGCCGCTGTCCAACCTCGATGCCAAGCTGCGGATCGAGATGCGGACCGAGATCAAGGCCCTGCATCGCCGTCTCGCCAAGACGATAGTCTATGTCACGCACGACCAGGTCGAAGCCATGACCATGGCCGATCGCGTCGTGGTGATGAATCGCGGCCGGATCGAGCAGGCGGCCGATCCCATCACGATCTACGAGAAGCCCGCCAATCTCTTCGTCGCCGGCTTCATGGGCGCGCCCAGCATGAATTTCATCCATGGCGAAATTGTCGCCCGTGACGGCGCGCTGGTCTTCACCGAGCCGTCGGGGACCGCGCTGAAATTACCGAAATCCCGCGAGGCGATCTACGCGGGGAGTATCGGCAAGCCGGTCGTGCTGGGCGTGCGGCCCGATCACGTGCTGCGGCAGGATGCCCCGGCGGGCGCTTCGATCCGCTTGATGGTGAAAGATGTGGAGCCGCTCGGCCCGCACACGCTGGTGATCGGCACGGTCGGGGCCTTTCCGTTCACGGCGCAGATGCCGGTGGGGGTGGCCGCAGCGCCGGATCATGTCATCGACGTCGCGCTCGATCTGGAGC
This sequence comes from Bradyrhizobium campsiandrae, assembly GCF_014529705.1. Taxonomy (GTDB): domain Bacteria; phylum Pseudomonadota; class Alphaproteobacteria; order Rhizobiales; family Xanthobacteraceae; genus Bradyrhizobium; species Bradyrhizobium campsiandrae. The sequence goes on from NZ_JAANIH010000005.1 coordinate 85,472, forward strand.
GAACACATCTGTTCGACAAGGTTTCGGGAATGGCGATTTCCTGAGGGGCCGTTCGCAGCCCCCGGCCAGGATCGGAACGCGATTCAAGGTTTGCAATTGCAAAACGGCGTCTCGGGCACCGCCTGTTCACGCAGGCTTGACCGGGATCAAGGACTGTGCCCGGAGCCGGAATATGTTAGGCAGGCTGTGCTGCGGCTGGAGAGGTCATTAAACTTAAGCATGCTGTTCGTCCGTACCATCCTGGCATTCGCGATTGCCGTCTCGCTGGCGGTGCTGCCGCTCGGCGCGGGCGCATCTGCCGCGGGCCGCGCGATGGCGCCGGACGACATGCAGGCCGTCATGCAGATGGCGGATCACGGCGACATGTCGATCGACGATTGCTGTCCGGACGACATGAAGGGAACGCCTCTCCACCAGGACGGCTATAAGTGCGGGATGGGTTTCTGCTGCGTCGGCGGCGCTCTTGCGCTGGGTCATGTGCGTCCGCTGGTTCTCGGGCTCTTCGTCATGACCGCGAGCAAGATCGCCATTCCCGCGGACCAAATTGTCCTGTCCCGCAGCGGCAGTCCTCCCTTCCGACCTCCTCGAAGCTGATCCCGCAAAAGTCCGGCGCGCGCACCTTTGCACGCGACGACGACTGACGTGCGCGCCCATGGCGCGACGGCCGAGATCAATTCATAAGGACAGGATCATGCTTTCCAAAGTCACGACTGCGGCTCTCGCCGCCACCCTTTCGCTCGCCGCTTCAGCCGCCATGGCGGGCGCCGGCGATTATGCATTCGAGCCGGTCAATCCGGCGATGAAGAAAGGCGATGACGTCACGCTCGCCGTTCGTCTGACCGACAAGCGGACCGGCAAGCCGGTGCCGGATGCGGTGATCTTCAAGACCCGCGTCGACATGGCTCCCGACGGAATGGCCGAGATGGTGTCTGACGTCGCGCCCCTGCCGTCGAAGGAGCCGGGCGTCTACGCCTTCAAGACCGATCTGCCGATGGCCGGACGCTACCAGGTCACGCTCTCCGCCAAGGTGCAGGGCGAGGCCGAAACCGTCACCGGCAAGGTGATTGTCCAGGCGACGAAGTGAGCCTTCGGACGCTGCCTTGCGGCAGTGTCCGAACTCTTCTTTCTCAATCACATGGACGCGCGCGCCGCGCGGGAAGCACACCATGAACACGCAGCGTCTTCTGACGGCACTCGCTCTGACGGGCGGCATGACCTTCGGTGCCTACTGGTACGCGAACGGCGTACGCTGGTCCGCCCATGCCGAGGCGACCACGGCCGTGTCCGCCGAACACAGCACTCCGCTCTATTACCGCGATCCCGGCGGAGCATCGCTCTGGTCGGCGGCGCCGAAGAAGGATGAGAGCGGGCGGGATTATTTGCCCGTCTATGACGACGACAAGGCCTTCTCCGAGCCGACGAAGCCAAAGCCGCAGGCCGCTTCGTCGCGCAAGATCCTGTACTACCGCAATCCCATGGGACTTCCGGACACCTCGCCTGTCCCGAAGAAGGATCCAATGGGGATGGACTACGTCCCCGTCTACGACGGCGACGATGCCGACGACGGCAGCGTCAGGCTTTCGCCCGGAAAGATCCAGCGCACCGGCGTGAAGTCGGAGCCGGCCGAGCGCCGCCCGATCCGCGTTGCGGTGAAGGCGCCCGGCACGATCCAGCTCGACGAGCGCCTGGTGTCGGTGATCGCGATGAGGTCCGAGAGCTTCGTCCAGAAGGTCGCCGACGTCACCACCGGCACGCGCGTGAGAGCCGGCCAGCCCCTGATGCAGATCTACAGTTCGGCCGTCGCGTCCGCCGCGGCCGAGTATCTCTCGACGATCACGTCCAGGACCACGGCCGGCATCGAGGCCTACGGCCGCGGCGCCCGGCAACGGCTGATCAACCTCGACGTCCCGGAACCGGTCATCTCCGAGATGGAGAAGTCCCACGTCGCGCCCGTGACCATCCAATGGTCGGCGCCGCGCGACGGCATCGTGCTCGAACGCAATGCCATCGAAGGCATGCGCGCCAATCCCGGCGACGTGCTGTTCCGGATTGCCGACATCTCGGTGGTGTGGGCGCTCGTCGACGTGGCCGAGCGCGACCTCGGCAACGTCTCGGTCGGCCAGCCGGTGACGATCCGGGCCCGGAGTTTTTCAGACCGGACCTTCTCCGGAAAGATCGCGGTCGTCTATCCCCAGGTGAACCGGGACACCCGGACGGCCCGTGTCAGGATCGAGCTCGCCAATCCGGACTTCGCGCTGCTGCCCGACATGTATGTCGATGCCACCATCGACACCGCCGATTCCACGCCGGTTCTGGCCGTGCCGGACAGCTCGGTGCTCGATACAGGCAGCCGCCAGGCCGTCCTCGTCGACAAGGGCGAAGGGCGGTTCGAGCCGCGGGACGTGAAGCTCGGCCGGCGTGGTGGCGGCTACGTCGAGGTGCGAAACGGCCTCTCCGACGGTGAGCTGGTGGTCACCTCGGCCAACTTCCTGATCGATGCCGAAAGCAATCTGAAGGCGGCGCTGAAAGGCTTCGCGGAGGCCATGCCTGCTTCCGATGTCGCCGGCGAGCACGCGATGGGAGAGCACAAATGATTGCCCGCATCATCGCCTGGTCGGCCCGCAATTTACTGCTGGTGCTGTTCGGCACCGGCTTTGCGGCCGCGGCCGGCCTGTACGCGCTCGTCCATCTTCCGCTGGATGCGATTCCTGATCTCTCCGACACGCAGGTGATCGTCTACACCGAATATCCGGGCCAGGCGCCGCAGGTGATCGAGGACCAGGTCACCTATCCCTTGACGACAGCGATGCTGACAGTGCCGAAATCGAAGGTGGTACGCGGCTTCTCGTTCTTCGGCGTATCCTTCGTCTATGTGATCTTCGAGGACGGCACCGATATCTACTGGGCGCGCTCGCGCGTGATGGAGTTCCTTAACGGCGCGTCGTCCAGGCTTCCCGCGGGCGTGACCCCGACCATCGGGCCCGACGCGACCGGCGTCGGCTGGGTTTACCAGTACGCCGTGATGTCCAAGGAATTGAACCTGGCAGACACGCGCACGATTCAGGACTGGAATCTGAAGTTTGCGCTGGCCAAGGCCGAAGGCGTCGCGGAGGTCGCCAGTATCGGCGGCTTCGTCAAACAGTACAACGTCGTCCTCGACCCGCAGCGGATGCGCGACCGCGGCATCAGCATGCAGAAGGTCCGTGACGCCATCCGCGCCAGCAATGCCGATGTCGGTGGACGCACCGTCGAGCTGTCGGAATTCGAATACGTCATTCGCGGCAAGGGCTACGTCAAGAGCATCAACGATCTCGGCAACGTCGTGCTGAAGACCTCTGGCGGCACGCCGGTGCTGCTCCGCGACGTCGCCAATGTCGAGCTCGGGCCGGACGAGCGGCGCGGCATCGCGGAACTGAACGGCGAAGGCGAGGTCGCAAGCGGCATCGTGCTGCAACGCTTCGGCGTCAATGCCCTCGACGTCATCGAGAACGTCAAGCAGCGGTTCAAGGAGATCGCGAGCAGCCTGCCGAAGTCGGTTGAAATCGTGCCGGTCTACGACCGGTCCAACCTGATCTACGCCGCCATCGACACCCTCAAGCACACCCTGTTCGAGGAAAGCATCGTCGTCGCGCTGGTCTGCATCGTGTTCCTGCTGCATGTCCGCAGCGCCCTGGTCGCGATCCTGATGCTGCCGGTCGGGGTGCTGATGGCGTTCGGCGCCATGAAGCTGCTGGGGCTGGGCTCGAACATCATGAGCCTCGGTGGCATTGCCATCGCGATCGGCGCGATGGTGGACGCGGCCATCGTCATGATCGAGAATGCCCACAAGCATCTCGAACGGGCGAAGCCCGATCAGTCACGCGTCCAGGTCCTGATCGATGCGGCGTCCGAAGTCGGGCCGGCGCTGTTCTTCAGCCTGCTGATCATCACCGTGTCGTTCATGCCGATCTTCACGCTGGAATCCCAGGAAGGACGGCTGTTCAGCCCGCTGGCGTTCACCAAGACCTTCTCGATGGCCGCGGCGGCGCTGCTGTCCGTGACGTTGGTGCCCGCGCTGATGGTGATCTTCGTCCGCGGCCGGATCGTCCCGGAGAGCAAGAATTTCATCAATCGACTGCTGATCTGGCTCTACCGTCCGGTGATCAAGGCCGTGCTGCGGGCCAAGCTGCTCGTGGTCCTGGCCTCGCTCGTCGTGCTCGCCGTGACGGCGTGGCCGGCCCGCCAACTCGGCACCGAGTTCATGCCGAGCCTGAATGAAGGCACGCTGCTGTACATGCCGACGACGCTTCCCGGCATTTCAGTTACCAAGGCGGCCGAACTGATGCAGACGCAGGACCGGATCATCAAGTCGTTCCAGGAGGTCGCCTCGGTCTACGGCAAGGCGGGACGGGCCGCGACCGCGACGGATCCGGCGCCGACCGAGATGTTCGAGACCATCGTCAATTTGAAGCCGAAGAGCCAATGGCGCGCGGGCGTGACCGTCGACAGCCTGATCGCGGAAATGGACAACGCGCTCCAGTTTCCGGGCGTCTCCAACGCGTGGACCATGCCGATCAAGGCCCGTATCGACATGTTGTCGACGGGCATCCGCACGCCCATCGGGGTCAAGGTGATGGGCACCGATCTCGTCGAGATCGACCGGCTGGCCAAGCAGATCGAGCGAGTCATCAAGACCGTGCCCGGGACCTCGTCGGCCTACGCCGAACGCGGCATCGGCGGCTATTATCTCGAGATCGTTCCGGATCGCGAAGCGCTCGCGCGCTACGGAATTCTGGTCCAGGACGTTCAGGACACCATCGCGGCGGCGCTCGGCGGCCAGACGGTCACCACGACCGTGGAGGGCCGGCAGCGATTCACGGTGAACATGCGCTACCCGCGCGATCTGCGCGACAATCCCAAGGCGATCGCCAGCGACATCCTGGTGCCGATGCCGGCGGGGGGCGCCGTGCCGCTCGGCGAAGTTGCCAAGGTCGAGCCGGCGCGCGGGCCGACCTCGATCCGGACGGAGAACGGACAGCTTGCGACCTACATCTATGTCGACATCCGCGACCGCGACATCGGCAGTTATGTCGCGGACGCGCAGCGCGCCGTCACCGAGAGCATCCAGTTTCCCGCGGGCTACTATGTCGTCTGGAGCGGCCAGTACGAATATCTGCAGCGGGCCGCCGCCCGTCTGAAGATCGTGGTGCCGGTGACGCTCACGATCATCTTCCTGCTGCTGTATTTGAATTTCAGGGCCACGACCGAGACCTTGATCGTGATGCTGTCGCTGCCTTTCGCGCTGGTCGGCGGAATCTGGATGATGTGGTGGCTCGGCTTCAATCTGTCCGTTGCCGTTGCCGTCGGCTTCATCGCGCTTGCGGGCGTTGCTGCCGAGACCGGCGTCGTGATGCTGATCTACCTCGATCATGCCCTCGCCGAGACGAGAGCGAGATGCTGTGCCGAGGGCCGTGCCGTGACCCGGCAGGATCTGCACGACGCCATCATGGAGGGCGCGGTCGAGCGTGTCCGTCCCAAGATGATGGCGGTCGTCGCCATCATGGCGGGCCTGCTTCCCATCATGTGGAGCACCGGCACGGGGTCGGAGATCATGCAACGCATCGCCGTGCCGATGATCGGCGGCATGACGTCGTCGACACTGCTCACCCTCATCGTCATCCCGGCCATCTTCGGCCTGGTGAAGGGGCGGGAATTGTCTCGCGGCGGGGAAGGCGCCGCCGCGCTGTCGAAGGAGGCTTCGCAAGACGTGCCCAGGGCGGCTTGATAGATTAAGGGCCAGCGATCAATCCCCTGAGTTAGGAACGATGGTCCGAACCTCCGGTTGCCGGCAGATAGCAACAGGAGAACGCGACAATGAAAATCGTGAGTATTGCACTGGCGGCCGCGCTGGTGTTCGGATCGATCGCTGCTGTGTCGGCACAGGGCGGCGGCGCGGGAGGTGGGGGCGGTGCGGGCGGATCAGGAGCTGGAGGAGCCGGCGCTGGAGCCGGGGCCGGTGCGGGTGCGGGATCCGGCGGTTCGGGGAGTGGAGGCGCAAGTGCTGGCGGAACGGGAGGCGGCGGCAACAGCCCAGCCGCGACGACAGGTCAGGGAGCGTCGAGCAGCCCGAGCACGGCCAATCCCGGCGCAACCGTGAACGACCCGAAGATGAAGGGCCGATAGCGGACCTCATTCGATGGAGACGGGCTCGGCGCGAACATTTTGCGCTGAGGCCGCCGACATCGTTGCCTGCCCAACCACCCCAGCGGGATGGCTGAAAATCTCGAAATCGCTGCCGCGTGCGACGCCGATCAATGTCACTCCGCCAGTCTCGGCCGTTCGTATCGCCAGCGCCGTTGGCGCGGAGATGGCAACGACGATGCCGACGCCGATCGCGGCCGCCTTCTGCACCATTTCGACCGATATCCGGCTCGTGAGAATGACGGCGCCGCTAGCGCCTGAAATGCCTTGCGAGGCCAGCGCGCCGGCGAGCTTGTCGAGCGCATTGTGGCGTCCGACGTCCTCGCGCAGAATCATGTGACCTTCATCGTCCGGCCGAAAGAAGCCTGCCGCATGTGTGGCCCGCGTTGCGTGGTTGAGGCACTGCGCTTCGCCGAGGCCCTCGATTGCGCTTTGGATCTGTTCCGGCGTGAGACTGGTCTGTCGCACAACGATGCGGTGCATCCGATTGGCCTCGGCAAGGCTTTCGACGCCGCAGAGGCCGCAGCCGGTCGGACCGACCAGTCGCCGCCGCCGATCCTTCAGCAGGCGTCCGGCCCGCGGCCGCAGCCAGGTTCGCACCTCGATGCCGTCGACAGCGGGAACGACCGACAAATCCTCGATCTCGCCTGCGTCCTCGATGAGTCCCTCGGTCAGGCTGAAGCCGAGCGCGAGGTCCGTGAGATCCGATGGCGTCGCCATCAGAACGGCGATGGTCGTTCCGTCAAAGACCAGCGCAACGGGACATTCCTCGGCCACCACGCGCTCGTCCTGCGTTCCGCGCGAAGTCAGCCGGGGCATCCGGACCGAGGCCGTCAACCCTGCGGCGCGTTCACATCTGGGGAAATTGGAGCCGTGCATGGTGCTCGTCCTGCGTCGAACTATCGACGCTGCAGCGCGCCCAATGTTCCCAGTGCGGAGGAACCAGTGATGTCGCCTCCGGTTTTCCGTACGGGGCTTGCAAGCGAAGGGCCTGCCATGCGGCAAAAAGCAAAAATCGAAACCTACGATGCGCCGGCCGGTGGCTGGGGCTCGCTCAATGCCGTCATGCACATCCTGACGCAGGAGGAGGTCGCCGTTCTCGGCAGCGAGATCCTGCTGAAACAGAACAAGCCCGGCGGGTTCATGTGCGTGAGCTGCTCCTGGGCCAAGCCCGCAGAGCCGCGTCCCTTCGAATTCTGCGAGAATGGCGCCAAGGCGACCGCTTGGGAGATCACGGGCAAGACGGTCACACCGGAGTTCTTCGCTCAGCATACGCTGTCCGAATTGCGAAGCTGGTCCGATCATCAACTGGAAGAGCTGGGGCGCCTGACCCATCCGATGCGCTACGACCCGGCCAGCGACAAATATGTGCCGGTCGATTGGAGCGAGGCCTTTCGCGAGATCGGCCGCGAGCTGAATAAGCTCGATCCACGCTCGGTCATCATGTACACATCCGGCCGCGCCTCGCTGGAGGCGAGCTACATGTATCAGCTGTTCGGCCGGATGTACGGCACCAACAACTTCCCCGACAGCTCCAACATGTGCCACGAGACGACCTCGGTCGCGCTGCCGCCGGTGATCGGCTCCCCGGTCGGCACAGTGTTGCTCGGCGATTTCGATCATACCGACTGCATCTTCTTCTTCGGCCACAACACCACCACCAACGCGCCGCGCATGCTGCATCCGCTGCAAGAGGCGGCGCAGCGCGGCGTGCCGATCATCACCTTCAATCCGCTCCGGGAACGCGGGCTGGAGCGGTTCGTCAATCCCCAGAGCCCCGTCCAGATGATCGCGGGTGGCACGCGCATCAGCTCGCAATACCATCAGGTTCGGCTCGGCGGTGATGCCGCAGCCATCCTTGGAATTTGCAAATGGGTGATCGAGGCGGACGATCGGGCCTCGAAGGATGGCGGGCCGCGCCTGGTCGATGTCGACTTTCTCGTGCAGCACACCTCCGGCTTCGATGCGTTCGCGGCCTTCTGCCGCGACCAGGACTGGAGCGAGATCGAGCGGGCGTCGGGGCTTGCGAGGTCGGCGATGCGCGAGGCGGCGAACACCTACATGGCCGCCAATGCGGTGATCGCCAATTACGGTATGGGCGTTACCCAGCACAAGCACGGCGTCGAGACCGCCAAGATGATCGTCAACCTGCTGCTGCTGCGCGGCAATATCGGCAAGCCCGGGGCCGGCATTTCGCCGATCCGCGGCCACTCCAACGTGCAGGGCCAGCGCACCGTGGGCATCTCGGAGAAGACAAGGCTCGTGCCGCTCGACAAGCTCGCCGAGCTGTACGCCTTCGAGCCGCCGCGGTGGGACGGGCTTTCGACTGTGGATGCCTGCGAAGGCATCTTGAAGGGCGACGTAGGTGGCTTCGTCAGTCTTGGCGGCAATTTCGTGCGCGCCATTCCCGAGCAATCGCTGATGGAGCCGGCCTGGTCCGGCCTGCGCCTGTCGGTGCAGATCGCGACGAAGCTGAATCGCAGCCACATCGTGCCCGCGGAGGTGACCTATCTGCTGCCATGCCTCGGCCGGATCGAGATCGATGAGCAGCAGAGCGGCGCGCAAGCCGTGTCGATGGAGGATTCCACTGCGTGTATCCATGGCTCGCGTGGCCAGCGCAGGCCGGTGGCGAGGGATGCCCTGTCGGAGCCCGCGATCATCGCCGGCCTCGCCAAGGCGACGCTGAAGCCAAATCCAAAGGTGGATTGGGACGCATGGGTCGCCGACTATTCGCGCGTGCGCGAGGCGATCGAGCGGACTTATCCCGACCAGTTCAAGGATTACAACAAGCGCATGTTCGAGCCCGGCGGCTTTCCGCGACCGCTCGCCGCGCGCGAGCGCAAGTGGAAGACACCGAACGGCAAGGCGAACTTCACCGTGCCCAAATCGGCCTTCGCGCCGCCGCAAGGGACCGACGGTGTTTATGAACTGATGACCATGCGCGCCGACGGGCAGTTCAACACGACGATCTACACCGAGGATGACCGCTTCCGCGGCATCCAGGGCAGCCGCTACGTCGTCCTGATGAACAGCGTCGACATGGAGATGGACGGCCTGAAGCCGGGCGATACCGTGACGCTGGTGACGGAAGCCGGCGATGGCGTCGAACGCAGCTTGAGCGAGCTCCAGGTCGTGCCATACGACATTCCGCGCAGGACGATCGCAGGCTATTACCCCGAGTGCAACGGATTGATTCCGCTGTGGCACTACGCGGAAGGCAGCAAGGTGCCCGCGGCGAAATCGGTCCCGGTCCGGCTGTTCAAGGATGTCATCCCCGAGATGATCGAAGGCGGCGAGGTTCCGATCTCGACCGGCTGAATCCCGTGATTGGAGCCAACATGTACGCATTGTTCGAAGGAAAGCGGCAGATCGGAAATCCCTTCGCAACGGAGAGGGAGGTCTGGGAGGCCGCTTTGATCGAAGGCCTGGTGACGGACGTTCCCGTCGCGGACGAGGAAGGGGGCCATCTCCTGCCCGCCGGCTATCACGTTCAGGAAGTGGATGACGCATCGCGCCCAGCGGACGCGAAGGCGCCGCCCGGATTGTCGCAGGCTGCCGACGGTAAGGATGGGTCAGGTCCCACTGATTAGGAACTGCGTCCAGCATCTCGGGTTGGTCGGATTGGACCCGTCCAACGAGGAGCCAGCATGCCGGAACCGGACGTTCGCAAGGGGATGCCGCCCGTCAAGCTGTCGCGAGAGGAATTCGAGAGCCGCTACAAGAGCCAGTTCATCGATCCTGCCTTTGCGCCGCTGCAGCGAGAGCTCGATGCAATCGTCGGCGCGGCGTGGGAGGCCTACAGCCAGTCACGCAAAGCGCCGGCAACGCGGAAGGCGGGCGCCGGATTTGCCGATCCCGACTACGACCTTTCTGTCGATTGGCTGGCGGCACGTGCTGCCATCCTGGACGCACAACGCCAGCACGACGATGCCGGGGCGACGCCGCGCATTCTCGTCGTCAACGGCTCGGCGCGCAGCGAGCACACCTGTCCCGGCGAGATGTCCAAGAGCTGGCGCATGGTCAAGCTTGCGGAGCCCGTCCTTGCCGAGATGGGGTTTGCCGTCGACATTCTCGATCTCTCGCGGCTCACCTCGGAGTTCGGCAAGACCATTCATCCCTGTAAATCGTGCGTCGCGACCGCGATGCCGCTCTGCCACTGGCCGTGCAGCTGCTATCCGAACTATTCGCTGGGTCAGACCGGCGACTGGATGAATGAGATCTATCCGCTCTGGGTGGCGGCCCACGGCATCCTGATCGTGACGCCGGTAAATTGGTATCACGTGCCGGGCGGCCTCAAGGCAATGATGGATCGCCTGGTCTGCGCCGATGGCGGCAACCCGGATCCGACGTCGACCCATGGCAAGAAGGCTGCCGAGGCGAAGGCGATCGAGCTGAAGGGCTGGCCGTATCCGCGGCATCTCGCCGGCCGGCATTTCGGGCTGATCGTTCACGGTGACAGCGTCGGCGCCGAGGGCGTGCGCCGAACTCTGTCCGATTGGCTGACCGACATGCATCTGGTCTCGGCGGGGCGCTTCGGCGAGCTCGATGGTTATGTCGGCTACATGGAGCAATATGCGACCTCACATCGCGAACTCGACGACGACGCAGAGTTCCAGCAAGAGGTACTGAACGCCGCGCGCGCGCTCGGCAACGCCGTCCGGCTGGCGCGGAACCGGTCTGCTCCGGGAGCCGGGCGCCGGTCTCGAGGACCCCAACCCCAAGTGAGGATGTTCGATCGGGCCGAAAGCCAGGAACGAAGCGGGTCGCCTGGTTTTGGGTGTGAGAGACGGCCGTCGCTGGGAGAACCTGATGGCGCATAGCGAAAACATGACCACTCAAGAGATGCCTGCCTGAGGATGCGCTGATGCTGGAAGAGAAGCTCAAGGAAGCAATCATAGGTGAGCTCAAGCGTCAGGCAGCCAACCGGCCGCAATCGCTGAAGGTCGCCGGCTCGTCGGAGGAGCTGGTCGTCGATGGAAAGATCGACCTTGCCGAGCTCGTCATGGTGATCGCAGGTTCGGTTGCTGGCGGGCCGTAGCCGCTAGAGCATCGCCTTCAGCTTGAGCGCATCCGCCGGAGCGGCGCTCTTCTGGTCGTTGTCAAAATAGACATAGACGTCGCAGCCCTGCCGCTTCCAGGATTTGATCCGCCGCGCCCATTGCGTCAGGGTCGGCCGAGGGTAGTGCCCGTGGTATCGTCCGCTCGGACCGTGGCCACGCACATAGACGAAGTCCGCCGTACGCTTCCAGGGCGCCGGTGCATCGGCGTGGTCTGACAGGCAGAGCGAGATGTTTTCGTCGGCCAGCATCCGCAGAATGCGGGGCTGATACCAGCTCGGATGCCGGAATTCGAAACTGTACCGGCGTTTTCTGGACAATAGCTTGAAGAAGGAGCCGAGCCTGTCGGCATTCGCCTGGAACTGCGGCGGCAGCTGGAAAAGGATCGGTCCCACCTTGCCCCGCAGCAACGAGATGCGATCTTCAAGCAGCTCGAGGCTGTTTTGGGATCGGTCCGTGAGGCGCTTCCAATGCGTGATGAATTTGGACGCCTTCCAGGCGAAGACGAATTCGCCGCCGGTTTGCTCTCGCCATCCCTCGACCGCCTCGGGTGTCGGCGTCCGGTAGAAAACGCCGTTCAGCTCGGTGGTTTCGAATTGACTGGCGTAGTAGCGAAGCTGTTGCTTCAGCGGCAAGCCTTCAGGGAAGAACGGGCCGCGCCAGGAATCGTAATGCCAGCCGGAAGTGCCAATCAGGACGCGCGCCATGTTGAGTGAAACGCTGCGCCGCAAGAGGGTTCCTAAATTGCTGTCCTTCGCATTTTTTATTCGGCCTCGTCCCTGGAGGCCGCCAACAAGTCGAAGCTCTCGCGTGCGGTATAAGTGACGGCCTCGATCTTGTTGCCGTCGAGGTCGCGGACGAATGCACCGAAATAATTCGCATTGTAGTTCGCCCGTATCCCCGGCGCGCCTTCGTCGGTTCCGCCCTCTCGAGCGCGAGTCGATGGAAGCGTCTGACGGTGTCGCGGTCGGGCGCCTGGAAGGCAATGTGCACGCCGTTGCCGGGAGACGCCGGGCGGCCGTCAACGGGCGTCTCGAGGCTGAAGACAATGTCGGAGGCGCCGTAGTGAACCGCGGTCGGGGATGCCTTGAGGCGGAAGCCGATCAGCTGCATCAGCGGGCCATAGAACGCCTGGGCGCGGGCTACGTCGTTTGTGCCCACTGATACGTGATGGATCATCTGCCGCTCTCCGTCATGATACGGACGTCATGCCAAAGCGATCGCCGCCGACGCGGAGGGCCCGGCCTCGCGTGGAGGCCGGGCCTTTCCTGGTCAGCGTCGCCGCTTCGCGGCGCGCGTCTTGGTCGTCCGCCGGTTATAGGGCGAACGATTGATCGGCTTCAGCGAGATGCCCTCGCGATGGGCCTTGCTGCGGATCGCCGCGATCGGGCGCTGCAGCTTGATGCTCATGACGCCCGTGGGTGTGTTGCCCTTTGCAAGCTGTCGCAACATCCTGACGTCCGCCGTCGACCACGGCTGACGTGAACGACGCTTATACGCGGGGTTTGCCTTGCGCGGTCCCTTCTTGCCGATCGGCGAGCCGGGACGTTTCCATGCTGTACGTGCCATGTTGATCCTCCTTGGTCATCAAGGCACGAATCAGCGTGTTGGTTCCGTTCCTCACGATCGACGCATGACTGCGCTCGGCTGCGTCGCAGCTGGTGCGCGATTGATGCACTAGGTGCCAGGGCGGACGTCACGACGTTGGCAATTGTGGATAGTTGGTTTCCAGATGGCACGCCCGAAAGCGCGTCGGCAACGCCGTTGGATACGAAATCTGCTCGAAAACAACGGTTTGGGGCTCCAGATCGAGCCGCGCGCCAGATCCTGCCCGGCTGGCCCGGATATTGCTATCCGGTATGATAGTTTTATAGAAACATCATACCGGAGTGCGGGCAGGGATGGCTGGCGTGACGAGATTGTCCGTGCGGGCAGTTGAGCCCGGAATATTGGTGCTGTTCAGTGGGCTGATCACAGCCAATGTTGCCTCGTGGGCCTGGGCCGTTGCGCTGTTTGCCGATCGGCCCGCGGTGATGGCGACGGCGTTGCTCGCCTGGGCGTTCGGCCTGCGTCACGCCGTGGATGCCGATCACATCGCGGCCATCGACAATGTCGTGCGCAAGTTGATGCATGTGGACGACGCGCCGAAGACCGCGGGGCTCTATTTCGCGCTCGGTCACTCCTCCATCGTCCTCGGGGCGACCGTGCTGCTTGCACTCGGCGTCGTCAGCCTCGGCGGAGACAGCCTGCTGAGGCAGCTCGGCAGCCTGATCGGCACCTCGGTATCCGCCTTGTTCCTGCTCACGATCGCGGCGATCAACCTTGCGATCTTCGCCGGCCTGTGGCGGACCTTTCGCACGGCGCGAGAGCAGGGCGTCCATGACGCCGCGGGGCTCAGTGCGCCGCTCGCCCATCACGGCTTGCTTGCGCGGCTGCTTGGCCCGATGTTTCGCCTGGTGACGAAGCCTTGGCACATGTTTCCGCTCGGCCTGTTGTTTGGTCTGGGTTTCGACACCGCGACCGAAATTGGCCTGCTCAGCATCTCCGCGACCGAAGCGGCGCGCGGTGCTTCCCTCGCCAACATCCTGGTCTTCCCCGCGCTGTTCGCCTCAGGCATGGCTCTGGTCGACACCGCCGACTCCATGCTGATGGTCAGCGCCTATCGCTGGGCGCTCGTCGATCCCATGCGAAAGCTCTGGTACAACCTCACCATCACCGGCGCGTCGGTTGCGGTTGCGCTGATGATCGGTGGCATCGAGGCGCTCAGCTTGATCTCTGATCGCCTCGGCCCTTCCGGCGGCGTGTGGGCGCTGGTCGACGCTCTCAATGAGTCGCTTGCCAATGCCGGTGCCGCGGTCGTTGCGCTGTTCGCGGTCGCGTGGCTGGTATCGGCGTTGCTGTACCGCCGCGTCATCGCATGTGACCCGTCGCATGCGAATGAGCTGCGAGGCGCCGATGCGACCGAGGCGGTTTGAGGGCGGACGTCGCTATGGCGTGCTGACACTCTCGGCCTTGGCTCTGCTCGTGGATGGCGGCGGCGCCTTCGCGCGAGACGATGGCCTCGCGCAGGAATTGCCGCCGATCCAGATCACCGCTGGCGAGACAACTCATCACAAGAAGCTTCCCGCGTCGCGCCGCGCTGGTGCCTCGCGCCCGGTCGGCCGCCGCATCCATGTTTCCCCGGCTGGCTCGCAAACCGCCGACCCGCGCAGCGTCGCCTCCGGCGAACAACGGGCACCCGGCATGGCGAGCGAGCTCACCGTTTCAGGCGAAAGGATCAACGCCCGTCCATTCGCGCGGCCGGGCGAAGCGCTCGAAACCGTGCCGGGTCTGATCGTCACCCAGCATTCCGGCGAGGGCAAAGCCAACCAGTATTTCCTGCGCGGCTATAACCTCGACCACGGGACCGACCTCGCCATCACTGTCGACGACGTGCCCGTCAACATGCGCACGCACGCGCACGGCCAAGGCTATGCCGACCTTAACTGGCTGATTCCGGAATCCATCGCTGCGATGGACGTACGCAAGGGACCGTATTTTGCCGACGAAGGCGATTTCGCCTCGGTCGGGAGCGTGCATATCGGCCTGATCGATCGCACCAGGACCCTTGCACAGGTGACCGCCGGCAGTTTCGGCTATCGCCGTCTGCTCGGCATGGACTCCGCCAAGCTCGGCGACGGCGCGCTGCTCGTGGCCGGCGAAATCGGCACCTACAACGGCCCCTGGGACAACCCGGACATGGTGCGCAAGCTCAACGGTCTGGTGCGCTACAGCCAGGGCACCGCGACCGATGGCGTGTCCGTCACCGGCATGGCCTATGCGAACAGATGGAATTCGACCGACCAGATTCCACAGCGCGCGATCACATCAGGTTTCGTCGACCGCTTCGGCTCCGAGGATCCGACCGACGGCGGCAACACCAACCGCTTCGCGCTATCCGGCCGCGTGGCGCAGAGCGACGAGCTCGGCTCCTGGAAGGCGAATGCCTATGTGGTGAAAAGCCAGCTCGATCTCTTCAACAACTTTACCTACTTCCTCGGCGATCCCGTGCTCGGCGATCAGTTTCACCAGCACGACGACCGGCTGATGTCCGGCGCCAATATTTCGCGCACGCTGAACGGATCTTTCGCAGGCCTGCCGATGCAGACCGCCATCGGCCTGCAATCGCGCTACGATGCGATCGATCTCGCATTGTCCAGCACCGTCCAGCGCGGCTTCATCTCCCCAATCCGCAGCGACAAGGTCGGCGAAGGCAGCGTCGGAGTCTATGCCGAGAACACCGTGCGCTGGACCGACTGGCTCCGGACCACGGTCGGCTGGCGCGGCGACTACTACGCGGCCAATGTCACGTCGCTGTTCAATTCGAACAATTCCGGGCGCGTCGATGCATCGCTCGGGAGTCCGAAGTTCAGGATGGTGCTCGGGCCATTCAATCGGACCGAGCTGTTTCTCGGCGCCGGCTATGGCATGCATTCGAACGACGCCCGCGGCGCGACCACGACGGAAGATCCGGGCGATCCCGCCACAAAACTCTCGCCGTCGCCGTTGCTGGTGTGCACGCGCGGGGCGGAGATCGGCATTCGCAGCAGGGCCGTTACCGGTCTGGAGTCGTCATTCAGCCTCTTCATCCTCGACCAGGACTCCGAAATCCTGTTCTCGGGCGATGCCGGCGACACCGAGGCGACGCGGGCGAGCCGCCGTTACGGCTTCGAATGGACCAACCACTACCGCCCAAGCTCCTGGATCGACATCGACGCCGATCTGGCGATGACACATGCGCGCTTCCGCGGCTATGACAGCGAGCAGGCGGCGGTATATGCCTCGCTCGCCGGCTATCCGGAGGCGCAACTTGGCAATGCGCCCGGCAGCTACATCCCGAATGCGCCGCCGATGGTGGCGTCGGCCGGCGTCACGCTCGGTGAAAAGACCGGCTGGTTCGGCTCGTTGCGCTGGCGCTATCTGGCGTCGAGCCCGTTGACCGAAGACAACGCGTTCCGCTCGTCAGCGACCAGCATCGTCAACGGCCGTCTCGGTTATCGCATCGACAATGGCTGGCGCATCCAGCTCGACGTGCTCAACCTGTTCGACACAAAGGCAAACCAGATCAGCTATGCCTACGGTTCGCTGCTCAAGACCGATACGCTGTACGGCCTCTGTGCCGGCGGCGTCGCGCCGACGGCGGTCTGCCGCAACGGCGTGATGGACTACGTGCTGCATCCGGTCGAGCCGCTGACGGTTCGTCTCACGGTGGCTGGGACATTTTAGGTTTGTCCCGTCGGTGGTTGCGGCAATATGGAGGTGGTGTGGTCGTGAATGGCAGGAGAGCCTTGGGGAAACATCGATGAAGCGTGATCTCGATCTGGCCGGCTTTGACCTGCATCCGCAGCGCGGTGCGGTGCTTGGCGAAGTGCACGCGCGCCCGTTCACGCGGCTGACGGCGCCGCTGACCGTGCTGCGCATGGCTTTCCTCAGTCAGGGCGACGTTGCTGCCGCCGACCGCGAAAAATTCGTAGCGTTCTGTGCCGCCCAGGGGCAACCGCCACCGGACGAAGGAACCAAGCATCATCAGGTGACGATTGGTGCGATCCAGCTCCGGTGGGAGCAGCATTCCGAATTCACGACCTTCACCTGGATTCTCAGCCGCGCAAATCAATCGTCACGCGCGTTCGGCGCGATCGGGGATGAGCCGGCCAGTTTGATCCGGTCCCTTTCGCAATCCGGCCAGTTGCTGGTCGCGGTCAAGCTCGAGGTCGAGCAGACGTCGTCCGCGCTGGAGCGTGCTCAACAGCTTTTCGAGCGAAGCAGCCTCGCCATGGCCGCAGTCCGCAGCGGACCGGCAGTCGTTGCGTCCGACTTTCGGGTCGACGATCAGGGCTTCGTACGCATCCTGGTGTGCAATGATGGCCTGTCGCCAGGCCGCCTCGGCGCCCTGGTGCAGCGCGTGCTCGAAATCGAGACCTATCGCACGCTGGCGCTGCTCGGCCTTCCGGCCGCGCTCGAGCTTGCGCCGTCGGTGGATCATATCGGCCGGCGACTGGTCGAAGTGCTCGAGGAGATGCAGGGGGCGGAGGATCTCAAGCTCAACAATCATCTGTTGACGGAGTTGACCGCTTTGGCCGCGTCGCTGGAAAGGGGAGCTGCCGGCAGCCTGTTCCGCTTCGGCGCGAGCCGGGCCTATTATGACATCGTGCAGGCCCGCCTCGCCGTGATCGAAGGCGGCGAGATCGCGGGCTATCCGACCTGGTCCTCGTTTCTCGCCCGTCGCATGGCGCCGGCGATGCGGACCTGCGCCACGATGGAGGACAGGCAAGCCAATTTATCGATCAAGCTCGCGCGCGCCGCCGACCTGTTGCGAACCCGCGTCGACGTCGAGCTCGAAGAGCAGAATCGCGACCTGCTGCGTTCGATGGACGAGCGCACCAAGCTGCAGTTGCGGCTGCAGAGCACGGTCGAAGGATTGTCGGTCGCGGCGATCGGCTATTACGTCGTCAGCCTGTTCGGCTATCTCGCCAAGGGGGCGCATGACGGCGGGCTGCATGTCGAGCCTTCGCTGGCGACCGCGGTGTTCGTGCCGGTGGCCGTGGGCCTGGTCTGGATCGTGACCCGCAACATCCGCAGGCGGCACCTCAAACACGACGAGCCGTCGGGCGCGCACGATTGAGCTGTGGAAACGAGCCTCTTGCGCTTCGGAAGATAGCGGTTGAAGCTGGGGCGACCGGGAGACGTATCATGAGCCGATCCGACGGAATGACCAACGTGCTCTGGCTGCAGGGCGCCAGCTGCGGCGGCTGCACCATGTCGATCCTCGAAAGCGGCGCCTCCGGCTGGTTCGACGAGCTCAGGCAGTTCGGCATCAACCTGCTATGGCATCCCTCCGTCAGCGAGGAGACCGGCGAGGAGGCGATCGAGGTGCTGCAATCCGTGCTGGACGGCAAGGTCCGGCTTGACCTGCTCCTGCTGGAGGGGTCCGTCGCGCGGGGGCCGAATGACACGGGCCGCTTCAACATGCTCGCAGGAACTGGCCGCTCGGTCTATCGCTGGATGCTCGATCTGGCACCGCGCGCCGACTATGTGATTGCGGTCGGAAGCTGCGCCGCCTTTGGCGGCGTTCCGGCCGCGGGCTCGAACCCGACCGATGCCGTCGGGCTGCAGTTTGAAGGCTCGGATAGCGGTGGTGCATTGGGGGCCGGCTTTCGCTCGCGGCTCGGTCTGCCGGTCATCAACGTCGCCGGTTGTGCCCCGCATCCGGGCTGGATGATGGAAACCATCCTGGCACTGACCACAAAGGATATTGCCGCGACCGATCTCGATGGATACGGGCGGCCGAAATTCATCGCCAATCATCTCGCCCATCACGGCTGCTCGCGCAACGAGTTCTACGAGTTCAAGGCCAGCGCCGAGACCATGTCCGAGCGCGGTTGCCTGATGGAGCATCTTGGCTGCAAGGCCACGCAGGCCGTCGGCGACTGCAATCAGCGGTCCTGGAACGGCGGCGGCTCCTGCACCAAGGGCGGCTATGCCTGCATCGCCTGCACGTCGCCGGGCTTCGAGGGCGCCCAGAACTTTCTGGAGACCGCCAAGCTCGCGGGCATTCCGGTCGGCCTTCCAACCGACATGCCAAAAGCCTGGTTCGTCGCGCTCGCGGCGCTGTCGAAGTCGGCGACGCCGCGGCGCGTGCGGCTGAACGCGACCGCCGACCATGTGGTCGTGCCGCCTGGCCGCGCAACGCCCAAGGGCAAGCCATGACGCGGATCACGATCGGCCCGTTCAACCGCGTCGAGGGTGATCTCGAAGTCCGCCTCGACGTCGAGGGTGGCCGGGTCATGCGCGCCGAGGTGACGGCGCCGCTTTACCGCGGTTTCGAGCAGATTCTCGAAGGAAGGCCGCCGCTCGACGCGTTGGCGCTGGCGCCGCGAATCTGCGGCATCTGCTCGGTGTCGCAATCGGTTGCGGCGGCGGCCGCGCTGCGTGACGCGATGTCCGTCGAGGCGGCGCCGAACGGGTCGCTCGCGACCAACATTGCCCATGCGGCGGAGAACGCGGCCGACCATCTGACCCATTTCTACATTTTCTTCATGCCGGACTTCGCCCGCGAGGCCTATGCCGCGCACGCCTGGCACGAGGAGACCCGCGAGCGCTTTGCGGCAACCCGCGGCAGCGCGACGCGCGATGCCCTGCCGGCGCGGGCACGGCTGCTGGAGACCATGGGCATCATCGCCGGAAAATGGCCGCACAGCCTCGCGTTCCAACCCGGCGGTACGACGCGCGCCATCGACCTCGGCGAGCGCGTCCGGCTGCTGTCGATCACGACCGCGTTTCGAAGCTTCCTCGAACGCGTCGTGTTCGCGGATTCGCTGGAGAACGTGCTGGCGATCACGACCGCGAACGAGCTCGATCGCTGGCGCGATGGCCGTCGCGGCGATTTTTCGCATTTCCTGCGGCTGGCGGACAGTCTTGCATTGTCGGAGCTCGGCAAGGGCACGGGCTTGATGATGAGCTACGGCGCCTATCATGGCGTTGATGGCGGGTTGTTTCCGCGCGGCCTGTTCGGCCCCCGCGCAGCGATCGAGCCGCTGCCGCTGACACAGATCACCGAGGATGTCTCGCACGCCTGGATGCGGGAGTCTTCGGTCGACCCTGCCCACAGCAATACGGTGCCAGATCCCGACAAGCCGGCGGCCTATAGCTGGTGCAAGGCGCCGCGGTTATCGGGCCAGCCGATCGAAGTCGGCGCCATCGCGCGCCAGATGGTGGCGGGGCAGGCGTTGATTGCTGACCTGGTGTCTGCGAGCGGGACCAACGTGCGCAACCGCGTGATCGCGCGGCTGATCGAGACCGCGCGCATTGCGCTTGCGATGGAGCAGTGGACGCGAGCGCTGCGCTTGTCGGAGCCGTTCTGCCATAGCGCAGGCGACATCCCCGATGGTAGCTATGTCGGGCTGGTCGAGGCCGCCCGTGGCAGTCTCGGGCACTGGATGGCGGTACGCGGCGGCAAGATCGAGCGCTACCAGATCATCGCACCGACCACCTGGAATTTTTCGCCGCGCGATTCCTTTGACGTCGGTGGCCCGCTGGAGCAGGCGCTCGTCGGCACCGATGTCGGCGATGAAGGTCCCCGCGCGGTGGCGATCCAGCACATCGTGCGCTCGTTCGATCCCTGCATGGTGTGCACCGCACATTGACCGGAAACTTCGTTGCCGGCTGCAAATCGAATTGTTTCCGCTTCTCGTCATTTTAGCGCCCTCACGTACCTTTCATGAGAGCGATTCAAACGCAACGTTCTGGAATCTCTCCACTTTTGAATCACTCCAGGCTGTTGGCCTGCTTCTTGCTGTCCTTGGCGTCATTGAAAAGTCAAAGCCGAGACGGGAGGGTTCATGGGCGCGGCGACGGAAACATTTTACAGCGTGATCAGGCGGCAAGGGATCACGCGTCGGAGCTTTCACAAGTTCTGCAGTCTGACCGCAACGAGCCTCGGCCTCGGTCCGCTGGCGGCAAGCCGCATCGCCAACGCGCTCGAGACCAAGCCTCGTGTGCCGGTGATCTGGATGCACGGCCTCGAATGCACCTGTTGCTCCGAGAGCTTCATCCGTTCCGCGCATCCGCTGGTCAAGGATGCCGTGCTGTCGATGATCTCGCTCGATTATGACGACACCATCATGGCGGCCGCGGGTCACCAGGCCGAAGCGATCCTCGATGAGACGCGCGCCAAGCACAAGGGCCAGTACATCCTCGCGGTGGAAGGCAATCCGCCGCTGAACGAAGGCGGGATGTTCTGCATTGATGGCGGCAAGCCGTTCGTCGAGAAGCTGAAGATGATGGCCGAGGACGCGATGGCGATCATCGCCTGGGGCGCCTGTGCGTCCTGGGGCTGTGTCCAGGCGGCCAAGCCCAATCCGACGCAAGCGACCCCGATCGACAAGGTGATCACCAACAAGCCGATCATCAAGGTGCCGGGGTGCCCCCCGATCGCCGAGGTGATGACCGGCGTCGTCACCTTCATCACCACCTTCGGCAAGCTGCCCGAGCTCGACCGTCAGGGTCGGCCGAAGATGTTCTACTCGCAGCGCATTCACGACAAATGCTATCGGCGGCCGCATTTCGACGCGGGCCAGTTCGTCGAGGAGTGGGACGACGAGGCCGCGCGCAAGGGCTACTGCCTCTACAAGATGGGCTGCAAGGGGCCGACCACCTACAACGCCTGCTCCACCGTCCGCTGGAACGGCGGCGTGTCGTTCCCGATCCAGTCCGGGCACGGCTGCATCGGCTGTTCCGAGGACGGCTTCTGGGACAAGGGCTCGTTCTACGACCGTCTCACCAACATCAAGCAGTTCGGCATCGAGAAGAATGCCGATCAGATCGGCATGGCGGCGGCCGGCGCCGTCGGCGCTGCGGTGGCGGCACACGCGGCGGTGACCGCGGTGAAGCGGCTCGCGACCAAGCGCGAAGACGCCGACCACAACAGCTGATCGAAAAGACATATCAGGGTAGGACAACCATGGGCATCCAGACTCCCAACGGCTTCAATCTCGACAATTCCGGCAAGCGCATCGTCGTCGATCCAGTGACCCGCATCGAGGGGCACATGCGGGTCGAGGTCAACGTCGACGCTGACAACGTCATTCGCAACGCGGTTTCGACCGGTACGATGTGGCGTGGCATCGAAGTGATCCTGAAGAACCGCGATCCGCGCGACGCCTGGGCGTTCACTGAGCGGATCTGCGGTGTCTGCACCGGCACGCACGCGCTGACGTCGGTGCGGGCGGTCGAGAACGCGCTCGGGATCACGATTCCCGAGAACGCCAATTCGATCCGCAACCTGATGCAGCTTGCCTTGCAGGTGCACGACCACATCGTCCACTTCTATCACCTTCACGCGCTGGACTGGGTCGACGTCGTCTCGGCGCTCTCGGCCGATCCGCGCGCGACCTCGACACTGGCGCAGTCGATCTCGAGTTGGCCGCTGTCGTCACCCGGTTACTTCAAGGATCTGCAGACGAGGCTGAAGAAGTTCGTCGAATCAGGACAGCTCGGTCCGTTCAAGAACGGCTATTGGGGCAGCAAGGCCTACAAGCTGCCGCCCGAAGCCAATCTGATGGCGGTGGCGCATTATCTGGAGGCGCTCGACTTCCAGAAGGACATCGTCAAGGTCCACACCATCTTCGGCGGCAAGAACCCGCATCCGAACTGGCTGGTCGGCGGCGTTCCCTGTCCGATCAATGTCGACGGCACCGGCGCCGTCGGCGCAATCAACATGGAACGGTTGAACCTGATCTCCTCGATCATCGATCGGCTGATCGAGTTCAACGAGCAGGTCTATCTGCCCGACGTCGCGGCGATCGGCTCGTTCTACAAGGACTGGCTCTACGGCGGCGGCCTCTCGGGCAAGAGCGTGCTCGCTTATGGGGACGTGCCCGAACATGCCAATGACTATTCCACAAAGAGCCTGAAGCTGCCGCGCGGTGCCATCATCAACGGCAATCTCTCTGAGGTGTTTCCGGTCGATCATGCCAATCCGGATGAGATCCAGGAGTTCGTGGTCCATTCCTGGTACAAATATCCTGATGAGACCAAGGGTCTGCATCCCTGGGATGGCGTCACGGAGCCGAACTACGTGCTCGGGCCCAACGCCAAGGGCACCAAGACCGCGATCGAGCAGCTCGACGAGGGCGGCAAATATTCGTGGATCAAGGCGCCGCGCTGGAAGGGGCACGCCATGGAGGTCGGACCGCTGGCGCGCTGGGTCGTCGGCTACGCGCAGAACAAGGCCGAATTCAAGGATCCCGTCGACAAGTTCCTGAAGGATTTGAACCTGCCAACGTCGGCGCTGTTCTCGACGCTCGGCCGCACCGCGGCGCGCGCGCTCGAATCCGTCTGGGCTGGGCGTCAGATGCGCTACTTCCAGGACAAGCTCGTCGCCAACATCAAGGCCGGCGACAGTTCGACCGCCAATGTCGACAAGTGGAAGCCGGAGAGTTGGCCAAAGGAGGCCAAGGGTGTCGGCTTCACCGAGGCGCCGCGGGGCGCGCTTGCGCACTGGATCAAGATCAAGGACACCAAGATCGACAACTACCAGTGCGTGGTGCCGACCACCTGGAACGGTTCGCCGCGCGATCCCAAGGGCAACATCGGCGCCTTCGAGGCCTCGCTGATGAACACGCCGATGGTCAACCCCGAGCAGCCGCTCGAGATTTTGCGCACCATTCATTCCTTCGATCCCTGCCTGGCCTGCTCGACCCACGTCATGAGCCCCGACGGCCAGGAGCTCGCCAAGGTCAAGGTCAGGTAGGAGGCGGACATGATGGATGCAGTTGCTCCGGCCTCGGATACCGGGCCCAACCTTGCGGCGATCGCAGCAGATGCTTCCGGAGAACGGGTGGTGGGGAGACCCACCGTCTATGTCTACGAAGCACCGGTGCGGATCTGCCATTGGGTGAACGCATTCTCGATTGTGGTGTTGATGGTGACTGGCTACCTGATCGGAACGCCGCTGCCGACGGTCGCGGGCGAGGCTTCCGACAATTTCGTCATGGGTTACATTCGCTTCACCCATTTCGCGGCAGGGCAGGTGCTCGCGGTATTCTTCCTCACCCGCATCCTGTGGGCCTTCGTCGGCAATCACCATTCCCGGCAGATCTTCTACGTCCCGGTCCATCGCAAGCAGTTCTGGAAGGAAGTGCTGCACGAGATCCGCTGGTACGCGTTCCTAGAGCGCGAGCCGAAGATGTATGTCGGCCACAATCCGCTGGCGCAGACTGCGATGTTCACCGGCTTTACGCTATTCGTGGCCTTCATGATCATCACCGGCTTTGCGCTGTATTCGGAAGGTCAGGGGATCGACAGCTGGCAGCACAAGCTGTTTGGCTGGGTGTTCGTGATTTGGCCGAACAGCCAGGACGTCCACACCTGGCACCATCTCGGTATGTGGGCATTGGTGACGTTCGTGATGGTGCACATCTATGCCGCCATCCGCGAAGACATCATGTCGCGCCAGAGCATCATCTCCTCGATGATCTCGGGTGAGCGGCAGTTCCGTGATTGAAGGGGATGCTATCGATGCCGACATCCCCGCATGACGACCGCATCCTGGTGCTTGGCATCGGCAACATCCTGTGGGCCGACGAAGGCTTTGGCGTGCGCACGGTGGAAGAGTTCCACCGTCGCTACGTCGTGCCGGACAATGTCACCATTCTCGATGGCGGCACGCAGGGGCTCTACCTCGTCAACTATCTGGAGGAGGCCGATCGTCTGATCGTGTTCGACGCAATCGACTATGGCCTCGAGCCTGGCCAGTTGAAGCTCGTGCGCGACGACGAGGTGCCGCGCTTCACGGGTGCCAAGAAGATGAGCCTGCATCAGACCGGCTTTCAGGAAGTGATCAGCGCCGCCGATCTGCTGGGCAGATGTCCGCAGCATCTCGTGTTGATCGGCTGCCAGCCGCTCGATCTCGAGGACTGGGGCGGTCCGCTGACGCCGCCGGTACGGGATCAGATCGCACCGGCAATCGATCTCGCCTGCGCCGTGTTGGCGGAGTGGGGCATCACGGTCGGCCGCCGCAGCGTGCCATTGGCAGACACCGAGCGACTGCTCGCCAACGACATCGACTACGCCAATTATGAGATGCGGCCGGCCTGACCGGCACGGTCTTTCGGAGAAAGCGCGATGTGCCTCGGCCTGCCGATGACTGTTATCGAGACCGATGGGATGTCGGCACTGTGCGAATTCCGCGGCGAGCAGCGGCGCGTCTCCGTGCTGCTGCTCGCCAACCCGCCGGTCGGCGCCCACGTCCTCGTCTACATCGACACCGCGATCCGGTGTCTCGACGAGGAGGAGGCGCGCCTGATCGGCGCTGCGATCGACGGTCTCGGTGCCGCGCTCGACGGCGAGAATTGTGACCGCTTCTTCGCCGACTTGATCGACCGCGAGCCGCAGTTGCCGGCCCATCTTCGGTCCGAATAGGGCCAGGTCCCCCCGAAATTGCCATGCTCATTGCCATGCTCGCAGCCGAAGCGGCTTGTGCTCGCCGCGGGTCCGTTGGAAGCTAGCTTTCTATCATGCAAAGAAAGCTTTCATTGAAAATGGAAAGTAACTTATCATCGAGGTCCGTACGACGATCGGTGACTAGAAAGACATGATATAAATCAATGACATAAATCTGGAAGAATGCTGGATTGTCCTGGCACATCGCTTGCTAACCTCTATCCCGAGCAAAATCATAAGCTTGTCAGGGGAGGTCTGATGGAATTCCAGGTGGGAAAGCACGATCTGACGCGGCACGGCCTCAACGAGGTCGATGCTGCGACGGTCGATCAGTTTCTAGGCGCGGCTGACGAGGCCGGTGTGGTCGCGGTGCTGCTGTCGGCAGGCGATCCCAATCGCTTTCCGGAGGCGGTCGACGTCGCCGTGGTGCTGCCGGAGCTGATCACGGCATTCGGCGGCCGGCTGCGCGGCGCGGTCATCGCGCGTGACGCCGAGCGTGCTCTCGGCGAGCGCTTCGGCGTACGCGTGCAGCCGACGCTGATCTTCGTCGCCAGGGGCGAGACGTTGGGGCTGATCGCCAAGATCCAGGACTGGTCGGTCTATGTCGATCGCATCACCAGGCTAATCGACCATCCGCGCGGGCAAAGCGCTGCAGTCGCCGTCACCATCGTTCCCCAGAATCGCGCGCAAGGTGTCGAACTATGAAGGTCGGATTCTGGGATGCACCAGAAGGCGCCGAGCAGCCGGTCAGCGTATTTCCGATTGGCGAAGAGAGCCTCAATGCGTCGAATGGCAGCCTGACGGCGGCCGGCGCGCTCGCGAGGCTTGCGACGCTTGACAGCGCCGAGCTCGCCAAGAGCTGCCCGAACGCGGTCGCACTGCTATCGAAGATCGCGGAGGCGATTGCGGCCCAAAAGGCGGACGCGCCATCGCAACTGTTCCGGCTTGCCAATCTCAACGAGCTCGAGAGCAAGCTCGTTACCGATGTGCTCGGCGAGGGCGAGGTCGGCGGCGTCGTCGCGCTGCCGGACGGATCGTTGGCGCAGATCCAGGAATCGGTGCTCGCGGGAATCTGGCGCGTGCGGCTCGAGACCGACGCCAATCATGAGTACCTCGAGATCGCAGCGATTCCCGAGATCGTCAGGCGCGCGGCTGCCGACCTGACGTCCGCCGATTTCGAGATCGGAGAGGTGCCGGACGGCGCCATGAACGTGCTGCCGGTGCTCGCCGAGATCCGCGAACGTGCTCTGGCCTGGCGGCCCGGTCTCCGCTCGCAGATCATCAATTTCACGCTGCTGCCGATGAGCCCGGTCGACATGAGTTTTCTGCAGGACACGATCCGGAACGGACCGATCCAGCTCGTCTCACGTGGCTATGGCACCTGCCGGGTGCTGTCCACCGGCATTCGCAATGTGTGGTCGGTGCAGTTCTTCAACGCCATGGACACCATCATCCTCGACACGCTCGAAGTCGGCGGCGTGCCAACCGTCGCACTTGCCGCGGATGAGGATTTCGAGGATTCCGCCGAGCGGCTTCACGAAATCATCGAGGCCTATTTCAAATGAGCGCCTTCGAGAATTTCGGCGTGCGCCAGGACGTTGCCGATGTCACGCGGCTGGAATGCGGCATCTGCTGGACCGTGTATGATCCTGCCGATGGTGACGAGGTCGCGCAGATCGCTCCCGGCACGCCGTTCGCGGCGTTGCCGGAGGAGTGGCATTGCCCAAACTGCGACGCTCCGAAATCCAAATTCATGGCGATCGAGGCATGACGGCAAGCGCGCCAGATCTGGCCGGCGAGGCCGACGCGGTGGCGTGGGGCGAGCTTCTGGCCGGAACCTACCGGGAGATCGGCGCGCGCGCGATGCGCGATCTGCCGATCTACAATGACGCGCTCGGCGTCGAGGCAATCGGTTTCCGCCACTTCGACGGCACGATCGTCGGCATCCTGGTGACGCCGTGGTTCATGAATGTGATGATGCCGGCGAGCGCAGCGCGGGACGGCTCGGGCGCGGCCGTGCGCATCCGCTTTCCCGCAGGCGACATCGAGTTCACCCTGAGCGAGGCCGGACAGTTGGGCCGGATCGCGAGCTGCTCGCTGTTCTCGCCGATGTTCCAGTTTGCGGACATGGCGGCGGCGCGGGCGACGGCGGAGGCCGCGCTTGCCGAACTGATGCTGGCGGCGGACAGTGAGGAGGCGGTCCGACGCCGCGGGCCCGCGACAACCCCGATCGATCGGCGTCATTTCCTGCGCGGGACTTTGACGGAGCGGCGCGCATGAGCCTGGCCTTCCGCAACGAGATCGACATCACTGTGTGGCTTGCCAGCGGCAAGATCGCCGACGTCGCGATCCGGCCGCGCAGCCGGCCACCAATGACGCGGCTGTTTGCGGGAAAGCCGGCGGTCTCGCTTCTCCCGGTGCTGCCGCGGCTGTTTTCGCTATGCTCCGTCGCCCACCAGGTGGCATTCCTGTCGGCCGTCGAGGCAGCGCAAGGGCGGGAGGCGACACGGATGGCGGTGCAGGGCCGCGTGATGGCTGTTATTGCCGAGCGACTGACCGAGCTGCTGCGCAGCCTGTTCGTCGGACGGCTCGCACTGGATGCGGCGGGCGCGGCGGCCGTGCGGAGCATGATGCAGGCTGGCATGGTCCTCGGCGGCTCGAGCGAGCCCGTTCCCGACGCTTTGCGCCGCGATGCGGTCGCACAGATCAAGGCCGCGCTCGGCGCTCTCGGGATCACTGGCCAGACGCTGGCCCCGAGCAGCGCGCTCGCCGCCTACATCGCGACCTGTCATGACAAGGGCTTGTCGTCGCCGATGGCCGAGCCATCATTCCTGACGGCGGCTGATGATCTCGACGTCGTCACGCGCCTGCTGGCGGACGGTGCGGCCTACTCCGATGCGCCGGATCTCGATGGCAAGATCCCGGAAACCGGTGTCTGGGCGCGCAGGGCGCGGCGTGAGCGAGCCGCGTCGCCGGAGGCTAGCCCAGGCGCGCGCCTCAAGGCTCGCATCGCCGAGATCGCACAACTCTGCGCCTGGCTTGACGGCGGCGAGGCCGATCCCGCCGACGAGGCCGTCGCGAGCTATCGCCTCGGCGCTGGCAGGGGCGCGGCGGCGGTCGAATGCGCGCGTGGCCGGCTCTATCACGCCGTTGCACTCGACGAGGAGGATCGCATCGTCAACTTCGAATTCCTGGCGCCGACCGAATGGAATTTTCATACCCGAGGACCGCTGGTCCGGAGCCTCAAGGGCTCGCTGATCGCCGCGGGCAGGCGGGGACAGGAGGCGGTTCGCGTCATGGTCGACTCGTTTGACCCTTGCGTCGGCTTCAGCCTCGAATTTCGCGAGGCCGGCCATGCATGAGATGGCGCTGTGCGAAGGCATCATCGGCATCGTCGAGGAGGAAGCGCGCAAGCGCGCCTTCGCGAAGGTGAACATCGTCTGTCTGGAGATTGGCGCGCTCAGCCATGTCGCGCCGGAGGCCTTGAAGTTCTGCTTCGAGGCCGTCGCCGCGCGGACCATCGCGCAAGGCGCGCGGCTCGAGATCGTCGAGACGCCGGGAACGGCCTGGTGCATGGCCTGCTCCAAGAGCGTCGAGATCAAGCAGCGGTACGAGCCGTGCCCGTCCTGCGGCGGCCATCAACTGCAGGTGACTGGCGGCGAAGAGATGCGCGTCAGGGAATTGGAGGTCGACTGATGTGTACGGTCTGCGGCTGCAGCGACGGCAAGGCGTCCATTAGACACGCGCACGATCATGATCATGATCATGGTCATGGCGGACATCATCATCATCACCATCATCACGGTGATGGACATGATCACCACCATCACCGAGATCACGCGCCTGACGATGGAGGGCTGCTCGACTGCGGCGCCAATCCGGCCGGCCAGAAGATCGCCGGCATGAGCAGCGACCGCATCATCCAGGTCGAGCGCGACATTCTCGGCAAGAACGACAGGCTCGCGGCCGACAATCGGGCCCGCTTTCAGGCCGACGAAGTGCTTGCCTTCAATCTGGTCTCGAGTCCGGGCGCCGGGAAGACCTCGCTGCTGGTACGTGCCGTCTCGGAGTTGAAGAACGGCTTCCCGATCGGCGTGATCGAGGGCGATCAACAGACGTCCAACGATGCCGAACGGATTCGTGCAACCGGCGTCGCGGCGATCCAGGTCAACACCGGCAAGGGCTGCCATCTCGATGCCGCCATGGTCGGCGAGGCCTATGACCGCCTGCCGTGGCTGAATGGCGGCATCCTCTTTATCGAGAATGTCGGCAACCTCGTTTGCCCCGCCGCATTCGATCTCGGCGAAGCCTGCAAGATCGTGGTGTTCTCGACCACCGAGGGCGAGGACAAGCCGTTGAAATACCCCGACATGTTCGCGGCCTCCTCCTTGATGCTGATCAACAAGATCGATCTCGCGCCAGTGCTTGATTTCGATCTCGCCCGGACCGTCGAATATGCGCGGCGGGTCAACCCGGGGATCGAAGTGCTGACGGTGTCGGCGCGCACAGGTGAAGGATTTCCCGCCTTCTATGCCTGGATTCGCCGGCGCGGGGCAAAGATGAAGCAGACGGCGATGGCCACGCAGGATTGACGATGAGCGAAGGGGCCACAGCACGAGACCGACAGCGGCTACGCCTGCATGTGCGTGGCGCCGTGCAGGGCGTGGGTTTTCGTCCCTATATCTACGGCCTTGCGACGCGTTATCGTCTCGGTGGATTCGTCGCCAATGACCCGCATGGTGTCGTCATAGAGGTCGAAGGCGAAGGCAAGCGTGCCGCCGACTTCGTCACCGCACTTCCGCTCGAAAAACCGCCACTGGCGCGGATCGACGAGATCTCGGTGCGCCCGATCTGCGTGGCGGCGAGCAAGGATTTCAGCATCCGTCCAAGCGAGCAGGGCAAGGTCTCGACGCGTATCGTCGCCGATGCCGCAACCTGCACGGACTGCCTGCGTGAGCTGTTCAACCCGGCCAGCCGTTTTCACCGCTACCCCTTCGTCAATTGCACCCATTGCGGTCCGCGCTATACGATCGCCGAACGGCTGCCCTATGATCGCAGCACGACGGCCATGAAGTGCTTTGCGATGTGCGAGGCTTGCTCGGCCGACTACGCCGATCCAGCGAGCCGCCGCTTCCACGCCGAGGCGATCGCCTGCCCGCAATGCGGCCCACGGCTCAGCCATGGTATCGAGGAGATCGCGACCGCGGTGGCGACCGGTGGAATCGTCGCGATCAAGGGACTTGGCGGCTATCAGCTGATCTGCGATGCCCGCAACGAACAGGCCGTGCAGCGCCTGCGGCAGCGCAAGCATCGCGATCAGAAACCGTTTGCCGTCATGACCGGATCGGCGCGCGACGTTGCCGAGATCGCCGAGGCCGATCCGGTGGAACTCGCCTTGCTCGAGAGTTCGACGCGGCCGATCGTGCTAATGAACTCGCGCTACCGGCTCGCTCCGGCGGTCGCGCCGCAGCTGTCGCGGGTTGGCGTCATGCTGCCGGTCACGCCGATGCACCACTTGGTTCTCCACGCCCTGAATTCGGCGCATCCACGGCACGACGAGAGTTGGGCGATCGTCGCGACCAGCGCCAATCCGGGCGGAGAGCCGCTCCTGATCGATAACGACGAGGCCAGGCAGAGGCTCGCAGCCATTGCCGATCTCGTCGTGACCCACGACCGCGACATCGTGACCCGCGCCGACGACTCCGTCGTGTCGGTGGTCGCGGGACGAACGCAGTTCATCCGCCGTGCTCGCGGCTACGTTCCCGAACCCGTCCGTCTCGCCCGATCTGTTCCACCCCTCCTTGCGGTCGGCGGTGCCCTGAAGTCGACCGTTACCGTCACGCGCGGCGGCGAGGCGTTCGTCTCGCAGCATATCGGCGATCTCGACACCGCCGAGGGCATTCGCTTCTTCGAGGAGACCGTGAATCATCTGCTTTCGACGCTCGATGTCGATCCGGTCGTTATCGCTCATGATCTGCATCCGAACATGGCTTCGACCCGTTTCGCCGAAGCGAGCGGAAAGAGGCTGATCGCGGTCCAGCATCATCATGCCCACGCCGCCTCCGTCATGGCCGAGCACGGCATCGAAGGTCCTGCGCTCGCTCTTGTGCTGGATGGTTTCGGTCATGGCAGCGACGGTGGCAATTGGGGAGGTGAGCTGCTGCTGTGCGATGGCTGGTGTTTTCGTCGCCTCGGTCATCTCGCTCCGCTCAAGATGCCGGGCGGCGACCGGGCCGCGCGCGAGCCATGGCGGATGGCGGCGAGCGTGCTGCACGGTTTGCACCATGGCGACGACATCGCGCGCCGCTTTGCGGAGCAGCCGCAGGCGTCGCGCCTGAATGCCTTGCTCGACCAGTGCGATGTGCCGACTACGACCAGCGCCGGTCGGCTGTTTGACGCCGTTGCGGCGCTGCTTGGCGGCTCGGCCGTGCAGAGCTATGAAGGCGAGGCCGCAATGAAGCTGGAAGCGCTCGTGCGCAGGCCGCGCATCGCCGAGCACGGCTGGACGATCGAAAACGGCGTGTTGTCGCTTGGCCCGTTGCTCCTGCGGGTTGCGACCGAGGAGGTCGATCCGGTCGTTGGTGCCGAGCTGTTCCACGGCACCTTTGCCGCCGCCTGTGTCGACTGGATCGGTCGTGCAGCGCGCCAGACCGGCATCACCACCGTCGCCCTGAGTGGCGGCTGCTTTCTCAATGCGATTGTTTCAGGCGAAATCGAACGCGGCTGCATTGCCGCAAAGCTCTCGCCATTGCTGCCGCGACAGGTTCCGCCCAATGATGGCGGCCTCAGCCTCGGCCAGGCCTGGATCGCCGCGCTCCATTTCCTCGAACAGCAAGGCCCGGAAGGAACCGCCTGATGTGTCTCGCGATACCCGCTGAGGTCACGAAACTTTTGCCCGACGCGATGGCCGTCGTCACCATTGACGGCGTCAGCAAGGAGATCTCGGTCGCCCTGATCGAGGATCTCGCCGTGGGTGACTATGTCATCCTCCATGTCGGCTATGCGCTGGCCAAGATCGATCCCGAGGAGGCTCGGCGGACTCTCGAATTGTTGCGCGAGCTCAGCGCCGAGGCCCAGGGAGCCATGCCATGAAATATGCCGACGAGTTTCGCGACAAGCAGATCGCGCTGGGGCTCGCAAAGGCGATTTGCGCCGAGGCCGATCCGCAGCGGCCCTATCGCTTC
The DNA here is from genome assembly GCF_014529705.1 of Bradyrhizobium campsiandrae. Taxonomy (GTDB): domain Bacteria; phylum Pseudomonadota; class Alphaproteobacteria; order Rhizobiales; family Xanthobacteraceae; genus Bradyrhizobium; species Bradyrhizobium campsiandrae. The sequence goes on from NZ_JAANIH010000005.1 coordinate 117,873, forward strand.
ATGGAATTCTGCGGTGGCCATACCCACGCGATCTCGCGCTATGGCCTCGAGGACATGCTGCCGAAGACCGTGCGGATGATCCACGGCCCCGGCTGCCCGGTTTGCGTGCTGCCAGCCGGGCGCATCGACATGGCAATCCGGCTCGCAGAGCGCAGCGAGGTGATCCTGTGTGTGTATGGCGATTTGATGCGCGTACCGGGGTCGCAAGGTGCCTCGCTGCTGAAGGCGAAGGCGCGCGGGGCCGATATCCGCATGGTCTATTCCACCATCGATGCGGTCAGGATCGCGGACGAGAATCCCGAGCGCGAGGTCGTGTTCTTCGCGATCGGCTTTGAGACCACGACGCCGCCGACCGCGGTCATGATCCGGCTGGCGGACAGGAAACAGCTTGAAAATTTCAGCGTATTCTGCAACCACGTGCTGACACCGCCGGCTATGCAGAACATTCTCGATAGTCCCGACATCCGCAACATCGGGCGGGTCGAGATCGACGGTTTCGTCGGACCCGCCCACGTTTCGACCATCATCGGTACTGCGCCTTACGAATTCTTCGCGGAGGAATTCGGCAAGCCCGTGGTGATCTCCGGGTTTGAGCCGCTCGACATGATGCAGGCGATCCTGATGCTGGTGCGGCAGGTCAACGAGAACAGGCACGAGGTCGAGAACCAGTACAGCCGCGCCGTAACCCGCGATGGTAATCTGCGCGCCAAGGAGGAGGTCGCCGACATCTTCGAGCTGCGCGACGAGTTCGAATGGCGCGGGCTCGGTTCGGTGCCTTACAGCGGCCTGAAGCTGAAGCGCGCCTACGCCAAATATGACGCCGAAATTCGCTTCGACATGAACGAGCTGCGTGTCGATGACAATCCGGCCTGCGAATGCGGCGCCATTTTGCGCGGGGTGAAGAAGCCGGTCGACTGCAAGCTGTTCGGCACCGTCTGTACGCCGGAAACGCCGATGGGCTCCTGCATGGTCTCCTCCGAAGGCGCGTGTGCGGCGCATTGGACCTACGGCCGCTTCCGCGACCATCAGCAGAGGCGGGCGTCATGAAGGCCCATCAGCGCAAGCTCGATATCAAGAACGGCTGCGTCGACCTGTCTCACGGTTCGGGCGGTCGTGCCATGGCGCAGCTGATCTCCGGCCTGTTCCACGAGGCTTTTGGCAATGAATGGCTGGCTCGGGGCAATGATCAGTCGGCGTTCGCCGTCGGCGCCGGGCGCATGGTGATGACGACCGACGGCTATGTGGTTTCGCCGCTGTTCTTTCCCGGCGGCAATATCGGCTCGCTCGCGGTCCATGGCACCGTCAACGACATCGCCATGGCCGGCGCGAAGCCGCTCTATCTCTCGGCCAGCTTCATCATCGAGGAGGGGTTTCGGTTCGCTGACCTCAGGATGATCGCGGAGTCCATGGGGCAAGCAGCGCGCGAAGCCGGCGTCCACATCATCACCGGCGACACGAAGGTGGTCGAGCGCGGCAAGGCTGACGGTCTGTTTATCTCGACCGCCGGCGTCGGCGTTGTGCCCGACGAGCTGGACCTGTCGGCCGAGAAGGCTGAGGCCGGCGACCGGGTCCTGATTTCCGGCACGCTCGGCGATCACGGGGTTGCCATCATGTCCAAACGGCAGAATCTCGCGTTCGAAACGGAGATCGTCTCGGATTCGGCGTCGTTGAACGACCTGGTCGCGAAGATGGTGGAGGTCGGGGGACACGGCATCCGCCTGATGCGCGATCCCACGCGTGGCGGGCTCGCGGCCACGTTGAACGAGATCGCCGAGCAATCCGATCTCGGCTTCCGCCTCCAGGAAGAGGCGATCCCGGTGAAGCCGGGCGTGGCCGCGGCCTGCGAGCTGCTGGGGCTAGATCCGCTCCATGTCGCCAATGAGGGCAAGCTGGTCGCAATCGTGTCGCCGGAGGCGGCCGAAGCCGTGCTGGCGGCAATGCGCGCGCATCCGCTCGGCCGGGATGCCGCCGATATCGGCGAGGCGGTTGCTGACGATCATCATTTCGTGCAGATGGCGACGAGCTTCGGCGGCGGTCGAATCGTCGACTGGCTCTCGGGCGAGCAGCTGCCAAGAATCTGTTGAAGAATCTGTTGAGGAATCTGCCGAGGCCACGATGCGCATCCTGCTCCTGTCGCATTCCTTCAACAGCCTGACGCAGCGGCTCCATGTCGAGCTCAGGGAGCGTGGCCATGAGGTCTCGGTCGAGCTCGATATCCATGCGGACGTCACGCGCGAGAGCGTGGCCTTGCACCGGCCCGATCTGGTCATCGCACCATTCCTGAAGCGCGCCATCCCTGACGACGTCTGGCGAAGCGTGCGCTGCCTGGTCGTGCATCCGGGTCCGCCCGGCGACCGCGGACCGGCCGCGCTCGACTGGGCTGTTCTCGAGGGCGCCCGCGAGTGGGGCGTCACGGTGCTCCAGGCGGACGGCGAGTTCGACGCCGGCCCGGTGTGGGCGTTTCGCGCGTTCCCAATGCGGAATGCGGCCAAATCCAGCATCTACCGAAATGAGGTGACGGCGTGCGCCGTCGAGGCGGTGCTGGACGCCATTGATGCGATCGAATCCGGACATGCGACGCCGCAGCCGATGCATGCGGCCGATCCGCGCATTCGCGTGAGGGGGCCCTGTCGTCAGGCGGATCGGGCGATCGACTGGCAACGCGATATGACCGCGACCGTCCTGCGCAAGATCCACAGCGCTGATGGTATGCCGGGGCTTGTCGACAGCCTGTTCTTCGAGGACGTCAGGCTGTTCGACGCGCACGAGGCGCACGGCATTTCCGGTGTGCCAGGCACCGTCGTGGCCCAATGCGACGGTGCACTCGGCCGTGCCACGGTGGATGGCGCGGTCTGGATCGGTCACGTCAAGCGGCTGGGACCGAAGAGCCTGAAGCTGCCGGCGACAAAAGTGTTCGCCGCAGAGGCGGCTCGCCTGCCGCACCGACCCGGCTGTGGCTACGCGCCGGTGCAACATCGCGAGCAGGGCGAGGTCGGCGTATTGCAATTTTCGTTCTACAACGGCGCGATGAGCAGCAGCGACTGCGAAGTCTTGCTCGACGCCTATCGCACGGCGCTGGGGCGCCCGACCAAGGTGCTGCTCCTGACCGGCGGCCATGACTATTGGTCGAACGGAATTCATCTTGCCGAGATCGAGGCGGCCGACAGCGCCGCCGATGAGTCCTGGCGCAATATCAATGCGATCGACGATCTCACCCGCGCGATCATCGAAACCACCGACCGTCTGGTCGTCTCGGTGATCAGAGGCAATGCGGGAGCGGGCGGCGTGTTCCTGAGCCTGGCTGCCGATGAGGTCTGGGCGAGCGACCGGATCGTCCTCAATCCGCATTACAAGGACATGGGCAATCTCTACGGCTCGGAATACTGGACATATCTGTTGCCGCGGCGTGCGGGTGCGGCGAACGCAACCCGGATGACGCAGTGCCGATTGCCGATGGGCGTGGAGGAGGCTCGGCGGCTCGGCATCGTCGACCGTGTGCTGTCGGGCGCGGAGCTTGCAGAGGCTGATCTCGTGAAACGCGCTGCCGCCATGGTGGCGGACGAAGGTTTTGCCGCGCGCCTCGCCGACAAGCAGCGACGGCGCGCGAGCGATGAGGCCGCAAAGCCGTTGCAGGCCTATCGTGACGAGGAATTGCGCCGGATGCGCCTCAATTTCTTCGGCTTCGATCCGAGCTATCACGTGGCTCGCTACAATTTCATCCACAAGGTGCCGAAGTCGCGCACGCCGCTGACCATCGCCACTCACCGGGCGCGGCGGACGCCCGATCAATCCAGCCGCATGGCGGTGCGATCTTGAGCGTGCAGGGAACCATTTTGGTCGTCGATGACGAGGTCCGCTCTCAGGAAGCACTGCGGCGCGTCCTTCGCGAGGACTTTGAGGTGCTCTGCGCCGGCAGTGCGGCAGACGCGGAAAAGTTGCTGGAAGGCGAAATCGTCCACGCCATCCTGTGCGACCAGCGCATGCCTCATGAGTCGGGCGTCAGCTTCCTCAAGCGGGTCAGAGAGGTCTGGCCAGATCCGGTGCGGATGATCATCTCCGGCTATTCGGACTCGGAGGACATCATCGCCGGGCTGAACGAGGCCGGCATCTACCAGTACATCACAAAACCCTGGCAGCCCGACCGCCTCATCGACATCGTCAAGGAGGCGGTCCAGCTCTACCGCCTCCAGAAGGAGACCGAAACTGCCGGCGTCGACGTCAAGGCGACACCGGAGCACATCAAGAAGGTCGTCTCGGTCAAGCGCGGCGCGGCAAAGCAGCTCTACGACTTCAACCGCATCGTGCATTCCCCTGACAGCCCGATGCATGCCGTCATCGAGCTCGGCCGGCGCGCCGCCGAATACGACATATCCGTGCTGATCACCGGTGAGTCCGGCACCGGCAAGGAGCTGCTGGCGCGCGCGATCCATTACGGCTCGGCCCGCGCCAGCAAGGCCTTTGTGGTCGAGAATTGCGGCGCGCTGCCTGACGAGCTGCTGGAAAGCGAATTGTTCGGCTGCAAGAAGGGGGCCTTCACCGGCGCCTACCAGGATCGCATCGGCCTGTTCGAGGTCGCCGATGGCGGCACCATCTTCCTCGACGAGATCGGTGAGACCTCGCCGGCATTCCAGGTCAAGCTGTTGCGCGTGCTCCAGGAGAGCGAGATCCGGCCGCTGGGCGCGCAGCGGGTGCGCAAGGTCGACGTCCGTGTGGTGGCCGCCACCAACAGGGATCTCGAGGCCGAGGTCGAGGCGGGCCGCTTTCGGCGCGATCTGTATTATCGCCTGGCCGCGTTTCCCGTTCACATGCCGGCGCTGCGCGAGCGTCCGATGGACATTCCGCTGATCGCGGAGGGGGTGCTGTCGTCCGTCAAGACCTCCTTCAACCGGCCGAGCCTGCGCTTTGCCGCTCCAGCTCTCGAGGCGTTCGTCAAATATCACTGGCCGGGCAATGTGCGCGAGCTTCAGAACGAGATCCAGCGCATGGCTGTTCTGGCCGACGCCGACGAACTGCGCGCCCCGCTGCAGCTCGGCCGGCGCAACAGCAGGCAGCCGGCCATGGCGGTCCATGGCAAGCTGAACGGTTCGGCCACCCTGAAGGATAAGGTGGAGGATCTCGAGAAGTCGGTTATCATCAGCTATCTGGAGCGGTACGAAGGCAATATCAGCCGGGTCGCGAGCGAGCTTGGGCTGTCGCGTGTCGGTCTCAGGAACAAGCTGTCCAGGTATGATTTGAGAAAAAATGCCAAAGGCGACGCATTCTCCTGATGCTGGCGAAACCGAATCGCTGCTCAAGCTGATCACCAATCGCGGTGCGATCGAGTTCGATCATGAGCGCGAGGACGCCTGGATCGAAGTCATCCGCAAGATGGACGAGGTCTACTCCGACCTCCTGCGCTACGAGGTCGATCTCGAGCACAAGAATGCGGAGCTCGAAGAGGCGCAGGCCTTCGTCACCAACGTCATCGAGTCCGTTTCCGACATCCTCATCGTCTGCGATGCGAAGGGACTGGTGCAGCAGGTCAATTCCGCGTTCCAGCACACGCTCAATTGCAGTGTGCTGGAGATCGTCGGCAGGAACATCGCCGATGTCATCGATGTCGCCGACAATGCCAAGCTGGTCTCGCTCTTGAAGCCGCGCAGCGGTTCTGATGTCGTCGATGGCGAGCTACGGTTCTCGAGCGAACGCGGCAGTTCCGATCTCTTCGCCATCAACAGCTCCCCGCGCCACGATCATCGCGGCCGCTTCATCGGGGTGGTGCTGACCGGACGGCCGATCGGCGAGCTTCGCCGCGCTTATGAGGCGCTGCACAAGGCGCATCACGAGTTGCAGCGCGCCCAGCGTCAATTGGTCGAGCAGGAGAAGATGGCAAGCCTCGGCCGGCTCGTCGCCGGCGTTGCGCATGAGTTGAACAACCCGATCAGCTTCGTCTATGGCAACATCCACACGCTGACACGCTATCGCACCGCGATTGTCGCCTATCTCGATGCCGTCCACGGCAAGGGCAAGGCGGACGACCTGCAGGCTCAAAGGAAGAGCCTGCGCATCGACGATATTCTGGAAGATTTCGGACCGCTGATCGAAGGCACGCTGGAGGGCGCGGTCCGTATCAGCGAGATCGTGAAGAATCTGCGACGGCTATCCTTCAGCAAGATCGGCGAGGTCGAACGCGTCAATATCGAGCGGCTGATCAACACCGCGGTTTTGTGGGCAGTCCGCACCAAACAGATACGCGTCGACCTGCAGATGGAGATTGAGCCGGAACTCTGGATTTCAGGCAACGAGGGGCAACTGCATCAAGTGATCGTCAATCTGGTGGAGAATGCCATCGACGCGATGCGGGGCACGGAGCTGCCGCGGTTGGTCGTCTCAGCCGCACGCACAGGCAACGAGATCCTGTTCAAGGTCAGCGACAATGGCCCCGGCATCGACAACGACCACATCAGCCACGTCTTCGAGCCGTTCTTCACCACCAAGCGGGTCGGCGAGGGGACGGGACTAGGCCTCTGGATCAGCTACGGCATCGTGCGCGAACATGGTGGCGAGCTGGTTGCGGCGAACGAACCAGACGGCGGCGCTAGTTTCAGTTTTGCGTTGCCGTCCGCTTAGCGGATTGACGGAATCGCAAGTCGCTACTGTTTGAACTGGGTGTTTGCAATCGGCATGATCGAAGCCAGCTTCCAGCCATCCGAATCTCGAACCAGGGTCTGGCTGATTAGGAAGGTGCTGCTTTGCGGCTCTGCCCCTGGCAAGCCTCGCGTGAACACAATAGGGACCAATATTTGTGCGACGTGATCCGAGATCAGCGCGACGTGGAATTTCGACATGTCGGGCGCGACCCGCCAGGTTCCCTGATAGTATTCGCTGAAGCGCGCCGCGACCGACTCCGTCCCTCTGATTTCGACACCTCGCGAAAAGAACAGAAGTTGAGGTGAATTCCACAGCATTGATTTCACTTTCGCCGCGTCGTGCGCATTCTGTGCTGCCACGAATTGCGAGAAAAAGTCCCGCACGCCGTCCTCGCTCGGCTGCGCCAATGCAGGCCCGCTCAGGGCCAATGTAGCCGTGATGAGAAATGCTATTGCGAGTCGTTTCATGCGATCCTTCCTTTCGTGGCGACATTGCCGTGTCGCCTCCAGTTCGAATATCGGGTCGCTCACAGCGCGTATTTCCACTAGCCATTCTCATTGCTGAAATGCACGGAGGTCCGCGATACGAACGGCGTCCTGGCCGCACCGCGAGAGGACTGAAAAGAAAGGCGATGTTCTGATGTAGCGGCGCCCGAATAGAGCCTTCGAGCGCCATTCTCCTGCATGACCGGGGCTTCGACACGTGTCATCAGCTCTATCTGCGATGCGGGCGGCAATGCGCCTTGGCCAACCCGGATCAAGGTACGTGGAGTTAGCTGCAGCTCAGCGGCAGCGGCTGGCCGGGATGCAACTCGTACCAGTCGTAACAATCCGGATAGGCGCCGTAGAACCCATAGCCCGGCCGGTAGCGGCCGTAGCTGTGAAACGCGTGTTGGCGAAGACCGGCGGTATGGTCACCAAAGCCGAGGTGCTCTCCGCCGAACCGGGCACCGCCACCAAAACCGCCCTCATGGCCCATGCCGCCGAAATGCCCACCGCCGAAGCCCGCATGTCCGCCGCCGAAGCCGCCACCGCCGCCGTGACCACCACCACCGCCATGCGCATTGGCTGCGCCGATGGCGAGTGTCGAGGCGAGTGCCGCTGTTGCCAGAATCATGATCGTGCGCTTCATGGGAGGCTCCTCTCGTGTTGTGCTGCCCGGCCATGCTGTGCGCGAGGCTGCCGATGACCGGGTCAGCGATGGGTGAGAGGTAGGCGCGACACGCGGCAATCCAACTGAATTCGCAGTCATAGATGAGCCGCGCCGCCCGTGAAGGTGATCTTGCCGCGCCTGGCCGCGACGCGCGCTAGGGAGCGGGCTGAACGGAGCAGCCCGCCCCCTGTCGTTCCAAGCGGCGGCCGGTGCCGGTGCACGGCCGATCGCGTCGACGTGATCAGTAGCTGCCGGTGCCCGGCTCGCACGGCACGTTGTTGCCGGTCCACGGCGCGGTGGCAAAGGCGCCGACGCGGGGGGCCGGAATGCAGGCGCGTTCGCCCGGATAGTAGAATGGCGCGTTCGTTGCGACCGTGTCGGCTTCCACCGCGGGCTGCTGCACGACGCGATGATGCTCGCGCGCCATGACGGGGCCTCCGAGCATGGCGGCTGCGATCAATCCCATCGACAACAATTTGGACGTGGTCATTCGCTCTCTCCATTGATGACTTCAGGCCGAACCAGCCGGCTCGTCATCGAGGTGTGAGCAATCGATCGCGATTCAAACGCACGATTCGTTCACCGCGGTTCAACCGGCTGTGAGCCAATGCCGCGCAGCAAGCACGATCGTGCGAATGCATAACATCCGTGGTCCCTGAAACTACAGCGCGTGCGTTTGACGACATATGTTCGATCCAGCGAAGTTCGCAGCGGGGACCGGAAAAGATGATCACGACATTGGGAAGATGGATCGCCTCTGCACTTGCGCTGTTCGCAAGGCGCCGAGCCGACATCATGAACTGTAATTCAATGGCGCCCCTGCCGCTGCCGATTTACGTCGTCATGCCGCGGGTGGCCGGCATCGGACGGTCTCAACGGCGTGCGTTCGAAGCGGGCGGGCATCGAACGTGACACAGCGCGCCGCCGAGCCCGAGCGTTCCCACCGCCCACCAAAGCGTCGCGCGGAGCGTGGGACGACGATCATGAGCCGGATTCTGCTGATCGAGGATGACACCGAGACCGCCGAGGCGATTGTCGCCGAGCTCGCCGATCGTGGCTTCGAGGTGCAGTGGACTGGCGACGGCGTCGACGGTCTCGATCGGGCCCGTGCGTCGAGTCCCGACGCCATGATCGTCGATCGCATGCTGCCGGGAATGGACGGGCTGACCGTCATCGAGGCGCTACGCAAGGATCAGGTCAGGACGCCCGTACTGGTGTTGAGCGCGCTCGGCGCCGTGGATGACAGGGTGCGAGGGCTGCGGATGGGTGGGGATGATTATCTCACCAAGCCGTTCGCGCTCATCGAACTGGTGGCGCGAATCGAGGCGTTGCTGCGCCGGCCGACGGAAAGTCGTGAGACCATCTTGCATGTCGGGCCGCTGCAGCTCGATCTGATCGAGCGGACCGCGTGCCGCGGCGAGCGCTGGCTCGAGCTGTTGCCGCGCGAATTTCGCTTGCTCGAATACATGATGCGCCGGAGCGACCAGTTGCTGACGCGCGCGATGCTGCTCGAGGAGGTCTGGAACTACAAGTTCGTTCCGGCGACCACTAACCTGATCGACGTGCATATGGGCCGGTTGCGTCACAAGGTGGACGGTCCCGGAGAGACGCAGCTGATCCACAACGTTCGCGGCTCCGGCTTCGTCCTCCGATCGCGGCAATAGGAGCGAATGATGCACATCCAGTTGATCCGCTCCAGCACGTTCCTTTGGGCCCTCGCCGTGGCGGCCGCCTTCGCGCTTTTCGTGGTCGCCTTGTTCGCGTTCATCTACTGGAAGCTGGATGGTTATCTGGTCGCGCGATCCGATCGCATGATCGCGACGCAGATCCGCTTCGTCGCGGAGTTGCCCTCCGCACGCCGCATCACCGCCATCGCGGATCATCTCGCGCAGGATTCCAGGGGCGTGCAGTATGCGGGATTGTTTGATGCCGGTGGCGCCCGCATTGCCGGCAATATCGACCGCGTGCCGCGCGAGCTGGGACTCGATGGAGCGGTGCAGGGCGTGCGGCTCGATCTGTTCAAAGAGCCGGCGGTCCATGTGCCGGCGGTCAGGGCGGCCGGCTGGCGCCTCGATGGCGGCGACGTTCTGGTGATGGGACGGAACGTCGACGAGACGCGCGAGATCTCGAGCGTGGTGGGGCAGGCGCTCGCCCTGGGTCTGCTGCCGGCGTTCAGCCTCTGCCTGCTCGCGGGTGCCTGGCTGAGCTTGCGTGCCCAGAGACGCGTGGAGGAGGTCAACCAGAGGGTCCAACGCATCGTGGCTGGCGAGCTGCGTGAGCGGCTTCCGGAGGGTGGAACGGACGATCCGTTTGCGCGATTGGCCAGGATCGTCAACGGTATGCTCGACGAGATGGAGATGATGATCAATGCGCTCGCCGGCGTCGGCAACGACATCGCTCATGATCTCAGGACCCCATTGACCCGCGTCCGCCTGGCGCTGGAGCGCGGGCGGACGCATGCGGGTACGCTGGAGCACCTCCAGGACATCACGGACAAGGCTATTGCCGGCATCGACCAGTCGCTTGCGATCGTCACGGCGTTGCTGCGTCTCACCGAGATCGAGAACAACCGCCGCGTGGCGGGCTTTGGCGACGTCGCGCTCGACGAGATCCTGCGGGAGGTATGCGACGTTTACGAGCCGATCGCCGAGGACAAGCATGTCGAGCTTGGTGCCGTCACCGCCCGCAACGTGCAGGTGTGGGGTGACCGGGATTTGTTGTTCGAGGCGGTCGCCAATCTCGTCGATAACGCCATCAAGTTCACGCCGTCAGGCGGGTGCGTGGAGCTCACCCTGGAAGCGGAGGACGACACCGTGCTGGTGCGCGTGAGCGATACCGGCCCCGGCATCAGCGAGCAGGAGCGCGAGGCCGTGCTGCGGCGGTTCTACCGTTCCGACAAGATGCGCAACACTCCCGGCGTCGGGCTTGGACTGAGCCTGGTGGCCGCGATCGTCAAGCTGCATGGCTTCCGGCTGATCATCGGCCCTGCGCCCGGTGGTCGGATCGAGATCCTTGCCTGGGCCAGGAGGGCGGGCAGGTCCAACACGCGCCGGTCGCGCGCATTGCTCCACGCAGACGCGTGCCAGATGGGATGAGGCAAATGGCGCGCAATGCTTTCGAGATCAAACTGCCGGCCAGGGCGATTGGAGTGACAAATGCAGACGAGCCATGAAGTCGTGAGGCGCGATCCTGTTGGCGCGCCGACCGCATCGGTGTCGATTCCGTTCCTGAATGCTTACTCGGCGACGATCAGGCGCTTCGATATGCTTGAGCCGGGTCAGGAGCAGCAGCTGGCGCGTCGCTGGCAGGAAACGCGGGATCCGCGCGCCGCGGATGCGCTCGTCACCAGCCATCTTCGGCTCGCCGCCAAGCTGGCGCGAGGTTACAAAGGATACGGTCTGCCACTGGTGGACCTGATCGCGGAAGCGAATCTCGGTCTCGTGATCGCTGCGTCGCGGTTCGAACCCGGCCACGGCGCGCGGTTCTCCAGCTACGCGATCTGGTGGATCAAGGCCACCATTCACGAATACATCCTGCGCTCCTGGTCTCTGGTCAAGATCGGGACGACGGCTGCCCAGAAGAAGCTGTTTTTCAGGCTCCGCGGCGAGATCAGGAAAGCCACCGGGAGCGTGATGGCGGGGCTCACGCCCGACGTCGCCGAACTGATCGCCGCGAGGCTGGAGGTGACGGCGCGCGAGGTGATCGAAATGGATGCGCGGCTCAATGGTGACATGTCGCTGAACGCGCGCGTCGGTGACGAGGACGGTGGAACCGAGCTGGAAGCCTTGCTGGTCGATGGAGCGGTTGATGCGGAGACGTCGCTTGCCGACCACGACCAGACCGAGCGGCGCAGCAAAGCCTTGCGTATTGCACTGGACGGGCTCGCGCCGCGGGACCGTCGTGTCTTCGAAGCGCGGCGACTGGCGGAATGCCCGGTGACGCTCGATCAGCTCGCCCGGGAGCTGTCCATATCCAGTGAGCGGGTTCGGCAGATCGAGCTACGCGCCTTCGCCAAGGTCAAGCGGACCGTGATGCTCGCCGCGCAGGATGCGTCGCGCGCCGTCGCATGCCGCGACTGAATTCGTTTTCATTTGAACGGAGGTCCGGCCGTCCTCACCTGTCCGACGAATTGCGCAATCTTGCTCCAGGCAGACCATCATGGGAATTGTCCGTTTCGCTCTGCGGCTTCCGCACACGTTCTACGTGCTCGCGGCACTGATTCTGTTCCTCGGCGGCATCGCCATCCGCTCGATGCCGACAGACATTTTTCCGGAGATCCGGATTCCCGTCGTCACGGTTATCTGGAGCTACACCGGCCTCTCGACGCCGGAGATGGAGCAGCGCGTCAGCACCTACAGCCAGTACTCGATCAGCGCCAATGTCAACGGCATCAAGAATATCGAGGCGCAGACCCTGAACGGCCTGTCGATTCAGAAGATCTACTTTCAGCCGGACGTGAATCTCGATCTTGCGATCTCGCAGATCGTCTCGGCGACCAACGCCATTCGCGCCCTGATGCCGCCCGGCATCCAGCCGCCGATCATCGTGCAGTTCAATGCCTCCAGCGTGCCTGTGCTGCAGCTCAGCCTCGAATCCAACAGCCTGAACGAGCAGCAGCTCTATGATTTCGGCATCTATAGGGTTCGCCAGCAACTGGCACCGGTGCCTGGCGTGACCTTGCCCACGCCCGCGGGCGGCAAATATCGCCAGATTATGGTCGATATCGATCCGAACAAGCTGCTGTCGCGCGGGCTGACGCCGCTCGACATCGTCAATGCGGTGAACACCCAGAACCTGACGCTGCCGACCGGTACGACCAAGATCGGTGACACCCAGTACACCGTTCGGACCAACGCGACACCGGCGACGATCCACGATCTCAATATGATCCCGGTCAAGTTCGCAAACGGCGCCACGATCTTCCTGAAGGACGTCGCCCAGGTCCGCGACGGCGCCCAGGTCCAGCAGAACATCGTCCGCGAGGACGGCCATCGCGCCGTCCTGCTCAGCGTCATCAAGAACGGCAATGCCTCCACGCTCGCCGTCGTCAACGGTGTGAAAGCGGCCCTTACATCGATCCGCGCGGCGGCGCCGGCGGGCATGAAGATCAACGAGCTGTTCGACCAGTCGATCTTCGTCACTCACTCTGTCGATGGCGTGTTGCGCGAAGGCGCGATCGCGGCCGGCCTGACGGCGCTGATGATCCTGGTGTTTCTGGGATCGTGGCGATCGACGCTGGTCGTCCTGATCTCGATCCCGCTTGCGATGCTGTGCTCTCTGATCGCCCTCTATTTCCTCGGCGAGACCCTCAACACGATGACGCTCGGCGGCCTGGCTCTTGCGGTCGGTATCCTCGTCGACGATTCGACCGTGACGATCGAGAATACGCACCGGCTCTGGACCGAGGAAGGCATGCCGCTGCCGGACGCGACCCTGCATGGGGCCGCGGAGATTGCGGTGCCGACGCTGGTCTCGACACTCGCGATCAGTTGCGTGTTCACTTCTGTGGTGTTTCTCGAGGGCCCGGCCAAATACCTGTTCACACCGCTCGGCCTCGCCGTGGTGTTCGCCATGCTGGCATCATACGGGCTGTCGCGAACGCTGACGCCGATTACCATCGGTCTGCTGCTGAAGGGCGAGCGGCGTCATGGAGAGGGCGAGCGTCCGTCAAACGTCTTCGCGCGCGCTTCCGCGGCGTTCGAGCGCGCCTTCGAGCGCCTGCGCGATGGCTATTCCGATCTCCTGCTGCGGCTGCTGCGACATCGCGCCATCGTTCCGATCGTCGCCGTGGCGGTGCTGGCGCTCGGAGCCACCATGTTCACTTACGTCGGACGAGATTTCTATCCCCTGATCGACGGCGGGCAGATCCAGCTCCATGTTCGTGCGCCCGCGGGTACGCGAATCGAGCGGACGGAGGCGATCTTCCAGGCGGTCGAGGACGAGATCCGCGACGTCATCCCGGAGCGCGACCGGGCACTGATCGTCGACAATATCGGCTTGCCGGCGCGGGCGTACAATCTCGCCTTCGCGGACGGCTCGACGATCGGGGTGAACGACGGCACCATTCTCGTGTCGTTGAAGGACGGACACAAGCCGACTGCGGACTACATCAAGAAGCTGCGGCAGGTGTTGCCGACGGAATACCCGGAGGACACCTTCTATTTTCAGGCGGCCGATATCGTCACGCAGATCCTGAACTTCGGTCTCCCCGCACAGATCGATGTCCGAACGGTCGGTTACGGCAACAATAATCTTTCCGTCGCCAAGGAGCTGCAGAAGAGTCTTGCCGCGATCCCCGGCGTCGTCGATGCGCACCTGCAGCAGGAGGTCGATGCTCCCGCATTCTATGCCGACATAGACCGTACCCGCGCCGCGCAACTCGGCCTCAATGCGAGCACGGTGGCGACCAACATCAATGTCAGCCTTTCGTCGTCCGCGCAGGTCTCTCCGAATTTCTGGACCGATCCAGCGTCAGGCATTCCATACTACCTGGCCGTGCAGACGCCCGAATACCGCGCCAATTCGCTGAACGCCCTGGGCAACACGCCAGTGTCGGCCTCGCTCGCTGCGAGCGGGCAGACGGTGCCGGGCCTCCTCAGCAACGTCGCGACCTTCAAACGGGGCACCGTTCCGACCAATTCCAACCAGGCCAATGTCCAGCCGGTGTACGACATCTATGCCAGCGTGCAGGGCCGTGATCTCGGCGGTGTCGCGGCCGACATCGAGAAGGTGACATCCACGCTGCAGAAGCAGCTTCAGCCGGGCAATTCGATCCAGGTTCTCGGACAGATCCAGAGCATGCATCAGTCGTTCCGCGATCTCGGACTTGGCCTGGTGTTTGCAGCCATCCTGGTCTACCTGCTGATGGTCGTGAACTACCAGAATTTTGGTGATCCCTTCGTCGTCATCCTGGCGCTACCGGCGACATTCTGTGGCATCGTTACGATGCTGTTCATCACCGGCACGACGCTGAACGTGCCATCGCTGATGGGAGCCATCATGGCGATCGGCGTTGCCTCCGCAAATTCCATCTTGCTCGTCACCTTCGCACGCGACGAGCAGTTGAAGGGCCATTCGGCCTTCCAAGCAGCGTTGAGCGCGGGCCGCACGCGAATCCGGCCTGTGCTGATGACCGCGGCGGCGATGATCGTGGGCATGATTCCGATGGCGATCGGCGGGCCTGGCGAGGAGCAGAATGCGGCGCTCGCGCGGGCGGTCATCGGCGGCCTGCTGTTCGCGACCCCGACCACTTTGCTGATCGTGCCCTGTCTCTTTGCCATGCTGCGCAAGGGCAATGACGGCAAGCCTCGCCATGGCGTATTCGAGGAGCAACCGGAATGAGCGATGTTCGCGCAAGGAGCAATGACGACGAGGCCAACGACCGTCCTGGGAAGGAAAGCCTGCGGGTCGTGGAGCTGCCGAGCAAGGCCACACGATCCGGACGCCGTTATAGTGCACTGCTCGGAGGAGGCGTACTCGTTGTGCTCATAGGCGCTCTCGGCGTTGGCGGATGGCGGCACTACGAGGCCGCGCGTGACGTTGCCGCAGTGGCGGAGCAGATTCGGACCAACGTTCCCGAGGTTCGGGTTGCGATGGTCAAGCCCAGCGGGAACCTGATGAAGGTCAGCCTGCCGGCGACGACGACCGCATTCGAGGCGGCCAACATCTTTGCGCGAACCAGCGGCTACGTCGAGAAGCGCTACGTCGATATTGGAGATCGGGTGAAGAAGGGCGATCTTCTCGCGGAAATCACTGCGCCGGAGCTGGATCAGCAGATTGCGCAGGCGCAGGCGACACTCGCCCAGGACCAGGCCGCCCTTCAACAGGCGCAGGCAAGCCGGGAGTTGGCCGACGTCACCAATTCGCGCGACAGCAACCTCGTCAAGCAGGGCTGGTTGACGGCACAACAGGGCGACAACGATCGTCTCACCCTGCGGGCGCAGCAGGGCGCGGTTGGCGTCGCCCAGTCGAACGTCGCAGCGCAGGAAGCGCAGATCCGGGTCCTTCAGCAGGAAAAGTCCTACCAGCGTGTGGTGGCGCCGTTCGACGGTGTGGTCACGCAGCGCAACGTGGACAATGGCAGCCTGGTGCAGTCGGGCTCGACCTTCATGTTCACGATGATGCATTCCGATGTGATCCGAACCCAGGTGTTCATACCGCAGGACGAGGCATTCGGCGTCGCTCCGGGCGTTGATGCGGACATCCGCGTCCCCGAGATTCCGGGACGGTCGTTTGCCGGCAAGGTCACGCGGATCGCATCCGCGCTGCAGCCGGGGAGCCGCACTCTGCTGACCGAGATTGACGTTCCCAACCCCGACGGCCTGCTCAGTCCGGGCATCTATTGCACGGTCGAGCTATCGATCCCGCTCAGGACGCCGTCGATGACAATCCCGTCCGACGCGCTCGCCTTCGATCAGAACGGCCTCCATGTCGTGGTCGTGCGGAACGGTACGGCGCATTTCCAGCAGGTATCGATCTCCCGGGATTTCGGTACCACAGTGGAAGTGCGCGACGGCGTGCAGCCCGGCGATCAGGTCGTGCTCAATCCGGCCGTCAATCTGGCGGAGGGCAGTAAGGTCACTGCCCGCAAGACTGAGACCAGCTAGGGACGCAACAGATGATGCGGATCGCACTGGTGATGATGTTAGCCTTGCTGCTCGGCAGCTATCCGTGCACGGCACAGGTCGCAACGACAGGCAGCACCGCGATGTACCTGCCGACGGTGCCGGGCGCGATCGTGATCTCACCGCTCAACAGCCCTGGGCCGTTTTCCGCAACGACCGTGTCAGGTGCTCCGGATACGACCCTGGCGCCGGTTCCGCTAGCTTCGGATCCGACGACGCCGGGGACAGTGGTGGTCTGCGCTCCGCCGTCGTCGTCGCCAACGCCGGTGCCGGCGACGCCGATCGTATCGCCCACGGGCCTTGCACCGCCGGGCATCGCTGCTCCGTTGCTCCCGGTCATAGGGCAGAACAGTAGCGCCATCGGGACGATCACCGCGGCGACGCCGGCGGGAACGGGGGCGCCGGTGGCGTGCAGCTCAACGCCTGGAGGGCAGGTGGCAAGCGCTGCGTCCCTGGCATTGTCGATCCCGCAAGTCGTCATGAGCCCGGCGCCCGGGACGATCGTGGCGGATGTCAGCGGCGGTGGTGGTACGGGCATCGACCCCAATGCTACCGTTGCCCCGAGCCCAAACAGCTCGGCCTGTATGGAGGGCGTCTCGATGAACCTCGCTTCGCCTGCGACCGTGTTGCCGGCGAACGCTTCAGGCGCTGCGCCGACGCCGGGCGTACCGCCAATCCTGCCGCCAGGATGCTGACGAGCGCGGCGAACCGAGCTCTAGTGGCAGGTGTAAGGCGCCGGACCCAGAGCGCGGGCAAAGGCGAGTGCGGGAAGATCGATATCCTGGTCGAACAGGGCGCTGACCCGACCGACGAGATCAAGTGCCCTCTGCCGGCGGTTCGAACCCACCATGATCCTTGCCCACGCCGCCGCAACCTTCAGCTCATAGAAGCGGCATTGCTGGTCTCGCGCCACGGATAGTCCCTCGGCGAGCAGCGCTTCGGATCGCGAGGAGCCGGACGGGTCATTGGCCAGAAGAATCTCAGCTTTGATTCTCAGCAGATCGGCAAGACACCATAATTGCCACCCCTGCCGCGATATGGTCAGGGCCTCTTCCACCGCGGCCAGCGCCTGCGCAATCTCGCCGCCCGCGAGCAGGCTCTCGGCAAGCGATCCGAGAAACTCCGGATTGCGCATCAGCCACCCGTTTTCGGTTCGCGCTTTCAGGCCGGAACGCAGCAGCGCTATCCCGTCGGCATGCTTGCCTTGCAGAACCAGCAATTGTCCTTTGAGGCAGGACGTCCAGCTGGTCCAGAACGCTATTCCCTCACGTGTGACGAGTTCGAGAAGCGAAGCTATCGCCTGATCGGCGGCGGCGAGATCATGCGTCATCAGCGCAATCGGACAGACCGCGTTCCGCAGCGCATAGGCGATCGCAAGCTTGTCCTTCTCGCGCTGAGCCTCCTGGAGGCATTCGGCCGCGAGGGATCTGCTCTGGCTGATCTTCCCCTGCAACAACAGCACGCGCGCCAGCATTGCCTTCGCAAGCACGCTCTGGTTCAGCAGAAACCACATCTGGTTCGCATCGTCGTCCAGCCCGTGAGCCGCGTGGTCCAGCGACAGTGTCAGTTCGCGCCGCGCGTCCTCCTGCGCGCCGAAGAAATGGGTGGCGGCGCCGATCAGGCGGCGGCCGACCGTTTCATTGGTGGGATTGCCGGTGCGCAGTGCGATTTCGAGGTAGCGTTCGCCGACCTCCTTGGCCTCGGCGTATCGACCCGAATTGAGATTGTAGCTCCACAACGTCCAGACTGCCTTGAGCTGCAACTCGAGATCGGCCAATTCCTCGGCGAGCGCGAGACCGATGCTCAGCGCCGCCTTCATGCGATCCGCCGACCCCGTGGTGTTCAGGAGTGCAAACCCCAGCGCGACATAGAGCTGCGCCTTGAGTTTCGGGGCGCCGGCGAACTCAGGACTGAAATGCGCAAGTGCTTGCTCGATCCGCGCCGAGCATTCCATGAAGGACAATAGCTGCATCCAGACCGGAACGAAACCGGCCGTGAGCTCGATGCCGAGGGCGGTATCTCCACTGGGCGAGAACGCCCAATCGAGCGCCGCATGCACGTTTCCGATTTCCTGCGCGAAGCGGGAGATGTCGTCGGGAGCTGGAGAGCTGTCGCCAAGCGGCGCAACGATCTGCCTGAGAAAGCCGGCCTGCCGTCTGGCGGCCTGCTCGACGAGACCTGCGCCCGCGAGCTTCTCCAGCGCGTAGGCACGCGTGCTCTCCAGTAGCCGCCATCGCCCCTCGAATGAGGGGTCGAGCGACACAAGTGATTTCCCGATCAGATTGAACAGGGTTTCGATGACGTCCGACCGGGACAGGGTGTCCATCATCGCAATTGCCGCATCGAGCGTGAAGCCGGCCGGGAATATCGCAAGCCGGCAAAGCAAGTTCTGCTCCGTCGGCGGCAGGAGATCGTAGCTCCAGTCTAGTGTCGCCCGCAGCGTCTGGTGTCGCGGCAACTGGTCGCGCCGGCCGCCGCTCAGGAGTTCGAAGCGCTTGTCCAGGCGGAGCAGCACGGTGTCCACTCCGAGATTGGCGGCCCGCGCTGCGGCGAATTCCAATGCGAGCGGAATTCCATCGAGACGACGACAGATGGCGGCAATCTTCTGAAGCTCGGCCGCGCTCGCAACAAAGCTCGCGCGCAGCGCCCGCGTTCGCGCGACGAACAGCTCCACGGCGCTTTCCCGGAGCAGCAACTCGGGATCCTTCGTGCCGGGATGAGGAACCGACAGCGGCGGAACGGCAGCAACGTATTCGCCATCGATGCGAAGACCTTCGCGGCTGGTCGCAACAACGGTGACGTTCGGGCAATAGCGAAGCGCGGCGTTGGCGATCTGCGCCGCGGTTTCGATCACATGCTCGCAATTGTCGAGAACAAGAAGCAGGCGGCGCGCGCCGATAGCCTGCGCGATGCTTGCGGGTGTTACTTCCTTGTCATTCGAGGCGAGCTTGAGGGCACGGGCGGTCGCAGATGCGGCGCCCGCCGGATCTTGCAGGGTTGCGAACTCGACGAGAGTCACGGAATCGTTGAAGGATGAGGCGACGCGGCGCGCGAGCTCGATGGCCAGCTTGGTCTTCCCGATGCCGCCGGGGCCGACAAGAGTCACGGCCCGATATGCGGACAACACATCGGTCAATTCGCTCAGACAGTCGTCACGACCGATGAGAGGCGCGCGGACGCTCGGCAAATTGTTGGAAAAAGGCGTGTCGACGGGCACCGTGAGAGGGGCAACTGCGGGTTGATCCGGCTGCCTGTTTCGCCAGGTTCCGCCGAGGCTATATCCGCGGCCCGAAACCGTCTTGAGCAGATTTCGATCCTCGCCCAGCGCCTTGCGGACGGCCGAAATATGAACCTGGAGCGTATTGTCCTCGACGGTCAGACCCGACCAGACACTTCGGATAAGATCGTCCTTGGTGACCAGGACACCCGCCGAGCCGACCAGCATCTCGAGAATTTCGAATGCGCGGCTGCCAATTGGCACCGCGACGTCATCGTATTTCAGCTCCCTCCGTTGGCAATCGATCAGCCAACGTCCAAAAGCGTAGGTGCGATCAATCGACGATGACATAGAGGGTCCGTGCACAACCTTGCTGCCGTGATTCGGGGGACTCACGAGGCCGCCCTTGAGATCACCGACCCTTGGCAAGCAGTTCGCCAGCGAAGATGCACTTGAAGCGTCGTACAGGGAAGGCCGTCAGCGAGTCAAGAAGGCCTGCTCTATCGCCGGCGCTTCGTTTGTTCTCGATGGTCGCACTCGACGCGCTCGTGTTCGATACACGAATTCGTGACGGCGGTCCGGGCTGTATCAGGATGGAAGGAACTATCGAGCGGCGCCCGATGCTGTCAATGGAAGCATGATTGCTTCACACCGCGCAGAAGCGTCGGTGCAGGAAAGTCCAAAGTGCGGATGCTTCAGAGATACGCACGTCACTCACGGGAACGGCGGCCCGATCGCGCGCCGCCGTTGCTGCTTCCGCCGAGAGATCGAAATCCGGACCGTTGAGACGATCAACTTCCAGTTGGCATCAACCGGACTGCTGCGCTTCGCGGGGCTTAGTAGCCCGACGTGGGCTCGCAGGGCGGTCGGCGCCAAGGAGCGCTTGCATACGCGCCGACGTCGGGAGCACGGGTGCAGCCGCGCTTCGAAGAGACCGGGACGCGCTGGGCCGAGGCATATGCGTCGGAATTGGTACGCTTCGCGCTGCCTTCGCGAGCCACCGCGGGGGAAGCAATCATAGCTGCGAGCACGAATCCAGCCGACAAGAACTTCAGTGTCGTCATTGAACATCTCCTTGAGAAAGCGACGCCGGTAACGTCTCGGCCCGCACGCGAGAGATGTGCATTGGTCTGCTACGTCCGGAGTGTCGATTGAACGAACATTTTCGCCTTCGCACGAAGTCGTCGCATCATGCCGCCTGCGGCGCTCGTCATCACCGCTCGTGATGGTTATTGAGATGGCGGCCCGCGGCGAATACGGGCGCGGCACCACCCGGCCGCTCGAGTCCCATTCGCCCAGCGGGCGTCAGCGCGCCACCATTCAGCACGTCGCGATCGGGATACATCGATGCAAAGGCAGCTGGCTCCTGATCGGCGAAGGACCAGGCTGCGGATGCGGACGAAATCGTTGCCGTTGAGATCAGTGCCGCGGCAATCAGGGTCTTGAATGCAGTCATAGCGATTCTCCATTGCTTGCTCCGTGCGGAGAGACGCTTGGCGATGATCGCTGCTCGGCTGGTGGCGTTTCCAAAGATTATTCTGATGAGATCTATGTAGGTCGGAGGGACGGAAAATCCCGGCGGCTCTGCATCACTCTTGCGGGAGGAGTCTGTCAGCGTTGTCAGAATCCTCGCGCGATTGTGGGTGGTCAAACGCGTTCGATACCCGTTTGTGGAGAGCAGGTTGTTTGAGCATGTGGAGTGTGAGCAATGAGATTATTTTCCGCCATTTGCCTCGTCGCCTTGGTCGCGCTTTCTAGCGATGCGTCTGCCCGCGGCGGCATGGGATCGCACATGTCGATGGAGAACGGCGGCTCGCTCGGTACGAGCGCCGCGGCGCCGGGCACGAACTCGCTGGGCACGGCGCTGCCGGGATCGAACGGGGTTGGGCACGCGATGAAGGGGCCATTGCTCGGTTCGGACCCGACCATCGACAAGGATGATGCCCGGCTCGAGAAGATGCTGGAAGGATCGATCTGCCGCGGTTGCTGAAGAGTGCGCATCGCGAGACAGGGACCGACGGCTGCGCCGTCCGGCCGCCTGTGTCTTTCGACTGGGTTGGTGGTAGGTTGGGTAAAGAATGACTAGACCGCTTGGGGCTGCCCCAATGATGGCTGAGCCAGGCCAGCATCCCGTCTACACCTGTGCGGAATGGGAAATCGATCCTGCCAGACGCGAACTGCGCCTGAGGGGAGAGCTCGTTCCTTTGGGTGGGCGTGCCTTCGAGATTCTTGTGGAATTGGCGCAGGCGCAGGGTCAGCTCGTTACAAAGAACGACCTGGCGGAGCGCGTCTGGCGGGGTGTGTTTGTCGAGGAGAGCGCGCTTCGCGTGCATATCGCGGCGATCCGAAAGGCTCTTGGTGCTGACCGTGACATGCTGTCAACCACCGTTGGCCGCGGCTATCGTTTGTTGGGTGCGTGGCGGATCCGCCATACGGACCCCCCGCTGCAATCTGCTGCAAGCAAGTTGCCGCCGTCAGTCAACATTCCTAGCGCGTCATTCGATCTGATCGGCCGGACTGCGGCGATCGCGCATTTGTGGCGGCTGCTGAGGGTCCATCGCGTGCTGAGCCTGATCGGGCCTGGGGGCATCGGAAAGACGGCGCTGGCGCTTGAAGCCGCCAGAACCCCGCCGCCCGGTTTCGAGGCAGACAGGTTGCTCGTCGAGCTGGCCTCGTTGTCGGATCCCAAGCTCGTCTGCTCGGCCATCGCCGGCGTGCTTGGCGCCAAGCTCGAGGGCGAGGAGATTTCGCCGGAAGCCATCGCGCGCGCGATCGGCTCCCGGCGATTGCTGCTCATTCTCGACAATTGCGAACATGTCATCGACGCCGTCGCACAGGTCTCCGAGCTGGTGGTCAACCGCTGTCCAGGGACGATCATTGTTGCGACGAGCCGGGAGGCGCTGCGCGTCGAGGGAGAGCTCGTGTATCGCGTGCCCCCTTTGGGCGTGCCGCCCGAAACATGGCACGAGCCCGCCGACGCCTCGGCATACAGCGCAATGGAACTGTTCACGAGCAGAGCCAAGGCACTGGGGTCGAGCTTTGCGCCCGATGACGAGAACATCCGCGCCGTCGCAGCCATTTGCCGACGGCTCGATGGTATTCCGCTTGCGATCGAGTTTGCGGCGGCACGTGCAGCCATGCTCAGCCCGCCGAAGATCGCGGCGCTCCTCGATGACAGGTTCAAGTTCCTGACGACCGGGCGGCGCACGGCGTTGCCGCGCCAGCAAACGCTGCGCGCAACGCTCGACTGGAGCTATGACCTGCTGCCGGGTGACGAGGCCTGGCTGTTGCGGCAGCTCGGTATATTCGCCGGCGAATTCCAGCTCGATGCCGTGATCGCAGTTGCCGGGGAGGGGCGCGGCGACGTTACCGGGCAGCTCGCGAGGCTGGTGGCAAAGTCGCTCGTTCTCGTAGATATTCGCTGCGACAGTCCGCACTACCGCCTGCTCGACACGACGCGGGCGTATGCGTTGGAGAAGCTGCATGCCGGCGGCGAATATCCCGATGCCGCCCGCCGCCAGGCGAAGTACTATTCGGCATCCTTTGCGAGAGCTGAAGCCGACAGCGAGGTGAGGCCGTAGGCGGAATAGCTTGCCGTCTATGGTCGCCACATCGACAATGTGCGAACGAGTCTCGACTGGGCTTTCTCGTCCGATGGAGACACGCAAGCGGGTGCGGCGTTGACGGCGGCTGCGGTCCCGCTCTGGGTACAGATGTCGCTCTCTCGCCGAATGTCGCGAGTGGACCGAACTTGCGCTAGCGCCTCGATCCGACGGCCGCGAACGCGCTGCGGCTTCTCATGCAGCTCTCGGCCGCGCGGCTGGTCGTTGATGTACGGGGTCGGAAGGGCGAGGGAGGCCGGTCCCACCCGGGCCGCGACCTTTCAGCTCGCCGAGCAACTCGGTGACACGGATTACCTATGTCGCGCGCAGTGGGGCCTCCATCGACCAGTTCAACACCGGTGAATTCCGCAGGGCCCTTGAATTTGCGGAGCGTTTTGCAGAGGTCGTGGCTGATGCCGGCAATACCGTCGATCGCATGATGGCGGACCGGCTGCTTGCGACGACGCTGCACTATCGCGGCGATCAGACTGCCGACGAGGCGCTTGCGCGCCGCGAGGCACGGGACGAAGGGTGGTATGTCGCCGAGCTCTGGCGCATCAAGGGCGAGTTGCTGCTGCCTCCGTGCGCCGGAACGTTCCGCAGTTCGCCGGAGGCCTCAGCTCGGCAAGCAAGCCCCGTGCGGTCGCGAGGCCGCGCCTCTGAAACCCTTCGGTAAATCGCTGATAGACGGGTGCGAGCATGTCGTAGGCCTCCTGGCGGCGTCCGCCTCGTTGCCACAGTTTCGCAAGCGCTATTGCTACGCGAAGCTCATAGCCGAGCGCTCCCTGATCGCGGGCGACATCGAGCGCCTGCACGAGGTTCAGTTCCGCTTGGAGAAGGTCCGGATGGCTCTTGCGCATCAGCGCTTCTGCTCTGACGCGCAACATATCGGGCATGTCCATCATGAAGTTGCAATGCCGGGCGTGGGCAATCGCCTGATCGATGGTGTCCAGGGCTTCGTCGCCGTGACCTGCCGCCGCAAGTGCTTCGGCGAGGGGCATGCGAAGCCCCGCTACGGCGCCGAAAGACCGGCTCTGCAGCTTCTCGATCGCCCCTCTTAGCATGGCGAGCCCGGCAGCGGTCTCGTTCCGGGCCAGCAACGTGATCCCCTTCATGGCCTCGCCGACCATCTGGAGGATGGCGAGGTTGTGCCTTTGCGCCTCCACGATGAATCTATCGATATGACCTTCGCAATCCTCCATGTCACCATTCCAGAAGAAGACGTCGAATGCCCATGGCAGTGCTCGACAGAGCATGACCGGATGGTTCTCCGCGATGACGTCCGCGATGGCTCGCCGCACCATTTGCGCGGCCTGGTCGGGATATCCCTGAAGCCAGAGAACGCGCGCAAGCGTGATTTGAGCCCGTTTGGGATATTCGAGGGTAAGGCCGCTAGGGACCACTCCATCCAGGCCCGGATGCAGTAATGCCGCCTCGACGTATGAGCGGGAGGCAGCGAACTTGCCGAGATATTGGCAGGAGATGCTGAGCAACACGCGCATGCGGGCCGCCGCAAGGAAATCGTTGCCGGCGAGGGCAACGTCTTCACCGCGCTTGGCTGTGCGCAATGCTTCATCAAATCTGCCGACAAACAATTGCATCAAATGCAACTGGTCGATCAAACGGATCTGCCCGGGGATGTCGCCGATCTTTTCCGTCAGTTCGAGCGCCCGTTTGAGGTGATTGGCGCCGAATTCATCCAGCTGTCCGGTGAACATGCGGGCAGCCCCAAGCGCCGTGTGAAGCAGGAGGCCTTGCCTGAGGCTTCCTTCGGTTTCGTCGAGTGTTTCGATGGCCCGGGTGACCCAGAGCTCGCATTCTGCCAGCAGCGACAGCTTGAAGAACAGCGGTATCGCCGCCGCAGCGAGCGCCACGCCGGCTCCGCGGTCTCCCTGATCCGAGAAGCACCAATTCAGCGCAGCGCGGACGTTTCCGAATTCTTCGGCCACCGCCGCAAAGTCTCGACCCGGCTTGCCACCCACCTTTTCGAGGAGGTCGAGAAAGTAGCAGGCGTGACGTCGCGAGATCGCGGCGGCGTCGCCGCTGGCGGCAAGCTTCTCTTGCGCGTAGGCCCGAGTCGAGTCCGCAAGGCGGTAGCGGGGCGGTTGCGAGCCGGTGTTCAGCGCAAGCATCGACTTGGCGGCGAGGCCGTCGATGATCGCCAGGATTGCGTCGTCATCCTCCGTATCAGAGGCAATCGACCGGGCGGCATCCAGGGTCATGCCGCCGACGAACACGGACAGGCGGCAGAGGACCACGCGTTCCGGTTCGGAAAGAAGATTGTAGCTCCATTCGATGGTCGCGCGCAGTGTCCGGTGCCGGGGCAGCGCGGTGCGCCGACCCTCCCACAGCAGATTGAGGTGCTGGTCGAGGAGTTGGATCATCGCTCGGGTGCCGTATGCGCCGACATGGGCAGCGGTGAGTTCAATGGCAAGCGGGATGCCGTCGAGCCGGCGGCACAGGCTGCCGACATCGGAGGCGTTCGCATCCGTCAGCACGAACTCGCCGCCTGCAGCCGTCGCACGCTCGACGAAGAGTCTTACGGAAGGGTAGGCGAGGGCGTCCGCGGCCGTTAGAAAGGTCTTCTCCGGCGGGGCCGGCAGCGGCTGCAGACGGTGTGTGAACTCGCCTTCGACGCGCAGCAACTCCCGGCTGGTGGCGAGGATGTGCAGCTCCGGTGCGGCCTGATAGAGCCGATCGGCCAGTACGGCTACTGCCTCTATGACAGGCTCGCAGCAATCCAGAATGAGTAGCATGCGCCTGTCGCGCAGGAAAGTCGTGAGGCTGCTCGTCGGGTCATTCGATCGCGCCTGGAGCCCAAGCGAAGATGCGACGATCGCCGGCACCGCAGCGGCGTTGCCGGTCTCGCCGAGACTAACGAAGTGGACGTGACCGGCGAAGTTGGCGAGCAGGGCATGGCCCGCGGAAACGGCGACTGTGGTCTTGCCGATGCCGCCCGGGCCGACGACCGTGACGAAGCGCTGGGCTGTTAGCCGTTCCGAGATGTCCTTGATGGCTTGCTCTCGCCCCACCATCTGCCGGAGACGCGCAGGCAAATTGTGGGCGCCGGCCAGGTTGGTCGGTGCAGCCTGCACCTGTTCTGCGCGCGAAACCGCAGCAACGAAGCAGTAGCCCTGACCGGAGACGGTGCTCAGATATCTGTCGCCACCATGGCTGTCTCCGAGTGCCTTGCGGAGCGCGGCGATATGGACACGCAGGGTGTTTTCCTCGATCCCGGTTCCCGGCCACGTCATGGCGATCAGATCCGTCTTACTGACGACGTTGCCGGCCTGCCGGACCAGTGCGAGCAGGAGGTCGAATGCGCGCCCCGACAGTTGCAGCGTGCTCCCGTTTCTCTCGATTCGCCTCTGCGAGGGATCGAGCCGAAACGGCCCGAAGACCAAGATCTCCTGCGTGGCTTCATCTGATGCGGCGCAGCCAGCAGCGGCGATCATGTTGTTGCTTTGCGAGCGGGGGCCATCTTGGGATCGGCGCACGACCCGTCACCTTCTACGACAAGCACACCGAGATGTGTGAACGTTGCGGCACGGTAACATCCGGCAGTTTCAGCGTAAAGGATTGGGGCTATCACTTTCGTTTGGGGGGCAAAGAATCTCCTATCCGATGATAGTGGGCTTGAGAATGTCTTCCAGTCCGATCCGGCGAAGCAGTTCCGCGCGAACGCTTTCGGCGACGGCGTCGACGGCTGCCGCTCCGTCGTCGTCCGGACCGAAATGAACCCGCAGCGGACGTTGTCCGAACGGCATGTCGACGACATCCGCTATGGTGTGAGCAACGTCTTGGGGCATTCGGTCTTGCCCCGAAAGCTGCGCAAGTCCCGAGAGTGCGATTTCGCTCAAATCGGCGGTTGGACCGTCCGCGTATTCCTCGGCCCGAACGGTGTCCTGCGGCCGGCCGGAGCGAATGTAATGGCTAGCACCGAGCGCGCTGGGGACGACGATCGTCGTCTCGATACCCCAGCGTGCGAGCTCGCCGGCATAGCTGAGTGCAAGCGCATCCAACGCGGCCTTCGAGGAGGCATATGCGCCCAGGAAAGGAACCGAGCAGCCACGCGCGCAGCTTGACGAAACCCATATCAGCAGGCCATGGCCCTGCTTGCGCAATTGTGGCAAAGCGGCGCGATTGAGCCGTTGCGCGCCCAGCACGTTGGTGTCGTAGAGGTCGGCAAGCTGTTCCGGTGTCAAGGCTTCAGCTGGTCCATAGATGACCTGCCGGGCGTTGTGCACGACCACGTCCAGGCGGCTGTTCTCGGCGACGATAGTGTCGATGGCGCCGTTCACGGAAGCCTCCGAGGAAACGTCGAACTCCAAACTGCGGAGATCGACGTTGCCATTGGTTCCTGCCTCCCGAATGCCGTGCTCATCATAGCCCCCCGTTTCCCGCATCGAAACGTAGACCGTGTGGCCGGCTTGGGCCAGTTTCTTGCAGGTGTTTCGTCCGATGCTGTTTGCAGCTCCCGTGACGATGATCACTTTGCTCATTCGAGTCCCAATCGCATTCCAGCTTCCGCAAGGGCGCTAGCATCGTTCGTCGATCGATCGCTGGCGTTGCGTGAAGAGCCTTCGCAATAGAGCCAGTTGCACGACAGGTCTTTCGGGCCCAGCGAGCGATTCTCAGATCGCACGGAAAATTCCGAGAAAGCCCGAAACCGGTTCCGGATAGACCTGCGAGGTTCGACATAAGCCGGGACATGCCTTCGCAAACTGGCGCTGAGTTTTCAGGGATTGCGCCCGCGGTGGCGGCCACGCACAAGCGGATGATCACCGGCGGCAGACGCCGCCGAGCGGCGAGCTCGCGCACCGGAGACCTGCATCGTGCGGATGAGACAATATCGCGGCATCCTCGAAAGATCATTCCGAGCCACTCCCTGTACGGTTGTTCCGATCCATGACCGGAGGACTGGTCATATGCACAGGGGCAGGCGATGACTGACGTGTCGAACGCGAAGGCACCGCTCGGCTGGCGGCGGCGTGAGCCACGATGAGGGGGGCAACATTCACGCGGCATCGCGAGATCGCATGGCGCGGCGGCCGCACGACGTCGACGTCGCGATTGGTTGCCGAGGAGAGTGCCATCGCGCTGACCTACAACGGATCGACCCATGCCGTGATGATGGGGACACCGGCTGATCTCGAGGATTTCGGTGTGGGCTTCAGCCTCACCGAGGCCATTGTCGACCGTGCCAGTGAGATCAGAAGCATCGAGCTGGTCTCGAACGAGCTCGGCCTGGAGGTGCGGATGTGGCTCGATGGCAATCGCGCGGCGGCCCTGGCCGCGCGCCGCCGCGCCATCAGCGGACCGGTCGGGTGCGGGTTGTGCGGCATCGAAAGCCTTGAACAGGCCCGTCGTGCGCCGTCGCGGGTCGATGGGCGCAGTACCGTCTTTCTCGCGCGGGACCTGCTGGGCGCCATGCAGGCGTTGTCTCCTCTGCAGACATTGAATCAACAGACAAGGTCGGTTCACGCGGCGGCGTTCTGGCATCCCCGCAACGGTATCACTCTGGTCAGGGAGGATGTCGGTCGGCACAATGCGCTTGACAAGCTCGCCGGCGCCATTGTCCGCGACGGTGGCTCGGCCCGCGACGGCGCCGTGCTGTTGACGAGCCGTGTTTCCGTGGAAATGGTACAGAAAGCGGCGATGATCGGCGCGCCGGTCGTCGTCGCCGTTTCCGCGCCGACCGCGCTCGCGATCCAGACCGCGAACGAGGCGGGCGTCACGCTGCTCGCCGTCGCCCGCGATGACGGATACGGCGTTTTCACGCATCCGCGTCGCGTTCTGCTGCCTGAAGAGACCGCGTCGCGCGCCGGCTTCTGACCCTGCGGATCTGCCGGTATGGCAATGCAAACCGCATCGCTGGAGACGCCCGTCGAGGCCTTCGCTCCGGAACGGTCGCTGCTGGTTGCCTCTCTGCTGAGCATGTCGGGAGGCTTCCTCGACGCCTTTACGTGGCTGTCGCTTGGCGTCTTCGCGAGTTCACAGACAGGCAACGTTGTTTTCCTCGGGATCTATACGGCATCCGGGCAATGGCACCTCATGCTTCACCACCTGCTTCCGCTCACGGCGTTCATCCTGGGATCGCTTGTGGCGGTGCGCAGCCGGATGGCGCTGCGGTGCCTCGTCGGGGAGATCGCATGCCTGGGCGCAGCGATGCTGCTGCTTCATCGCGTTCCCGATGAGATCACGATCTTCGTCATCTCCTTCGGCGTCGCGTTGCAATCGGCAAGCTTCAGGCTGGTCGGCCGCTGGACATATCTGTCGGTGACCGTCACCGGGAACATGCTCCGCGCCATTGATCAGCTCGTCGCCGGTTCCGATCGCGATACGGCACGCGGCGCGAGAGCCATGCTGATGCTCTGCCTGATGTTTCTGCTGGGCGCCGCAGCTGGCGGCAGCGTGACGAGGTGGCTCGGCATGTGGAGCGTTGCTCTGCCGATCGCGTCGTCGGCATGCGTTCTCTGGCTCTGCCGGCGATCAAGCTATTCGCACGGACATCGCGACGCTCACTAGCCAAGGCACCCGTCCTGCTATTAGGCAAAAGGACGTTCGTTCGCGGAAGCCCTTGCGCCTGACGGTCCGTACACTTTCGGCCATTGCCGACGAGATGCTCCCGACGTCAACGGCCACGAGAGACAAGAATGAACAACCTCCGCAAAGAGACAGACAGCCTGGGCGAAGTGGATGTTCCCGCCGACAAGCTCTGGGGTGCACAGACGCAGCGCTCACTGGAGCACTTCAGTATCGGCAGGGACCTGATGCCGCGCGAGATGATTCATTCCTACGCCATTCTGAAGAAGGCGGCCGCGAATGCCAACCACGCTGGTGGTCGTCTCGACGGCAAGATCCACAAGCTGATCGTTCATGTCTGCGACGAAATTCTTGCCGGCCAGCATGACGATATGTTCCCTCTTCACGTCTGGATGACAGGTAGTGGAACGCAGTTCAACATGAACGTGAACGAAGTGATCTCGAACCGCTGCTGCCAACTCGCGGGTACGGCGCTCGGCAGCAAGCTGCCGGTTCATCCGAACGATCACGTCAACATGTCGCAATCGTCGAACGACAGCTTCCCTTCCGCCATGTCTATCGCGGCCGCGATGAATGTGACGGAGCGCCTCATTCCAGCGGTCGAAGCCTTGCACGACGCCATCGCGGCAAAGTCGAGCCGCTGGGACGACATCGTCAAGATCGGCCGAACCCACATGCAGGATGCCACGCCCTTGACGCTCGGCCAGGAATGGTCGGGCTACGCCGGCATGCTCGCCGATAATCTCACGCGTATCGACGACGCGCTCAAGGGCGTCTACCGTCTCGCGCTGGGGGGCACGGCGGTGGGCACCGGGATCAACGCGGCCCCCGGCTTTGCGGAAGCTGTGGCCGCCGAGATCGCGCGGCTGACCGGCCTGCCATTCGTCAGCGCGCCGAACAAGTTCGCGGTGCAGGGTGCGCACGATGCGCTGGTTCAGCTCTCCGGTACGCTGCGTACGCTCGCCGGCTCGCTCTACAAGATCGCAAACGACATCCGCCTTTTGTCCTGCGGTCCGCGCGCCGGTTTTGCGGAGCTGCGGATTCCCGAGAACGAGCCGGGCTCCTCGATCATGCCGGGCAAGGTCAATCCGACGCAGGCGGAGGCGCTGACGATGATCGCCGTGCAGGTGATGGCGAACGACGTCGCCGTCGGCTTCGGCGGCGCCGGCGGCTATCTGGAGATGAACGTCTACAAGCCGCTGATCATTCGCAACATCGCCCAGTCTGTCACCATCCTTGCCGATGGCTGCACCAATTTCCGCGTCTTTCTTGTCGAAGGTACCGAGCCGAACCGCAAGAAGATCCAGGAATATGTCGAAAGGTCGCTGATGCTCGTGACCGCGCTGGCACCGGTGATCGGCTACGACAAGGCGTCCCGGATCGCGCACTACGCGATGGACAACGATCTCACACTGAAATCGGCGGCGCTGAGGCTCGGTTTCGTCACCGAGCCGGAGTTCGACCGCATCGTCGATCCGGCCAAGATGGTCAAGCCATATGTGGCCGAGATCAAGGTGCCGCTGGCAATCGGCGCGAAAGCCTGATGAAGGGGCCAAGGACATGATCCGGTCCGCGCCACCTCGCGCGGGCAAAGCAGCAACCATGCAAGGAGAGACATCATGATCCGCTGTGTGCGTCTATGGACCGGAGAGGACAACAACTCGCATTTCGAGGAGGGCGTTCTCGAGCTGGAGCCGGGCCAGCGCGGCGATTTCCTGACCGGAAAGATCGACGCCGTCAGCGTCTCCTTCCAGGAGACGGAATCGGGGGGCGCGTTCGCCTGGCACACTGCACCGATCCGGCAACTCGTGCTCACGCTGAGTGGAACTCTCGATTTCCAGACGCGCGACGGCCACCATTTCCTGATCCACCCCGGCAATGTCCTCTTGGCCGAAGACACCGCCGGCTCCGGGCATAGCTGGAAACTGACCGACGATTCGTCGTGGCGCCGTGCCTACGTGATCCTGCGGCCGGGCGCGGAGGTGCCGTTCCGCGCCAAGGCGCGACAATCGCTGCGGGCCTGATCGAGCATCCGCAACAGTAACGCTCAACGAAGGAAAAGATCATGTCAGCAGCTTCCGATCGCGAAACCGACGTTGTCCTCATCGGTGCCGGCATCATGAGCGCGACCCTCGGTGTCTTTCTCAAGGAGCTCGAGCCCTCGCTATCGATCCAGATGTTGGAGCTTCTCGGAGATTGCGCGCAGGAAAGCTCCGATTCCTGGAATAATGCCGGGACCGGGCATGCCGCCAACTGCGAGATGAACTACACGCCGCAGCGGCCCGACGGCAGCATCGACATCTCCAAGGCGCTTCAGGTCAACGTCGAGTTCGATCTGTCGCGGCAGTTCTGGTCCTATCTCGTCGGGCGGGGGGCGATCGCCGACCCCCGGTCCTTCATCCATCCGGTGCCGCATATGAGCTTCGTGCACGGCAGGGAGAATGTCGACTTCTTGCGGAAGCGGTTCAAGGCGATGTCGGCCCATCATTGCTACGAGGGCATGGAGCATACCGAGGATCCCAAAAAGATTGCCGAGTGGGCGCCGCTGGTGATGGATGGGCGGAGTGGCGACGAACCGGTCGCCGCAACGCGGATCATTACCGGCACCGACGTCGATTACGGCGCGTTGACGCATCTGCTGGTTCATCATCTCGTCAGCCAGCCGGGCTGTTCGGTCCAGTACAACAGCTGCGTCACCGGCCTGAACCGGGAGCAGGGCGGACGGTGGCGGCTTGAGGTGCGCGACACAGCGAGCGGCGAGACGCGCTCGGTTCGCGCAAAATTCGTCTTCATCGGTGCCGGTGGCGGGGCGTTGCCGCTGCTGGAGAAATCCGGCATCCCGGAAGGGCGCGGCTATGGCGGTTTCCCCGTCAGCGGAATCTGGCTGCGTTGCGACGATCCGGAGATCAACAAGCGTCATCATGCCAAGGTCTACGGCAAGGCCGCGGTCGGCTCCCCGCCGATGTCAGTGCCGCATCTCGATACGCGTGTGATCGGCGGCCAGCACTCGCTGCTGTTCGGCCCCTATGCGGGCTTCTCGAGCAAGTTCCTCAAGCATGGTTCACTGCTGGATCTGTTCGAGTCCATTCGTCCCGCCAACGTGAAGCCGCTGCTTTCGGTGGCCCGCGACAATTTCGATCTGACTGAATATCTGGTCGGCCAGGTGCTGCAGTCTGAGAGCCATCGCCTCGCGGCGCTCGACGAATATTTCCCGAAGGCCGATCCGAAGGATTGGAGACTGCAGGTCGCGGGCCAACGCGTCCAGATCATCAAGCCGGATGTCAAGCGTGGTGGTCTGCTCGAGTTTGGCACTGAACTCGTCGGCGCCGACGATCATTCGCTGGTCGCCCTTCTCGGCGCCTCGCCGGGTGCCTCCACTGCGGCGTTCATCGCCATCAGCGTGCTGGAGAAGTGTTTCGCCGGCGAGCTGACGGCGAGCGCCTGGCTGCCGAAGCTGAAGCAGATCGTGCCGTCCTACGGCGTATCGCTGATCGAGGACGCGGAGTTCTGCCGCCGGATTCGCGCGGCGACGGCAGCGGTCCTCAAGATCGACAACATTCCGCAACCGGCCGCACGTGGGCCGGTGATCGCGAAGCGGGCCTGAACGGGAGATTGCTCGATGGATCCGACGGCACTCCTTCTGTCGCGGCTGCAGTTCGCCTTCACCATCTCGTTCCACATCATCTTCCCGGCCTTCACAATCGGGCTTGCCGCCTGGCTGACTGTGCTCGAGGCAATGCACCAGTACAGCGGAAAGCCGGTCTACCGCACCCTGTTCGAATTCTGGCTGAAAATCTTCGGCGTGGCCTTCGGCATGGGGGTGGTGTCGGGCGTCGTGATGGCATTCCAGTTCGGAACGAATTGGAGCGTGCTGTCGAAGATGTCGGGCCCGATCCAGGGCCCGCTGCTGTCGTACGAGACGTTCACCGCCTTCATGCTGGAGGCGGGCTTCTTCGGCATCCTCATCTTCGGCCGCCCGCGGGTACCGCCCTGGTTTTACCTGTTCTCGACCGCGATGGTCGCGCTCGGAACGACGCTTTCGGCGTTCTGGATCATGGTCAACAACAGCTGGATGCAGGTGCCGACCGGCTACGCCCTGGAGAGCGGTCAGTTCGTTCCGAACGATTGGGCGCAGATCATCTTCAATCGCGTGGTCTGGGTGCGGTTTCCGCACATGCTGCTCGCGTCCTATTTAACCGGTGCGTTCTGCGTGGCCGCGACCGGCGCGTGGTATCTGCTGCGGCGGACCTATCGCGCCGAAGCCCGTGTCATGCTGCGGATGGGCCTTGCGCTTGCGGCGGTGCTACTGCCGGTCCAGCTTTTGATCGGGCATCTCGTCGGCGACTATGTTCACGATTACCAGCCGGCCAAGTTCGCGGCGATCGAAGCGCGCTGGCACGACGAGCAACCGGCCTCGGAAGTGCTGATCGCAATTCCGGATGCGAGCACTGAATCCAACAAATACGCGATCTCGATCCCCGTGCTGGGAAGCATCATCGGCAGCATGAGCCTGACGTCGAAGGAGGTCGGGCTGACCAGTTTCGCGCCGCAGGACCGGCCGCCGGTAGCGATACCCTTCTTCGCTTTTCGCATCATGGTCGGCTGCGGGTTCGTGATGCTGGGTCTCGCCTGGCTTGGGACGTGGCTCGGCCTCAATCATCGGCTCGATCGAAGCCGCCTGCTACTATGGGGAATCTTCCTCAGCTTCCCGTTGCCATGGATTGCGATTCTCACCGGCTGGTACACCGCGGAGGTCGGTCGCCAGCCGTGGACGGTCTACGGTGTATTGAGGACGGCCGATGCGGTGACGCCGTATCTGACGGCGGCAGCAGCGACGGCTTCGCTGATTCTGTTCGTTGCGGTCTATGCTTTCATCTTCTCGTTCGGGACTTACTATATCTATCGGCTGCTGCGCGCCGGCCCGGCGGGATTTGGCGACAGGCCGCTCCACGCTCCCGTGCCGAACCGGCCGATGTCGTTTGCCGAACAGGTGCCGGCTTCGCACAGCTATCTCGAGGCGGGTGAATAGCCATGGTGATGTTCTGGGTTGCCCTTCTTGCCATCAGCATTCTGATTTATCTCCTCCTCGACGGATTTGATCTCGGCGTCGGCATGCTGTTCGGCCTCGCCGGCAGCGAGGCGAAGCGGAATGCCATGCTGGGCACGGTCGCGCCGGTCTGGGACGGCAATGAAACCTGGCTGGTCGTCACGGGCGTGATCATGTGGGGCTCGTTTCCCCTGGTCTATGCCATGGTGCTGTCGGCCTTCTACATTCCTGTCGTTGTGATGCTGCTCGGGTTGATCCTGCGCGGGGTCGCGTTCGAGTTTCGCGGCAGGGCGCGCCGTTCGCGCTGGGTCTGGGACATCAGCTTCGTTGTGGGCTCGTTTGCCGCCAGCTTCATGCAGGGCGCGATGGTCGGCGCCCTCGTTGAAGGACTGCAATTTTCCAATAACGACTATACCGGCGGAACGTTCGGCTGGCTGACCGCCTTCTCGGCGTTGTGCGGAGCCGGACTCTGCTTCGGCTATGCACTGCTCGGCGCCTGCTGGCTTGTCAGGAAGTCCGAGGGCTCGGTTCGGGACGATGCGCGGCGTCAGATCCCGACGTTGGCGATTGGCGTCCTGGCGTTCCTGGTCATCGTGTTCGCCCATGCACTCGTCGAGCATCTTCCGATCCTGCGCCGGTGGGTCGAGCGGCCTTATCTGTTTGTGTTTCCTCTGATCGGTTTTGTGGCAGCGATGGTGCTCGCCAGGAGCATTCTGAACCGCAACGATTACTGGCCGTTCCACATGGTGGCGCTGATCTTCGTATCGGCCTTCGCGACGCTGGCGCTGTCGTTCTGGCCCTACATGATCCCGTTCGTCGTCACGATCGACGAAGCGGCGGCGCCGCATGCAAGTCTCGCCTTCATGTTCTGGGGCGCGGGGCTGTTCGTATTCCCCTTGATGCTGCTTTACATGCTGGTCGGCTATCGCATCTTCCGCGGCAAGGCGGCCTCCGCCGCCGAGCACTATTGAAGTTGCCAAGGGCCGACGTTCAAGGGCCGGCGTTTCGGCAGACATGAACGTGGACATAAAAAAGGCGCCGGGAACGGCGCCTTTCTCGTTTATCCTCGCTCAGGATTTCGGCATGACGCCGGGGCCGTTGTCCGGCCATTGTGCAACGAGCGTCTCGTCGATATTGAAGTGCTGGGCGACCAGCTTGGGCGGCGTGTGGGTCAGCCAGTTGGAGAGCGAGACCTCCTCGTAGCGCGGCGCACGGAACACGCCGACGAACTGCAACTCGGTGTCGCCGGTATTCTCGACGTAATGGCCGAGATTGCGCCGGACATAGCCGATGTCGCCGGCCGAAAAATCCGTCGTCCGCGCATTGGGCCCGGTGTCGAACACCGTCATCCGCGCCTTGCCCTTGATGTAGTACTGCCACTCGTCGGCATTCGGATGCCAGTGCATCTCCCGCACCGCGCCCGGCGGCATCGTCACCAGCGCTGCGGCGACGGTGGTGGCCACCTTGAAATTATTGCTGTCGGCAATGCGGATGCTGCCGCCGGAGTTCTCCTTGACCGGGGTCGAGCTGCCGAGCGAGTGGATGAAGGAATAGGGCGGCGCTTCGGCATGCCTTGCGGCTGCGGCGCGATCGGCGGCGAGATCGCCGGGCAGGGTGCCCTGGAAAATCCAGCGATCGTGCAGCGGGATATTTGCGAACGCCTCGGCTGACACGCCGAAATTCTTCGCCAAGACCTCGGGCGGTGTATGGGAAAACCAGTCCGTCACCAGCAGCGTGTTGAACTCATTGGCGTGGCCGTCGTCGAAGCAGATCACGAATTCGCAGCCATCCGGTCCTAACCCTTGCAGCGAGTGCGGCGCGCCCGCCGGGAAGTACCAGAGGTCGCCGGCCTTGAGGTCGCCGACATAGGGGCGTCCTTGCGCGTCGAGCACGGTAATGCGGCAGGAGCCGTAGGTCATGATTGCCCATTCGGCCGCCTGATGCCAGTGCAGCTCGCGGATGCCGCCGGCAGACAAGCGCATGTTGACGCCTGAGATCTCCTTGGAGATGGCGAAGTCCTCGACGGTGACCTGACGGGCCCAGCCACCATTCTGGATGCGTCGTGGCGCATTGTTGAACGAGGCCCAGTCCATCTGCAGGCCACCGACGTCGGTGGCCGGCGGCGCTAGTGCGGAAGGAAATTGCCTGGCCAGGTCGGGATTTTGCGGGCCGGGATCGGTCAGGCTTCCGGGGCTCTTGGCGTTGATGGCGCCTTGCGGCGGCTCGTCGGGATTGCCGAAGGTTGCGGCTTGCGCACTGGAGCCGACCATGGCGGCGCCTGCCGCAGACATGGCCAGCAGATCACGTCTTGAGAACATCTTGGGTCGCTCCTGAAATTGTCGAAAGCCCTCCGTTGCGACGGGCTCCTGCCGTAAAGCCTAGTTTCTGCCTGTCGTTTCAGCTTCCGGGAACGGCGCTGTTTTTGCCGGAATGCACTGGCCCTTGCGGCAGGCCGACCGGGTTCGAACGTGTGCATTTGAGAAATTCGCCTTCGTTTTTGAGAAGACGCCCCCAGCCGAGCGCCCCTTAACTGCCTGGTGAATTGCCATATCGAGAGACATCGAGATGACCACGAAATCGGTTCGTCCCTACCGCGAGCCAGCCGGTGGCTGGGGCGCACTCAAGGCGCTCAGCGAGGCGCTTCTGGTGCAAGGAGTGCCGCTGAAGGGTGCAGCGACGCTCCGCCGCATGAACCAGCCGGAGGGCTTCGATTGTCCCGGCTGCGCCTGGCCCGACCCGAAGCACACATCGTCGTTCGAATTCTGTGAGAACGGCGGCAAGGCGATCGCCTGGGAGGCGACATCAAAGCGATGCACGCCCGAATTCTTTGCCGAGCACACCGTCACGGAGCTCGCAAGCTGGAACGATTACGATCTCGAAATGGTCGGACGGCTCACGCATCCGATGGCCTACGATGCCGCATCCGACCGCTATCTCCCGGTGGAATGGAGCGATGCGTTCGACATGATCGGTCGTGAGCTCAGGGCTCTGCCGGATCCTGATATGGCCGAGTTCTACACCTCGGGGCGAACCTCGAACGAAGCAGCCTTCCTCTATCAGCTCTTCGTGCGCGAATACGGCACCAACAATTTCCCCGACTGCTCGAACATGTGCCATGAGGCCACCAGCGTCGGCTTGCCGCATTCGCTCGGTGTCGGCAAGGGCACCGTGCTGCTGGAGGATTTCGACAAGGCTGATTGCATCTTCATCTTCGGCCAGAATCCTGGCACCAACAGCCCGCGGATGATGACGAGCCTGCGCAATGCGGCACGCCGCGGCGCCTCCATCATCTCCTTCAATCCGTTCCGCGAGCGGGCGCTGGAGCGTTTCCAGGCGCCGCAGAGCCCGGTCGAGATGATCACGCTGTCGTCCACGACCATCAGCTCAAGGCTGTTCCAGGTGCGCGTCGGCGGCGACGTCGCTGTCCTCAAGGGACTGATGAAACTGGTGGTGGAGGCCGACGACGCCGCGCGCGCCAGCGAACAGCCGGAGATTCTCGACTGGGATTTCATCCGCGGTCACACCGTCGGCATCGAAGCGCTGATCGACGACCTCAAGCGCACGCTGTGGCCCGACATCGAACGCCAGTCGGGACTGACGCGCGAGGACATGGAATATGCCGCCGGAGCCTATATGAAGGCGGAGCGCGCCATTCTGGTTTATGGCATGGGCATCACCCAGCACTGGCGCGGCGCGAACAACGTCCAGCAGATTGCCAACCTTGCACTGTTGCGTGGCAATGTCGGGCGCGAAGGCGCCGGTGTCTGTCCGGTTCGCGGTCATTCCAACGTGCAGGGCGATCGGACCGTCGGGATTACGGAAGTGCCCAAGGCGGACTTTCTCGAGCGTCTCGAGCAACGCTTCGGCTTCAAGCCGCCGGCCGCCCCGGGACATAACGTGGTTACCGCGCTGGAAGCCATGATCCGCGGCGAGGTGAAGGCGTTCTTCGCGATGGGCGGCAATTTTGCTGCGGCGATACCGGACTGGCAGGCGACCCAGGTGGCGCTCGGCAGGCTCGATCTCACCGTTCACGTCTCGACCAAGCTCAACCGCAGCCACCTGATCCACGGTCGCACCGCCCTGATCCTGCCGTGCCTCGGGCGTACCGAGATCGATGTCCAGGCATCGGGGCCGCAGTCGGTCACGGTGGAAGATTCGATGTCGATGGTGCATGCGTCCGGCGGCCGCAACAAGCCGGCATCGGAGCATCTTCTCAGCGAGGTTGCGATCATTGCAGGCGTTGCCAAGGCGACGCTGGGCGAGCGCACGGTCGTCGACTGGGACGGCTTCGTGGCCGACTACGACCGTATCCGCGATGCGATCGAGGCCGTGTTTCCCATCTTCCAGGGCTACAATGCCCGCATTCGCGTGCCCGGCGGCTTCCATCTCACCTCGACGGCGCGCGAACGTATCTGGGCGACACCGTCGGGCAAGGCGAATTTCCTGGTCTTTCCCGGCTGCGGCGAGGACCCGCCGCAGAGCCATGACGATGTCTTGTGGCTCACCACCATACGCAGCCACGACCAGTATAACACCACGCTCTATTCGATGTCCGATCGTTACCGCGGCGTGTTCGGTCAGCGCGACGTGGTGTTCCTCAACGCGTACGAACTGAAGAAACGCGGATTGGCCGATGGCGATCGCGTCGACCTGATCACCGCCTCGACCGACGGCGCCGAACGGATCGTGCGCAATTTCCGCGTCGTAGCCTATTCCTTCCCGGCGGGCTGCTGTGCTGCGTATTATCCGGAGACCAATCCGCTGGTGCCGCTCTATGCGCGCGATCCCCTCAGTTTCACGCCATCATACAAGGGCGTCCCGATCCGTCTTGTGCGCTCGGCCGGGCAGGGGCAACAGGCATAACCGCGGAAAAGCCGGGGGTCAGGCACCCGCCGGGAGATCGGATCGCGACGAGACTGGCAGGGTGAACCAGAAACGGGCGCCGCCATGCGTGGCGCTGCCGCCCGCGCCGATCCGGCCTCCATGTGCCTCGACGATCGACCGGCAGATCGGCAGCCCCATGCCCATCCCGCTCTCCTTGGTCGTGAAGAAGCTTTCAAAGAGCCGGCCGACATGTTCGGTGGCGATGCCGGGACCGTTGTCCTCCACGGAGCAGCACAACGTAGCCGCGTCCTGCGCGGCCGTGCTGATGACGATCCTGCGCTCTTCGTATCCGAGTTGCGTCATCGCCTGCACCGCGTTGATGGCCAGGTTGACGATCACCTGTTGCAGCTGTGTGCGGTCACCAAATACGTGAGGTGCGGCCGATCCAGACTCGTGCAGGATCGTGACGCCGCGGGATTCCATCTCGTGCCGCAGGAACAGAATCGATTCGCGAATGATCTCGTCAAGAGACAGACAGTGTCTCTCCGGCGCCTTGCGCGCGGCCATCCCGTGAATGCGCGCCACGATGCTTGCAGCTCGTCTTGTATCCGCAACCATATTTTCAATTGCGCTGCGGACCTCGGCGAGGTCGGCGGTCGGCCTGTTCAGCCATCGAAGTCCTGCTGCGCCATGGGTTGCAATGGCGGCCAGGGGCTGATTGACCTCGTGGGCGATGGAGGCTGTGAGCTCGCCGAGCATCGAGACGCGCGACGCATGCGCGAACTCTGCCTGCACCTGCCGAAGCTTCTCCTGGGCGCGAATGCGCTCCGAGATGTCGATGGTGGCGACCAGGCTTGCTTCGAGATTGTTGATCGGTCCGACGCGCGCCGTCGTGAAGAGAACATCGACGACGCGGCCGTCCCAGGTGACCATCCGGGTCTCTTCCTCGAAATGTGTTTCTCCACGGAAACGCGACTCGATGGCCCGGCGGAACGTGTCTGGGCGTTCCCTCCAGGTTTCGGACATAGGGCGTCCCACAAAGCCTGCTCCGAAGCTCTGGATGGCCCATTCGTTGGCCTCCTGGACCGAGAGCGCGTCCATGCAGGTCCGGAGGAAATCGGGATGGCTGTCGAGATAGGAGCCGAGATCGGTTACGCCCTCGGCGCGCAACTTTCGGAACAGCGCTACAAGCCGGCTGGTGTCAAGCTGCCGGAGTGCGATCGGTATGCGGCTGAACAAATGGCGGTAACGCTGCTCGCTCCGCTCCAGCTCGACATGCGCCTTCTTCTGGGCTGTGATGTCCATCACCGCGCCGACGAACTCGAACTGGCCGCGGCCGTTCGTCATGCCGCGGGCAACCACGCGGATGGTCCGGATCGCGCCGTCGTCCAGCATCAGTCTGCTCTCGTGCGAAAAGTCACCCTTGTCTTTCGCGGCACGGTCGATCGCCTCGCGCACGGCCGTGACGTCGTCGGGATGCGTGCGTTTCAGAACGAGGCCGAGCGAGGGGCGAGCGGTCGACGCGAGATCGAAGATCCTGAACGTTTCATCCGACCAGAAAAGCTCGCCGGTCACGACGTTCCAGCCGAAGCTGCCGGTCTGGCTCAGCTTCTGCGCCTCGGCGAGGTAGGCGGCCTGGTGCTCATGCTCACCAGGCCTCCTGGCAAGGCTTATCGCAACAAGCGAGGCTGCGAGAAATGCCGTCAAAGCGATCGCAGTGAAATTGTATCCCAGCAGCGAGCAGGTGGCCGACAGCAGCGCAAGAACCGCGCTGATCCAGGCCCACAGCTGGGAGCGATCCTGAATGGTCCAGTCTGGGAGGACACGGTGCCACCATCGCTGGGGCTCTACGGGACGGGAACCATCCAGGCGTTCAAGCGTCATGGGGCAGGTGTACCGCGCCACGGAAGAGCGGTCTTTTGCGTTTTCGCAGACGCTTTGTCGAAACGCACGAAGCCTGCGACGCTAGGCCATCTCCGTCATCGGCCCAGTTACGCCGTATCGTTGCTCGAACTCGGCCACGTCGACGACGCCGCGCCGGTGCGTGCCGTCGCCGATCTTGCGGTCGCCGTCCCAGGCTTCGAGTTCGAATAGGATGCTCCTGGCTTCGACCGCGACAACCCGGGCGATCGCGCGTACCGTGCGGCCGATTGGGGTCGCCGCCAGATGGCGGATATTGACCATCATCCCGACGCTGACATGGCCCGCGGGCAGGACCGGCTGAACGGCGGATCCCGCGGCCATCTCCATGTGCAGGATCATCATTGGCGTGCCGTAGACTTCAGGCATGCCCGGCACCGCGTGGCCGACCGTCATTTCCGGCGTGATGGTCACCAGCTTCTCCGCCGTCATGCCGATTGTTACCTTCTCAAGCGGATTCATGGCTCAGTTCCGTCGCTGCCGCGGTCGTGGAGGGGGTGGGTATCGCGGCCTCCCGTGGCTTGCGTCCGGAGAGCCAGTTGCCGAGCCGGTCGAGATAGAGATAGACGACAGGCGTGGTGTAGAGCGTCAGGATCTGCGACAGCAGCAGGCCGCCGACGATCGTGTAGCCGAGCGGCTGGCGCAGCTCCGCGCCGGTGCCCGAGCCGATCATGAGCGGTACGCCACCGAGCAGCGCCGCCATCGTGGTCATCAGGATCGGGCGGAAGCGCAGCGTGCAGGCCTGGTAGATCGCTTCTTCGGGGCCAAGTCCTTGCTGGCGCTCCACCTCGAGGGCGAAATCGACCAGCATGATGCCGTTCTTCTTGACGATGCCGATCAAGAGGATGATGCCGATAATGGCGATGACGCTGAGATCCATATGGACCGCCAGCAACAGCAGCAGCGCACCGATGCCGGCCGACGGCAGCGTCGATAGGATCGTGATCGGATGGATCAGGCTCTCATAGAGCACGCCGAGAATGATATAGATCACGATCAGCGCGGCCCCGATCAGGAGCGGCGTGCCCGACAGGGAGGACTGGAACGCCTGCGCATTGCCCTGGAACGAGGCGGTGAGTGAAGCGGGCTTGCCCGTATCACGCTCGATCTTCTGGATCGCGGCGACCGCATCGCCCAGGGCGACGCCGGGCTTCAGATTGAACGAGATCGTCACCGAGGGAAACAGGCTCTGGTGATTGATCAGGATCGGCGCAGGCTCGATGACGGCGTGAACCAGCGTGCTCAGCGGGACTTGCTGGCCGGTGGACGAGTTCAGGTAAATGTCCTTGAGCGCCTCGGGGCCATATTGGAAGCGCGGATCGACCTCCATCACGACATGGTACTGGTTCAGCGAGGTGAACATCGTGGAGACGATGCGCTGGCCGAATGCGTCATCGAGGGCGTTGTCGATCGTCGTGGGCAGGATGCCGAAGCTCGATGCGACCTCGCGATTGACCGTGACCTCCAGCCGCGGCCCGGCATTGGCCTGATCGCTCGCGACGTCGGTGATGAGGTCGAGCGCGCGCAGCTTGGTCAGGAAGATCGCCGACCAATTGGAGAGCTCGTTCGAATCGGCGTCCGTCAGCGTATACTGATATTGCGTTTTCGACAGGCGGGCGCCGATGGTGATGTCTTGCGCAGCTTGCATGTAGAGCCTGATGCCCTGGATGTGGGCGAGCGGGGGCCCCAGCCGCTCGATGATCTGATCGGCGCTGGCCTTGCGCTCGGGCTTCGGTTTCAGAACGATGAAGATGCGGCCTTGGTTGAGCGTTGCGGTCGGACCGCCGGGGCCGATATAGCTCGCCACCGACTGCACCGCCGGGTCCTTCGAGAGGATGTCGACGATTGCCTGCTGGCGCTCGGACATCGCGGGAAAGGAGATGTCTTGCGCGGCTTCGGTGATGCCGACGATCTGGCCGGTGTCCTGTTGCGGGAAGAAGCCCTTGGGAATGATGACGTACAAATAAGCGGTCAGCGCGATGGTCGAGAGCATCACCAGCAGCGTTGCGAAGCGGTGGCGCAGCACGACGCGCAGGCCTCGCGCATAGACCGACAACAGCGCATCGAAGCCGCGCTCGAAGGTGAGATAGAGCCGGCCGTGCTTCTTGTGCGAATCGTCCCTCAGCAACCGCGCGCACATCATCGGCGTCAACGTGAGCGAGATGACCAGCGACAACAGCAGCGAAGCCGTGATCGTGATGGCGAATTCCTGAAACAGCTTGCCGACATAGCCCCCCATCAGGAACAACGGGATGAACACCGCGATCAGCGACAGGGTGATGGAGACGATCGTGAAGCCGATTTCGGCGGAACCCTTGAGTGCGGCCTCCATCGGCGTCATGCCCTGCTCGAGATGACGAACGATGTTCTCGATGACGACGACGGCATCGTCGACCACGAAACCGACCGCGATCGACAGCGCCATCAGCGACAAATTGTCGAGGCTGTAGCCGAGCACGTAAAGCACGGCGAACGTGCCGACGAGCGACAGGGGAACCGTGATTGCCGGAATGATGGTGGCCCAGAAATTCCGCAGGAACAGGAATATCACCATCACCACCAGGGCGACCGTCAGCATCAGCGTGAATTGGACGTCGGAGACGGCGGCGCGAATGGTCGCAGTCCGGTCGGCCGCAACCGTCACCTTGATCGCCGGTGGAACGGAGGCCTGGAGCTGCGGCAACAGCTTCTTGATGCGATCGACGGTTTCGATCACGTTGGCGCCGGGAACGCGCTGTACCGCCAGGATGATTGCGGGCTGCTTGCCGTACCAGCCGGCCAGGAGATCGTTCTCGGGCCCCTCGATCGCGTTGCCGATGTCGCGGATCCGTACCGGCGAGCCGTTGCGATAGGCGATGATGAGGTCGTCATAGGCGGAGGGCTTGAGCAGCTGATCGTTGGTGTTCAACGTATAGGTGACACGCGGGCTGTTGAGCGTGCCCTTGGGCAGGTCGACATTGGCGCCGGCGATTACGTTGCGGACATCTTCGAGCCCGATGCCTCGCGCCGCAAGCGCCTGCGGATTGACGCGAACACGGATCGCAGGCTTTTGCTGGCCGCCGATGCCGACGAGGCCGACGCCCGGAACTTGAGAGATCTTCGGCAGCAGGATGTTTTCCGCATAGGCGTCGACGGTCGTCAGTGGCAGCGAGTCCGA
Organism: Bradyrhizobium campsiandrae; assembly: GCF_014529705.1. Taxonomy (GTDB): domain Bacteria; phylum Pseudomonadota; class Alphaproteobacteria; order Rhizobiales; family Xanthobacteraceae; genus Bradyrhizobium; species Bradyrhizobium campsiandrae. The sequence goes on from NZ_JAANIH010000005.1 coordinate 162,592, forward strand.
CGTCAATGCGATCAGCATGATCGGTGTCTCGGCTGGATTCACCTTCCTGATCGTCGGCGGGTAGGGGATGTTCGGCGGAAGGAAAGGGCTTGCGGCATTGATCGCCGCGAGCACGTCCACCGCCGCGCTGTCCACCGTGCGCGACAGCTCGAACTGCACGGTGAGCTGGGCGACACCGAGCGCACTGGACGAGGTGAGCTGGGTGACGCCGGGAATCTGGCTGAGCTGTTGCTCGAGCGGCGTTGCGAGCGACGAGGCGATGGTGCCCGGATCGGCACCGGGCAATTGCGCCGAGATCTGGATGGTCGGGTAATTGACGTTCGGCAGCGCGCCGACCGGCAGCAGCGGATAGGCCGCAAGGCCGCACAGCAGCAGGCCGGCCATCAGCAAGGCGGTTGCGATCGGCCGCAGGATGAAGGGCGCGGAGAGGTTCATGGGATCGCATCCTGGACGGCGCTCTGCAGGTCGGCTTCCTGCGCGGCCTTGCCATGCAGCTCGCGAACGCGGCTCCCTTCCGTCAGCCGGTACTGGCCGTCGACCACGACGACGTCGCCCGGCTTCAAGCCCTGGTCGATCAGCGCCTGTCCGTCACTGATCTGCACGACGTGAACGGGACGCAAGGCCACGGTCTGGTCGGGAGTTACGACATATACGTAGCTGCCATTCGGTCCCTGCTGTACGGCCGAGCCGGCGACTGTGAGCGCGTTCTTCTGAACCTCAAGCAGCAGGCGCGCGTTCACGAGCTGGCCGGGCCACAGCCGGTGCTCATGGTTTGGGAACACCGCCTTGAGCTGGACGGTGCCGGTCGTTCCCGCGATCTCGTTGTTGACCAGCAGCAGCGTACCCTCGTCGAGCTTGATCTTGTTGTCCTGGCTGTAGGCGATGACCTTCAGCTCTCCCTTTGCTGCATGCTGCTGGATCAGGGGCAGGTCCGTCTGCGGCAGGGTGAACAGCAGCGAGATCGGCTCGATCTGGGTGACGACGACGAGACCGTTGGCATCGGTCGGATGGATGACGTTGCCGACATCAATCTGGCGAACGCCGGTGATGCCGGGAATCGCCGATGTCAGGCGCGTATAGCTGAGCTGGACATTGGCCTGATCAATCTGGGCCTGGTCCGCCTTCACGGTGGCCTTGAGCTGCGCCACCTGCGCGGTCTGAGTCTCGATCAGTTGCGGGGTCGCATAGCCCTTGTCACCGAGCTGATTGTAGCGGGACAGGTTGGCCTCGGCGTTGGCGAGCTGCGCCTGGTCCCTGTCGCGATTGGCGGTCAGCTGCTCGATCTGGGCCTCGTAGGGCCGCGGATCGATCTGGGCGAGCAGGTCGCCGGACTTGACCGTCTGCCCCTCGGTGAAGGCGATCTTGACGATCTGCCCCTGAATCTGGCTGCGCACGACGTCGGTGTTGTAGGCGATCACCGTGCCGATGCCGCGCAGATAGATCGGGACGTCCTTGCCGGTGACTGTCGCGGCGACCACGGGCACGGCGGGGGGCACCGGCGCGGCCGCCACGGCCGGTGTCTTGTCGTTGCCGAAGAACCAGAGACCTGCGCCGCCGAGGACCACGGCGAGCGCCACGACTGCAATGGTGAGATTCCGTTTCACAGTGATCGTCCTTGTTGGACTCAGGGATTGGCGGAGCCGTCGATGGGGATGGTGCCGACCGTGGAGTTGGGGCCAGGCACCTGCACGGACGGACTGATGCCGGCGCCGCCGATCTCGGTGGATCCGAGCGGAATCCCGACGCGTCCAACCGTCGATGTCGAGGAGGGCTGGGCCGACTGGCTCGTCATGCCGTTGGCGCAGGTGAGCGACGAGCTTCCAGACAGCCCGCCGCCATCGAACAAGGCTCCCGACGATCCGGCATTGCCTGATGCGGGGCAGTTGGTCATGCCCTGCGATGGCGTGATGGGGGAGACGCCCGGCGTTGCAATTTCGGTCGAGCCGAGCGGAATGCCTTCAGGTCGCATCGAACCCGTGTTGAGCGGCGATGTCGAGGGCATGCCGATCGATTGTGGCGTCGCGGGCATCGTCGGCAGCGCCATTTGCGCAACGGCTGCGATCGGAGTGAGGCATAGGCCCACCGCGAGCGCTGCGCCCAGATGCATCGCCGCAAAAGGGGGGCGCCGGAACCGGCCCGGTTGATCGCTAATCGTTGAGCGCTGTTCTCGCATGGGCTGCTCCAAGGACTTTCACTTGCACCGGACGATAGGGACCGGCCAATGCGACCGTATTTCCTGAATGCACGTCATGCTGTCTGGCCGCACGATCGACAGGCATCCATTTGGCGATCATTGCTGCGGCTTCACAAGGAATTGCGCCGCCTGGGACAGCTCGCGGCGGCACGCGGCGATGTCTCTGGAACGATCCGCCGCGCGGGCGCGATCCAGGGCATCGAGTGCGAGCCGAAAGTCCTGCCCGCTGGAGCCTTCTGCCTGTGCCAGCGATCGCGGTGTGGGCTGATGACTGCGCAATGCATCGAGGCTTTCCGGGCTCCAGCCAAGTGCACCGGCATTTTTCTCAATCGCCGCATCCAGTTGCGCCTGGACGTGCTCGATCGAATCCGCGCAGGAAGCTGCATAAGCCGGAGACGCCGCATGGAGGAGGATTATAACGGCGGTTGCGATCCTGATGAGTGAATTCGCTGACATTGTGGATCCCGGCAATGTCGAACGCTGCAATCCGCGGCTGCTGCCGACAACGATCGCTGTTTTCGTTTTCGCGACGTCGTGAATATCTGCACGCATGGTGTGTCCTCCGTTTGAGGTGCACGGCCCAAGTAGGGCGCGTTCGGAGGACGCGTGAGTGGCCGCCGTTGTGACGAGCGTTTCCCGGCGTGCGAAGTGGCAAGGTCCGTTGCTTGCCGAAATACGCCAGGCAGCGCCGAAACTAGTGTCGGCTCATTCCAACCCGGAGTGATCCCGACATGAAACACCGCAACGCAGGCCTCGCCCTTGCCGCCGCTCTCTCGCTGTTCGCGACCGTCACCACGGCGCGTGCGGAGTCCCTGAAGAATATCGTCCTGGTGCACGGTGCCTGGGTCGATGCGTCAGGCTGGAAGCCGGTCTACGAGATCCTGACCAAGGAAGGCTTCCGCGTTACCATGGTGCAGGAGCCCGAGACCTCGTTTGCCGATGACGTCACGGCGGCGAAGCGGATTCTCGATCTTCAGGACGGCCCGACCCTCCTCGTCGGCCACAGCTATGGCGGTTCGATCATCACCGAAGCCGGGGTTCACCCCAACGTCGCCGGGCTCGTCTATGTCGCTGCGCACGCGCCCGACGTCGGCGAGGATGAAGCAGCGCTCGGCAAGAAGACGCCGAGCGTGCTCGGCAAGACCGAAGGCGTCGTCAAGATGACGCCCGACAAGTTCACCTATCTCGATCCCGTGCAATTCCCGAAACTGTTCGCTCCCGATCTGCCGCGCGAACTCGCCGAGTTCGTTGCTCGCTCCCAGGTCCCCGCTGCGGCGCAGGTGTTCAGCACGCCGCTGACGGCGGCGGCGTGGAAGACCAAGCCGAGCTGGGGCATTGTTGCCGGCGGCGACCAGATCATCAATCCGGATCTCGAGCGCTGGTACTACGAGCGCGCCAAGAGCCAGACCACCGTGATCCCCGGTGCCAGCCACTCGGTCTACGTGTCCCATCCGAAGGAAGTGGCGGCAGTCATCGCGCACGCCGCGCGTAGCATCCAGCAGCCCGCCACGCGCTGACCAAGCCTTCCTGTCGGTCCTGACGCATGGCCGGCGGAAAGAAGGCCGACGGGAGCGACAGCACTCCCGTCGGCCGAACCAACCACCCCCCCCCGAGAAATTCCATGAGCGCAATCGATAACATTGGTTCCGTCCTGAACTGGAGCGCGACCACGGTGAAACGGGCGGGACTGAGCCGAGAATTGCCATCAGGCAATCCGGAGCTGATGTGGGTCGCGAATTCCTCGACCCTCATCTACGGCGAGCGCGACGCGATCCTCGTGGATACGTTTCTCACCGCCGGCCAGTCGCAGACGCTGCTGGACTGGGTCGTTTCGCACGGGCGCAATCTGACCGCGATCTACGTCACGCATGGGCACGGCGATCATTTCTTCGGCCTCGTGCCGCTGCTCGACCGTTTTCCGAACGCCAGAGCGGTGGCCGTTCCCGAGGTCGTCAACGAGATGAAGGCCCAGCTGTCGCCGGCATCGCTCGACGGCTTCTGGCGCAAACGCTTTCCGGGCGAGATCGCAGACCGTCTGGTCGCGGCGGAACCCCTCACGGAAGACCTTACCCTCGAGGGACATAAGCTCGCCGTCATCGGCATGGGACGAACCGATACGGCGCAATCCACCGCGCTGCATGTCCCGGCGCTCGACCTGATCGTTGCGGGCGACACTGTCTACAACGGCATTCATCCCTATCTCGCCGAGACCAATACCGACAGCCGCCTGGAATGGATCACAGCGCTCGGCCGGCTGGAGGCGCTCGAGCCACGCTTCGTGGTCGCCGGGCACAAGAAGCCGGACAATGACGACGATCCGCGCAATATCGCGGAAACGCGGCAGTATCTCGTGGATTTCAATCGGCTCGACGAAGCGACAGCATCGCCGCGCGAACTCTACGAGGCCATGCTGGAGCTCTATCCCGATCGCGCCAATCCCGGGTCGCTCTGGAGCGGCGCCAACGCGGCGAAGGCGCAGAGATCGTGACGGGCCGAAGGTGACAAACAGAAGCAGGTGGATCTGCTCAGCCGCGTCGCTTTGATTGCCGCCGCCAGCGCCGGCCGCGAAGGAAATCTTGATGATGCTCTTCATCGACGCCCATGAGGGGCCGAGCCCATGACGTCGAACGTCATCCTGATGGCGCTGGTGCCGGTCTTCTTCGTCTTGCTGCTGGGCTACGCCGCCGGCAAGGCCCGCATCGTCGACAACGGTCGCGTCGACGGCCTCAATGCGCTCGTGATGGATTTCGCTTTGCCGGCCTCGCTGTTCGCCGCGACAGCATCGGCTCCGCGCGACCGGATCATCGATCAGGTTTCGGTCTTCCTGGTGTTTGGCCTGACCATGCTGATTGTCTATCTCGCCTGGTACTGCTTCGCCCGCAGATTCGTCGAGGTGACGAGGTCCGATGCGGCGGTGCAGGCCCTGACGGTCGGTTTCCCAAATCTTGCCGGCGTCGGTCTGCCGATCCTATCGACCGTGCTGGGTCCGGCCGGTGTCGTTCCTGTTGCCGTCGCGTTGGCAACCGGATCGATGCTCGTCAGCCCCTTGACCCTCGTGATCGCGGAGATCAGCGTCAGCAAGTCCCGCGGCACTGACGCTCCGGCGTCTCCGGTTCTGACGGCCATCCGGCGCGCGTTCGCTAAACCGGTCGTGTGGGCGCCTGCGCTCGGCGTCGTGCTTTCGTTGTCCGATCTGAATCTCGCCCCGCTTGTCCATGCCTGCCTGAACCTGATCGGGAATGCGGCTGCCGGCGTTGCGCTGTTCCTGACGGGTCTTGTTCTGTCAGCTCAGTCGCTCCGTATCGATTGGCGGGTTATTGCCGCAACGGGAACCGCGGACATCCTGCGGCCGCTCCTGGCCGTCGCGCTCGTCTATGGATTTCATCTCGGGCCTGATATTGCGAAGACGGCTATTCTGCTCGCGGTATTGCCGTCGGGCTTCTTCGGCATCCTGTTTGCGGTCAACTACCGGCTGGATTCTGCGACGGTGGGATCGATGGTGATCGCCAGCACCGGATTCAGCGTCGTGAGCCTGGCGATTGCGATCGCTACGCTGTCTCCCCACTAGGCGGCGATCAAGACACTAGCGATCTGGAGCCGACGCGCTGTCGAAAAAACGGGGCCGTCCCTTGGGGGAGGACGGCCCCGAGATGCTCGTATGCCCAGGGAGGAGGGAGGCTCGAGCGGTGACTTGGGGGTCTCAGTCACCTAACACGGACAGAATCGCCGATCAGGTGGCGGAAGTATTCCAGGAATCCCGGCTGTTTCTCATTTCGCATGATTCACGAGAGATCAGGCGGCAGCACGTGAGCCACGGGTTTCGATGTCGAAGCCCGATCGGACAGGCTGAGCGGAACCGATGCGCTCCGGTGGGCGCAGCGCCACCGCGCAGGGGTGTCGCCCGTGATGCGTTTGAAGACGGTCGAGAAATGCGCCTGCGTGCAGAAGCCAACGGCAAGCGCCACCTCGGCGAGGGCCGTCTCGGAATTCAACAACAGCGATTTCGCGCGCTCGATGCGCTGATGCAGCAGGTACTCGCGCGGGCGGTATCCCGTCGCGGCGCGAAACTGGGCCGCGAAATGCATCCTCGACAGTCCCGCGACCTTGGCAAGCTCGGAGAGGCTGATGCAGTGGTCGAAGTGCGTCCCGACATATTCCTCGACGCGCCGCAATCGCCATTTCGGCAGCGCATTCACGCGCGCGTGCGGCAGTTCGCGCCGAGCGAGGTGCATGGCCAATGTCTGGCCGATGCAGCGCGCGAATTCCCGGTCGGTCGAGTGGCCGCGCTCCGTCAGTGCTTTCGCAAGCTGAGCGGCGAAGGGGTCGCGGAGCAGGATGAGGTCGTTGAGACCTTCGGCCAAGGCAGGTCCTGCTCCAGGCCGCGGAGGCGAGAAATAACTGCTCGCCGGGACGTGGAAGTGCAGGAAATCGCATGGCGCGCAGAATTGCGCACTCAGTTGCTGTGACGGGGTGCCGATATACAGCGTGCCCTCCGGCATGACGCCGTCGAAGATGGTACGACGGCCTCTGGTCAGCTTGATGCGCGTCGTCTGCAAAGCGATGGCGAAGAAGTACCGATCCGCTGGCGTCGTCGCGTCCTCGTACCGTATGCCCGTTTGCGTGCAGGTCCAGCGCGAGATCGCGATCTCGTCTGGCGCGGTGTCGGCCCGTTGACCGGGCTGACGCCACTTCCGTTCGGGCGGAAATGCGCGAACCTCCTGCGAAAAGGAAGGTGCGCGGCTGGGTTGATACGTCAACCGGGCGCCAGCCGCTTGGATGTCAGTGAGCATCGTTCGTCCCCGTGTCTTGAATTCGGCTGCCGTCGCGATGGCTGCCGAATGCGATGGTCGATGCTCAAACGATAGGTGCGATATCACCACAAGGCTCGTTAAGGATGCTTAAGCGGTATTAGATTTTGCAAATGCGAGAGCGATTGCGTGTCGCGACAAGCCAAATTGAACAAGTGAGATCAAGCGGATGCGTCGTGAGGCCCAGTGTGGGGGCCATTCGATTCTGAAAGGCGCGGGCCTGATTCAGGGTAGGCGCGGTGATGCGTCGATGCCGGGTGCAAGGCCGGGCGCGATCGTTTGCGCCGGGGGAACCGCGGGTTCACGCGAATATGGAATTGCTTCCACCTCCGGGCGTTGCTGAGACGTCGCCTGCAGGCAGTTTGCGCGTGGTGGATCTCCAGCGCCGAGCAAATCCATGATGGGATCCACAAAACTCGCGCGGAACCGGTCGAGGCCGGTCTGGTGATGGCCCACGGAGGGCTGTCGGATGGTCACGGTCGCCGTCATGCCGGAGACCAGCGGTACGTCCGGCGGCACGGTGTCGATGGCGACGCGAACCGGCACGCGCTGGGCAAGGCGCACCCAGGTGTAGATTGGGTCGACATTGGGCAGACCTTGCGTTCCCGTGGCCGCGTTCGACACGCTGACGCCGCGCGTCACGGTCTTCACATGCCCGATAATCGGCTTTGCGTAGCCGACCAGCTGCGCTTCGGCGCGATCTCCGATGCAGACCCGGGCCATCTTGGTTTCCTCAAAATAGCCATCGATCCAAAAGCTGTCGGAATCGATCACCGAGATGTTACTGACACCGGTGACGGCGTAGTCGCCAGCACGCAGCAGGAGGTTGGTGACGTAGCCGTCGACCGGACTGGCCACGCTGGTTCGTTTCAGGTTGAGCTCCGCCTGTGCAAGCTGGTGCACAGCCGCCTCATAGGCGGCTTTCGCCTGTGCTGCGTTGCCGGCAAAGATCTGCTGCTCTTCCGGTGTGGTTGCGAGGTTGGACAAATGCTGGCGGCGATCAAACTCGGCCTGCTTCACCTCCAGGTCCGCGGCTCGCTGATCGACCAGCGCCTTGCCGACGCGGACGGCTACCTCGAAGTCGAAGGGGTCGATGACATAGAGGACGTCGCCCTTGTGGACGAACTGGTTGTCGGACACGCGCAGCTCCACGATCTTGCCGGGAACCTGTGGCGCGACGTTGGCGACCTGGACGCGCACGCTGCCGTTCCGCGTCCATGGTGCGGTGACGTAGTGCTGCCATGTCACCACCGAGATCAGAACAGCAATCAGTGCGATGCCGAGGGTCGCCAGATGCTTGCCAGCGCCCAGCATGAAACGGCCGAGTGTGTCGCGCAGCGGCGTTGCGGAAGGCGCCTCCTGGGGCGGAAGTCCGACGATATCCGCCGCGCGATCGCCAGTGTCAAGCGCCACGGCGTCCGGCGCAGCCGAACCATGTGCGGCATCTGCGGCATCGACCGGTGCTGCGGCTGGCGGTTCGCCATGAAGCTTGGCGGCGTCCCGGGGCAGGGTGGCTGCCATGATCCTTCCCTCTAGAAGAACGACGCGAGAATGCCGAACATCGCCACATAGAGGCAGAATTCGGCCAGCGACGGGTTGCTGAAGGCTCTTGCGAATCCGACGAAGCGCAGGAGCGGACGGAGCATCAGGAATGCGAACAGCGCAATGGCCGCATAGGAGACGATGGGAGCGATGAGCACGCCGCCGATCACGAGCTCCTGATAGGTGTTCGTCATGGCCGTTTCCCTTGGCTGAAATCTGTCGAAGACAGTGACGCCGCGAACGTCGTGCTTGCCGCAACCAGCGTGGCTATGGCCGCACTGGCCGACAGGTCGCTTCTCTCCGACGCCTGATGCAGCGCCTCGGCCGCAGCAAAGATCGCGCCACCGTTCCGCCGGACGAGAGACTTCCGCGCCGCCTGCACTGGTCCGGCGAGCGGGCCCTGCCGCACCAGGTCCAGTTCGGCGCGGCAACGCCGCAGAGCTTCGGCCTGGTCGAAGCAGCGCATCGTTGTGCTCGCGATCTGATCGTCGATTGGGAAGGAGCCGTTCGCAGTCAACATCTGTTCGATCCGCGCTGCGTCGCGAAAAGCGGATTCCTCCGGCGCGTGGTGCCGGATACGCCGGGTGTCCAGACGGCGCAACTCGCGCTGGGCCTCTCGCAGCAGCAACTGAACGCGCCGCTCGCCCGACAACGGAGGCAGCAGCATCTGCGCTGCGAACACGAGCACGGACGACAGGCAGGCAAAGAGGCTCGTCACGAGAAACACCTCAGGGTCGTAGCTCTGCGGATTGGTCGGCGTGAGCACGGCGATCGTGAACACCAGAACGAGCCGGCCGAGCGAAGACAGTATCGGGCTCGACAGCGAGATCAGCAGCGCGCAACCGACGACGAGGGGGGCAAAACCGATCGCCAGCAGTTGAAATTCGGACACGCCGTTGAAGACGAGGTATTTCAGGATGCCGGCCAGCGCGGAGGCGATCGGCATCGCGATCAACGTCACCATGGTGAAGCTGCGCGGTGAGGGCGTGGTCGAGCCGAGACCGAGGATCACCGCCACGAGCGAGAGGCAGAGCTCGGTGCTCGGCCAGCCTGCCAGGACGAAGAAGACGGCAATCAGCGTGAACGAGATCGCGGCCCGTGCGCCGGTTTCAGCCGCGATGCGACGCGAGCGATAGAGCGGCGCCTGCCATACGTGATCGGGAGGTGTGCCCTCGTGCAGCGCATCGAGGCTGCTGCTGACTTGCGCGTTCTTTCGGTTGATCTCGCTCTGGAGCCAGGATCGGGCCATCGCCGTCAGCCGGGCCGCCTCCTGGGTCCGGTCGCCGGCATTCTTTGCCGGCGCGGATGTGGCGGGGAGCGCTGCGAGCATGCGGCCGAGAGAGAAGGCGCTGACGAGATCGACCAGCGCCGAACGTGCGGCCTCGGTCCTTGCGGTTCCGATGCTCGATTCCGTCACGAGGCTGGCGATTTCCGGACGCACCGCCGCGATGTCATGTAACAGGCTCGTTGCAGCCGTTGCGGAGACGCGCTCGGCACCTTGCGCGAAGGTCTTGACGCGGCGATGCAGCGCCGCGATGCGGTCTGCCAGTACCGGATGATAGTCCGGCGCGGCCAGCACCTCGTTGACCAGCGCCACCGCAAGAACCCCGATGCCGATCGCGGCGCCGCGAGCGACGCCGGCCGGGAACACCTGCAGCGGCGTGTCGATCTGCTCAACGGCGATCAGGGCGACAGTGATGCAGCAGAGCGCCGCCGCATAGGCGCGATTGCCGTCCAGCAATCCCGCAACATAGACGCAAAGCCCGATCCAGATCCCGAACACGCCGAGCAGGAGACTGTCGGTCTGGGAGAACACGCCGGCGATCGCGATCGATGCCGCAACGCCGATGGCGGTGGCGAGCAGACGGTAGCCGGCCTTTTCCAGGCCCTGGCCCCGTGTCGGCAGCGCAAGGACAGCCACGGTGAGCGCGGACGACGAAGGAGATTCGAGCTCGAGCCAGAAGCTCACATAGAGTGCGAGCATCATCGCCAGCCAAACTCGGAGCGCGAAGGCCCAGGAGCTCGCCGGGAAGCCGGCGAAGACCAGCGGACGCGGTGCGGCAGCACTGGTGGCGGTCACTGGTATCGTGCCTCGTTCATATCAGGCAGAGCGGGCCGCGCTGCCGATGTCGATAAAGATGAGGCCGAATATGAGGTTCGCCCGGCTTGCTGGTATTTCCGCTCCATCAACCAGGTTACCGGAATGCACGTCTGATTCGAGTGCCATTCCGTGCGAGATGGACGGGGAGGCTACGGCGTCCGGCCTGCCAGCGCCTGTTCAAGACAGCGGATGATCTCGTCGCCGCTGGAAGGCTTGCCGAGATAGCAATGCGCGCCCGCCGCCATCACGCGCTGGCGCACGGATTCGCTCGGAAATGCCGTCATGAAGATGATGGGGAAGCGCCGGCCGGAGGCGATCAACTGTGCCTGGAGTTCATCGCCGGTGATGACCGGCATCTGGACGTCGGCAATCATGCATGCCGGATCAATCTCCGGCGCCTTGCGCAGGAAGTCCACACCGGATTCGTAGGCATGGGCATCGTAGCCGAGCGAACGCACCAGGCTCGCCAGCGATGCGCGAACGCCTTCGTCGTCGTCCACGATCGCTATCACCGGGGTTTTGGCCATTGGCACACTATCCTGACCGCACTGTTCCGCAAGGAGGGCATCTCCCTTTGCGCGGCCGATAGCGCCTTATGCACCGGGGGCGGTGCCGCCGAAACTATACTCAGGTTTGGTCCGTAGTCCTGCGGGGTTGGGATACCCCGAGCGCCTCGGCCTTGCGGACGAGGTCGGCCAGCGACCGGACTCCCATCTTGCGCATGACGTTCCCGCGGTGGATCTTCACCGTGATCTCGCTGAGGCCGATCAGGGCCGCGACCTGCTTGTTCATCAGGCCGGCGGTGACATGGGCCATCACCTCGCGCTCGCGCGCCGTCAGGGTCTCGTACTGGGTGCGGATGTCTTCCTTGGTCGCGGCTTCGGCACGGTGCTGTGCATCGCGCTCGAGCGCCGCCGTCACGGCATCGAGCATGTCCTGGTCGCGAAACGGCTTGGAGAGGAAATCGACGGCGCCGGCCTTCATCGCACGTACCGACATCGGAATGTCCCCATGGCCTGTCATGAAGATGATCGGATAGCTGATGCCCTGCCGGATGAGCTGACTCTGTAGATCGAGCCCGCTTACGCCCGGGAGACGTACGTCCAGCACGATGCAGCCGGGACCGTTGGGCAGCGAGCCGCCGAGCAGTTCCGCCGGCGAGCCGAATAGACGCGTCTCGAGGCCGACGGATCGGAACAGGCTGTCGAGCGAGCTGCGGATGCCAGCATCGTCATCGACGATGATGACAGTCGCGCTGGACGGAGCCGTCGGCGGCTGGGCCTGGTTTGGTCGTGTCATGGCGAGGCGTGTTCTTGGCTATGCGGCAATATCAGGTGGAATGTCGCTCCCGAGCCCGGCGGGCTGGCCACCGACAATCGGCCGCCGTGAGCTTCCACCGTCGTTCGGCAGATCGCAAGCCCCATGCCCATTCCGCCCTCCTTTGTCGTGAAGAACGGATCGAACAGGCGCGGCAGGTTGTCAGGATGGATTCCCGGGCCGCTATCCTGGACCGTGATGGCGAGGGTTTCGCTGTCCACGATGCCGGTGCTCAGCGTGACGGTGCGGGAACCGGGTCGGCCTGACATGGCCTGGCCGGCATTGACCAGAAGATTGACCAGGACCTGTTGCAGCTGAATTCTGTCGCCGCGAACCGGCGGCAGGCCGTGCGGCGGCGACTCGACGATGAGAGTGACATCGTCCTTGGCGAGCTCGCGCGCGACCAGGGCCGTCGCCTCGTGGATGACCTCGCCGATTTGCAGCAGGTCCTGCTGGGGCGAAGCCTTCTTCAGGAAAGTCCGGATGCGGGTCACGATCTCGCTGGCGCGGCGGCCCTGAGCAACGATATGGCCGATCGTGGCCGCAACCTCCTTGAGATCGGGCACGTCGCGCCGCAGCCAGCGCAAACCGGCCTCGCCGCTGGTGACGATCGCCGCCAGCGGCTGGTTCACCTCGTGGGCAATGGACGCGCTGAGCTCGCCGAGGGTGGCGACGCGCGCAGCATGGGCAAGCTCGGCCTGTGCGGCAAGCAGCGCATCCTGAGCCTGCTTGCGCTCCGTGATATCGATCACGAAGACGAGTACGTTTTGGTCCCCGTCGGGCTCGGGCGGAAAAGTGATCGTGAACAGCACGGGCACCTTGCGCCCGTCGAGGCTCACGAGCTGGGTTTCCCCTTCGTGGAAGCGCTGTCCTTCGGCGAATGCGACGAGGGTGTCGAGGAAGCTCCGATCGTTCTCGCCTAGCAGCTTGTCCACGTTCTCGATGAACGCCGCCGAGCCGCTCGCCCCCGCCATCTTCTGCATGGCCGGATTGACGTCGGTGATTCTGGCGAGGTGGCGGATATGCCGGACCAGATCGGGATTTCGAGCCAGATGGTGGCGCAGTTCGGCCCCTTCCGTCTGCAGCGAATCCAGCGCGGTCCGAAGTCCGCTCCAGTCCTCCTCGATCACGCCGATCCGGCTCGCGTCGAACATCCGGCGGTATCGCTGCTCGCTCTGCACCAGCGCGTTGTGCGCTGCCACGCGGTCCGTGACATCGGTATGCGTTTCCAGCACCCCGACAGGTGTCCCGAGATGGTCATGTTGCAGGGCCCATCGGGCATCGACAGTGAGCACTGCGCCGGTCTTCGTCCGTTGCTCCACCCTGCCTTCCCATCGGCCGGTGTCGATCAGGCTGGCCTCGATGTCTGCCCGCCGGTCGGAATAGCTGGTTTGCAGCAGCTTGTCGGCGAGTTGCCCCAGCGCCTCGTCGGCCGACCAGCCGTAGGTCTGCTCTGCGGTCTTGTTCCAGAACGTGATCACGTCGCCGCGATCCCTGACGAAGATCATGTCGTGCGAGAGATTGAGCAGGCGTGCCTGTGCCGCGAGGCGCGTCGTCGCCGCGTGATTCTGCAGAACCAGCAAGGTCGTAATTCCGATCGCAGCGAGGCTCACCAGCGCGCGAAGGGTGGGCGAGGCGATCGTCTCCAGATCGTGCGACAGCAGGTAAGCGGTGATGGTCAGGACGGTGCAGCCCGTTGCGGCGACGATGATATCGTTGCGCCGGTTCGTCCTCGCAACAAGCAGGATCGCGATGACATAGAGAACCGCAACCGCGCCCTCGAGCGGCGTCAGCACGTCGACCATGAAGACCGCGAGAGCGAGGACGGCGGACCAGAGCCGCAAGCTGGCGCGGCTCATGGATGAACCCGTGGGCCGGTCAAGGTTCGTCATCGTCGCAGGCGGTGCCTCTTCTCATTGCAGCCGCGTTGATGCCGCGATTTGATCGGGTCCACAACATCCAATCAGGGTGATTTTCGTGCTCTCTTGGAAGACCTCCTGAACCATTCAAGCCGGTGCCGGTGCCGACAGGGAGATTCCTCTGAAGAACGGGGCTTCCCCTGTGATCTCGACGGTCGCGGGCGCGTCAACTTACCGCAGGTCCGGCGAGCTATCGGGCTTGTGCGTTCCTGGATGGGGACCAGCTGTTCAGTTCGCGCTCTCGTCCGCGGCGATCATACCTACGTATGATGCGGTCACCCCCAGACCTTATCCATGCACCCGCGCGTAGAATGGAGCGCGCGGATCGCCGGACTACTCTGCTCCCATCGCAATCGGTCAATTCGGTCAGATTTTGCCGGTGCGAACTGGGACAAGGAGATTCGACGATGTCGCTGCAGATGTCACACCCGCAAAACGCCAAGGATCACGTTGCCGCCGCAATCGACGTCTCGTCAATCGACGGCGAGCGGCCGTCGGGACATACAGGGCGCTCTGGCGAGCAGGCCATGACCCTGTCCCTCGTTCATCTGGATGTTGCGTTGGCCATCGAGCCGCCAGGGTCGGACATCCGCGGATTTGGCGGCAGCGAGCCGAGCTTCAAGGTATCCGCGAAACGTCTTGCGCGCCCATCCGCAGAGTCCGATCGGCGGACGGGTGCGGAGGGCCTCGCCGATCCGGTGATGCAGCGTCTCTCGGATGCGCTCGCCGCCACCAGAGAGATGCAACTTCCACATTCGGCCATCCTTGTCGACGCGTTGCGTCTGGCCATTCTGACCCGCAAGGCCAGCGGGCGGGCCGTGGCCGGAGGCGAGCCCGCGTCGGCCGAAGGCGATCACGAAGGCCAAGCTGGACGGGCGGTGCGCTCGCTACAGAAATGGCGTCTCAAGCGCGTTATGCAATATGTCGACGACAATCTGGCCGCGAAGGTGACTTTGCAGAATCTGGCCGCCGTCGCCGGCTTGAGCCGGATGCATTTCGCCGCTCAGTTCCGCGCAGCAGTCGGCCTCAGGCCGCACGAGTATCTGCTGAAGCGGCGGATCGAGCGTGCCCAGGAATTGCTCCAACAGGCCGATGTCTCGCTCGTCGACATCGCCTTGACCGTCGGGTTCCAGACGCAGGCTCACTTCACGACGGTGTTCAAGCGCTTCGTGGGCGATACGCCGTATCAATGGCGGAGTGCGCATCTTGCTCAATTTCTGCCGCTGCCGCGCCCCGAAGCGAGGCCGTCATGAGCTGCGTCGGCATTCAAGCACTGTTGCTGCCGCTGCTCGGTATCCATTCGGCGGTGGCGCACCACGAACTCATGGGTTTGTTCGAGATCGCTCGCGGTCTCGGCGCCTCATATCGGTTTGCATCCTCGGAGCCCGGGTCAGGCACCATTTTCGGCCGCTTCACGCTGGGCTTCTGCAGGATCGTCCTCGGAGGCGTCGTGCACGATGCGTCGACCAGCCGGTCGATCGAACGGACGGTCCCGCAAACCTAGAGGGCCGGATGCGCGCCTTCGATCTTCGCTGACGGAGGCCCAAATGGTCGTCGAAGATTTTTGGACTTTCTCCATGAGAGAGCATGTCCGTTCCGACTCTCGCGCTTTAGAAGGTCGCGGCCATTGCAGCGAGGCGTCGATAGGCCCCTTCGCGGGCAGCGTCGATCGGCTGCTGCGGGCCGGTGGTTGGACCGATCGGCACGAAACGGACGTTGCTGATTCCAACGAAGCGCAGGATTTCCCGCAAGTAAGGCGTTGCCATGTCGATGCGGCCACGGTTCATGCCGGTGGCAAAATCGCTGCCGCTGGCGATGATCACCAGTGTCGGCCGATCCGCCAGCAGCGGCAAATAACCCTGCGACGGATCGAATCGAAAGCTGAGTCCGGGCTGGACGATGATGTCGAACCACTGCTTGAGCTTGTAGGGGATGCCGAAGTTCCACATCGGGGTCGAGATCAGCACCCGGTCGGCGAGCGAAAAGCGCACCGCCATTCGTTCGGCCTCGGCAAAGCTCTCGCGTTGCGGCGCAGTGAAAGCCTCAGCCTTCATACGCGCGTATTTGGCCTCGACGATGGGACCGGTGAACTCCGGCATCCGCTCGCGCCAGATGTCCACGACATCCACGTCCCAGTCTGGCCGGGCCTGGCGGAAGCGATCAAGGAAAACGCGCGCGCCTGCCGCCGATTCGGAAGCGGCACGTGGCGAACAGGACAGATGCAGGAGTTTTGCCACAGCTCATCCCAGCGCTCTGATGACGGTGTCGGCCCTGGTCACAACGGCGACGTTCTGCATGGCGAAGTTGATTGAGGCGCTGTGCCAGTCGGCATTCATGGTCGAGCAGCAATCCTCGGGCACGATCATGAAATATCCCTTGTCGGCACCGGTCCGAGCCGTGTGTTCGACCGACATGTTGGTCCACGCGCCGGTATTGATGATCATGTCGCGGCCGGTGGCCTTCAGGATTGTTTCGAGCCGGGTGCCTTCCCAGGCACTCATCCGCATCTTCTCGACCACGAAATCGCCGGGCCGCGGCTCGAGGCCCGACACGGGCGCCGCGCCCCAGCTGCCGCGCACCATGGCCTTGCTGTCGACGAGGCCCTCGAACAACGGCGCGTTCAGCGTCACGCCGGGCGCTCCTGGCTCGACCACGAACCAGACGTGGATGATGGCGACGCCGCGTGCCCGCGCGGTCTCTGCCAGGCGCCGGACATTCTCGACGACCTGCTGCTGCTTGGCATGGCCGGGCGCGCCGGAGTCGGCAAAGGCACCGCCATCCATGATGACGTCGTTCTGGAGATCCTGGATGATCATGGCGCAGCGGTTCGGATCGAGGCGCAACTCGCCATCAGTCAGGATCGGGGCAGCGGCCGCAGGGCCGGGGCTCGTGGCACCGCCACTGCTGCGCCTGCCGCTCATATAGGGTTCGTGGCGCGGTCCGGTCCTGGTCGAGATGGCATAGACCGAATGCGTCGAGGTCAGATACAGCGTGCGGAAATCCTGACTGCCCCAGGCGAGATTGGCGACGAGCTCCGGCACGCGGACCTTGCCGAGCAGCTCGCCGCGCGGCGAATAGACCCAGACGCCGCCGGGCGCAGTGACCCAGACGTTGCCGTGCTGGTCGCACTTCATGCCGTCAGGCAGGCCCGGCTCGAGCTCGGAGCGGATGCCGCTTGCAAACACCCGCGCATTCGACAGCGCGCCGTCGCTGTTGACGTCGAATACGCGGACCAGGGCCTGCACGGTGTCGTTGACATAAAGCAGCTTCTCGTCAGGCGAGAAGCACAGCCCGTTCGGCTGGTCGAACAAATTGCGTTCGACCACGAGCTTCGGTTCGCCGCCCGGCACCACGCGATAGACGCCCTGAAAGCCGAGCTGGCGCGGCCGCTCGACACCGTAAACCGGCATGCGGCCATACCAGGGGTCCGAAAAATAGATCGCGCCGGAGGAATGCACGCAGACGTCATTAGGGCTGTTGAGCTCCTGGCCCTGGAAATGCGAGGCCAGCACCTCGCGCCGCCCGTCCGGCCGCTCGCGGATCAGCGACGAGGTCGCGTGCTCGCAGACGATCAGGTTGAGATCGGCGTCGTAGGTCATGCCGTTGCACTTGTTCGAGGGACGCTTGACCTCGGTGACACCGCGGCGCGCATCCCAGCGCCGCCGCACGTCACCCGGCATGTCCGAGAACAGCAGGTAGTGATCGACCGGATGCCAGATCGGACCTTCCGTGAAGTCAAAGCCCGTGCCGATTTGCGCAACCGGCGCATAAGGATCGATCAGGGTCTCGAATTCGGAGCGTAGGGTGACATGTGTCATCGGTCGGCCCTCACATCATGCTAGGCGGGGAACCAGTTGCGTGCGGGCAGGGACTGCACGATCGGTCCGGGGACCTGGTCGTGCAGCCGGCCGACGACGTTGCCGCCTTCGATTTTGGCCGGACGGTCGTGCACCGGCAGCAGATAGCGCGAATTGCTCAGCAGCTTCTTGATCGCGGCCTTCTCGGCGCGCTTGCTGGTGCCGTGGTTGCCCGTCGTACGCGGCTCCCAATCGTGGATTTCATTGAACGGCGTAACGATCTGGTCGTTGAAATCGTAGATCACGTCGCCGCAGATCGTGGCGATGCCGTCGGCGGTCTCGACGATGACGTTCATCGAGCCCTCGGTGTGGGCGCCGGCGGCATCGCAATAGACACCGGGCATCAGCTCGATCGGACCGGTGATCTCCAGGTCAAGGAACCGCAGTGCACTCTTGGTGTGCAGGCGGTCGATCAAATGCTTGATGTCGGGCGCCGGATATTGCGGGTGCATCAGGCCGGAGACGGAATATTCGAGCTCCTTGCGGTTGAGCACGACCGTCGTGTTCATGGGAAACAGATCGTCCTTGCCGGCGTGATCGATGTGGAGATGAGTGTGGCAGACGAAACGCACGTCCCCCATCCGCACGCCGTGGCGGGCGAGCTGGTTCTCGATCATGTTCTCGTGGTACTGCAAGCCCCGCATGCCCAGCGTCTCCATGATCTGGTTGGAGCGATAGCCGGTGTCGACCACGACAGGATATTTGCCGCCGAGGATCAAAAAGCCCAGCGTGAGGACGCGGCGGGTGCGACCGCAATCGCGACCGAGCACCAGAAAGCTCGATTCCAGCTCGATGTCGCCGTAGTCCAGGATCTTGATCTCCAGCGCCATTCGTTTCCCTCCCTGGGTTCTTCCTTGTCTTTCAAAGTCGATAGACGCGCGTCGCGGTGCCTCGGAAGATCGCGTTCTGCTGCTCGGCGCTCAGCGGCGCGGCTGCTGCGCGAAATGCATCGACGAGCTCGCGATAGCTGGTCCACAATTTCTCAATCGGGAAATTCGATCCGAACAGGCATCGTTCAGCGCCGAAGATCGCGACCGTGTCGGTGAGCACAGCGGCCATATGCGCGGGATCGTTGCGATGGATGAAGGTGCCGAGGCCGGACAGCTTCGAGACCACGTTCGGACATGTGGCGAGCCGGGCCATGCCCGCGCGCCAGGCGGCGCGGCCCGCCGGCGAGAGGTCTTCGAGCATGCCGGCATGCTGGAGGATAAAGGTTACCTTGGGGCAGGATTCGACGAGGTATGCGGCATCCGGCATCTGTGGCGTGAAGACCTGAAGATCGAAGCTCCAGCCATAGTCGGCGAGACGCGCGACGTTGCGACGGACCATGGGATCGATGCAGAGATCGGGCTTGGCCGCGAAGCGATACAGCGGGTTGTCATGCCAGTGCAGCTGCATGCGCAAGCCCCGCACCAACGGATAGCGCTTGAGGCGGTCGAGCTGCGGACGGACGTCATCCACGGCAAAATTGGCATAGGCGACGATGGCGTGCGGCCAGCCGTGCTCATCGGCGGTCCGCTGCACCCACGCGGCTTCGTCCTCGAAACGGTCATTGGCCCAGTTGGTCTGGACATAGACCGAGCGGGTGACGCCGCTGCCCTTGAGGTCGTCGAGATATTCTTGAATCGGATAATCGCGCCGGATGGCCTCGTAGGGGCCGAAGATGCGGGGCTGCATCGGGCCGGTCAGCCAAGGCAGGTCGGCCTGCCGCCAGATATGATGATGTCCGTCGACAATCTCGGTCACGCAGCTCTCCTTCGTCCCAATGCCAGGACATGCGCGACGATCGAGGCGCTCGTTCCGCCATCCACGAGATCGTCGACGAAGCGTTCGATGGCGACGAGCGCCTCGGTCTGCGGGCGGAATCCTGGCCCGTTTGCGAGCGGCGTCAGCCAGCTGACGCGCCAGGCCCGCCGCGACAGCTTTGCCACCGCATCGCGCAACGCATCGGGGTCGCCACGTTCGAGCCCGTCCGAAATCACAACCACGGCTGCCCCGCGCGCATAACTGCCGAAGCGTGGCACCGCGAGAAAGGCCTGCAGCGCATCGCCGATGCGTGTGCCGCCGTCCCAGTCGCTGACGAGATGGGCAGCCGCATTCAGGGCCTGCTCGCGGCGCTTCAGCCGCAGCGCGCGAGTGACGCGGGTCAGCCGGGTGCCGAAAGTGAAGACCTCGACATTCGGGGCGGCCTGCACCAGCGCATGCGCCAGTTTCATGTTGTCCTCGGTGCGGCTCTTCATCGAGCCGGAGACGTCGATCAGCAGCAGGAACTTTCGCGGGCGTTGGCGCCGCTTCATGTGCCCGAGGCGCAAAATCTCGCCGTCGCTGCGGACGGAATCGCGTAAAGTACGGCGGAGATCGGCGAATGGGCCGCGCCGGGCGCGCATGCGGCGATGACCCCGCCGTCGCGGTAAGCGCCGTGGCGCTTCGCGGGACAGTCGGCGCAACGCCTCGGTGGTCGAGAGCTGCGCGAAGCGGCGCTCGACCAATGCCTCGGTACGGGTCGCGGTCAGGCCGGATTCATTGGCATCGTCCGAGAGCAGCGGCTCCTCGTCGCGGCGGCCTTCCTCCTGGAGCCGAACGGTCTCGTCGTCCTCGCCGTCATCGGCATGCTCGATCGCCTCACTGCCGCGGAAGTGAAGGTCGAACAGGCGGTCAAAGGTTACGCGGCGTTCCGGCGGCGGGGCGAGGGTGGCCAGAGCGGCTTGCCTGATATCCCCGAGGTTGCGCGGGCCGAGCAACTCGATCGAGGTGAGGAACGCGGTGGTCTGCTCCGGCGCGACGGCAAAGGCGTTGGCGCGCAGCAGCGCAACGAAGGAGACGAAGATGCGGGCGGCGCGCGGCAGCTGAGGTTCGGTGCTCATGCGGTCGCCTCCGCGAGCATGGCGTCGAGCCGGGGCGAGATGAAGTGCAGATCCTCCTCGTCCTTGAGCGCCACGCCGATCGAGCGCTTGAACGCGTCGGGCCAACGCGCACCACCCTTATGGAGAAGGGTCGCGGCCTCGGCCCAGTCGACAGCTTCCGCGATGCCAGGCGCCTTGCTGAGGGGCTCGCGCCTGAGCCTGCCGACGGCCGCAACGACGGCGCGCGCCGTGGCTTCGGCGACGCTGGATGCGCGCATCATGATGATCCGCGCCTCCCGCTCGGCGGTGGGATAGTCGATCCAGTGATAGACGCAGCGGCGGCGCAGCGCTTCGTGCAGATCGCGCGTGCGGTTCGAGGTCAGCACGACCACCGGGCGCTCGACGGCGCGCACCGTGCCACGCTCGGGAATCGAGATCTGGAAGTCGGACAGGAATTCGAGCAGGAATGCCTCGAACTCCTGGTCGGCGCGGTCGATTTCATCGATCAGCAGGACAGTGGAATCGGGTGCGCGCAACGCAGCGAGCATCGGCCGCTCGATCAGGAACGTCTCGCCATAGATGTCGATGCTCTCATCGCCGGCCTGGCGGATCGCGAGCATCTGGCGCGGATAGTTCCACTCGTAGAGCGCCGCAGAGGCGTCGATGCCCTCATAACATTGCAGGCGGATCAGGCGACGGCCGAGCACGGCGGCGATGGCTTTTGCGGCTTCCGTCTTGCCGACGCCGGGTGCGCCCTCGAGCAGCAGCGGCTTGCCGAGCGCGAGCCCGAGATAGGCTGATGTCGCCAGGCCCTCGTCGGCGAGGTAATAGGCCGCACGCAGCGCCTTCTCCAGCGCCTCGGGGCTGTCGATGCCGACGATGTTGCCGCGGACCGCCATGAACCAAAGCCTCTAGCGCCGCGCCTGCGGCCGTGCGCCGCCCTGGGCCTTGATCGCGCGCAGCACCTTCTCGGGCGTGATCGGCAGGTCGTCGATGCGCACGCCGACCGCGTTGAAGATCGCGTTGGCCACGGCCGGCAGCACCGGGTTTGCGCACATCTCGCCAGGACCTTTCGCGCCGAACGGACCATCCGGGGCAGGGCGCTCCAGCACCGCGATATCGTGCGGGCAGATGTCGCCGGGGCCCGGCATCAGATATTCGACGAAGTCGCGCGGGCCGTGCACGGGCTCGGGATAATAAGGCTCTGGCGTCTCATAGAGCGCGTGGCTGACACCCATCCAGGCGCCGCCGACGAGCTGCTGCTCGACCAGGCGGGGATTGAGCGCACGGCCGAGCTCGTAAGCCGAGTCCATCCGTATCATGGCCACTTCGCCGGTCTCGTCGTCGACATCGACCTCGGCGACGAGGCATGCGTGCGCGTAACAGGTCGCAGGCGACATCTCGCCGGTCTCCGGATTCACCTCCGAGAGCGGCACCAGGAAGATGCCACGGCCGGAGATGGTCCTGCCCTGCTTGAACTGCGCGGCGATCGCGACGTCCTTGGTCGAGATCGAGCGGTGCGGCGCGCCCTTGACGTGGATGTTGCCGCGCCCGTCGGTCTCGAGATCGGCGGCGTTGACCTCCAGTTCCTCGGCGGCGGCCTCCATCATGACGCCGCGCGCCTCGCGCGCTGCGGCCATCACGGCGTTGCCGACGCGATGCGTTCCGCGCGAGGCGAACGAGCCCATGCAGTGCGGGCCGGTGTCGGAATCTGCCGTGTCGACATAGACGTCCTCGACAGGCACGCCCAGCGTCTCCGCGCAAATCTGCCGCGTCACCGATTTCATGCCCTGGCCGAGATCGATCGACGACAGCGCCACCGTGAACTTGCCGCTCGGGTTGGAATGCACCAGCGCCTGGCTGGGATCGCCGCCGAGATTCATGCCGATGGGATAGTTGATCGATGCCATGCCGCGTCCGCGATGCCGGGTCATCTAGCGCCTCCTGGTGCCGAAGACGGAGGAGAAACGGGTTGCGCCGTGCGATGGCGCTGACGGCCGCGGCGAGGGTGGCGGCGGAGCCGGCGGTGGCGGCTCGCGCGGCGGTTCACGGGTGACGGTGGGCGGCAGCCGGTCGTAGCTGGTACGCTGCTGCACCGGAGCAGTGGATCGTGCGCGCGAAGAGTCCGTGGGTGTCGGCGGGATCACGGCGCGGCTGCCGCCGCCGTCCTTGCGCGAGGAGGCGCGCTTGAACTCGTCGCGGATCGGCCACTTTGCTTTCTCAGCCGCGACCTGCACGCATTCGATCAGCGCGGTGTTCTTGGCCTCGCGCCGGTGCGCCTTCATGTCGCCGTCGCGATAGGCGTTGAGGATGCGAAACTCCATCGGATCCATGCCGACGAGGTTCGCCAGCTTGTCCATCTGGCACTCGATGGCAAAATCCATCGCGGTCACACCGAAGCCGCGCATCGCGGTCGCCGGCGTGCGGTTGGTGAAGACGCAATAGACATCGCCATAGACGTTGGGGATGGTGTAGGGCCCCGGCAGATGCGCGGCGCATTTCACCGCCGCGTAGCTGGAGAGGCGCGTATAGGCGCCGCTGTCGAAATAGCATCGGATCTTGCGCGCGACGATGCGGCCGTCGCGCATCACGCCGTCCTTGATGTAGATGCGCTCGGCGCCGCGCGGGGGGCCGTATTGCATCTCCTCCTCGCGTCCGAACACGTAGCGTACGGGCTTTCCGGTCAGCATGGCGCCGAGGATGGCGAGCGGTTCGGTCAGCGTATCCACCTTGCCGCCAAAGCCGCCGCCCACGGTGCCGCCGATGAAGTGGAAGGTGTTCGAGGGGACGTCGAGGATCTTGGCGCAGGTGTCGACCGAGAAGAACAGCGCCTGGGTCGAGGTGTAGACGACATAGCGGCCGTTGGTGTCGGGTGCGGCGATGGCGCCATTGGTCTCGGTCGGCGCGTGCTCGATCGGCGACATCTGGTAGCGCTGCTCCAGCACGTGATCGGCAGTCCCCAGCGCCGCATCGGCATCGCCGAACCGAAGCCGCTGGTGGTCGTAGGTCTCGTGGTAGGTGAACGTGTTCTTCGGGTAAGTCTCGTTGACCACGGGGGCGCCGGGTTTGAGCGCGTCCTCGACGTCGAACAGGGCCGGCAGCGGCCCATAGTCGATCCTGACTTTTGCGATCGCCTCGAAGGCCTCGCGCTCGCTGTCGGCGACGATGGCGACGATTGGTTCGCCCTTGTAGCGGACCTTGTCGACGGCGAGCGACGGCTCATCGTCCTTGCCGAAATTGATCAGGCTGAGCAGCGTGTTGAGATTCACAGGTACGTCGGCGCCGCGGATGATCCGGCGCACGCCGGCGGACCGCTCGGCCTCTGACGTGTCGATGCGGCGAATCCGTGCATGCGCCTGCGTCGAGCGCACGACCTTCAGGTGCAGCATGCCCTGAAGCTTGTGGTCATTAAAGTAGCTCGATGTGCCCGTGACATGGCCTAGCATGTCCTGGCGCTGCGTGCCCTTGCCGATCTCCTTCAAATTATCGTCGCGCTCGTCGGCGAAAATGTCCTTGCGCAATTCCAGCATGGTGACGTCCTTCAGGCGCTGACCCGGCCGCCGGCGACGGCGAGGATGGCATTGATGATCGGCTCATAGCCGGTGCAGCGGCAGATATTGCCGGAGATGGCCTCGATGACCTCGTCGCGGCTCGGCGAGGGGTTGCGGTCGAGCAGGGCTTTTGCAGCCATCAACATGCCTGGCGTGCAGTAGCCGCACTGGGCGGCAAAATTGTCGGCGAAGGCGCGCTGCAGCGGATGCAGGTTCGGTCCCTGCTTCATGCCGTCGAGCGTTTCGACCGAGCGTCCAGTCACAGTCTCTGCCAGGGTCAGGCAGGAGAGGTGAAGCTCACCATCGATCATCACACTACAGGTGCCGCAGCCGCCCTGGCCGCAGCCGAATTTCGGCGTCATATCGCCGATCAGCTCGCGCAGCGCCACCAACAGATTGGTGCCGCCGTCGACGAAGATCGCGACCTCGCGCCCGTTGTGACGAAATTGCAAGGGAATCTTGGACATTGGCTCTATTCCTGTCCGGACAGCAGGCGGCGCAGATGAACGCCGACGATCTCGCGGCGATACCACGCGCTGCCCAGCGCGTTGTCGGAGGGCGATGTTCCTTCGGTGGCAGCGGATGCCGCGGCGGCAATGGTCGCCGCATCCAGCGAACGGCCCTCGAGCGCCCGCTCGGCCGCGCGTGCGCGGATCTGCGTCGGAGCCATTGAGCCCAGCGCGATCCGGGCCCCAGCGATCCGGCCTCCCGAGATCGGCAGATGCGCGGCCAGCGTGATGACCGAACCGCCCTTCGGCTTGATGCGCGCGATCTTGCGATAGCGGAATGCCTCGACGCTTGCCGGCCGGGTGCACGAGATCGACAGCACCAACGTCCCGGCCTGCCGATCGCGCGCCTGCAGGAATTCTTCGATTCCGATATCGCGCGAGCCAAAGCCGCCTTGCACAGCGACGGTGGCATCGAGCGCCAGCAGCGCGACGGTGAAATCCCCGTAGGGGTTCGGCGCAAAGAGGTTGCCGCCAACGGTGCCCATGTTGCGTACCGCCGGGCCGCCGATGGAACGGGCAGGGGCGTGCAGGAAGGAAAGGTCACGCTCGGCAAGGATGCGCGCGAAGGTGACGCTGGCGCCCAGCGTGACGCGCGGGCCGGAGGCTTCGATCCGGGTCAGCGCCTGGTCCTGTGCGCGAACGATGGTCGAGATCGAAACGTCGCCCTCGTTCAGCGCCCGCATCACCAGCGTGCCTCCGCCGAGATAGCGCGCGCTGCGGTCCGAGGACAGCGCTCCGGCCGCCTCGCTGGCGCTCGCAAAGGTCTTCACTGTCACGGCCATCTAGGCGGCCTCCTTCAGATGGCGGCGGATTGCGTCGAATCCGGCTTGATAAATGTTTTCAGCGACCATGTGGGCGATGCGGTCGCGATCCTCCGGCTTCGTGGTGAAGCGGGATTCCCAATGCCAGAAGGTGCGGTCGCCGTCGGTCACCGGCAGCAGGCGGACATGGGCGACGTAGTTGAACATCGGGATCGGGGTATCGAGCAGGCAGTAGCTGAAGCTTTGTTCGAGATCGGACAGTGCCAGCAATTGCTCGCGCAGCTCGGCGCCGTCCTTGAGCTTGAAGCGCCTGACGCAGCCGATCTTGTCCGATGCCTGCGCGCGTTCGATGGAAGAGGTTGCGACTGCGGGGTGCCAGCGATCATGCCCGTTGAAATCGCGCAGCACCGACCAAGCCGCATCGGTCGGCGCATCGAGGATGGTGCTCTTGACGATGTGTGGCACCGGCTAGCCTCCGAACACGCGCTTGAGGGCATCGAACCCGCCCTGGAACACGCCGCCGCCGATATTGGTGACGAGCTCGGGCTCCCGCTCCGGCGCGCAGTCGAATTCCGCGGTCCATTCCACAAACGTCTGGTCGCCGTCGGTGACGGGCGTGAGCCGGAGGGTCGCGACGTAATTCTCGACCCCCATCGGCGATTCCAGGATCGAATAGGTGCAGAACATGTCGTAATCCGAGAGCCCGAGCAGCTTCTCGCGGATGCGGTCGCCGTTGCGCAGGCGAAAGTCCCTGACGCAACCGATCTTGTCGGCGGGCTCGCCGCCTTCGATGCGGCTCTCGGCGATGGCCGGGTGCCAGTTCGGCAGGCCGTTGAAATCGCGCACCCGCGCCCAGACGCGATCGTTGCGGGCATTGACGACGGTGGAGACGTAGATGCGGGCCATGGCGCGACCTCAGCTCTTCTTCCGTGGCCCGCGCTCGGCCGGCGGCTCGCCACTACCTTCGGCCGCAGGCGTGGAGGCCGCAGGTTTCTCGCCGCCGCCCTTGCGCGCGGAGTCCTTGATGCCCTGCATGTCGCGGGCTTCGCGGATCAGGCCGGGCATCTTGGCGAGGCTGCCGCCCTCGACCCCGATGTCGGATAGGATGGAGTCGATCAGCGGCGCCTGGACGCGATAACGCAAGGCGGAGTCGATCACCTCGTCAGTGGCGCTGCGGCCGCCATTGCCACCATTCCCATTGCCATTGAGACCGTCGACCTGGAGGATGCGGATGCCCTCGATCTTCTCCATCGGCTTGACGCTCTCGCGCACGATTCCCTCGATGCGGTCGAGCAGCTTTCGGCGGAACAGCGAGTAGCGCGCCTGGTCGGTGAGTACGTTCTCCGCCTCGTTGAGCATCCGCTGCGCCTCGGCCTCGACGGCCGCGCGCACACGCTCGGCCTCGGCGGCAATCCGGGTCTCCTCGGCCTGCTTCTCGGCGAGCAGTACCTCGACCGTCTTGCGACGCTTTGCGATCTCGCTCTCGCGCGCTGTGATGACGCGTTCGGTGGCCTCGGTGGCGCGCATCCGGGCTTCCTCCGCCATCGCCTTGGCGGCCGATTCCTCAAGCGACTTCTGATGAATCGCGATCGCTTTCTCCATCAGGACCGTCTCGACCTCCTTCTCACGGTTCACCTCCAGCTTGCGTAACTCGCGCTCGCGGCCGATCCGGGCTTCGTCGAGGCCACGATCAGAGGCGATGCGGGCACGCTCCACTTCCTCGCGGGAGGCGATCTCGGCCTCCTGCAGCGACTGGACGCGGGCCACCTCGAGCTGCTCGATCGCGCGGCGGCGCTCCAGGCGGGCGGCCTCCAGCGCCTGCTCACGCGAGACATCTGTGGTCTCGACCTCCTTGCGGGCGACGATCTCGGCCTGCCGGACCTGGCGGTCCGCATCGATCCGCTCGGACTTCTTGGCGGACAGCGCGATGACGCGATCTTCGTCGGCGATCTCGATCGCCTTCTTCTGCTCGATATTGAGCACCTCGCGTTTCTTGGACGAATTGATCCGCTCGGCCTCCAGCGCCAGATCGACGGTAATGCGCTGGCGCTCGATGGCATCGCGCCGTTTCAGCTCGGCGGCTTCCAGAATGCCGGTGCGCTCGATCTCGAGCGAGCGCGTGTCGCGCTCGGCCTGGATGCGCTCGGCCGCGACCGCCTTCTCCTGGGCGATCCGGGCGGCCTCGATCGCCTCGCGCGAGGCGATGTCGGCTTCCTCGACGGCGCGATTGCGGGCGATCTCCAGCGAGCGAACGCGCTCCTCCTGGGCGATGCGCGAGGCCTCGGTGGTTTCGCGCGCGGCAATGCCGGCGACGTCGAGCGCCTGGTTGCGCTCGATCTCCAGTTGACGCGTGTTCTGCTCGGCGGCGATGCGCTCGGCGGCGAGCGTCCGCTCGCGGGCGATGCGGGCGGCTTCGACGGCGCGCTGCGCCTCGATCTCGGCCTCCTGGATGGTGCGGACCTGCTGGATCTCGAGCGCACGCGTGCGCTCGTCGGAGGAGATGCGCTCGACATTGACGGTCATGGTCTGGGAAATGCGGGCCTTCTCGGTGGCCTCGCGCGCGGCGATCTCGGCTTCGTCCACGGCGCGGGTGCGCTCGATCTCGCGGCGCCGCGTCTCCTCTTCGTTGGCGATGCGGGCATCGGTGACGACGCGGTCCTGCTGGATCCGGGCCTTCTCGATCGCCTCGCGGGCCGCGATCTCGGCTTCCTCGACCGTGCGCATCCGCTCGATCTCTCGCTGGCGGACCTCGCGCTCGGAGGCGATGCGGGTGGTGTCGATCGAGCGCTGGTTCGCGATCCTGGTCTTTTCGATCTCCTCGCGCGCCAGCAGCTCCTTCTCCTCGATGGTGCGGGTTCGCTCGATCTCCCTCTGACGGGTCTCGCGCTCCGAGGCGATGCGGGCTTCCGCGATCGCCTGGTCGTTGGCAATGCGGGCGCGCTCGATGGCCTCGCGGGCCGAAATCTGCGCCTGTTCGGCCTCAGTCTCGCGGAGCGCCCGTTCGCGGGCGACTTCCGTGCGCTGGAGCGCACGGCGCATCTCGATGTCGCGCTCCTGCTCGAGGCGCGCCGTCTCGCTCTCACGCTCGATCTCCAGCGCCTGCCGCTCGGCTTCGAGATTGCGGGAGCGAATCTTGATCATCGAGTCCTGCTCGATGTCGTTGCGCAGCTTCCTTTTGGCTTCGATGTCCTCCATCAGCCGCGTCAGGCCTTCCGCGTCGAACCGGTTCGACGGGTTGAAGAATTCGAGGTCGGTCTGGTCGAGATCGGTGATCGCGACGGATTCCAGCTCGAGGCCGTTCTGGGCGAGCGCCTCGGCCGCATTGGTCTTGACGCGCGCGACATAGTCGCCGCGCCGCTCGTGCATCTCCTCCATCGTCATTTCGGAGGCGACTGAACGGATCGCGGAGATGAACTTGCCGGCCAGCAGGGCGTGCAACTGCCCCGGTTCCATGGTGCGGCGGCCGAGCGTGGCGGCCGCGATCGAGACGGCTTCGCGGGTCGGCTGCACGCGAACATAGAAGTCGGCCTCGATGTCGACGCGCATGCGGTCGCGGGTGATCACGGCATCCTGCCGCGAACGCACGATGCCCATCGGCAGCACGTTCATGTTCACAGGCGTGTAGTCGTGGATGAACGGCAGCACGAAGGCGCCGCCATTGATCACCACGCGCTCGCCGAGGAAACCGGTCCGGACGAACGAGGTCTCCTTGGAGGACCGATGGTAGAGCCAGTTCACGATATAGACGCCGACCACGATCACGACGATCGCGACGATCAGCCAGAGGATCAACTCACCGACCAGCATCCCTGACATCTTTCCCTCCCTCGAACCTATCAGGCGTCAGCGCGCGCCGATCGCCTTGAATTGCCGCACCTGCTCCGTCAGCGCCCGCTCCACCGGCAGCCGCTCCATTGAGGAAGCGCCGTAGAAGCCGTGGCAATGGCGGGTGTTCTTCATGATGAAATCAGCGTCGGCGGGATCGGCGATCGGACCGCCATGGGCCAGCACCAGGATCCCCGGATTGACGCTGAGCGCGGCGGAGGCCCAGATGTCGATCTGCGCGGGACAGTCCTCGAGCTTCGGCGCGGTCTGGGCGCCGATCGTGCCGCCGGTCGTCAGGCCCATGTGACAGACGATGATGTCGGCGCCGGCGATCGCCATCGCGGCGGCTTCCTTCTCGCTGAACACGTAGGGTGTCGTCAGCATGTCCTTGTCGTGCGCCTTGGCGATCATGTCGATCTCGAGCGCGTAGGACATGCCGGTCTCTTCGAGATTGGCGCGGAAGGTGCCGTCGATCAGGCCGACGGTCGGAAAGTTCTGGACACCCGCAAATCCGAGCGCCTTCAGCTGGTCGAGAAACACGTCCATGTCGCGGAACGGATCGGTGCCGTTGACGCCCGCAAGCACCGGCGTTCGGGTGACCACCGGCAGCACCTCGCCGGCCATTTCCAGCACGATGGCATTGGCATCGCCGTAAGCCATCAGGCCAGCGAGCGAGCCGCGGCCGGCCATGCGGTAGCGACCGGAATTGTAGATCACGATGAGATCGACGCCGCCGGCCTCCTCGCATTTTGCCGACAGGCCGGTGCCGGCGCCGCCGCCGACGATTGGCTCACCGCGCCTCGCCATGTCGCGAAACGTCTTCAGAAGGGCTGCGCGTTCAAACCTGGCCATCGGTCACCTCGCTAGTCTCCGCCGCGTGCCGGTGCGGCCGAACAGCGTTCGGAACGCGCTGGCGATGGCGGCGGCGAAGTCGGGATCGTTGATGTTCTTGGGCGTGCGAATGAGCTGGCGGTTGCCGGTCTGTCGCACGTTGCGTTCCAGCGCGCGGAACAGCGCGGCGTCAGCATCCGGATCCCAGAACGGCTGACCTCGCGCATCGAGCGCGGACACGCCGCCCTCGGGCAAGAAGAAGCGCACAGGGCCGTCCATCTGGTTGAGCCGGTCGGCGATCCAGCGGCCCATGCGCTCGTTCTCTTCGGCCGTGGTCCGCATCAGCGTCACCTGCGGATTGTGGACGTGGAATTTGCGGCCGCGGTAGCGCTCGGGGATGGTGTCGGGCGCGCCGAAATTGACCATGTCGAGCGCGCCGACCGAGCCGATATAGGGGAGGCGCGTGCGGATGATTGCGCCGAAGCGATCCTCGGTCGCAGGAAATACGCCTCCCATCAGGAGGTCGCAGATTTCAGTCGTGGTGAGGTCGATGACGCCCGAGAGCTGACCGGACTCGACGAGCTTTTCCATGGAACGGCCGCCGACCCCGGTGGCATGGAAGACCAGGCACTCGAAGTCATCGCGCAGATCGGCGGTGATCTTCTGCACGGCCGGCGTGGTGACGCCGAACATGGTGATTCCGACCGAAGGCAGAGCGCCGGCCTCGCGCGTCGTCGCAGCAGGCGTATCGATCCGCGCCTTGACCATGCCGGCGAGCGCATTGGCACCGTTGGCCAGAACGGCGCGCGAGATCGAGTTCAACCCTTGGACGTCGGTGACCGAGTACATCATCGTGATATCGGCGGGGCCGACATAAGGCCCGACGTCGCCCGAGGCGACCGAGGAGATGATCAGCTTTGGCACACCGACGGGAAGGGCGCGCATGGCCGGCGCGACCAGCGATGCCGCCCCCGAACCGCCGGCCGAGATCACGCCGGCGACATTGCCCTGACGCCGCAGCCAGTTGGCGAATGCATCGGCCATCGCGGTCACGGCAGTGCCCCGATCGGCGCCGAATACGGCGGATCCGCCGCGGCCGTGGTTCAGGGCAATCTCCTGCGCAGAGACATCGCAGCTGGAATGCCTGCCACTGGTCGAAACATCGACCAGGCGGGTCCGGAGACCGGTTCCTGCGATGACGTCGCGGATGAAACGCAATTCGGTGCCCTTGGTGTCGAGCGTGCCGACGACCAGCACGACCGGCGGGCCTGTGGTCGGCGGCGCCGCCGCCTCCCGCTGGCGCCGCATCGTCCCTTCCAGCCGTGCGACATGCGTCGAGACCGTGCGGGCTGCTGCCTCGATGCGGGCGATGGGCACGGGTTGGGACCATCGCGTCGGCAGCGTCGGGTTGGAGATGTAAATGCGGATCGGCCCGTCAGGGCGCGGCGCCGGGGCGGGCCTCGTCTCGGGACCTGACGGGGAGATGTCGCCATCGGGCTCGAGTTCGGCGTGAAGTCCGACGCCGAGCAGGCGCTGCTGGAGCTCGCGGTCGGCGGCAAGTTGGCCGGAGTCGATGATGCGGTTGATGCGGCCATTGACCATGATCGCGACGTTGCGCGAGATCGCCGTGGCGACGCCGATGTTCTGCTCGATCACGAGCACGGCCATGTCGTCATCCTCGCCGAGCTGGAGCAGCATGTCCTCAACCTGCGCGACGATGACGGGCGCGAGCCCTTCGGTCGGCTCGTCCATGATCAACAGATGCGGGTTGGTGAGCAGCGCTCGCGAGATCGCCAGCATCTGTTGCTCGCCGCCCGACAATTGGCCGCCACCGTGTCCCCTTCGTTCGGCGAGGCGCGGGAAGGTGTCGTAGATGCGCTCGATGGTCCAGGCCCCTTGCCGCATGCCACCGGCAAGCTGCAGATGCTCGTCGACGCTGAGCGAGCGCCAGAGACGGCGTCCCTGCGGCACATAGCCGACGCCGAGCCGGGCGATCTGCGCCGGCGGCCGCCGCGTGATGTCCTCACCGCGAACGCGGATCGAGCCACCGCTCACGCCAACGAGGCCCATGATCGCCTTGCACAGCGTGGTCTTGCCCATGCCGTTGCGGCCGACGACGGAGAACACGCCGCTTTCCAGCGTGAGATCGACGCCCTGCAGCGCGTGCGAGTGACCATAGTAGACGTCGAGGCCGCGGACCTCGAGCGCGGCATTGCTGCGGCGGGTCTCAGTCATGGCCGCCTCCGAGATAGAGTTCCTGCACCTCGGGATCGGACTGGATTTCCTGCGGCAGGCCTTCCTTGAACACGCGGCCGTTGTGCATCATCGTGACGCTTTCGACGACGCGCAAGGCCACGTCCATGTCGTGTTCGATGATGATGTAGCCGATATGAGCGGGCAGGGAGGTCAGGATCTCGATCAGCTCGGCCCGCTCGGTGGGCGACAGGCCCGCGGCCGGCTCGTCGAACAGGACGAAGCGCGGGGCGCCGGCAAGCGCGAGCGCGATCTCGAGCTGACGCTGCTGGCCATGCGCGAGCTCGGCCACGCGCTGGTCCTTCACGGCGGACAGGTGTACGGCCTGCACGAGGTTGTCGGCGGCATGCATCAGGGCGTCGTTCTTTCCCGGACGCAGGAACGAGAAACGTCCGCGCGAGACGCCGCGGCAGGCGAGGTAGACGTTGTCCTGCACGCTGAGACCGGGAAACAGTGCCGAGATCTGGTAGGTCCGGCGCAGCCCGCGGCGGATGCGTTCATAGGGAGGGAAGTGGGTGACGTCCTCGCCAAAGAAGCGAATGGTGCCGGAGGAGGGCAGGAAGTCGCCGGTGATGCAGTTGAACAGCGTGGTCTTGCCGGCGCCGTTGGAGCCGAGGACCGCGCGCCGCTCGCCCGGACGCACTGTGATGGTGACGTCGGTCAGCGCGGCGAGCGCGCCGAACAGCCGCGTCACGCCGCGCAGCTCTAGCGCTGCGCCAGCGCCGACGGCGGAAAGCCGCTGGGCGACGCTATCCATGGCCGCGCCCTCCGGCAGGGCGATCGCTGCGGGGACGATGACTTTGACGCCAGCGCTGCCACAGGCCGATCACGCCATCCGAGGACCAGAACACGATGGCGAGGAAGCCGAGCCCGATCAGGAGGCGGAAACGATTGCCGTCGAGTCCGAGCCGGACCAGGAAGTCGAGCGCGAAAGTGCGCAGCAGCACGAAGATGAGAGCGCCGATGAAGGGACCGATCGGCCGGGTGATGCCGCCGACGACGGCGATGATCAACACGTCGATGCAGGCACCGACGCTGACCGAGCCCGGCGAAATCTGCCGATAGTTCCAGACCTGGAGAACGCCGGCGAGCGCGGCGACGAAGGACGCGAAGGCATAGGCGGCGACGCGATGGGCGTTGACGTTGAAGCCCAGCGCAGCCATGCGCCTCGGATTGTCGCGCACGCCCTGAAGCGCGAGGCCGAACGGGGCGCGCGCGAGATATTCGACCGCGAAATAGCAGAGCGCGGCGACCGCGAGCACGACATAATAGAAAGGAATGTCCGCGCGCCAGTTCACGCCCCAGAAGTGCGGCGTGGCCACGGTGTTGATCCCGGTATGGCCGTTGAAGATCGCCCAGTTCTGGTTGGTGAAATAGTAGAACGCCGCGCCGATCGCGAGCGTAATCATGATGGTGTAGATGCCCTCAGTGCGTACCGCGAGTGCGCCGCCGAGCGTGCCGAACGCGGTCGCCAGCGCCAGCGCCATCGGGACAGCGAGCCACCACGGCCAGCCCAGGCTGATATTGGTGTTGCCGCTGACCCCGAATACGGCGACCATGTAGGCGGTGAAGCCGGCGATGGTGAGCTGCATCAGGCTGACCATGCCGCCGTAGCCGGCGAGGAACATCAGGCTCAGTGCCATGATGCCGAGGATCAGCGCGGTCGCGAAGATCTCGATCAGGAAGAAGCCGTTGGCGATCAGCGGCATGATCACGAGGATGGCCGCGACGATCCAGGCAGCGGGATTGTTGATCTCCGGCCATGTCCGCGCGGGGCGCTGCGCCAGCGCGGGACGAGCGGGGACGCGGGCGTCGTGGGCGAGCGACATCTCAGCGCCTCGCCAATAGGCCCTGCGGCCGGATAGCCAGCACAAGCACCATGATCAGGAAGGTCACGACGATGGCGTAGGTCGGGATGTAGACCGAGCCGAGCTGCTCGGCGAGGCCGATGATCAGCGCGCCGAGCGCTGCACCGGGGATCGAGCCCATGCCGCCGACGATCACGACGACGAGCGAGGCGAGCAGGAAGCGGATGTCCTCCCCGGGCGACAAGGACTGGAAGGTGCCGCCGACGACGCCGGCAATGCCCGCAAGTCCCGCGCCGAAGGCGAACACCAGCACGAAGACGAGCTGGATGCGCACGCCAGTTGCCGCGAGGATGTCGCGATCGTCGACGCCGGCGCGGATGATCATGCCGATCCGGGTGCGGTTGAGCGCAAGCCACATCGCGAGCCCGATCACGACGGACGCCGCGAAGATCACGAGCCGCACCATCGGGTATCTGAGATAGACCGGCTCGCCCGAGGATTTCACCGCGGTGATCAGCGGCAGGTCCACAGGCCCGATCAGCCAGCCGGGCGTCTGGATCTGGTAGAAATCGCCGCCGCAGGCCCACAGCATGAGATCGGCGAACACGATCGACAGTCCGATCGTCACCATGGTCTGTCTGAGATCTTGGCCTTCCATGCGTCGGAACACGATCACCTGAAGCAGAACGCCGACCAGGGCAGTCAGGACGAAGGCAACGATGAATCCGAGGATCCAGGAGCCGGTCGATGTACTGATGGCGTAGCCGACATAGCCGCCGAACAGATAGAGCGAGCCGTGGGCGAGATTGACGTTGCGCATCAGGCCGAAGATCAGCGTGAAACCGCTGGCGACGAGAAAGTAGAGGCCTCCGAGCGTGATGCCGTTGAAGACGGCGTTGAGGAAGACCCGCTTGCGGCCGATCGCCTCTTCGAGACCCGGCGGCCAGACGGCGAAGATCAGCCAGAGCGCTATTGCGACCGCGATGATGACGATCAGCGCCCAGGCAGGATGGCGTTCGATGAAACGGCTCATATGCGCCGCCCGGTTGTTGGGGCGGCACGCCGATAGCTCATCGAATGCAGGTCGGACAGCCTTGCAGCGGCTGCAGGCCTTGCCATGGACGTGCGCTCCCGTCGGTCGCGATCGTCTCGGGATCGCGTTGCCGACATCCTAGCCGGGCGGGGAGGGCGACGTTTGATCGTGAGTATCTTTTCGTGGCCCGTCAGCCGCGCAAAACCTTGGCTGCGCGACGATAATCAGTCGGCGCCATCCCCACATTGGCGGCGAAGAAGCGGGTGAATCCGCTCTGCGACGAGAAGCCGAGATCGAAGCCGATGTCGGCGATGGGCGTCTCGCCGGTGACCACTGCCTCGAGCGCCTGTTCCATGATCAGGGTGTTGAGATAGAGATTCGGGGTGATGCCGGTCTGGACGCGGAACAACCGGTAGAAGTGCGGCCGCGACAGGCCGGACTCCCGCGCGATGGCGTCGAGCTCGATCTCGGCGCCGGGACTCTCCGACATCATCTTGATGCATTTGCGTACGCGAAAATCGGTGACGGAACCGCTTGCGCGCGGATCGCGCGCGATCTCCGCCTGCTGCCAGCTTTCGTCGTAGCAGATGTCGATCAGCTGCCTCAGTTCCGAATCGAGGCTGGAGAGCGACGGCGCGCCGCACACGAGCGCGGCGGTCCGCCTGATGTGCTTGTCGAGCGCAGGCGTGCGCCTGAACTGGGTGCGGCCGAAACGCAGCCGGTCGGAACCAGGGGCGTCCGGCGCGAACCATTCGGCATTGACATAGAGCACGAAGAAGATGGCGCCGCCATCGAGATCGGTCGGCAGGAAGTTGTGCGGCTCCCACGGATTGACCGCGACGACGGAAGAGTCGGTGAGATCGTAGTGTCCGTCGGACACATCGATACATGCGCGCATGCCGCCGACATGGAAGATCAGATGACCTTCTCGATGGGCGTGGATATTGAAAGGGCGGTTCAACTGATAGACCGTCGCCCGGCCGAAGCGGCCGTGGAAGACGGCGAGCGCACGGCTCATGCCTTCCCTCCCGAACGTTCTTCTTTTCAGCCAGCGTTCAACAACGCGGCCGGATTTGCAAGAGCGGAGAGCGCCCGCGTCAGCGGGTCGCTCCCCGGTGTTGCTAACTGCCGATTGGTTGCGTCAGTACTTCTTACATTCCGGCACGGTGCGGCTCGGCAGCCCGATCTTGGAGAACACGGCCGGATCGTAGCCAAGCGTCTGGTTCACATTCGGGATCACCTTCACCACCTTGCTGAACAGCGCGCCCTTGCCGTCATCGACGACTTCGGTGACGAAGTTGGTACCGATCGCCTGGCGGTTGGAGTCGAGCTTGATCTTGCCGTTGGGCGCGTCGAGCTCGATCTTCGCCAGTGCGGCCTTGAACTTCGACTGATTGTCGCTGAGATCGCCGTTGACTTCACGCAGCGCGAGGATCAGCGCCATCGTCGAGCCATAATAGTTGGTGGCCAGCAGCGAAGGGCTCGGGAAGCGCTTGTTGGGCGGGAAGGCGTCCTGATAGGCCTTGACGAACTTTTGCCAGCCCGGATCCTCCCAGGTGTCGGCCTGGCCGCTCGCCGCGATGGTGCCGATGAGGGCATTCTTGGCGTTGCCCTTCGACGACAGGATGGTCTGGTCGATCATGATGGATCCGCCCATCAGATGCGCCTTGCCGCCGGCCTGCTGATACTGGTTCAGGAAGTTGACGGCATCCGCGCCGCCAAGCCCGAGATAGATCGCATCGACGTCGTCGGGCAGGGCGGCGATGACGGAGGCGAAGTCCTTGGTGCCGAGCGGCACCCATTGCCGGTTGGTGACCTGTCCGCCCAAGCCGCAGAATTCGAGCACCAGCCCGAACACCTGGGTGTAGATGAAGGAATAGTCCTCGCCGACAGTTGCGATCTTGCGATACTTCTTGTCCTCATAGGCGTATTTGCCGAGGCCCACCTGCCACTGCGCGCCGTCCATGTTGTAGCGGAAGAAGTTCGGAGCAGGATCGACATAGGTGGTCTCCTGCGCGCCCGATGCCGCGTTGATGAAGGTCAGCTCGGGATGGGTCTTCGCGAAATTCTTCACCGCGATGCCTTCGTCGCCGGACAGCGGCGACAGCAGGATCTGCACCCTGTCCTGCTCGATCAGCTTGCGGACCGCGCGGACCGCGGAGTCCGGCGTCGCGTCGGTCGAGGCGACGATGAATTCGAGCTCCTTGTCGCCGATCTTCTTGCCCAGCACGTTGAGAGCCGTCTGGTGGCCGCGCATGCCGTCCTCGCCGAGCACCGTGTAGGTGCCTTCGAGAGTCGCGGTCACGCCGACCTTGATTTTCTCCTGGGCGATTGCTGCGCCCGAAAGAAACAGGCTGCTCAGCGCGAGCAGTCCAATACTGCATTTCGACATTGTGCTCCTCCCTGTGTCGTCGATTTGTTGCCGCGCCGAACCGGCGCGGCGCCCGTGGCTCTCGGCGGCCCGCGGCTTTGGAAGGAAGCTAGCTGAAGTCGCACGCGATGCATGCGTCGACGCCTCGTCCGGCTTGACGGGCAGTCTCATTTTTGGATGTTGCGGCGCAGATGGTTTCGCGGTGCAGCAGGCGGAAGATCAATACAGTGGGATGAATTCGGCAACCCGTGTCCAGTTGCTGCGACCATGCTCAAAGCATGTCACACCCAGCCGCCATCAACGATGTAGTGCTGCGCCGTGCAGGCAGAGGCCTCGTCGGAAGCGAGGAAGATGGTGAATTTCGCGACCTCGTCCGGCACGAGCCGGCGCTTCAGGCACTGGCGCTGCTGCAGTTCGATCTCGCCGGCCGGCGTCATCCATTTCTCGAGCTGGCGCTCGGTCATGATCCAGCCCGGGGCGATTGCATTGACGCGAATGTTGTAGGGACCGTAGTCGCGCGCTAGCGACCGCGTCAGCCCGATCACGCCTGATTTGCTGGCGGTGTAGGCCGCCATGCCGCCTTGGCCGGCGATCCACGACACCGAGCCGAAATTGATGATGGCGCCGGCGTTTGCGGCCTTCATGTCCGGCAGCACGGCTTGCGAGGCAAAGAACTGATGCTTCAGATTCACCGCGATGCGGTCGTCCCAATAGTCCGGCGTCATCTCCTCGGTCTTGTGCCGTTCGTCATGCGCGGCGTTGTTGACGAGAATGTTGATCGCACCGTGCGCCTTGCGTGCCTCCGCGATGCCGGCGCGCAGCGCTGGGATGTCGGTCAGATCGACGTGCTGAAAATGCGCCGCCAGGCCTTGGTCCGACAGCTCGCGCGCCAGGCGTTGGCCCTCGTCGACCTTGATGTCAAAGAACACGACCCTGGATTTTTGCTCCGCGAACCGTCGCACGATTGCAGCGCCAATTCCCGCTGCACCGCCGGTGACGAGAACGACCTTGCCGGCGAGGTCGGAATAGATGGCGGCCATGGGAACCTTTCAGTTTGTTACGGGCGGCGAAGGCCGCCCGATTCTTTTGCGGACCTTAGCCATTTCGCGCGTGAGGTGCATAGGTCAGAATTTTAGTTGCGTACCTCAAAAACTGAAGGCAGGATTGCGGCCAAAGAACAAGAGCCGATTGGGAGGACGTGATGAGGCTGCTCGCCAAGCTGGGACTCACCGCTGCCGCATGCCTGCTTTGGGCCAGTTCCGCGTCGGCCGACACCACCGTCAAATGGCTGCACATCGAGGTGAATCCGGCCCAGGTCAAGATCTGGGAAGAGGTCGCACGGGCCTATGAGGCATCGCATCCCGGTGTGAAGGTCGAGATGCAATTCCTCGAGAACGAGGCCTACAAGGCCAAGCTGCCGACCATCCTGCAATCCAAGGATCGGCCGAACATCATCTACAGCTGGGCCGGCGGCGTCTTGAAGACGCAGATCGAGGCCGGGGTCCTCGAGGACATCACCGACCAGGTGAAGGGCTACAGCGACACTATCACGCCGGCGGCGCTCGCTGCGTTCACGCGCGATGGCCGCGTCTATGGCCTGCCCATTTCGCTGTCGCAGGTCGGCTTCCTCTGCAACAAGGAGCTGATGGCCAAGGCAAAGGTCGATCCCGCCGCCATCAAGACGTGGGACGATCTGCTCGCCGCGGTGAAGACACTCAAGGCGGCGGGCATGACGCCGATCGTGGTCGGCGGCGCCGACAAATGGCCGCTGCACTTCTACTGGACCCACCTTGCCGTGCGTATCGGCGGCAAGGCGGCGTTCGACGCCGCGCTGCGCGGCGAGAATGGCGGCTTCGCCGGCGAGACCTTCCAGAAATCCGGCGAGCTGTTCAAGCAGCTCGTTGATCTCCAGCCGTTCCAGAACGGCTTTCTCGGTTTCAAAAACCCGCAGGCTGTCGGCTATTTCGGCGACGGCAAGGCCGCGATGACGCTCGCGATCAGCTCGGTCTATAATCTGCAGCGCGCGCTCGCCGCCGACAAGGTAGGATTGAGCGAGGACAAGATCTGCTGGTTTGATTTCCCCGTCGTACCCGGCGGCAAAGGCGCGCCGACGGATACGCTCGGCGGCATCACCGGCTGGCTGGTGACCAAGGGCTCGCCGAAGGAGGCGGTCGACTTCCTGAAATACTTCATCTCTAAGGACGTGCAGACGCGGCTCGCTGCGGGCAGCTACATCATCCCCGTGGTGCAGGGCGCGGACGCCGGCCTCAACAATTCCTTCATGAAGCTGATCGCCGCCAATCTGGCGAAGTCGAACTATCACCAGAACTTCTACGATCAGAGCCTCGGTCCCTCGATCGGTCGCGTCGTCAACGACGTCACCGCGGAGATTGCCGGCGGCAGCATGAGCCCGCAGGATGCTGCAAAAGCGATCGATGCGGCGTTCAAGCAGGGTAACTGACGGTGGCGCGGCGGATCGCGATCGCATCGCCGATCGGTGTTGCTGACGGGGCAGTCCCGCAGGCTGCGGTCCGAGGCCCGGGCTGGGACGGCCGTTTCACCGTCCTGATCCTGTTCCTGCCGCCGGCCTTGCTGCTGTTCACGTTGTTCGTGGTGCTGCCGATCGGCGAAGCTGCCTGGTACTCCGGCTTCAACTGGAATGGCTTCGGCAGGCCCACCAATTGGATCGGCTTCGACAATTACCGCTTCGTGCTCGAAACCCGCGCCTTCTGGCTCGCGCTGCGCAACAACGGACTGATCATCGCCGTCTCGCTCGCAATCCAGCTGCCGCTCGCGCTGACGCTGGCCCTGATGCTCGCCGAGCGCTTTCGCGGGGCGGTGGCGCTGCGCATGCTGTTCTTCATGCCCTATATCCTGGCCGAGATCGCGACGGGGCTCATCTTCAGCTTCGTCTACGACGGCGATTACGGCCTCGTCGCCTCGATCTGGCGCACTTTCGGCGCCGAGCCGCCGCATCTCTTGGCCTCGACCGACACAGCGATGCTGGCGGTGCTGATCGTGATCGTCTGGAAGTATTTTGGCTTCCACATGATGCTGTTCATTGCGGCGTTGCAGAGCCTCGACAAGAGCCTGATCGAGGCCGCGCGCATCGACGGCGCGACGCGTTCGCAGGCGCTGCGCCATGTCGTGATTCCCTTGCTCTATCCCACCATCCGGCTCTCCGTATTCTTCGCGATCATCGGCTCGCTGCAGCTGTTCGATCTCGTCATGCCGCTGACGCGCGGGGGACCTGCGGATTCCTCGAACACGATGGTGAGCTTTCTCTACAACAATGGCATTTCGCGGATGCGGGTCGGCTACGGCAGCGCCATCGGCGTCATTCTTTTTGTGATCTGCGTGACCTTTGCCTTCACCTACAAGCGATGGTTCATGCGCGATGAGTGATGTCGGAACCACGCGCGCGCTGTTCGATCCCGCCGTGCTGTTCAAGGCGGCATTTCTCGGCATCGTTGCCATCTTCGTGCTGGTGCCGCTGCTTGCGACCTTGCTCGGCGGCTTCAAATCGCTTGGCGAATTGCGGGTCAATCCGTTCGGCCTGCCGCAGCACTGGGAATGGCAGAACTATGCCGACATCCTGTTTTCGGGGCGTTACTGGCAGCTCCTGCGCAACTCGCTGATCATCTCGACCCTCACGGTGACCTTGACCCTGATCACGGCTTCGATGGCGGCGTTCACCTTCGCCCATGTGAGGTTCTATGGGTCATCGATGCTGCTGAGCTATCTGACGATCGGCCTCTTGTTTCCGGCGGCGACCGCCGTGCTGCCGCTGTTCATTAGGGTACGCGATCTCGGCCTGCTCGATACTTATTTCGGCGTCGCGTTGCCGCAGGTCGCCTTCAGCCTGGCCATGAGCGTGCTGCTGCTGCGGCGCTTCTTCAAGGACATCCCCTATGAGCTGCTCGAGGCAGCGCTGGTCGACGGCTGCAGTTACATCAAGTTCTTCCGCTACGTGACGCTGCCCTTGTCGCGGCCGATCCTTGCGACGGTCGGCACCATCACCTTCGTCAACAGCTGGAACGCCTATCTGCTGCCGCTGGTGATGCTCAACACCGATGCGCTCTATCCCTGGCCGCTCGGCATCATGGTTTACCAGGGCGAGTATTCGTCCGAATGGCACCTGATCCTGGCCTTCATCACCCTCACCATCCTGCCGACGATCATACTGTTCCTGCTGGCGCAGAAGCACATCGTCGCCGGCCTGACGGCAGGTGCCGTCAAGGGATGAACAAGCCTTCACGGAGATCATCATGAGAAAAGTCGGCGTGGGAATCATCGGCTGTGGTGTCATCAGCACAGCCTACCTCAAGGCAGCGCAGCGCTTCCCCGTCATGGAGGTGAGGGCGCTCGCCGACATGCGCAGCGATGTCGCGGAGCGCCAGG
Source organism: Bradyrhizobium campsiandrae (assembly GCF_014529705.1). Taxonomy (GTDB): domain Bacteria; phylum Pseudomonadota; class Alphaproteobacteria; order Rhizobiales; family Xanthobacteraceae; genus Bradyrhizobium; species Bradyrhizobium campsiandrae. Next base: position 204,516 of record NZ_JAANIH010000005.1, read on the forward strand.
GTGCCGCCTTCAACCTGCCGGCGATGCGGGTCGACCAGCTGCTCAAGCGCGACGACGTCGAGATCGTCATCAATCTCACCGTGCCGCTTGCACATACCGATGTCAGCCTCGCGGTGCTCAACGCCGGCAAGCACGTTCACTCCGAGAAGCCGCTCGGCATCAACGTCGCGGAAGCCCGCAAGGTGATGGATCTCGCCGCGCAGAAGGGCCTTCGCGTCGGCTGCGCGCCCGACACCTTCCTCGGTGGTGGGCACCAGACCGCGCGCAAGCTGATCGACGAGGGCGCGATCGGCACGCCCGTGGCGGGCAACGCCTTCTTCGGCTGCCCCGGCCACGAGCGCTGGCATCCGGCGCCGGGCTTCTATTATCTGCGCGGCGGCGGGCCGATGCTCGACATGGGTCCGTATTACATCACAGATCTCGTGCAGCTATTGGGACCGGTCGCCAGCGTGATGGGCTCGACCGCGCGTCCGAAGTCCGAGCGTCTGGTCACC
>NZ_JAANIH010000060.1 GCF_014529705.1 Bradyrhizobium campsiandrae
CTTGCCATCTGGCGTGAGCGGTATCATTTGGCGTGCGATTTCCGCTGCCTCGCCAGTTGATGCAGCACAGTGTCGATCTCCGGAATTGCGCCGGTCTCCTGCAACCATCTGTCGGCGACCTCTCTGAGGTCGCCCGGTGTGACGCCGAACTTGCGGCGAAAGGCGCGGATGAAGGTGGAATCGCTGCTGAACCTCATGGTGACGGCAAGATTCATCAGTCCCTTGTCCTGCTCCAGCGGCGATATCATCTTCTGAAAGGCGCGGTTGAGGCGCTGCTCGCGAACGTAATGTGCAAGCCCGCCGTCTGCCTCGAACAGGCGATACAGCGTGGCGCGCGAGATCGCGAATTCGCGGCAGAGTTCGCCTGCCGTAAGCGCCGCGGTCTCCAGGTTTGCAGCGATGTGGCGTTTGATCATCGCAAGATAAAGCTGCCGCTCGGCCCGGTCGACTCCCACCATGATGTCTGCCGTGCCGCCGGCGGCTGCGGCGACCAGGTCCGCGATCGCCTCGACCGTGGCATCGACGCTCGGAATTCCGGGTCTCGCATTCGCCGCGAGTTCGGCGAAATGGTTCGCGATCAGGCGCGCATGCGGATGGTTTGCGGGCAGGAGCGTTGCGGTCGACGAGTCCGGGTGCGCCAGTCGAGGAGCCATCATGGCCCGTTGCAGGATCAGGGCCATCAGCCGTGACCGGCCGCCGCCGCCACGCAGCACCGTGTGGTTGGGCTGGGCCATGTCGATCAGGCAGATGTCGCCCGGCATCATCGTGACGTCCCGCCGGCCGGAGCTGAACCGCATTTCGCCGTCGATGCAGAGGCTGATCTGGAAGTGATCGAGGACGCCGCGTGCGACGTGGCCGGGTGTTCTCGCATATTCCACGTCGGTGATGCGGGAATCGAACAACACCGCATTACCCGTCATCATCGTCGCCGTGGTGACGTGGAATTCATTCTCCGAGGTGAGCGGAATGACTTCGCAAATGTCCCTGGCTTCCGCCCGCATGTTCGCAAGGGCGCGCGGCCCGCGCCCGGGCTCTTCAATCGGCATGCTTTTGTTCAAGGCGGCACCGTTTACGTCGGGTCGAACGGCGCGGCTCGGCATTGAGCCGCGTCGTCGCGCGTTGCATATCCAATTGGAACTGCCGATGGCAAGTGGATGCGAGCAGGGCAGGTCGGCTGGAAGTCCGCGAACATCAACTGTGTCGGGACGGCATCACCTGCGCTCGAAAAGCGGTCATGAGACTCCGGGCACATCGGCCCGAGCCCGCCTTTGCTAGCTAGCATCGTGGAATGGACGCACGGCGTCGTTTGCCAGTGGCGCGGCTCTGGTCGAGGAATAAATGACAATTCGATTGCATCGGCCGGCGCGCATGGCGACGACGCGAAGCTCCGGCGGACGCCGCGTGTCTGGCGCCCTGATAGGCACTGCGACCTTTGCGATGGCGTTTGTGCCGCCTGTGCAGGCAATTGCATCCACCTTGCTGGTGACCTCCACGGCCGACAGCGGCGCCGGGAGCCTGCGTGCCGCGATCACCAGCGCGGCAAGTGGCGACAACATCCAATTCCAGGTCGGCGGCACGATCACGCTCCTCAGCGAGTTGCCGATTATCACCAAGAACATCGCCATCGACGGCAACGGCAACAACCCAACCATCAGTGGCGCCGGCACATATCGACCGTTCTTCATCGGCGACGCCGGCACCACCGGCTCGACCTATTCGGTCGCGCTGAAGAATTTGACGATCGCCAACGCGGTGGCGCAGGGCGGTGCGGGGATCGGCGCCGGGGCCGGCGCCGGCCTGGGCGGCGCAATCTTCGTCTCGAGTAACGGGGCGCTGACCTTATCGAACGTTGTCGTCTCGAACACGCAGGCCAACGGAGGCAGCGTCGTCATTGGATCTCAGGGGTGGGCAGCCGGCGGCGGCGGAATGGGAGGACAAAGCACCCTGAACGCAACGCCAGCCGGCGGCGGAGGTCTCTTCGTTGGCTCCGACGCGATTATTTTCCACGGGGGAGGCCCGAATGGGGGGGCACCCAACAATGCCAACTCAGGCAATGCGACCGGCGGTGCGGGCGGATTTGGCGGCGGAGGTGGCGGTGGTTCCTCTCCGGGTATTACGGTCGGAGGTGCAGGCGGCTTCGGCGGAGGCGGCGGTGCCGGCAATGCAGGGTCATCCGCCACAGGCGGCGCTGGTGGTTATGGCGGAGGTGGCGGTTCGGCGTCGAGCAGCGACGTTCAGACCGGGGGCGCTGGCGGCTTTGGCGGCGGAGGCGGCGGATTCACGTATAGCCAAACGCCAGGGAGTGGCACTGGGGGCGTTGGCGGATTCGGAGCCGGCAGTGGTGGAGGCGGTGGCGTGAATTCCACCTCGGGCGGTGGTGGCGGTCTCGGCGCCGGCGGCGCGATCTTCGTGCAGAGCGGCGGCGCGGTGACCGTCCAAGGCGACCTTTCGCAGCAGGCGGGCGGCGGCGCGGGCGGGACTGGCTTTCTTGGCGGCGGCGCCGGCTCAGCCTTCGGCTCCGGCATCTTCTTCCAGGGCAGTCCCGGCACCACGACCACGCTCGGCTTCGGCGCCGGCAACCAGACCATCGCGAACGGCATCGCCGACTACATCGGCTCGGGCGGGACCAACCCCGGCGGCGGCACCAACGCGGCCGACCAGGGGGGCAGCGTCGCGATTACCAAGAACACTGGCGGCACGTTGACGCTCTTGGGCGCCAACACCTATAGCGGCGGCACAACCATCAACGAGGGAACGACACTCGTCGTCGGCAATGGCGGCGCGCTCGGTAGCGGTGCCTTGACGCTCAATGGCGGCACCACGGGCGTGACCGTGACCTTCAACGGCAGCTTCAGCATCGCCAACAATATCGTTGCGACCGGCGATCCCACTTACAATGTCGTGACGGGCGGCACGGTCAACCTGACCGGCGTGTTGTCGGGCACGGGCGACGTGGTCGTGAACGCTACGAGTGGCTATTCCGGAACGCTCGTTCTCTCCGGCGCAAACACCTACAGCGGTGGGACCATTGTTGCGGCCGGTACGCTCCTGCTCTCCGGCGCGGGGACGCTCGGCGCCGTGACCGGCACGACCACGGTGTTCGGCGGAACGCTGGATCTCGGCGGCACGTCGCAGACACAGGCGGCGGTCAACCTTGCCGGCGGCAGGATCCGGAACGGCAGCCTCGCCGCGCCTATCACTTCGAGCGGGGGCACCGTCGACGGCATCGGCGGCACCGCCAGCCTGACGACGACGAGCGGGACCACGATCGTGACGGGGACCAACCCCTATAGCGGCGGCACGGCAATCAACGGCGGCGTGCTCGATGTCGAAGGTTCGATCGGCGCCTCGACCGTCAATGGCGGCGGCATGCTGACGGGCAGCGGCTCGGTCGGCGCGACATCGGTGAATGCCGGCGGCACATTCGCGCCTGGCAACGGCGCGCCCGGCAGTTCGATGACGGTGAACGGCAGTCTCGCTTTCCAGTCCGGCGCGATCTATCTGGTCCAACTCAATCCGACGACTGCATCCTACGCGAATGTCACGGGGGCAGCCCAACTCGGCGGCGCGACTGTGGCAGCGAACTTCGCCGCCGGCAGTTATGTCGCGAAGCGGTATACGATCCTGACCGCGAGCGGCGGCGTCAGCGGCAGCTTCAATCCGGTCATCGTCAACAGCCACCTTCCCTCGACGTTCGTCTCCAGCCTCAGCTATGACGCCAACGACGTCTATCTCGACCTCGCGCTTCGGTTCGGGTTTCCCGCCGCCCTCAACGGCAACCAGCAGGCGGTCGCGAATGCCCTGACCAATTTCTTCAACACCAATGGCGGTATCGCGACCGTCTATGCTGCGCTGACCTCCGCGGGGCTGACGCAGGCCTCGGGCGAATCCGGAACGGGCTCCCAACAAGCCACGTTCAGCGCCATGAGCCAGTTCATGGGTCTGCTGACTGATCCCCTCGCACCGCGCGACGGCGCGACTGGCGGGATGGGGGCGGCCGGCTTTGCCGAGGACGATCAGGCCATTGCCTATGCCGCCGGCTCGCGCACCGACGCATTTGCCATGATGACCAAGGCGGCACCGACAGTCTTCACACCGCGCTGGAGCGTGTGGGCCGCGGGCTTTGGCGGTTCGCAGTCGACGAACGGCAATGCGGTTGCCGGTTCGAACGACACGACGAGCCGCGTTGCGGGCACGGCGGTTGGCGCGGATTATCTGCTCTCGCCGAACACGTTGCTCGGCTTTGCGCTTGCCGGCGGTGGCACCAGCTTCGGCGTGAATGGTCTCGGCTCAGGCCGCTCCGACCTGTTCCAGGCCGGCGCTTATCTGCGTCATGCCGACGGTCCCGCCTACGTCTCCGCCGCAATGGCCTATGGCTGGCAGGACGTCACGACCGATCGAACCGTGACGATCGCCGGCCCCGATCGCCTGCGCGCGGAGTTCGAGGCCAATGCCTATTCGGGGCGTCTTGAGGGCGGCTATCGCTTCGTCGCGGCCTGGATCGGCGGGATTGGCCTCACCCCCTATGGCGCCGCGCAGGTCACGACGCTCGATCTGCCGGCCTATGCCGAGCAAGTCGTCGCGGGCTCGGCCGCGTTTGCGCTCGGCTATGCCGCCAGGAGCGTTACGGACACGCGTAGCGAGCTCGGCCTTCGCGCCGACAAATCCTTCGCCATGAAGGACGGCGTGCTGACGTTGCGCGGCCGCATCGCCTGGGCGCACGATTTCAATCCGGATCGCTCGATTGCGACGACTTTCCAGGCACTTCCAGGCGCAAGCTTCGTCGTCAACGGCGCAGCGCAGGCGCGCGACTCTGCGCTCACCACCGCATCGCTGGAGATGAAATGGTTGAACGGCTGGTCCACTTCCGCAACCTTCGAAGGCGAGTTCTCGAACGTCACGCGCAGCTACGCCGGCAAGGGCAGCGTGCGCTACGCCTGGTGAGCGGGGTTCATTCCTCCAGCGTGAATCCCACGCGCAGCGTCACCTGGTAGTGGCGCACGGTGCCGTTCTCGATATGGCCGCGCGTCTGCACCACCTCGAACCATTTCATCTCGCGGATGGTCTTGGAGGCGCGGCTGATCGCATTCTTGATCGCGTCCTCGATCGACGTCTCGGACGATCCGACCAGTTCCAGGATCTTGTAGACGTGATCCTTCTCGGCTGCGGGCATCGCTGGTCTCCGTCAGTTGCGCTGCGGCGTTTGCCGCTCCCAAACTGAACGGGTGCCGGCCGTTCCGGTTCCATCGGTTGCCATGGCGTGGCTGCGTCAGCTGCGGTGATTCTTTGACGCAGGTAACAGGCTTCGAGCTAAGCAGGCTCGCTGTGCAGGCTGATCGTGGCGGGCTTGGTCTCTCGCAGCAGGACCCACAACAGCATTGCAAGCACCGCCATGAGGGTGAATCCCCCGATGGCCGGCGTCATGTAGCGCTCGATCCCGCTCGAATTGGCGCTTCCCGCCGACAGCCGTGCCGATTGCAGCAGGCCATAGACATTGGCCAGCAGGAGGAGGGCGTAGACGGCGCCGCGTTCGCGCGAACTCGCGAGGCGGGCAAGGTCGGGAAGAAGCAGTGCAAGTCCAATCCCAACGATCGGCAGATCGTAGTCGTAGGCGTAAGGGCTGATCATCACCGAGGCGACCGCGACGATGCCGAGCGCGAAGCGGGCTGATGGTCCGCGGGCAATCGCGAGCGCGACGGCGACCAGCGCCAACGCTGCCATGGCCATTTGCCCCCAGAACGCTCCGGCTGCGGGGAGGCCGGCCTTGTACAAGGCCGCATAGGCCGAGATCATCCGAAACAGCTGATAACGGCCTTCTTCCAGGTAGCTGGCGGCTTCGCGGACGCTGCCGAGCCATGCGATCCAGATTTGCGGACCGAACGCGAGCGTGCAGACGATCGAGCTTGCGACCACCACGATTGCGGCGGTCAGCACCGCTCGCCAGTTGCGTGTCAACAGCATGTAGATGCCGGCCGCGACGGCCAGGTGCGGCTTGATGACCATCATGCCGAGCGCGATGCCTGATAGCGCCGGGCGTCGTTCCGCGTTGAGGCAGACCAGCCCGATCAGCGCACCGGTCAGAAGGCCGTTCTGGCCGATGCCGATCGTGATCGCGATGGCCGGAAAGAAGACGACGAGCACGAGTGCAAAGTTGTTTCCCGTGATGGCGCGCAGCGTCATCAGATAGGCCGTCAGCGTGACCGTCGTGAAAAGAAAATAGGCGGCCCAGCCCGGCAGGAATGCGAGGGGAGCAACGAGCAGGTCGAATTGCGGCGGGTAAGTCCAGGGCATGATGCCAGTCGTGCCGCCGGCCGCCGCCAACTGCATCTTGGTGAACGATGCGAGCTGGTAAGTCAGATCGAGATCGCCGAGCCAGATCCGCTGCGCGACAATGTGGAAGGCGGCGAAGTCGGCGGTCTGGCCGCCGTACCAGAGGCCGCCTTCGAGGAACCGGACTGTTTTGAATCCGAGGATGGCCACCAGCAGCGCGAGAATGACGCAGACATAGGTCATCCGTTTCCGGGGCGAAGCCTGGATCTGCTCCAGGGTTGCGGTGAGCATGGGTCGCTAATCTCTACAGGGCAGCGTGGCCCGCCGGTCCAGTCGGTGAGATTGCGGGCCGAGCGTTAAGGTCCGGTAACGGAACACAAGGTTTTGCCGGCTTCGCCGTACCTACCAACGGCAACGACGTCCATCTCCATGGATCCGAATGCGACCACAGCTTCGCATGTTTCGGAACGTGTCCACTCTTCACGCGTTCAGAACTGCACGGGCGTAGCCGTCCCGATCGCAGAAGGCGAGCTTTGGAAGGAGTCCGTTAAGCAGGCGTTATTCATCTCCGTCGAAGTGCCGGGCTCGCCGCCTGGAATGCGGGATGTCCGTAAAACTGTAGCAATCGATTTGAGGCGGGCGAAACAGGCCCGGAGATCAAATGCCCTCGTGGAGCCCGCAAGAGGCTTGCGACGGGGGCGTTAATGTCTACTAGCAACTACCGCGCTTTGACCGATTTCGCCGTCCCTCCAGGCAGAGATGCCGTGGACGGGCTGGCAGCGATCGCTTCGGCGCTCGATCAGGGCCTGGATACTGTGCCTTCTCCACGCGGAGGGAAATTGCTTGACGTGCTTGCAATCGTCTGCGGTTGGGCGGCGCTTGTGACGGTCGTGCTGCATCCGGAGGTGCAACTCGTCGCAATCGGCCTCTGTGGCGGTTTCATGGTGACCCGCACGGCATTCCGAAGCGCGTTCGGCGCATCGGAGCCGGCATATCGTTAAGTCGGCTCAATCCGGTTCGGCGGCTCCGACTTAAGTGACGCTCGGAGCGTTGGCGGCTGGATCGGGGAGTTGAAGCTCGCCCATCTGGATTGGATAGGAATGAGACGTCTTATCCCAGACCAATGGCTGACCGGACACCCGATGACTGGTGTAGATGCGAACCGCACGCCATGTCGCGAAGAAATTGACGAAGTTGCCGACCACGAGACGCGGAGCCGACATCAGCGCGTGCCGCAGGTTGTAGATCATGCCTGTGAAAATCATGCGACTTAGCAGGCGCCAGATCAGGAACGCGAAGGTCACCCAAAACAGCGTTCGAACCCATTCGGCCGACAGCAGCGTATAGCTCAGCTCGAGGTTGGGATCGAAGAACCATCGAAACATCTCGAAGGCAACCAGATTGGCCATCGCGAAATATGCGAGCATCACGGCCGGGCTCGTGATCACGCCCTTTCGATCCCGTGCCAGGAAGTATTTCGTTCCGAACGTGCCCTTCCAGCCAATTTCCTCGGTGCCCTGGAAGACAATTCCCAACAGCCACCGCGCTCGCTGCCGGTATGCAGCCTCCAGCCCGGAGGGAAAGAATTCGCGAGTGGCAATCGGAAGCTTTCGGTGCAGGATACCGGGTGCGCCCGCGTCGATGTCGACGTCGATTGCATAGCTTGCCGGATAGGCAATGAAAGCCGATTTGAAGCCAAGCTCGGAGACGCGGAACGCGATGTCGTAGTCTTCGGTGAAGGAAGCGACGCGGAACGCTTCACCCTGATTCTTGTCGATGAGGTGAAGGATTGCCTCGCGGCTGAAGCACGCTGAAACGCCGGCGCAGGGAATTACGCCTGAGATGCGTTGACGGACCTCGAGGTCCTTGGTGTGCATTTCCGCGAATTCGTCCATGTAGATGCCGCCGATCAGAGACAGAATCGGACGGGAGAACGAATAGACCGGCAGCTGAACGAAGTCGTAGATATCGACGAGCTTGTTGAAGAGCTTCAGCTCCAGGGGGTGGATGAGATCCTCGGAGTCGTGCATCACCAGGCCGGCGAATTGAATTCCGTGCTCGGCTTCGAACATGAAGATGTCCGAGGTGATCTGATTGAGGCAGTCCGCTTTGCTGGTCGGGCCGTCGCGAGGGACCAGAACCATGTGGATGTTGGGATAGAGGCTTTGCGCCTTGCGTATCTCGTCCTGGGTCAGAGGATCGTTGAGATAGACGCCGACGAAATAGTGAGCCTGGCCATAGCGAATAAGCCGCGAATTGGACGACAGCATCGAGAAGATCACATCGTGCTCTTTCCAGCACGGGATCATGATCGCGAACGGCCGCTCCGGCAGCTGCTCGAGAAGCTCGACGTCTGGCAATTCGCTCGATCTGGCTCCGGTGGTGCCGAGCAGCCTGCCACCCCAGTACAAGAGATCCACCAAGAGATCGTCGAGGCTGGAGACGGCGATGATGATGCCCGCCACGAGCATCATGATCTCGATCACATAGAGATATTGGGCCAGGAAGCCAGTCACATTTACCATCGGCTACGATGCATATTGAAGGGGAACGGTGGTCGCGTCTCGCTGCTCTGGAGCAGCCGAAAAATGTCGATAGAGAGTGTCTACGATCCTTCGGCTGGCATGTCCGTCCCCATAGGGAAACACCGGACGAGCCATTTGCGCGTACTTTGCCGGTGATTTGTGCAGCTCGTAAAGCGATTTGAAGACAGCCTCGCGCGAGGTGCCGACGAGTTCGACGACACCGGAGGCCACGGCCTCGGGGCGTTCGGTGAGATCGCGTAGGACGAGGACGGGTTTGGCGAGAGCCGGAGCCTCCTCTTGCAGGCCCCCACTGTCAGTGACGACGCACCATGCGTTCTGAATCGCGGCAACCATTTCCTGATACCCAAGCGGTTCGACGAGATGGATTCTCGGATTGCCGGAGAGAATCTCGAAGGCGGCGTCGCGCGCGTTCGGGTTTGGATGAACCGGGAAGTACACGCCGACGTCCGGCGCCAGATCGACGAATGCGCGCACGCCCGTGAGGGCATCCCGCAACTTCGCACCGAAATTCTCCCTGCGATGCGCCGTCAGCAAGATCATCCGACGAGATCCGAACTCGGCCGGCGGCGGGGGCTTGGTCGCCGCGACCTCCAGCAGCGAGTCGATGACCGTGTTGCCCGAGACATGCACCTTGTCCTTTGGCACGTTCTCGTCGATCAGGTTTTTTGCCGCGGCCGAAGTCGGAGCAAAGTGGAGCGTTGCAGACACCGCGATGGCCCGTCGATGAAATTCTTCGGGAAACGGCGCATCGAGTTCGGACGTTCGCAATCCGGCTTCGATGTGGGCGTAGGCGATCTTCCGATAGAATGCCGCAACCGAAGCTGCGTAGGCCGTCGTGGTGTCGCCCTGGGCGAGGACGCAGTCCGGCTTCGTGTCGGCGAGGATGCGGTCCAATCGATGGATAAGACGGCTGGCGACCTGCGCAGGACCGCATGACGCATCGCGATGGCGAATCGTAATGTCAGGCCGCAGGCCGAACTCGGCCAGGGTTTGGTCGAGCAGGTCGCTTTGCTGGCCGCTGGCAACGATCTTGACGCGCGCCCAGCTCGCGCTTCGCAGGCGGCGTATAATCGGCGCGACCTTGATAACTTCCGGCCGGGTGCCGATGACAATTAAAAAGGTCCGAATGGGAATAGAACGCGAAAATTGAACCTGAGGCGGGTGATGCATGCCAGAAGCCCCAAAAAAAAACGACTTGCTAGCGCCGCCGAATCTCTGCCGCGCAAGGCCGGTTTGATCTCTCAAGGTTTAATCGAGATGACAGTTTAAACTGGGCGCCTGCGCCAGACAATTGAAGTTTCGGTATTTTCTCGCCAAATTCAAAGGATTGATTGGAGAGGGTAAATATTGTCGGGTTAGGCGGCCAAAGAGATTAGAATAAGGGGCGCGCCGGCCGCGGCCGCTACCAATCCCCGGCAATTGCGACCTAAGTAGCTGGCTGGTCGCGCCACACGCTTGCCTCGTAACCATCGATGATCTGGTTCGTGTGGGTGAACTCCTGCAATTGCCGCAGGGGCTCGATCACCTTCCTCGCGATGAGAACAGTGTTGGGCTCGGCGTGTTTTTGCATGTGGCCCGCAATGTCGATGACACGATCCGATATGGTCTCCAGCGGGGTCGAATCGTCAAAATAGACCAGGCCGGCATTGACCCCGCAGCGTACCGAAAAATCGGCCTTGGAAATCTTCACCTCGCTATTGAACGCCTTCAGGCTCTTGATCACGTCCTTTCCTGCTTGGCAGGCGTCCTCCACGTGAGCAAAGCAAGCCATCACGCCGTCGGGGGTCCAGGCCGACTTCAGGACGCCACGCGCGCGGAATATGCGCTCGACCAGTTTTCGATATTCCGCGAAGTCGTATTGAACGGATGCCGGATCTTCGCCCGCCTTCATTGCGGCTGAGCCGACCACGTCGATGGCGAGAAAGGCGACTTCGCGGCCAAAGGAGTCGAGCTTTTTCTTGGTTTCGGCGAAGACACGCAAAAGCTCTTGCCGATTGACCGTGTTTCCGGCCTCCGCGGCCCTCAGGGTGCTTTCCAGCTCGTTATCCAGCTTGGACCCCGGCTTGACGCCCTCCTTTCTGCGCCAGGCCTGCGCCGATTTCCGCAGGAGCCGTCGATTGAGCGATTGCTGGCTTCTCTGCGCGATCGAGCCGGCGATGAACGTGACGATCAGGGCGAGCCCGATCAAAATCCAGTCGGAGCGGTCTGCGCCAGCGATATTGGTTGGAATGTAATGATGTAGAAGCGGCGCCGATTTCTTCAGGACAAGGTCGCGCGCCTCGAGCAAGGTCGCCGAAAAGCTCGCGTTCTTGGGATTGTCGAAGAGCAGAAAGAGCTTCGGGACCAGCAGGACGAGAACAAGAGCGAAAGTTGCAATTCCGAGTAATCGCCTCACCGTGAAAAGAAAACTCACCAGAAACGATTTCGGAGCTTCGCGATGAACCACTTAAACTTCTCCAAGGCCACTCAAGGCGCAAAGGACGGGAAACCTCGAAAACTTATAGTCCCCGAGTGATGTAACGCGCAATTCTTGCGCGCGATAATCCTGCAAAGACATTCAATCGGGACCGAAGCCGGCCCTCGCCGGCATCGTGTGGTTGAAGGGCCAGGGAGGCGCACTGGGTGCTGACTTTCTCGGCCGGATCCCCGGCTTCTCATCAAGCCAAGGAAAAAGCGCCGGAGGCGCGCCATCCGAACGGGATCCTGTCAGGCGCGCATCGGATGGCCCCCTTGGTCCGGACGCCATTGGCGACCGATACGCGAGCATTCTTGGGCTGGCCATTCCAGCGAGCGTTTGCCCGGAGGAGCCTCGGCTCCATCAAGCTGGAGGCCTCGGAAAACTGCTGATTATTTAGGCCGCGGGCGTGACCGCGCGACGGCCCATCTGGTCGAGGGAGCAATGTGGGAGCGAACTATCTTGTTGCTTCGCACTTCCATTAAGCCTATTTTAAAATACATTAACAAAGAGTTATCGACTGTTTGTCACCAGATTTAGTTTGTGGTTGAAACTCTTGATTAATCAGTCATTAGGGATTGGGTGGGCGTTCGATGTCAATCGGGTCGGATCTCCGCGAAGAGCCGCATAAGGCCGACCAGACGCACGGCAAGGGAGTTCTGTGGTCGCTGGACCTCATTCCCTATGTGCTTTCCACCTTGGATGCATTCGTTATCATCCTTGCCTGCGTCGGTGGCGGAATAGGGTATCACGTCGTCACCGGCACACCGATTCCGAATCTGCTTCCGTGCTGCGCCGTCGGTCTCATGGCGAGCTTCATCTACATTTTGAGGATGAGCGGGATCGGCTATTACGACCTGCCCGACAGCGCCAAGCCCGGGGTCGAAATTACGCAGATCCTGGTTTGTTGGTTCAGCACAGGCATCCTGCTGGCTTTCTTCGCATTCCTGCTCAAGGTCGGCGGCAATTATTCTCGAGGCGCGTTCGTTACGTTTTATTTCATTGCTCCGGTGGGTCTGCTCGCCGTGCGCAAGTTCACGAAATTGAACCTGGCATTGGCGGTGACCAGGGGGGGCATCAGGCGCTTGGATGTCGTTCTCGTCGGAGACCATCGGGAGTTGGCTGCCCTTGGCCCTCGTGATCGCCTTGCTCTCCTCGGCGCCACGGATGTCAAGGAGTTCCGCCTGAGCGGAGACGCCGATCCCGGTGAGCGGCTGGCTGCAGATAAGACTACGTTCGGGGCGGTTGGAGACTTTATTCGCCGCAACAATTGCCGCGAAGTCTTGCTTGTGCTGCCGTGGAATGACGACGCGCGGATCGACTTCGTGCGCGAACACCTCAAGAACCTCCCGGTTTCGGCGCGATTGCTGCCCGACTCGCACATCCGGTCATTGTCCAATTTCGTGTCCTCCGCTCGGCAACGCGTGCTTGCGGTCGAGGTGCAGCGCGCGCCCCTCAGCGCGGCGGAACGCTTTGTCAAGCGGTCCATGGACGTGGTGGTCGCAAGCGTCGCCTTGGCCCTCCTGTTTCCAATTCTGATTCTCACCGGGGTCGCCATCAAGCTGGATAGCGAGGGGCCGATCATTTTCCGCCAGCGTCGCAAAGGCTTCAATGGCAAGGAATTTGTAATGCTGAAATTCCGCACCATGAGGGTGCAGGAGGATGGTCCCGTTGTAGTCCAGGCGACGCGAGAGGATCCGCGCGTGACGTCAATCGGACGCGTGCTGCGTGGCGCCAGCATCGACGAGCTGCCGCAGCTCTTCAATGTTCTGAAGGGGGAGATGTCTCTGATCGGCCCCCGGCCGCATGCTCTGGCTCACGACAGCTATTTCGAAAAGATCCTGGAAGACTACGCGTTTCGACACCACGTGAAGCCGGGCCTCACGGGATGGGCCCAGTGCAATGGTTCGCGGGGCGCGACGCCCACGGTCGAGGATGTCGCCGAACGCGTGAGGCTCGACCTTTGGTATGTCAATAATTGGAGCCTCTGGCTCGATATCCAGATCTTGATCAAGACCTTCTTCGAGGTCGCGCGGAAGCGAAACGCGTATTAGTTGAACCGTTTTGCAGTTGCTTCCTGAAGCTGGGGGTTGAATTTCTGCGTCGGCGCAACCTGACAAGGGCCGGTTTTCCCGTCATTTGGTCGGTTCACCAGCTTTTCCGGGTTCGCCATGCTATGACCAAAATAATTGGCGATTGGAAAAAGGAAGAAAATTGCAACATTATTGGCGGACCGAATCAGGGGTTGCTCTATGGGCAGCCGAGAACACCGGCGTTATGACGAGCGGATGAAGAAACCGAACCTGGAAGGCCTATCCCTAGATGAGCTCTGGCAGCTGCACGAGGAGCTCAATCGGCTGCTGTCAGTTCGGTTGACCGCCGAAAAGCGTGCCCTTGAAACTCGCCTGGCACAGCTCCGCCGCGAAAATGAAGCTGCCAGCGCTCCGGCAGAACCGTCGCCGCGGCCGAGGCGCCCTTATCCGCGGGTTCACCCGAAATATCGGAACCCCAACCTTCCGCACGAGACCTGGTCCGGTCGCGGAAAACAGCCGAAATGGCTGGCCGCTGCCCTGCGAACCGGCCGCTCGATCGAGGATTTCCTAATTCCGAACGGATAGCTTATTCGGCTGCCGCCGCATACGCGGCGCGTGCGAGGTTCTCATGAGAATCGTTCTGGCCCTACTTGTCTGCGTCGCGTGGTCTCCGCTTGGGAGCGTCTCGGCCGCGAACTTCAGCCCGGCGAAGCTTCGACTGGCTGACGCTGCCACCGAAGTCTGCATATCGAACTGCGACAATCAAAACGCGGCATGTAAGCGGGTTTGCCCGACCACCCTCGGCGCGCCCTGCCTTGCCTCCTGCGACAGCCAGGCACAGGTCTGTCGTCAGAGCTGCCAATCCCAATCAAAGTGACCGGCCCCTCGGGGCTCGCCTATCAGTTGCCGATCAGCGCGGGCTGGGCCACGCGGGGCGCGGGGCCTTGTGTGTTCCGCGGCATCGCTCGGGATCAACCGGCCTTGCATTTTGATCCGCCAGTTCGCGTGCCACCGGCGCGCCTTGGCCCGCTGGCCGTCTCGTAACGAACTACCGGTCGTATAATCCCGGGCGCATGGAACTTTTACTTTGGGTTAACCATGATGATTTACCCATTTTTTACGCTCGAATTATCGTGCGCGCGTCTTCTTTTGTTCGGAGCTTTCATTGCCGGTCTCTCGTGGTTTTGTCACGGGTCTGATGGTTTGCCTGGCGGCAAGCCTCGTCGCTGGCTGTGGTGGCCCTGGTCTCATCAGCCCAACGCTCAACGCCCAGCCTAGGCTATCGGCACAGCCGGTTTCCCTTGAGGCGAACGCTCAGGATTTGATGCCGACGGGGGCCATCGCTCTCCCGACACCGTCATCGAAGGCGGTCGCAACGGTCGAGGGCGGCGATGGTCGGATGATCGGTTCTACATCCACGAAGTCGAGCTCCGCAGCCAACGGCAACGTGGTCCTCAATCTCGCTAACGTCCCGCTGCAACAGGCGGCCAAGACCGTCCTGGGTGACCTGATCGGGGTCAACTACGTCGTCGACCCACGCGTGGATGGCGTGGTTTCGGTCCAGACCAGCACGCCGGTCTCCAAGGCGGAGGCGCTGGAGCTGTTCCAGACCGCCCTCGCACCCATCGGTGCTGTGCTGGTGCAGAACCGCGGCATCTACCGGATCGCGCCGACGGACCAGGCGGCCACCGGAGCGGTCAGCACGGTCCGCGATGCCACAAGCAGTGCCGTCACAGGCAACGGCGTCCGTATCGTGCAGCTCAAATACGTGGCTGCCACAGAGGTTGCGCGTGTGCTCGAGCCAATGGTGCCGAAGGGCGCCATCGTGCAGGCCGATGATGCCCGCAATATCATCGCGCTGAAGGGATCTCCGGCTGAAATCGAGTCCATGCTCGATTCGGTTTCCATCTTCGACGTCGACGTGATGAAGGGCATGTCCTTCGCGGTCGTCCCCGTAAAAGGGCCTCAGCCGGAAAAGCTGGTCGACGAACTCAAGGCCGTCTTCGCCTCCGACAAGGAAGGCCCGCTGAAGGGAAGGGTACGGTTCATTGCGAACACGCGACTTGGCGCGATCCTGGTCGTGACGTCCAATCCTAGCTATCTGCCCCGGGCGCAGTCCTGGATCCGTCGCCTTGATGCCCGGGCGAGCGGCACCGAACCGCAACTGCACGTCTACCAGGTCCAAAATCGGACGGCCGCCGAACTCGCCGGTATCCTTCAATCCATGTTCTCGCAAGAGATGAAGGTCGTGCGTCCGACGAGCCGCAACGTTTCGCCAAAAACAAAGCAGGTCTCCTTCGCGAGCGATCAGACGAAATCTTCAACGGCCGGCCCGGCCGGTCCGGATCCGACAATACAAGCGGGGCTGGGAAAGACGGCGGATCCGATGGGAACATCGCGTTCCTCCAACGCCGATCTCGATGGCCAGGCTACGGATATCGCCGACAATGGCTCCACATCGAACGGCGCTCCCGAGCCGATGATGAAGATCGTTGCCGATGACACCAAGAACTCGCTGCTGATCATGGCGAATGATCGCGACTACCAGCGCGTGCTGCGTGTCGTGCAGGGGCTCGATGTGGTCGCGAGCCAGGTCTTGATCGAGGCTGTCATCGCCGAGGTGTCTCTCAATGACGACCTCCAGTTTGGGCTGCAATGGCAGTTCGCCAAGAACGGTACGCCGACAGCCACATTCTCCAATGCTGCCACCGGTGCAGTGGCAGCCGCGTTTCCCGGGTTCAACTACGCGGTCAATACCGCGAACATTGCCGCAACTCTCAGCGCTCTCAACGCGCTGACGCACGTCAACATCATCTCGACACCGTCGCTGATGGTGCTCGACAACAAGACCGCGCGCCTCCAGATCGGCGATCAGGTTCCGATCACGACCCAGACGGCGACGAGCACCGTCACCGCGCAGACCGCGATCGTGAATTCCATCACGATGCAGGATACGGGCGTGATTCTCTCGGTGACGCCCCGGATCAACGAGAGCGGGCGCGTGCAGCTCGATATCGAGCAGGAAGTCAGCAGCGTCGTAAAGACGACGACGTCGAACATCGATTCTCCGACCATTCAGCAGCGGCGCGTCAAGACGACGGTTGTTGTGAGTGACGGCGAGGTACTGGCCCTGGGCGGCATGATCCAGGACAGCGCGAACAAGAGCAGCAACCAATTGCCGATCCTGGGAGATATCCCGGGTATCGGCGCGGTGTTCGCAAACAGGAAGGACTCGGTCCAAAAGACCGAGCTCGTCATCCTGATCACGCCGAAAGTGGTTCGCGACGGTACGGAAAGCCGGCTGGTCACGGAGGAATACCGGCGCAAGATGAACGTCTATATGCCGCACGCGACGACGCGACAGCGGGCGCCGTTCAACACGGCGCAGCGTCTGGTGACGCCGTGACGCGCTCCGTCCTCACGATCTGCTGGTTGGGAAGGGTTTGCGCTTTGCCGCTGCTGTTGGCTGGCTGCGTCACCGACCAGCCTTTGGTGATCGATCCGCCACCGCCCTACATGCTTCTGCCCGTCGACGAGTCCATGTCCTGCAACGCCATCGCTGGGTCATTTCGCTATTCGGTCAGGCGGGCGGCGCGCCTCGAATATTGGCTCGCCGCGGGATCGCTCGCCGGCTACGATTCCGACAGATTTCCGCTCGATGCGCCCAAGCAGCTGATGGAAGAACGCCGACGGCTGGATGCCTTGACGGATCTCCAGCGCACAAAGGGCTGCACGGTGCTTGAGCCCGGACCGGCAGTCGTGGAGGAGCGGGAGCGCCTCGAGGAATCCGCGAGAACGTCCCGTTCGCAACAGGTTCTTCATTCGAAGGGCTAAGCGGCACGGCATCTTTTAGTCTAGCTTCAGAGCTTGAAACAGGCTTGCAGTGTCTCGCCGTTGGACCGCTTGACGGGCTCACCTACGATGTCGCCGCGACGCCACTCGCGGACGACGTAGAGTTGTCCGGATGCGGCCCCGAGCGAGACCAAGGCTTCCCGAATGTATCGTGAACCATCAGGCGCGCTGACGTCGGCCCGGATGGTGAGGCTGCCCGGCAGGGTCGGCCGTCTTCGTTCCGGTCGGCCGGAATCGAAATTCATCAGAGACCGCAAGGCCGCCGTTGCCGCTTCGGGTGCGGGTTGCTCGCGACCCGAGAGCACCGTGGTGTAGCGGGCGGCCGCGCGGAATATCGAAGGCGAGACGTTCTCGATCTGATCAAGCTCCATGACGGTCGAAAAACCGGAGCTTTTGGCCGGGTTTTTGGCGTTGGCGGCCTGCGGAGGTTTGCGAAAGCCGACGACGTTCTGGGCGATCCTGCTGCCCAGCGCCTTGTCCCGCGTCAGCCCGACGAAGAAACGCTCAAGCGTGGACGAACTGGCGGCGTTGAGGTCGACCTTGCCGATCTCCTCTTCGACGGCAATGTCGAGGAGCTCCCCCTGCGGCATTCGGCAGCGAAGCGGAAAGCTCGCACCCGAGGTGGGGTCGAGAATGATTGCGATGGCCAAATTGACGGCACTTTCCGCCGCCGCGGCAGTGGATGCGACGATGCCGTCGGTCATGGCCGTCTTGGCTCGGTACCGGGCGCCGACAATGACGGCGGTTCCAAGCAAGGTCAGGAGGCCGAGCCCCCAGATCACCGTAACCAGAGCGAAGCCGCGGCGGTCAGGATGAGCGCGCCCGTAAGCCGACGCAATCGGCCTGGACCCTGGTTGCAAGGTGGAATGCTCTGTCAGCCGCATTGACTGCCGGTTGGTAAATGAAAATGGCAAATAAAGTGTGAAAAGCCTTCCTTAACAAAATCGCTCTAGCGTCGTGGTCCACGTGCGAGATCCGGACCTTCACGAGCCAATGCTAGGCGACACACAGACACCGACACGCCCGGCTAAGCCGGCGACCGGCCCGGCCAAGATCCTGGGCCCTCTGAACGACGGCTTTGCCGATGCGTTCGCGGAGCTGTTGGTGCGTGGAGAATTCGTCGATGCCGGCGCGGTCGCCCGCGCCCGGCGGGCATCTGACGCAACGTCCGAGCGACTGGACGTCGTCATGGTGAAGCTGGGCCTGATCTCGGAAGCGGATCTCTGCGCAGCGTACGCCGATTATTGCGGACTTCCAGTCGTCCGGCCCGCCGACATTCCGTTGCAGCCGGTGCTTCCCGATCGTCTGAAACTGCCTTTTCTGAAAGCCAGTCGTGCGCTGCCGATCTCGGTGGCCGGTGATTCCCTCGTGCTGGCCGCGGTGGATCCCCTCGATGAGGAGGCGCGCAAGGCCATCAGCTACATGCTCGGCTGTCGCGTCGACCTCGCAGTGATTGCGCCTGCCGATATGGAGCGCGCCTTCCGCAAGCTCTATCAGGACACGGCGCCACAGTCGGTCGATGGGGATCCGAACGCAATCGTTGCCGGCCAGCTCGATGGAAATGAGATTGATGTCGAGCGCCTTCGCGACATCGCGAACGAAGCGCCGATCATCCGCCTGGTGAATCAGATCATAGCGAGTGCTGTTGAACGCGGGGCATCCGACATTCACATCGAGCCGGGACGAGATGCAGTCCTGGTTCGCTTCCGGCTCGACGGCTTCCTCCAGCAGGAACGTGTCGTTCCGCCAACGCTCAAGGCCGCGCTGACGACCCGAATCAAGATCATGGCGAGGCTCGACATTGCCGAGCGACGGTTGCCACAGGACGGCCGGATCAAGACCGCCGTTCGCGGCGTCGAGATCGACATTCGCGTGGCCACGCTGCCGACTGCGTTTGGCGAGAGTCTGGTCCTCAGAATTCTCGACCGCACGAGGGTCGAACTCGATTTTGGCAAGCTCGGCCTGGACCCGGCCGTGCAAGCCGGTCTGCATGGGCTGATGTCGCTGCCGAACGGCATCATTCTGGTCACCGGACCGACGGGAAGCGGCAAGACCACGACGCTCTACACGGCATTGAAGGAATTGAACCGTCCGGAGCTCAAGCTTTTCACCGTCGAAGATCCCATCGAATACCAGCTCGGTGGTATCAACCAGGTTCAGGTCCAGCCTCAGATCGGTTTCGATTTTCCCGCGGCGCTTCGCTCGATCCTGCGTCAGGACCCCGACATCATCATGATCGGCGAAATACGCGACCTGGAGACGGCTCGCATTGCCGTTCAGGCCTCGCTGACCGGTCATTTGGTGTTCTCGACCCTGCATACGAACAGTTCGGTTGCCGCCATCACCCGTCTCATCGACATCGGTATAGAGCGTTACCTGCTTGCATCGACGGTCGCCGGCGTCATGGCCCAGCGCCTGGTCCGCCGCCTGTGCCCAAGCTGCGCGCGGCCCGCATCCTATCGTACCGTGGCCCCATCGCGGCTGCGTTGGCCGGTCCCGGATACGCTCGAGCTCGACTGGTCAGGCGCACGCGAGGCCGTTGGTTGCGCAGCCTGTCATGGGACCGGCTATCTCGGGCGCACATGTGTCGTCGAGCTTCTCGTGATCGACGACGAGATGCGGGAAGCAATCGGCAGGAGAAGTGATGATCAGCGGGCGTTGATGTCGCGGGCACGAGATGCCGGCTTCCGCAGCCTCTATGAGAGCGGTCTCGTCAAGGTGACGCAGGGCGAGACGACCATCGAGGAAGTGCTCAGGGTGTCGCGAACGAGCTAGGGAGCTTTGCTTGTCCACCTTCCAGTATCGCGCCTACACCAGCCAAGGCGTCATCACTTCGGGGAAGATCGTCGCCGACGAGCTCGATGCTGCCATCGAAGCGCTTTACGGGTCCGGTCTGACGCCGGTCGAAACCACGCCATGCGACGACGACGCATCGTCGAAGCTGCATCGGGGCGAAAAGAAGGCGCCGGCACGAAGCTGGATCTCTTCCGATCGGATCGGATTGAAGGAGCTGTCTGCGTTCACGACCGAGCTGGCGTCGCTGGTCAGCTCGGGGGTGCCGGTCGATGCGTCGTTCCGGGTGCTGGCCGGTGCCGGTGCGTCGCGCAGACAGGTCGGTCTGGCGAATGGCCTGCTCAAGGACATCCTGGCCGGCCTCCAGCTTTCGGAAGCGATGGCGCGCCGCTCCGAGGTGTTTCCCGCCGACTATGTCGCGATCCTGGCTGGCGGCGAAGCCGGCGGCAAAGCCTCGCAGGCGCTGACGCAGATCAGCGAGATGCTCGTACGCAGGGTCGAGGTTCGAAACAAGATCCGGGCAGCTTTGGTCTATCCCGCCATTCTCCTGATGATGTCGCTGGTATCGATCGCCGTCATCGTTCTGGTGCTCATTCCGAATTTGTTGCCGATCTTCTCCGATGCGGGCCTGCCGTTGCCAGGCATCCTGGCGGCGCTGGCTGATCTGCCGGAGCGTTGGCCGAAGCTCCTGATCTGGCTCGGGGGCCTGACGGCAGCTGGCCTGATCGTCTACCGCAGGATCGCCGGCGATGCGTCGATGATGACAAGGCTCGATCGTCTCAAATGCCGCCTGCCCGTGGTTGGTCCCGTCATTCAGCGTCGCGAAGCCGGCCAGTTTACCCGCTCGGTGGGCAGCTTGATTGACGCGAGAGTTCCGCTCATGACGGCGTTGCAGACTGCGCTTTCCTTGGTGGGTAACCGGCATCTCAAGGCTCGATATGGAGACGCCATCGCTCGCGTACCGGAAGGAAACGCGTTGAGCCAGGTTTTGGATGGAGATGGCTTGCTGCCTCCGGCTGCCATCCGCCTCGTCGCGGTCGGCGAGGAGACCGGGCAACTGGCCAAGATGCTGACTCGCGTCGCCGCGAATCTGGAAACCGAGGTCCAGGGCAAGATCGAACAATTCGTAGGGTTGCTCACGCCGCTCCTCACGGTCGGAATCGGTGGTCTCGTCGGGGCTCTCATCCTTCAAGTGATGAGTGCGGTCCTCTCGATCAACAATCTGGCCTATCAATGAGGCGGCACGACACCTCATCGGCGGGGTTCACGCTGATAGAAACACTCGTGGTGCTCGTGATCATGGCGTTCGTCGTGGTGTCGGTTCTCGCGGCCAAACCGAGATCGGCGGCCGCGCGCACCGGTGCCGAAGCACGCGCAATCGCGGCGACCCTGCAACTTGCCCGAAGCCGCGCGCGGGCCGGCAATGCCGAAATTGTTGTCGACGTGGATACGCGGAATCGACGCATAGGGGCGGCCCGTTCCATGCGCCAATTGCCCGATGGGATGGAGATTGCCCTGACCGTTGCAGAATCCGAGCGGCGTGGCCGCATCGGTGGGCTGCGATTCTATCCGGACGGTCAGTCGAGCGGCGGCGAGATCCTGCTCAGCTACAAGGGACAAAAGGAGCGGATCGTCGTCAACTGGTTCACCGGCGAGCCGAGGATTGAATGATTGCCGCTCGCATCGGCCTGCGTCGATCCATGACCGCCAGCGCCGTCCTGCGGCGACAACGCGGTTTCACGTTGATCGAAGTGATGGTGGCGTTTGCCGTGCTCGCGATCGGTCTCGGTGCTTTGACCGCCGGCATCACGGCCGCGCTGCGCTCCGACGCCAAAGTTCAGACCAGGCATGTTCTCGATCGGATCGCGGAATCCCGGCTGGAAGCCGCGGGACGGGCCACTTCGCTGAAGAGCGGACGTCGCGAGGGGCGTATCGGACGATATCAGTGGCAGGAGATTGTCACGCCCGTCGATCTCGGAAAATCGCGCCAGCAGGATGCTGCGCCCAGGCCGACGTCTCAACCCATCCCCATGTGGGTCGAGATCGTCGTGCAGGCGGAGGGCGGATTTGAGACGAGATTGGCGGCATTGAAGCTCGCCAAGGGAGCCGCGCAATGAGGCGGCGATCGCCTCGTTGGACAATCCGCGCGCCGGCCGGCCGCGAGAGCGAACGTGGGTTGACCTTGATCGAGCTCCTGGTCTCGCTGGCGCTTTTGGCTCTATTGACCGGTTTCATCGTCGGAGGATTCTCGATGGCCATCCGGGCATTTGATGCTGACCGTCGCAACAGCGTGGAAGTGGAAACAAACTCCGCGCTCGAG
This sequence comes from Bradyrhizobium campsiandrae, assembly GCF_014529705.1. Lineage (GTDB taxonomy): Bacteria > Pseudomonadota > Alphaproteobacteria > Rhizobiales > Xanthobacteraceae > Bradyrhizobium > Bradyrhizobium campsiandrae. The sequence goes on from NZ_JAANIH010000060.1 coordinate 22,270, forward strand.
AGCTTGCGTGGCTTCATCGCCTCGGCAATGCCGACGGCGAATCCGTCTCAGGCTGGAGGCATCTTGTTCGAGGGCGGGCGCGAGCGAATGCGGTTCGTGGCGCTGAGCGAGGGACGCGGATTGCCGGGGGGCCTGCAGGACATTCGCATTCGCCGCACCGGCGACGAACTGATCCTCGATACTTTCGGGGCGCCGAAGGATGGCGAGCGCAAATCGCCGTTAGCCTCAACTGTCGTCCTGAAAGGCGTTCGCGCAATACACTTTCGCTATTTCGGTGTCTCCGGCTCGCAAGGCGAGATGGGGTGGCGCAACGACTGGGTCAAGGCGGAGCAGTTGCCATTGCTGATCGAGGTCGGCTGCGAATTCGAGGATTCGGTGCGGAACGGTCCGGCGGTCATCATCGCTCTCCGCAATCAGCCGGGGTCTTGAGCCCGCGGATCGTCGCCCGGCGTTACCTCTCGTAAAGATTTAGTAAATAGGATCGCCGAATCGACAGCTTGGTTTGGCGGGAAGGCAAGCCGATGACCGAGGTCACGGTGGCACGGTTGGAACGGCTCGGCATGCTGACCGCGGCGTGGCGATGGCTTTCGCGTTGGTGGTTGAACGAGCTGCATGAGTGCACTCCGAAAGCCTGGCGGCATCTGCTCCAGGCGAAAACTGCTCCTCGCCTGTTCATCTGGGACGAGCAGGGCGGTTTGACATGTCATCTGGTGACGCCGTCGGGCGTGCACGAGAAGCGGTTCGCGGTCGGCAGTTCGGGGCGTTCGCAGGTTGATGCCTGGCTCGCCGAGCTTGGCTGCCAGCGCGATGCCGTGCAGATCGGTATCGCACTGGAGGCCGATCATTTCTTTCAGCGTCGGCTCAACCTGCCTCGATCGGAGCTCGACGCCCTGCCGCGAATTCTGGCGCAGGAGGTCATCCATCGCACGCCGTTCCAGCCCGCCGAGATCTGGCATGGCGCAAGGCCGGTCGGTGAAACACCGCACGCTGGCGTGGTCGAGTTTCGTCACTGGATCATTCCGAGGGATCGCGCGGAATCCGAGTTCGCCCGCCTTGGGTGGCGCGGTTCGGACATCGATTTCATCGCCGCGAAGCAGCCGGGCGGTGAGCCGCTCACCGTTGTCACGTTCGGCGCCGCGCAGGATCGGGATCCGCCATGGGCCTTTCGGGCGACCCGCACGCTGGCGCTGGCTTCGCTCGCCGCCATCGTTCTCGCCTTGGTCGCCGTCGAAACGTGGCAATCGATCAGGGCGGGCCAGCTTGAAGATGCGCTCTACGAGGCCAGACAGGGAGTCCAGAATGGATCTCAGGGCGCCGGCGTCTCGCTTCGTCTCCTCGCGCTCAAGGCGGTGCCCGGCAATCTCGCGATCTGGGACGAACTCTCGCGCGTCATTCCGGACCACACCTTCCTCACCGAGCTGCGGATCAATGGGAATGTGGTCAGCCTCGCGGGTCTGTCATCCGACGCGGCCCGGCTCGTACGCACTTTGGATGCCTCCCGCCTTTTTGCCGGCGCGACTCTGGCCGGTCCGATCACGCCGGACACTGCTGAGCGCAAAGATCGCTTCCGCATGACATTGAAGATACGAAAGACCGGCGTGGGCCGTGCCGTCAAAATGGCGGAGAGGCCGGAATCATGAATGGCGACGGGCTTCTGAAGCGGCGCCTTCTCTTCGTCGGATTGAATGGCGCGATCGTACTGACCGTTTGCTTCCTGATCCTGGGGCCGGTCATCGCGCATTTCGGCGAGCGTAACGACGACATCCTCGACAATGCGGCACAGTTGGCCCAGATCGAGCGGGTCGCGGATGAGGCCACGAGGCTCGCCAAGACGACCACACAAGAGGTAGACCCCTATTTGCCGGCGACGGAAGAGCGGGTCGCCAGCGCCGATCTTCAGGCGGGCCTGCAGGCTCTGGCGGGCGCCAAGGGGCTTTCGATCCAGACCGTTCGCGGTCTTCCGGGCCGGCAGGCAGCGCAATGGCGGGCAATCCCGGTGCGGCTCGAGGTCGAAGGGTCTTCGACGGCCGTGCGGGAACTGGTCTCTGCCGTCGAAATGCAGACCCCTTTCCTGTTCATTACGGATTTCTCCCTCCGTTCGCTTGGTGATGGCGATGACAGCCGGCTGCGGGTGAGCCTGACGATCGAGGGCGCCATGCGCAATCCGGAGAGTCCGCCGACCGGGCCGCTCATGAGCGAAAACCGGCCAGGCGAAACCGCGACGGCGGCAGGCCGATGACGGAGATCGTCTCCCAATCCGGCCACCGGCGGACGTGGCAGGCCATCTTGACGCCGCGCGAGCTGGTCGCATCGATGGCTTCGCGATTGTTCCTGCGCGATGATTTTCCGAGCCGTCGCGAGATGATGGCAATCACGCCTCTCAGGCGGGGAATGTTGATGGCTCTTGTTGCATTGGTCGGCCTTGCCGTCATAGCGCCGGTCGGGACCATCGTCGCACTGGAGATTGCCATCGCCAGCCAATCGATCTCGGGCGGCCCGGGCACATCCGGTACTGGGCGTCAGGAAAGCCGGTCCGCTGCGGTCTATGAGAATATTCTGCAGCGCCCCCTGTTCTCGAGAAATCGACAGAGCCTGCCGACGACGCCGGCCCTTGCAGCCCCCGAGACGGTCGCGCCGAGCCGCGTCATGCTCGATCCCAGTGTTGCGCTCAGAGGCGTCTTCATGAATGGCGATCAGGCCAAGGCGTTTCTGACTTCGTCGGACAATCCGGTGGGGGTCTGGATTTCGGCCAACGAGCAATGGTCGGGCTGGCGGATTGCGGAGATCAGGCCCAACGAGGTCGTGCTGGAAGCCCAGGGTGAGCGGCAGACGCTGCCGCTCAACGTTCTCGCGAAATGATCGCAGAGCTGCGCAAGACCGCACAGCGAACCGGCCGCTTCCTGGCGAATGCCCTCCTATGCCGCGAGCCTTATCGAGATCAGGTCCTGGTCGCCTGGTGTCTGGTCGTGGGGCTGATCTGGACTTTCCTGAACAGCGCGGCGGAGCCGGAGCCGCAATGGCTCGCGAACGTCGCGCTGGCCGCGGGTCTGTTCGCAGTTCTCGCTGCGATTTGCGCCATTGACGCCCGCTTCGGCATCATTCCGGACAAGCTGGTCGTGCTCATGGCTGTCGGTGGGCTTGCTGCTGTGCTGCTCAAGGAGCCGGACGAGGGCATCTCCCGCATTCTGGAGGTCGTATTCGTTGCGGCAGCCATCGCCGCCTTTCGATCGACCTTTCGCTGGTTGCGCGGCTATGACGGCCTCGGCTTCGGCGATGTCAAATTCATTGCCGCTGCAACATTCTGGATCGGCGTTCGGTCGCTGCCTGCATTGCTCCTGATTGCCGTCGCTTCGGCGCTCGCCAGTGCGTTTCTGCTCAGGGTGCAGCGCTATGAGGTCGACGGCCGGCATGCCATTCCCTTTGGACCGCATCTGGCCGTTGGCCTGTGGTTGGCGTGGGTGTTCGATCCCATGTCGTTCGTCCTGGGGTAGGATGGCGAGCCGCGCCTGGCGCCCTACGATGCTCCCATTGCATTCAGGACGGCTTCTTGCCTCTTCGAATGAATTGCACCAGCTTGACGAGGGTAATGCCGATGCAGCCGGCAAGGATCTTTTCGGATGCGTCAATCAGGGTGCCGTGCCGGTCGGGCGTGAGGGTCTGTAGCAGCTCGAATGTGACCGCGCTGCCGATGACGATCGCGTAGGTCATGAGTGAGCGCCGCGGATACGCCAGCGCAAAGAGAACGCCCAACGTCAGAAAGGCGATTGCGTGCTCGATGTGAGCCCAGGTGGCGACATCGACGCCGAACAGGAATGGCTTGATCAAGCCGTAAACGACATAGATGAACTGCACCCTTGTGAGGGTGGCGTAGCCGATCAAGGAAATCGTTGCCCAGGCAGCAAGAGTGAGGGCAGTGGTGACGATCGATTTGTTCATGCCACACCTATGCAGGGGAAAGCGTGGGCCTTCCAGATCTTTCGCGAGCTCGCTCGCTCCTGATGGCCCGCCGATGGCACCTGGGTAAGCCGCAGATGCACATGGCAGGTGTTTCTTAACCGGCAGCTCTGTCGGGAAACTTAACCACGTCTTGGGCGAATGGTACTCGTCGGGCGGAGCGATAGGGTAGAACCTTCGAGCTGACGCCAGTTCAGCGACGTGTACCAGCGAGTAGTGTCGATGAGAACGAAAGCATTTGTGCTGACCGCGGTCGCCTTGCTGGTCGCGCAGATCGCCGCAGAAGCAGAGGCCCGCGACAGCGCGCGAGCGTATCGCTGGCACGGTGCCCACAGGAATTGGCACCGGTTTGCGCAGATTGCACCTCCGGTCGTGACCGTGGTCACACCCGACCTCGACGCGCCAGTCGCGCGCTACGTCTACAACCGTCTCGACGATGGATATGACTATCCGGTTGGCTACGGCGAATATGCCATCTATGGCAGATGGGCGTTCGATCGCTACGGTCGCCCCGACGTGGTTCGCTGTCGTCTCGTTTGGTTCGATGGTCCCCGGCTGCGCAGTCTGAACCGGTGCGAGTGAGGAGCGAGCGATGTTGCCGAGGGTTGGCCATCGTGGGCGCATGAGATTTGCGGGCAGCGCCTGAGAGCGATCGGAGTCGTCCCCGGACGTCACGTGTGAACGTGCATTCACGCCGCGCGAACGAGATCCTACTTGGAGTTCGTCCGCTTCGGCTTCTTCGATTCCGTCGCCGCTGAAATTTCCTTCTGGATGGCGTCACGGAGCGCGAGGACCTCGGCGTAACGCAGGCCCAGCGATTTATCGGACGCGTCCAGAGCAGTATCCGTCTTGGTGGTTATGCGCTGCAAAGTCGGCTTCTCCGGCAACTATTAGGTTAATTTCTGGCTTCGCCATGGATGCGGCGACTATATGAACGGCCCGATATCGAGACAAATGAACTCGGCAGTTAAGCTTGACAACGATCGCAGGCCTAGCCTGAACAACCGTACCTGAAGGGAAGATTAACGAACGCCTTTCGTGCGGCCGAAGATCTTCGCGGCTCCGCTCACCCCGTATTCAGACTGGCGCGAGGTTGCGGGTTCCATTAACTCCGTAGACACGGGCGGCATTGAGGATACCCCGAAATACAAAGGCATCGTTTGGGGGCATCATGACCATCGTCAGGACTACGTCCGTGAGGCCGTCGCGCATCGCAAAGCTCCGCAATCGCGATTGGCGTCGCAAGCAAGCTGGCTACACCTTGCTCGAACTCCTCGTCGTGATGGGCATTCTCGCAGCCTTGACCGCGATGGCGACGCCGCAAGTGATGGGATATTTCGGAAAAGCGAAAACGCAGTCCGCCCAGCTCCAGATCGAGAACATCAACACCGCGCTTGAAATGTACTATGTCGAGAACGGCTCCTATCCGAGCGCGAGCGCCGGGCTCAGGGCGCTCGTCGAGGCAACACCCGAGGCGCCGCGTTGGAACGGTCCTTACCTGAAGAATGCCAAGACTCTGCTCGATCCCTGGGGGCGGCCTTACCAGTATTCCGTGACGGATCAGGGCGAGTACAATGTCTACTCGCTCGGACCAAACGGGAAGGGAGCCAGGAAGCCGACCTCTGCAGCGAGCGCGAACCGTGCTTGGGCTGACAATGGGTAAAACGATCGAGCTGTTCGCTCACTGAAGCCGGCGTTAGCGCGGTAACTGTTCCGCCCGACCGAATTGACGGCGGCGGCACAGCGGTTAAACTCGGCTTTTTTGATGAGATAACACCCATGGCCCTTTTTCATTCGCGTGGTGTGCGCCTCAAGTCAAAGCTGACCCTGAGGTCTCTTTCCGAGCTTTCAAGTCTGCGACCGCCGGCAGATGACGAGAATGGCGCGGATGGGAACGCGGCCGACGGCGTGGTCCTGGCTCAGAGAGTTGTCTGTGCGATGCGCAGGGGCGAGGACGACCCGCGTGGGGGCAGGACCGAACCGGGCGTTGCTGATTAGCCTGATCAACTTGGCGGCGAGCTCTGTTCGGCAGAGAAAGATCGCATATAAATTCCGGTATGGCTCCGTCGCGGTCCCGATGGTCGAGCGGCGCTTGCTCTCCGACGTCCTCCAATTCCTGCGGCTAAGCTCAGATGGTATCTTGGGTTCTCGCGCTCGCAGCGCTCGCCTGCAATCCCGGAGATCGGTTGATCGATCTCAGCGGCAAGCTTCCGCGTGCCATCAAGACGATCGATCTGCTGATTTCCGTCGAGCCCTTCTACACCCGGCTCTACGTCTACCAGCCGGGCTTTCCCGACAGCACCCAGAGCTGCTGTCATAGCCAGCCCAGCTCCGTTCTCAAGCTTCCCGTCATCGATGGACGATTCTGCATCAGGCAAAGCCAGCCCCAGATGAAATGGAAGTTGCAGATCATCGGACGGCCTGACGACGCGGTCTAAAGCGCGATGAGGTCAGGATGAATCGTCATCGCGCTTTAGGTTATTGTTTGAGCATGATCTTTCCGGAAAACCGCTTCGCACTTTTCCGGATCATGCTTTAGCGACCCGTCCGGATCATTCCGCCGCCGCAACGCTCGGCGCTGGGGCTCGCGACCGCCGCAGGCGGTCGATCAACAGGTAGATCACGGGCGTGGTGTAGAGCGTCAGGACCTGCGAGACGAACAGACCGCCGATGATGGTGATGCCGAGCGGGCGCCGCAGCTCCGTGCCGGGACCGGTCGCGACGACGAGCGGAATGCCTGCGAACAGCGCCGCCATGGTCGTCATCAGGATCGGGCGGAAGCGGGCCTGGCAGGCCTCGAAGATCGCCTCCGCCGACGACAGGCCGCGCTGGCGCTCGGCATCGAGCGCAAAGTCGACCATCATGATGCCGTTCTTCTTGACGATGCCGATCAGGAGGATGATGCCGACAAAGGCGATCACCGTCAGCGGGGTGTTGGTGATCTGCAGCGCGAGCAGCGCGCCGAGTCCTGCCGACGGCAGTGTCGAGATGATCGTCAATGGATGGGCGAGGCTCTCGTAGAGCACCCCCAGCACGATATACATCGCCACCAGCGCGCCGAGGATCAGAAGCGGCTGTCGTCCGCTGGTCCTGGCGAAATCGCCGGCATTGCCGTCAAAACTGCCGCGGATGCCCTCGGGCATGTGCAGTTCGTCGACCGCGCGCTGGATGTTTTGCGTCGCCGTCTGGAGCTGCACGTCGGGCAAGGTGTTGAACGACACCGTGGTCGAGGGAAACGATTGCGAATGATAGACCGCAAGGGCTGCCAGCCCGCGCTGGACGCGCACCACGGCCGACAACGGCACCTGCACGTCACCCGCGCCGGCGACATAGATGCGATCGAGGTTGGAGGGATCGACCTGGAATTTGGGGTCGATCTCCAGCACGATCATGTACTGGTTGCGCTGGGTGTAGATCGTCGAGATCTGCCGCTGCGAGAACGCGTTGTTCAATGCGTTGTCGATGTCCTGGACGCGGACGCCGAGCCGGGAGGCCGCCTGGCGATCGATCACGAGATTGAGCTGCAAGCCGTTCGGATCGCGATCGCTCGAAATGTCGGTGATGCCTTCGACCGTTTCCATGCGCTTGGCGACCACAGGTGCCCATTGCTGCAGCAGGTCGAGATCGGCGCTGGAGAGCGTGTATTGATAATTGGAGTCGCTCTGCCGTCCGCCCGCGCGCACGTCCTGGGCCGCGAACATGAAAAGGCGGATGCCCGCAACGCGGTAGAGCGCTTTCCGCAGCCGATCGATCACGACTTCGGTCGAAACGTGGTCGCGTTCTTCCGGCGGCTTCAGGTTGATGTACATGGTGCCGCGATTGGCGCCCTGGCCGCCCGGACCTCCGCCGCTTCCGACAACGGAGCCGAGGCCGGCCACCGCCGGATCTTCGAGAACGATGTCGGCGAGCTGCTGCTGCAGCCCCAGCATCGACTGAAATGACGTATCGGCGGATGCGCGCGTTGCGCCGATGATGAAGCCGGAATCGTCCGTGGGGAAATAGCCCTTGGGCACCTTGACGTAGAGCAGCACCGTGAGGCCGATGGTGGCGAAGAACACCAGCAGCGTCATGAGCGGGAAGTCCAGAGCCGCACGCAGGGTTCGGGCGTAGAACGCCACGATGCGCGACAACGATCCCTCGATCATGCGATCGAACAGGGTCGCGCTGCCCGAGGGTGTCCGCCTGATGTAGTGAGCACAGATCATCGGCGTGACCGTCAATGACACCAGGGTCGAGACCAGAATCGCGAAGGTCAACGTCAGCGAGAACTCGCGCAGCAGGCGGCCGACGATGCCGTCCATGAAGATCAGCGGCGTGAAGGCCGCAATCAGCGACAGGCTGATCGACACCACGGTGAAGCCGATCTGTCTGGCGCCCTCCAGCGCCGCCTGCATCGGCCGCATGCCGTGCTCGAGATTGCGGTACATGTTCTCGATCATGACGATGGCGTCGTCGACCACGAAGCCGACGGAGATCGCCAGCGCCATCAGCGACAGATTGTCGATCGAGAAGCCTGCGAGCCACATCCCGGCGCAGGTGCCGGCCAGCGCCAGCGGCACGGAAATGCCCGCGGCAATCGTCGGCGTCAGCCGCCGCAGGAACACGAACACCACGACCATGACGAGGACGGCTGTTGCCAGCAGTGTCCACTGCATGTCCGTCACGCTGGCGCGGATCGTGCCGGTGCGGTCGACCAGCGTCGATATCTCGACGCCGGCCGGGATCCATTGCTTCAACTCGGGGATCAGCGCCTTGATCTTGTCGACGGTCTCGATGACGTTGGCGTCGCCCTGCTTCCTGATCTCGATCAGCACGGCGGGTTGCTTGTTGAACCAGGCAACCGAGCGCACATTCTTGACGGAGTCCTCGATCTCGGCGACGTCGGCAAGGCGCACGAAGCTTCCATTCGCCTTCTTGATGACGATGTCGCGGAATTCCTGGGCCGTGCGCATCTGCCTGTTGAGCGCGAGCGTCTCGCTCTGGCGTTCGCCGTTGAAGATGCCGATCGGGCCGAGCGGGTTGGCATTGATGATCGCCGTCCGCACGTCGTCGGTGGCGATGCCCGCATTCGAAAGCGCCACCGGGTTGAGCTGGATCCGTACCGCCGGCTGGTCGGCGCCGCTGACCGTCACGTTGCCGACGCCCGGCACCTGGGCGATGCGCTGGAGCAAGACAGTGTCGGCAACGTCGTAGAGGGCGGCGGTTGACCGGGTCCCGGACGTCAGGGCCAGGACGTAGACCGGCGCGCCGGAGGTGTTTGCCTTGCCGAAGCGGGGCAGCGAGGGCAGGTCGCCCGGCAGATCGGGCAGCGACGCGTTGATCGCGGCCTGAACGTCACGCGCGGCGCGATCAAGGCTCCGGCCGATGTCGAACTGCAGCAGGACGCTGCTGAGGCCGAGCGTGCTGGTCGAGGTGATCTGATTGACCCCGGCGATCTCGCCGAGCCGTCGCTCCAGCGGCGCGGCCACGGTCGCAGCCATGATCGAGGGGTCCGCGCCCGGGCGAAACGCGTACACGAAGATGACGGGGAAATCGACGTTCGGGACGGAGGCAACCGGCAGGAAGCGGTAAGCCACGATGCCAAGCAGAAACAGCCCGATCGAGAGCAGCGTCGTGCCGACCGGCCTGCGGATGAAGGGCTGGGAGATCGAGAACATGGCCCGCCAGCTTGTTGGGTCGGGGCCGGAAAATCAACCGGGCGAGGGCAAGACGGTGGACGTGATGCAAAACGATGAATAGCGCGCTCCGGGCCTCCGACGGTTAAGGCAGCGTGCCGGCGGAGAGGCGAAGGATGGGCCAGTGCTGATCGCCGGCATCTGATGCGGCGCCGAGACCTGTGCTCCAAGCCTCCGGCAAAGATGAAGACATTCCCACACCAAAGGACGCGGCAGGTTGCTCGCGCCCGTCAAATCTTCCGCCGAGGCATTGTCGTTGCCGAGGTGGTCCAGGCTTTGCGGCCTGTAACAGCCTGCGCCGGAATCAAGCCGGCAGGGAGAACTGCCGATTCCTGCGCCGGATCATGTAGCCGACACCGAGGAATCCAAGGATCATCATGGCCCAGGTCGATGGTTCGGGAATGGACGCCGTCAGTTGAACGATGCCTGCGCCGTTGCCGCCATCGGGCGCGGCTGGCGAAGCGATCCCGAAATAGTACTCGATATACCGGGCGTCGACGAAGCCGTTGACGGTGGCCGTGAACAGGTGGGGCGATCCATCAAAGAAGGGAATCGTCGATCCGAGGGCCGTGAAATGCGTGCCGTCGTTCGACGTCAAGATCTCAAAGAAAGCGGGAGCCCGGTCTGCACCATACAGGATCGAGAACGAATTCAGAGCCGTGGGGGTGTGGAGGTCGACGACAAGAGCCTGACTGATGTCGCCATTGGCAAAAACCCACCGCGTGTCGGTGTTGAAGTAGGCCTGCTGGTATGGCGGCCCTTCGATCAGATTGTGGGCAGCCGCCGTCGAGTCGAAGCCCGGATACAGCGAGGTCCCTGTTACTGTCGCGCCGGATCCCGGAAGAACATTCGACGCCTGTGCAGCGGAGGCAATGAATGCGAAGCCAAGCGCAACGATAAACCTATTCATCATATTGCGTTTCCTCTTAAATTAAATCGTCCCTTTTTCTTCTTAATTAAATGGACGCTAATCCTTTCAAGCCGCCTTGTCAAAGGCATGAAGACCGCACTTTGGAAGGTTCGAGCGCCCCGGGGGAGGCGCTGTGCCTGGAATCATCGCCGAGCGCGCCGAGAATGGGAGGACTGCGGTGCGCCGGCAAGGTTGCAGACGCCGACGAAAGCTAGCTGGGCGAGCGGTGTGGCGCGCCGTCCGGCTCCTCCAGGTGACCGGCTGCGGTTCGAACACGACCCGTCACGGGACGATGATCGAACTCGTCCGCGTTAGCTTCTGACCAATGCAGCTCGAGCGATCGCCGTTGTCCGCTTGCGGCGATAGGTCATGAAGCCCAGTCCGCCAAAACCCAGCAGCATCATGGCCCAGGTGGAGGGTTCGGGCACCGCGCCGGCAATCGGAGGCGGGTCCGACCTCACGTCGGAGATGTGTCCGATGATAGGATCCTTGGCGTCGAGCGAGAACAGGTAGACGTCCTTCACCGCCAATTTGAATGAGCCGCCGTCATAGCTAAAGGTCCGGGGGCCGCCAAAATCGATCTCCACGAAGCCGAGACCGAAAACGATCAAGCCCAGGAGATCCGCGGAAAATATATGCGAGCCTGCCTGAGGAGTCGTGAAAGTCACCTGCAGGTCGAATTTCGTCGCGGACGGATCGTCGAACAGGAAATTCTGGAGTGACATAGTCCCGAGATTCAAGTTCGGTCCCGAACTGCTGATTTCCGATTTCGGTGTGCCCGCGCCTTTGAATGTCAGGCCGCCCTCACCGTGGAGCGCGCCGCCCGTCGATGCCGTCTGCGATGAAGGCGAGCAGCTGGTGTCTGTGAAACATCCGGTCGAATAATAGGTGTAGGTCGCAGCCTGGCTCGATGCGCTCCAAAGGAGGCCGGTAGCAACAAAGCCAGCCAAGATCGTGTTCTTCATTTTGTTTTCTGCCTGCTCGAATTTTCTGGTTTAAATTTTATTTAAGCTGCGATTTTTCGCTTAGGCCAATTCCATAGTCCGGTCAACGCATAAGGGTAAAATAGGATTAAAATTGGCGTCTCGATAACATTTATATGCACGCATATGCACGGCGTGTGAACCGCCGGTCACAAAGCTATGGAGGTTGCGGTTTCTGAGGGCTCGGCGGTCGATTGGGGGGCCCGAGTGGGGAGCCTCAATGGTCTCGAGAGCTCTGCCCGAAGAGGGTCGCTTAGTGCCGCTCGTCCAGCTTGTCGTATAGAACAGAGCTGACGCGAATGAGAAATGCCGATGACGCCGATGCCAAGCCGAGAAAAATGAAAAGCAGAAGATGGAGGTAGTCGCGCAGGCTCTCGAGCTTGAATGAGTATTCGGGAGGCAGCTCAAAAAAATACACAGCCGCTGATGCGATGGGCCACACGATCAGGGAGGTTCGTAGTCCGAAACAGAGCGAATGAATGAAGATGGCGCAGAGATAGAGGTTGAAGGTTCTTCCGAGGAGGAGGCCGCCGACTCGATAGTCCAGCAGTTCAATCAGGATAAACGCACCGAGCGCCAGTCCGATTTGCACCAAGGTTGAAACGGCGTAGAGGCGGGAAATGTAACCGGCGAGAACGAGCCGGAGGCGAGGAGCGTTGCTCGATGTTGGCAGAACGAAAAATGCAGCGCTTGACAAGAACATCGAAATAAAGACCGCGACCCAGGTCCCGCCGAGTAGTTTATCGGAACCGACGCAGGTCAAAACGAGCACCAATGCGAGAGCACGCAAGACTCCTGGATTTGGCTGCTCGTCGAGCGTCTTCAAGAGGATGTCATGAGACGGCGATTGCATGGTTCGGGCTACTGTTATCCTAATCCTTCTCCGATCGATCAGTTCGGATCCACGAGCTCGCCTTTCGTCCAAAATACAGCCGCCCATAGAAGGTGAGGCGCTTTATCAGCGACGCAGCCGCAGATCCAACCTCACGTGCCGGAAGGACCTCTCGACCGAACTTTAGCCAACTCAACACAAGCGCCAAAGCTACGATCAGAATATTCGCAGCGGAAATAATGGCAGGTGTGGTGAAACCGAGCAACAGGAATGCAAGGCTTGCAACAAGCGATAGGGCCAAAAGCGGCAAGAACAGCGAGAATGGCAAGACAAGAGCATCGAGTGTCAGGGCGAGCAGACCCGCATTACAGGTTAGTAATGCTCGCAAAAGATACTTCGGGATGAGGCCCGCAATTACAGATATGTGCCCCTGAATCCAACGCTGTCGCTGAGAATCGGTGCCTTTCTTGGTCATGGGGAATTCACTCGTGCCCACAACGAAGGGGTAGAAAGCGGGAGCGTGTCCATCGGCCGCGAGGTCCAGGCCGAGCTTGAGATCTTCAACCAGATTTCCGTGTGCAAGTGGGGCCTTCAAGATCACATGCCATGGGAAAATCATGCCCGTGCCCATCAGCTGTACGGGAAAACCGAGACCGGCTAGCCCCAGAGGGCGCACCCAATTCCGGATAAGCCAGAAAAATTCAGCAACACGGTGATCGACCGCCGCTTTGCTCGGAGCAACCATCAAAAAGCAAGCCTGGACCGGTCGTTTCGTGCGCGCGCTCATTTGCTTCAGACGCGGGACCACGTCGTCCTGGACACGGCAGTCGGCATCGACGAACAGGACGAACTCCGGGGGAGCGTCCCGAAGATGGGCAATTGCGTGGGCCAGCGCATAGCCTTTTCCGATCTTGGAGAGGTCGTTCCGGACGAGAGTTTCGGCGCCGGCATGGGCTGCGACTTCCGCCGTGTCGTCGGTACAGTTGTCGGCAACCACGAGCAGGCGATCTCCTTCCTGCAGCTGTGGTCGAAGGTCCGACAAAGTTGGAAGCACGCCCACGCTCTCATTATGAGCGGGAATGACGATCGCAACCGTCCCCGCGCTGCTTGGAGGTCCTGTCCGAAGCAGATCCCGATACGGATTGAGAGCCGCCAGAGTCTCGACGAACAGGACCAGCGAAGGCACGGCGAGTGCGCTTGCAAAGACGACGAGCAAAATGACGAGCCACATATCAGACCCGATGGCTTGAAAGGGCGAGCCGGAGCTTGCGGTAAAGAATCCCCGCGCCGGCACAACGGGTCCGGAATTCGTAGTCTGACATGGCCCGGTCCGGCATCGAGATGCGCGGCAGAGCGAAATGGTCGGTCTTCGAGGTTGCGAGGCCGGAATGCGTCAAAAACGCGAAGTCGAAACCGGCTTCCTCAAGGAGGCGGCGGGTGGCCGGACTGTGCGTGTTGTTCATTCCGTAAGGATAAGCGAACGTGCCGATCCGGCCGACGGCTTTGTCCAATATCCGCTTCGTGGTCTGGATTTCATAATCCTGCCGTAGCGGGCTGGCATTGCCGAGATTGATGTGACTGACAGAATGGCCGCCGATCGCAACATAGTCGGACGAGATGTCGGCCAATTCAGCGAACGTGCAAGATATTCGAGGTGCGTGGGCGCAAAGCGACGGAAGGTCGTGTGCCGTCGTTGGGGCAGATCGAATGCGATCAAGAAGCTGGTCGATTTCGCCTGCTGTCCGCTCTTCGCTTTGACCGACGACAAGTTCAATGCCTGCGACCTTCAGCTTGCGAGCAGGCCCACGGTACCAGTTCAAGTCGGCGATGAGCCGGGCGAGCGCGACCTCGCCGTCGGTTTCGGACGTCTCTTCCTGGGCGCACCAGCCGACGCAGGCGAATATTGCGATCGGAATCGAGAACGCGCGGAAGATGTCGAGGATGTCGAGGATTTCGACCTTGGCATCGTCGATCGTGACGAGCACCGCACCCTCCGGCAAGCCACGTGCACTCAAGCCCTTTTCCGCTTCACCGAGCCGCAATGGCTTGAATGTTCTGGAGAGCCAGTCGCACTGGCGTTTGAGTCTGTCGCGTGCGAACTCACGCGTTTCTCCCTCAAAGAAGAACCGGTGAAAAAGCAAGGTCCTTAGGCCGTTCCCGAGAGAATAGAGCGATTGAGCCACGAGCTTGATCCCGGATCAGCGAAGAATTCAGCCCAGGCAGTTCTGAGTTGGGCTCTTGCTGATCAAGTCAGAGGTTGTTCGATAACGCTTTTGCGGTGAGACGAAACGCTGCCAGATTAATTGAAAAAGGTGCTAGCCGAGCCCAATGCGCTCCTGCTTGTAGCCACGCTCCAGGATCGCGTTCCACCATGCACGGTGTTCCAGATACCAGCCTACGGTCTTCGTCAGGCCGCTCTCGAAGGTTTCCCTGGCCTTCCAGCCCAACTGGCTCTCGATTTTCGTCGCGTCTATGGCGTACCGCTGGTCGTGGCCGGGCCTGTCCTTGACGAAAGTGATGAGGCGCCTTCGGGGGCCGTCGCTCCGGGGGATCATCTGGTCGAGCAGGTCGCATATGGACTCGACGACGTGAAGGTTCGAACGTTCGTTGCGACCACCGACATTGTAGGTTTCTCCGATCCGGCCCTGCTCGAGAGCAAGGCTCAACGCCTCGGCATGATCTTCGACAAACAGCCAATCGCGCACGTTTTGCCCGTCGCCGTAGACCGGCAATGTCTCGCCTGCGAGACCCTTGATGATCATGTGAGGGATCAGCTTTTCAGGAAAGTGATAGGGGCCGTAATTGTTCGAGCAATTGGTGACGAGCGTCGGCAGTCCATAGGTTTCGTGCCAGGCCCGCACCAGGTGGTCCGACGAGGCCTTGCTGGCCGAGTAGGGCGAATTGGGCGCATACGCGGTCTGTTCCGAAAAATAGCCGTCAACGCCCAGCGACCCGAACACTTCGTCTGTCGACACGTGCAGGAAGCGAAACCGGGCGCTCCGCTCCGGAGCTAGCGATCGCCAATGGCGGAGGGCTTCCTGCAGCAAGGTAAACGTGCCGAGGATGTTGGTCTTGATGAATTCCGCGGGACCGTCGATCGATCGATCGACGTGGCTTTCGGCGGCGAGATGCATGACCGCGTCGGGCCGGTATTTCTCGAAGAGCACACGCATCGGCTCGGCTTCGCAGATGCATTGTCGCTCGAAGGCGTAACGCGAATTTTCGGTCGCGCCCGGCAGCGAATCGAGATTGGCGGCATAGGTCAGCTTGTCGATGTTGACGACGCGCGCGCCGGTGTCGCGCAAGAGATGGCGGATGACGGCCGATCCGATGAAGCCCGCGCCGCCCGTGACGAAGATCGTAGCTCCGGAAAACCGCACCTGAAAATTCCTTGGGCTAAAACGGTCCCTGGCCGAACGACCGGGCAACCGACTTCAAATATTCACCATAGCTACTCTTGGCGGTCTTTTCGGCGACCTTGTTGAACGCGTCCAGCGAAATATAGCCTTTCCGAAGCGCGATTTCCTCGGGGCAGGCGATGCGCATGCCCTGCCGCTGCTCCAGGATCTGCACGAAGTGGCTGGCCTCGACCAATGAGGCGTGCGTGCCGGTGTCGAGCCAGGCGAAGCCGCGGCCGAGCACCTCGACGAAGAGATCGCCGCGTTCGAGATAGGCGTTGTTGACGTCCGTGATCTCGATCTCGCCGCGCGCGGACGGGCGGACATTGGCGGCGATGTCGAGCACGTCGTTGTCGTAGAAATAGAGCCCCGTCACGGCTACGTTCGACTTCGGTGCCTTCGGCTTCTCCTCGATCGAGAGCGCCTTGCCCGCGCCGTCGAATGCGATGACGCCGTATTGCTCGGGCGACTGGACGACGTAGCCGAACACGGTCGCGCCGCTCCGGCGTGCGGCGGCCTTGGCGAGCATCTCGGGCAGGCCGTGGCCGTAGAAGATGTTGTCGCCGAGGATCAGCGCCACGGCATCGTCGCCGACGAAGTCGCGGCCGACGATGAAGGCGTCGGCGAGGCCGCGCGGGGTGTCCTGCGTCGCGTAGGACAGCGTCAGGCCGAAATCCGCGCCGTCGCCGAGCAACCGCTGAAACAGCGGCTTGTCGGGCGCCGTCGTGATGATCAGGATCTCGCGGATTCCCGCCAGCATCAGGGTCGACAGCGGATAATAGATCATCGGCTTGTCGAACACCGGCAGCAGCTGCTTGGAGACCACCGTCGTGACCGGATAGAGCCGTGAGCCGGTCCCGCCGGCAAGAATGATCCCTTTCATGGCCCCTCGCCGGTTTACCGGGCGTAAACTATCAAACGGTGTGCGACGCACAAGCTCGGCATCTCGACACGGTAAATGGCGCTTGCGGGCGCGTGCGCGCTACGTCCGGCCCGTCGGCGCCTGGACGACGGGAACGCGAAAACCCTTGGCGAAGACGCTGTGCTGAAAATAGTCGCCCAGCACGTGCGGAATCATCTGCTGCTTGCGGCCGCTGAGGACATTCCTCAACCCGAACAGCGCAAGCCCCGCCAGCGCGGCGCCGTCGACCAGGGCCGCATACGCAGCGCCGTGGTTCTTCAGGAAATAGCGCCGCCGCGCCTCGAGCATGTAGGCCGGCAGGCGCCGCGGCGTCTTGTTCACGCCGGTCGACTGCCCGACCAGGTGGACGACGCGGCTCGCCGGCACGTACCAGGTGGCCCAGCCCTTCTTGCGGGCGTTGAAGCAGAAGTCGATGTCGTCGAAATAGGTGAAATAGCCCTCGTCCAGCAGGCCGATATCGGCGAACACCTGCCGCCGCACCATCATGCTGGCGCCGGCGACCCAATCGGTCGCGACGGGTGCGTCCACCACGGGCGGCGCGACGGTCCAGCGGCTCAGCAGCCGGCTGACGAGGCCGAGCCGCAGCGAACCTTCGAACTCGCTCAAGGCCGACTGGAAGCGGAAGGCGGAGCGCTGCGGCGTGCCGTCGGGGTCTTCCAGGCGGCTGCCGGCGATGCCGACGTCGGGGTGCTGCGCCATGAAGTCGACCAGCGCCTTGATCGCGCCCGGCCGGACCACGGTGTCGGGGTTGAGCAGCAGCACATAGTCCGGCGGCTCGGCCGCCTCCAGCGCGGGGCGGATCAGCACATTGTTGCCGCCGCAAAAGCCGAGATTGACGGA
Organism: Bradyrhizobium campsiandrae; assembly: GCF_014529705.1. Taxonomy (GTDB): domain Bacteria; phylum Pseudomonadota; class Alphaproteobacteria; order Rhizobiales; family Xanthobacteraceae; genus Bradyrhizobium; species Bradyrhizobium campsiandrae. The sequence continues at coordinate 39,784 of NZ_JAANIH010000060.1, forward strand.
ACTCGCCAGCAGCGAGCACCAGCTGCCCCAGCCGTTGGTTTCGATCGCCTGGCGGATCGTCGCCGCCTGGTCCTCGCCGCTGCCGTTCTCGCACACGGCGACGCGGCTGCCGGGCAGGCCGGCGATCTCGTCCCGGAGGGAGCGCAGGCAGTCGACGGCGAGCGCGGCGACGCGGAAGTTAACGATGACGATCAACAGGCGCATGAAGGAGGTGCTTTTCGAAATATCTTGCCGCGCGAGGCGTTGCGGGTGGAGGCGCGCAATGTCGCAAATTGAAAGGGAAAGCCTGTCCGGAAAACCCGGTGTCCTGATTTTCAGGATTATCCCATGGCGCCATGGCCAGCAATGGCGAGCCGCGACCGCCCGTCGCGTTCTGCGCGGATGATCGGTTAACAGGTAAATGACGGGGCCGTTGCGAGGACGGGCCACGGGCATGGATGCGTGTCGGTATCGGTGTTGGCAGGATTGAAGTTAAGCGCAGGTTTACAAGTGACGGTCAGCGCGGGGCTCGCGGGAACCTGAAATTGACCTTTCCGCGGGCAAGTTCCACGCATCAACCCTTTGGTCACGGGTCGCCCAACAGGATCGCAGGACGAATTCGAAGGATTTCCTGGCCTCTCTCGCGCTTGAATTCTTCTGTTAGCTGGATTTAATTTCTCTAACCCTTGGACCCCATCATGACGACCAGAATGGACCGCAGAACATTCCTTCAGGGAACGAGCATTGCCGCCCTGTGCACCGCTGTGCCCAGCGAACTGTTTGGGGTTGCCGACGCCGCCCCTGCGCCGCTCGCGGCCGCTGCGAGCATGACCACGACCTCAGCTCTGGGTTCGCTGGTCGCTGCAAAGTTCAATGGCGGTCGGACGCAAATCAATCTGAATTTCCTTCAGACGGGTGGCGACTTTCCATTTCTGAATGTCCTAAAAACGGCGCAAAGCTGGGGACTGATCGACAATAGTGGTTGGCCGGAACCGAGTACACTCGACAGCGACGGCTACCCGACTGTCATCACCAACAAAGGCGTGTACACCGTGTGCTTCGTGCCCTCGCAGGCGGTGCGCCCGGGGAATTACGTCATTACCTGGAATGGCAATGGTACAATCTATTGTGGCATGAACAACACGCCCGTTAGCGGCAGCAAAACCAGTACCAACGGCAGCGGTCGCTATGTGTTCTCGACGACAGATTCACGGTTCGTCATCGGCATTTCTGCCATAGGCAGCCCGCGCATTTCCAACTTGCAGGTATTTCATGTTGGAGACGAAGCGGCGCTCAAGGCAGGCCAAGTGTTCGGCGTCAAGTTTAAGCAGCGGCTGCTGGAAGCCAATTTTGGCGTAGTTCGTTTCCTCAATTGGCAATGTGCTAACACCACAAACGTAACGACGTGGGCGACGCGAAAGCCTCTGTCATATGTATTCTATGCAGGTCACGAATTCCGGCCTAGTCTATATGCAGGCCAAACAACGAATGTTGGGACGGCTTACTCGGCTAGTCTGCCGAACTTCAAGCTCGTCGATAAGGCCACTGTCATCGTAAAATTCAACGCCAGCAACACCGGTCCATGCACCTTGAACGTGAATGGAACAGGTCCTGTAAACATTCTTGCCGAGAACGCTTCTCCACTAGGCACTTACACAAGTATCGTTGGCGGAAGTTGGCAGAGTTTCGCTACGCTAGTCTACGACGCCGATCTGAAAGCCTGGATAAAGCATGGTGGCGATGTCGCCTATAACGGTATGGGTCTGAACAACGGATGTCCTCCAGAGTTGATGGTCCGGCTTTGCGCTGAGATTGGTGCGCACCCTTACTTCGTGACACCGCATCTAGCAATTGATCCAGCAACAGACTACATGACAAGCTTGGCCGCCTATTGCCGCGACAATGCGCCGTTATGGATGATTCCTCGCTTCGAGGGACCGAATGAGTTGTGGAATACAGCCGCGGGATTTTTCCAGACGGGGTATGCGAAAGCCAAGGCATCCTCGTATGGCTGGGGCCAAGACTACCACAACTGGTACGGTAAAATCCTGTCTGTTCTTGGGCAGGCGGTTAGCACAACGTACGCAGGTAACCGCGCGAAATATCAGGTGCTATGCGGCGTCCAGACGCCCATTGGGCAAACGGCTTCCGGTACGGCGACTAGCAACGATCGCCTCGCCTCGACTAAATTCTTGGCTCAGACTGCCCCTGTCCAGGCACCTTATACTAAATCGTCCGCGTCCAAGTGGGTCACACACGTAAGTATTGCCATCTACTACAATCCGAATGAACAGGGCACCTCCCAAGAAGTGGCAGATGCCGCTAACTTCGCTGCCGCAGTTGCCGCCAACGATACTGTAATGCAGGCAAACATCGCGTTCGCCTACGCTGGCACAGCTCAAATCTCATTACCTTATGCTGCAAAGGTCTACGCGCAATGGAAGGCTTGGGCCAAGGGGTTTGGTGTCCAAAAGATGTGCGCTTATGAGGGCGGTTATTCGCCGGACCTCAACTCGACTGCGCAGATCAACGCATTGCGTGCAGCGTCGAAGCAAGCTCCTAGTCTGACAAACTTTACACTGACGAACTACAACTCGTTTGTCGGGTTGACCGATTCAGGCTTCACCGCCGAATTCCCGTCTTGCTTTCAGTTCTCTGGTATGGCGACTTCGAAGAACGCCTGGGCAGTTCTGGAGGATATCTATCAGGCGAGTTCTCCTCAGTGGCAGGCCATCGTGTCCTTCAACCATTCATGAGCAACCGATAATCGTCGGGGACTGACGCGCAGCTGACGTCCTAGGAGCCATCCTGGACGTCTCGCGGTTCAGCGTCGAGCGAACGAAGTTAGGACGGTCTTCCACACGAGCGCTAGTGCGCTTCGCCACGTGCTTAAGGATTCTGGCCTGACCAGAACGGCCCTCGCAATCGTTAGCAACGATTTGAACCGTAGGCTTTGTTCGAACTCCGCCCAAGCTCTACTCAGAAGCAGCCCTTGAATGTGGTGCTTGTAATCATCTAAGGCGGGGGAGGTAGCCAGACCGGGAGCTTCGGGCGCTATTCCTACTTCGATCGCATCGCGCCCATACGCGCGGCGCTCAATTGCGAGCTCTCTAGCGAGTTCCTCGAAGAAGAGGCGTTGTTTAGTCGCTTGCACGTGCGTCACGGACGTGCCGTGGATGCGATAAAGGTACCAATTTTCGGGCAAATACGCGACTCGCCCATGAGTTGCGAACCTAAATTGGAAATCAAGATCTTCCGCAGTTTTGAAATATTCTCTGAAGCCGATGAGCTTCTTGACAGCATTTGCCCGCATCCCGAATGTGCAAAGATGCGTGCGTGATACGCCTCCCCGCAATTCATCGGTGATCTCCGCCTCACGGTCCCCACAAGGCATGCTCCTAATCAATCTTGCTCGTTCGTTGATCGTCGAATAGCTTCCGCATACTGCATCGAATTCAGGATTTGCTGCCAGCCAATCTACTTGCGATCTAATCCTGCCGACTGGATACAAGTCATCCGCATCACATCGCATAATGATGTCCCCGCGAGCAGCGGCGAGCCCAGTGTTGAGTGTCGCTGAGATTCCCCGCCCAGAACTTGGGATGAGGCGGACCCTTGGATCGGCGACGGCAGCTACAATGCTAGCCGATTTGTCAGTCGAATGATCATTAACGACAATCACTTCGATTGAGACGTGTTGTTCAGTAAGAAGAGAGGTAAGAGTTTCTAGGATGTACCGTTCGGCGTTGTGAAGAGGCACCAATATGCTGGCGGTTGGCACTGGCATCTTGTGACTTTCGATCTCCAGATTCGACGAACTCGAATTAGTCGACGCGCTCTGAACGGGCCGATGAATGCGCGTGTTGCGCAGGCGAGGTCCTCAGACCAAACAAGAGCAACTTCCAGGATGATTGACTGAAGGGTTGAGCTTGAAGAGCCTTAGTCGCGTAGTACCACCAGGTCTTACGGTATCCGTTGGCCCAAGCAGTCCATCCGTATTTAAGAATGAACTGGTACCTAGATTCCACGGACCCTGTTGCTCGCCATAAATCAGTCGCCTCGAAATGAGCCTGCAATCCTCGCCGCTCCCAAGCAGACCGACAAGCGCGTTCGGCCGAGGATTGTTGCGCTAAACCATTCACTTGACTGACAGATTGGTCATGCAACCGATAGAAGAGCACGGGTTCGGCCAAATTTGCGAGTTTGCCCCGTTCTGCAAGCCTCAACCACAAGTCAAGATCTTCAGCGTGGGGGTATTCTGGACTATACCCACCTATTGCCAAAATGGCGTCTTTCCGGACCATAGCGGTAGGGTGCCAAATTGAGGCATGGCCTACTAAGTGCATCGCATCTATGTCGTCATGTGAGGTAGGAGATCGAATGGGTCCAATCGGCAGGCCAATGTGATTGATCTGCATTACCCATCCGCCGACCGCAACATGACCGGGATTGGCCAAGAGAAATGCAAGCTGCTTTGCGAAACGATCGACCACACAGATATCGTCTGCATCCATTCGGGCTATGTAGGGAGCACGCGCGGTCTCGAGTAATTCATTAAGGGTGGAGACGAGACCTCGATTTTCGCGGGTGAAGACCTTTACCCGCGAGTCGCGTCCCTCAAAGCCTCGCAATAGGTCGAGTGATCCGTCCGTACTGCCGTCATTCAGCACTAGCAGCTCGAAATCCGAGTAAGATTGCCCGAGTACGCTTTCGACCGCTTCGCAAAGAAAGCGTTCAGCATTGTAGACTGGCAACAAGACCGAAATAGCGGGCGAATTGACTTGCAAGTGCCGCTCCCTGGTGTGCTGGCCCTGCTGCCAGCAATCAATCGCTCTATATTAAGGCCGCTTGCGGTGGATCTACGCAAAACATTGCGTCAGACATGATAATCTCGCCAGTAGATCAAGCCTGCCGAACCGATGACGGCCAGTAGCAACAAAGTATCCATAGTCGTATCGAGAATTCTTCTCTTATGCGCAAGCACTGCAACCACTGGATAAAGCGACAATATCGCGAGCCCGTCGCCTACAAGCAGTCCGTAAACGCCCCCTAATGTAAAGCCGATACCCATTCCGGCTATCCGGCTTACCGCGAGGAAGGATTGTATGTAGAATTGTAGCTGGCTCCTGCCTTCGGCAAGAAAAGCGTTCTGATATCCGATCGGGAGCACCGCAACCGCCCCTGCAAGTGCAATTAATGAGACGTAGTCACCCGCTTGTGAATATCTGCTGTCGTAAAGGATTCCAATGATTTCGTGGGATGCCAATGCGAGAAAAATGAAAGAGGGTACGGCGATGCCCAGGCTTACGGCTCGAATTTTCCGAAGAGCATTAAAGGTGTTCCCGTCTTTGGCGCTCACCTCTGATAGTGACGCGAAGCCAACAGCGCCGACAATCTGGCTAACGAACTCCCCAGGCATCCACGCGATCGTCTGCGCAATCGATAAGACGCCAAACGTAGAAATCGGCAACAAAGCTCCCTGGAAAGCTCGGATGCCATGGCCACCGAGATAAGTGACAAGCGTGCTCAAAAGAATCCATCGTCCAAAGCGCGCCAAAGCCGAAAGCGCTTCTGGATCAATTTGTAGGCGATGCCGATGGGAGGGAGCGAACCAGTAGCCGATCAAAACATTGATCGTGGCGCCGGCTATCGCGCCACCGGCGAGCGACCAAACCGATCTGAGCCACAAGGCCAACATCGTGGTCACCAGCAAAGTCGCTATGCTTCCAATTGTTTGAACTATTGTGAGCGTCCCAAAGGCGACCTGCTTCTCCTTGACCGCTAGTGCTGTCGTCGAGAACCCATTGATTGCGGCAGTGATGCCGAGCGTGCAAATAAGGGGAAACAGTATTTTCTCTCCGTATAGGAGAGCTGCTGGGTATGCTAATGCGCAAGCAAGAAGCCACAGCGAGAAGCCGCGGACAATTTGCAGAGTCCAAGCGGTGTTGAGAAAGGCAATCGAATGGCCCCGCCTGTTCTGAACGATAGACGGTTTGATGCCGATATCGCTGATCATCGAGAGGCCAATGAGTATGACGTTCGCTAGCGTCATCAGGCCAAAGGCCTCGGGTACGAGAAGGCGGGTCAATATGAGATTCGATACAAGCTGAACGAGCTTCTGAGTACCAAAGCCAATCGAGACCCATGCGCCCCCAATTATGGCTCGAAGCTGCAATGTCCTCATTAGAGACCGGTCCAAATAAAGCGAGTTCGAGACTACGGGTGCAAAGATACGAACTGGGGAATAGCCCGATCTAAGCGAGGTGAGTGACGTGAGACGTTGGAGCTGGTGAACTGGCCGCGGTCCTGGTGCTTCTGCGCAAGCCTTCTGCTTGCCCAAGCAAGGCCCCAGTTAGGAGCCATGTCCACGGGCTCACCGATGCGTTGGGAAGTTGTTCTACTGCGGTGACGGCGACAACTATGCTCAGCGAGGAGAGCAGTAGTTGTTCGTGATACGCACGAGCATAGCGCAGCGCGGCAGCTGCTCTGAAGACGGAAAGAGTAAATAGTCCGAACTGTCCAATGAAGCCAACGAGTCCGAATTGACCAAGTGTGATGATCCAAAGCCCGTCTGTAACGCTTTCCCAGCCTGTGGTCTCATCGTAAATGCGATTTCGACCATATCGCCCCCATCCGAAGAACAGCCGATCTTCAGCGTGCGCGAGCATCTTGTCTTCATTATCGAAGCGGAATTTCAAAGAGCGCGCCCGTTCCTGATTGAAGTCTTCTGCCACGGACAGCAAGGCGCCAGTAGGGAAATAACCGGAGAGTCTTAGGGTCGGATAAAGTAGCGCGACCAATGCCAAGAAGAGTGCGATCCGAAGTTGCGACTTCGGCGACATCCATCGGATGACTGGACCCATCACGACTGCATAAACCAAAGCGCCGGCGGATTTGCACAGCAGCAGAACGCCGCCAAGATAGAGCGTCAGCGCACCTCGCGGCAGGGGCAACACGCGTACGCGGGCGCGCCAAAGTGCGCAAGCCGAGAGCACTGCAGTCGAGAGGAAGAATGCCGCCGAAAGCCCGTTGTTCATAAACACGACTGGCCGAAAACCTCCGTTCCTCATCTCGACGGCAAACGAAGAAGGGAAATACCCGTAGATCCAGTTAGCAAGTTGTGGGCTCATACGGATTTCAAAGAGCATCGGCAGAGTCATCAACAATCCACCGAACGTCAATCCGCGAAGAATCGCGATGCATTCGCCGGCAGAGCGGAAGTAGCGCCTCCCGATGATGAAGGGAAAGACCATGATTACCTGGCTAAGCAGCGCGGAAATGCCATCGTACAGGCCTACTCCGGCTATCGCTCGATTACCGAGGTAAAGTGTATCGCCGTTCATGATTGACGTAACTAGCGGTGCCGCCAAATACAGAACGAGAAAAAACTCGGTTAAGCCGAGGCGTGATCCTTGCGATTGCTTTCGACCAAATATCGTGCAGCCGAGCAGGACACCGAGAGTAGCCACCGAATTCTTGTCGATGGCAGGTATCATCGGTATTTTAATGGGAACTTGCGCCGGTAACAGCAAAAGAGCGCCAAGAACGCTCCAGATGATCGCTGTGGGGAGTCGGAAACTCGCGAACAGAGCTATCGAGATCAGCGGCCATGCTAACAAGGCAGCGTAGGCGATCCAGTTGCCTGAAACGTAATCGTCCATTCGCTGCGTGGGCCCAAATTATCGGAATGCTTGATATCGTACAAGTAAGTCGATTTCAATCGCAGTTCAATCTATGGCTAATTAGCGCGCTACTCGCGGAGTGTGCTAGTATCAGCCTGAGCTAGCGTAGCTGGGGATGATGGGTGATAGTTAATTTCGTTCTTCCCACCGTAAACATGAGTGGGGGAATCCGTGTCGCTGCGATCTACGCACGCGAGTTGGTGCGGCTTGGTCATACCGTTCATTTGGTATCCCCTCAAGCGCCGACGCGTACGATGCGGACAAAGTTGAGGGACGTCCTTCGAGGTCGCTCATGGTGGGACCGCCCTCCCACTGGATCACACCTGGATCATGGCGATTTCAATCACCGAGTGCTTAACCACCCTGGTCCCGTGACGAATAAAGACTTGCCCGATGCTGATGTAGTCATTGCGACTTGGTGGGAGACCGCCGAATGGGTAGCTTCGCTCGGCCCGCAAAAGGGCGCGAAGGTTTACTTTATCCAACACCATGAAATTTTCCCCTACCTGCCATTTGAGCGCTGTCGGGCGACTTATCGGTTGCCGCTCCACAAGATTGTAGTCGCGAAATGGCTAAAGGACGTAATGGAAACGGAGTACGGCGACTTCGACGTAGATCTGGTGCCTAACGCGGTTGATCACTCACAGTTCTTCGCGCCAACGAGGGCGAAACAAACCCCTCCGACTGTCGGGTTTCTTTATTCGCGCGTGCCGTTCAAAGGACTTGACATTACTCTCGCAGCGCTAAAGCGTGTCCGGCAATTGCTGCCTGACGCCAGATTGTTATCGTTTGGAAGCGACGCGTCCGGCGCAGATCAGCTACCTGTCGGTACTGAGTTTGTCCTTTCTCCCGCCCAGCATGCAATTCGTGACATTTACAGCCGTTGCGATGTTTGGGTTACGGCCAGCTCGAGCGAGGGATTTAACCTACCTGCTATGGAGGCGATGGCTTGTCGTACTCCGGTGGTATCGACTAGAACAGGGTGGCCTGCCGAAGCAATCGTTCAAGGAGAGAATGGGTTTTTGGTCGACGTGAACGATGTTGAAGGACTCGCCGACAGTATCTTAAAAGTGCTCAGCTGTTCTGAGCAGCGCTGGAGCGAGCTCTCCCGATGTGCATATGAAGCTGTAGCTGCGAGTTCGTGGGAAAATAGCGCGGCGGCATTCGAGGCTGCGCTTCGTCGAGCGGTGCAGGTATCCCGCGGGGCGTCAATGACAAGACGCCGAACGTTTTAGCGTACATCCTTACTAGGTTCGGGGGTTGCATGGAAACGATCTACAATTCGGCCTTCTACGATGGCCAATCCGCCGGATCGAATCGTTCGGCTCGCAATATCGTTCCGCACGTGCTCAAGGTGTTTTCGCCAAAATCCGTGCTGGACGTAGGATGTGGTCTCGGCACCTGGTTGAGTGAGTTTGCCAAACTTGGAGTAAACGATTTTCTCGGAATTGACGGAGATTATGTTGAGCGAGATAAGCTGTTCATACCGCGTGAAAAGTTCAAGGCCGTAGATCTCAGCAAGCGTTTTGAAGTTGGCGAGTTCGATGTTGTCTGCTGCCTCGAAGTTGCAGAACATCTGCCCTTTGAATGCGCAGATATTCTTGTAGCAAGTCTGATTAAATCTGCTCCAGTTGTACTATTTTCGGCTGCAATCCCTGATCAAGGGGGGACTGACCACATCAACGAACAATGGCAGTCCTACTGGGCCAAGAAATTTCTATCCTATGATTATAAGGCATTCGACTTCATCCGACCGATAGTGCGCCACAACAAAGATGTCGAGGCTTGGTATCGCCAGAATATTGTCGTGTATTGTCGGGCCGACCGATGCCCCTCCGGAATCGCGCCGGTTGATAATCCTGCCGATTTAGATTTTGTGTTGCCGGAGCTCTACTCGAACAATATCGAGAGCGCCAGGAAACAGGTTGATTCCGCGCTCGCGCGCACTCCAAGTGGTCGCCAATCGGTCCGCGGTCTGGTTCATGCCGTAAAGAGGCATATTGGTCTAGCAGGTTAGTATCTGGCGGCAGCGGCAGTGATCAATAGAACCGCTTACCTCTTTAGGCGGTGCCGCAGCGATCTTGCGAAGCTCATCAGCGACGGAAAGACGATCTTATCTAGCCGTGACGGCGTAATGTCGCTTCTCGAACTGCGTTGCCCGGCGAGATTTGGCGAAGTTAGGAAGACTTTGGTATCGGGCCGAACAATCAACAACTGATTGAACGTCCCGTCTCTTCCCATCTTTCCTCCCAGCGGGTGGCCCGGAGGCCGATCTCGGCACGCAAGCATGTAGTTAGCTAGCACTTCAAAGAATGGTCCATTCACGGCATAGAAGTGACCACCGATCGTACCCTTCGCGTATGGTAGGAAGCCGATAGCACGATTTTCTTCCTTCGGTTCAAGATATCCGAAATAGATTATGTCCCATTCGGGCGGCATGCTGCTCGACAGTCGGTCGATCGTGCTTTCGTCGACACTGTTGAACCTTATGTCGTCTTCGCAGACGAGAACGTTACGCAGCTTTAAAGCCTGAGCTGACTGAATGGCAGATAAATGGCTGGTGAAGGAGCCCCGCATTCCGATGGAAGGAAAACCGTCGGCGCTAAGGAATTTTGTGCCGGGAATGATACGGACACGATTGTGAGGGTGAGCGATCGGATAGTCGATCTTTTCAAACTCACGGACGGTGGCGGCAAGCCGATCTTTCCTCTCAGGAAGGTTGATCAGAAAAATGGCGTCAAAGTTTTGAAACAGTTTTTGCATGTTGGAGCTCAAATGCGGATGCTGACCGAGTGCACTTATACAAGGCGGGATGAGAGAAGGATTTCGCGGTGATATCAAGGCACCCCAGTGCGTCACAAAACCGGCGCACGAACTGGTTGCTCTCTGGCTTGGGCCAGTTGCCTACGATCATCTGACGCATTTAGATGCCAAAGGTCGCCTTAACCACGTCATTGAGGGCGGCATGTCGATCGTACATGTGCACGGCTGGGACAATACTATTGTCACCTGCTCGGAGGATGAATCCCTCGTTTGTGACAAAATTCAGCTGGATCTTGTCTCCACACAAGGTGGCGATCGGTCCCGTCACGTTCGGTAGGACTTTGAACGATGTCTTCAGGCTTCCATTCAGGATCATGTGATTGAAAACGGCTTGTTCAATTCGGCCAAAGGGACGCTGAGCGAACTCGTCCTTGAGCTCTCTTACAATGCTGAGTATCCCGTGATGTGGGCCAATCATCGTGCCAATGCAGATCGGAGATCGTCCAGCAATCTTCTTCAATTCTTCTTCGCCGTAAGCTTCCCGATACCACATCGTGTCCCAATTGGCCTCGCCATAGGTCAGGCCTTGATCGCAAAGGCAAACCAAATCGGGATCTGAGTAGTCGAAGATTCTGCCTTGGAAGACGACGTCCTTGACGTCGGAAAGCATCACCTGATTGTAGTGACGGTTCAGATCGAGAAACCGTTCATAGGCAAACCATCGCACGAAATGCGGGTGGTGCCATGTCTCAAGCAGGGTTGGATATGATGAAGCTATTTCAGGAGCCGCCCGTTCGAGAATCGAACGAAATGCACGAAGGCTCCAAAGAGCAGCCCGATTGATGACTTTCGAGACGGCTCTCGTCTGATTGCTGTAGTTGTTCGAAGTCGGAATGAACTGAACGCCGTCCTCTGCCAACTCTGCGAAATAGGGCTCGAAGCGATTTGTGATGATGGCGATATGGCACTCCTGCTGGGAGTAGATTCGCCGGATGGACTTGGCAAAAATTCGAACCGAAGCCTCATCTGTATTCGTCGCGAACCCCATGATTAGATTGGGAGCCAGCTGCACTTCGCTAGCCTTGATGCGGGCACTTGCCGCCAAATCGGTGTCGTTACGGTCCATAATGAATGTACTCATCTCTTCTCACCAGGCGCGCCCGGCGCAAATTTTGGTCGCTAGAGGGTTCGCAAAGGCTGCCGGTCGTTCGAGGCCGGTCGCTTAGCTTAATCCCTTGGAATGACAGGAAATTCGAGGCCGTTTAGTAAATTGCCTCAAGTGCCCTGTTCTACTGTGCATGGGGTTGTTTTTCACTTTCATGATCAGGGCGGCCCACAAAACCCCTCCGCCTCACTTGTATTCGATGATCTGGCTCCGCCCCCTGAACAGGTGGTCGGCCGCGAAGCGGAGCTGGCCGGTGCCTTCGGCGAACCGTCCGAGCAGCTCCAGCGCCGCCAATCCGATCCGCTCGCGCAAGGCCCCGTGCTGCCGCGGGATCCGGCGGGCGAGCTGGAGGGGGTAGATCACGAGAAGCGCAAGGCCGGGCGCGCCGAAGGCGATCACGCCGGCCGCACAGGCCAGCGGCAGCCAGATGCCCCAGAGCCAGGCCCGTCGGCTCTCCCACACCCACATCCGCTCGGGCGGGGCGCCGTGCGCGGCGCGCCCCAGCGCGAAGGCGTAGCCGCTGCGCACGTTGCGCCGCCACCATTGGCCGAACCGCGTCATCGCCGCGTCATGCCGCGTCATCTCGGCCTCGATCCGCCAGATCGTCCAGCCGGCCGCGCGCAGCCGCACGCACAGCTCCGGCTCCTCGCCGGCAATGAAGTCGTCGCGATAGCCGCCGACCGCCTCGAGCGCCTGCGAGCGCATCATGACGTCGCCGCCGCAGGCCCGCGCCTCGCCGAGCGGGGTGTCCCACTCGGCATCGCAGATCCGGTTGTAGATCGACCGCTCCGGATGCCGCTCCCGCCGCCGCCCGAACACCGCCGCCGCATGCGCCTCGCGCTGGAGGAACCCGATGCCCGCCGCGAGCCAGCCCGCGGCGAGCTCGCAATCGCCGTCGACGAATTGCACCAGCTGCAATTGCGGGCATAGTTCCCTCAGCCGCCGGAACCCGGCATTGCGGGCGCGCGCGGCCGTGAAGCCTTCGCGCATGTCGAGCTCGACCACCTCGATGCCCTGGCTCCGCGCCCACGCCACCGACCCGTCGTTCGAACCGGAATCGACATAGACGATCGCCCCGGCCTGCCGGGCGGAACTCAGGCAGCGCTTCAGCCGCTCGCCCTCGTTGCGGCCGATCGCCACCACGCCGCAGGCCAACGGGACGGGCGTCTCGGCCGCGCTCACAGCGCCACGCCCTTGAGCGCCTCGACCCGGCGCGGCTTGATGATGGCGGGCACCCCGATCGCGATCGAGTTCGCCGGCACGTCCGTGAGCACCACCGCGTTGGCCCCGATCACGACGTTGTCGCCGACCTTGATCGGGCCCAGCAATTTGGCGCCGGCGCCGATATCGACATTGTCGCCGATCTCGGGCGCGCAGGGCTCGTCGACCCGGCGCAGCCCGACCACGACGCCGTTGCGGATCCTGCAATTGTCGCCGAACCGGGCATAGCCGCTGACGATGATGCCGCCGAAATGGTCGATCACGAAGTTCCGCCCGACCACGGCCTCGCAAGGCAGCTCGATCCCGGTCAGGATTTGAACGAGCTTGTAGAGGATCTTGTAGAGAAGCGAGGCCGGCTTGCGCAGCAGCGCCGGCCGGATGCCATAACGCCAGCGCCCGAACCGATACACCAGCATGACCCAGAAACCCTGGGCCCCGCAGTCGCGACCATGCGCCGCATAATCGGCCCTGACGTTGTCGAACATCGCTTCAAGCCAGCCATGAATAAATGGTCCCGACGCCTGTCCGGTCCCGCTGCAGCTCGGCAAAATATCGCGGCAGGCCGTTTCCGTGCAAGATTAACCCGGAGCCCGCCGACCCCAACGGCGCCGAAAGCCGGATTAAGGTGAACCGCCCCCCGCGGATCGGGCCGGCCCGGGCATTAATCACCCCGATTAAATCGGCTTCCAGACATCGCCTGTCCTATGTTATTCAAGCGGTGTCCTTATAAGGATTAAAGCCGGCTCGCTCGGCAATTTAATACTTGAGTTTGCGGGATCTCGATTTTGAACACCGTCCAGACTGCCCGTCTCGGCCCGATCGGCGCCCCCGCCATGCGCTCGGAGCCGCAAATGGCTGACGAGAGCGCCCATCATCGAGAGGCCAAGAGAGACCTGTACGGACTGCTCGGACTGCCCATTGATGCCGTG
>NZ_JAANIH010000061.1 GCF_014529705.1 Bradyrhizobium campsiandrae
CTGTTGTCCCTCCACACGCAACTTCAACGATTTCCAACGCGTGGATCAACAGATTGCAATCCGTCGCGCCAACGCTTTGCAATCCGTCCCTCCAAATCTTTGCGAATGGGACGTAGACGTCGCTTACACCATTTCCGGTCTTCAGGCCATTGCAGTTGAGGATGCCGGCGATAAGGTCGTCATTAGCGATAAGCACGAGCTGACGCACGGCGGTGATCACATCGGCGGATGTGCTGTTCCGTTGACCGCGGCGGCGCTTGGGCAGGCGCATCTCGCTGTGCACACCGCCCATCCAGTGGATCACGAGAACGATCTCGGCGGCTGCGTCGTCGATATCGGCCACCACTTCATGGATGATGGGCGCACGATGCGCTCCTTCAGCCTTCAGCCGCGCATCGGTCGTCGGTGCGGACCAGACGGTCTTGAGGTTCGACGCCAGTGATTGAGCGTGAGAGGATCGACGGCGGCAACGGGCATGGCTGCATCATGTGTCGCGATCTTGGCCTCGACCTCCGCCACGTGTGTGAGCGCCTTGTTCCAGCGCGCCTCCAGTTCGCCCGCGACCAGCCCATTGGCTGGATCGGCAGCATCGTATTGCCGGAAGGCGCGGTCGGCGGCGTAACGCGCCGCTTCGAGGTCGCGGCCGAGAGCGTCGCGCACTTGATCCCGCCGCTGGCCCGCCTCCTGCTCGGCGGCTGTGGCGGCGGCGACCGCGCCAGGGCCGACTACAGTCAGCAACGCATTCTCGATGGCGTCGTCAACACGCAGACCGCCGAAGGCGATGCAATGAGGGGCGCCATTGTCCATCCAGGCCCGGCTGAAGCTGTAGCGCGGGATACCGCGCTTGGCGCCTGTGTACTTCAGCGTCAGCTTGCGTCCGCAACGGTTGCAGCGGACAGCCCGGCGAGGAGCGCGTCGCCAAGCTTGGGCGCGCCGTGATGCCGGCCGTGGGAACGTTGCTGCTGACCATTTTGCGGATCGCTTCCGCCCTCTCCCAGCTTACGTATACTTCGTGCGCATTCGGCATCAGCGCCAGCCAATCAGTCCGCGCCTTGCGATGGATCTTCACGCTGACGCCATCGGCGCTGTATCCCGATGCTGCGGCAGTCTTACCATAGGCATAGGCCCCGCCGTAGATTGGATTGTCGATCATCCATCCGGTGGATGGTGGCGTAGTTGGGACGCCGCCAGGTCGTGTCTCCGTTGTTTTGCCTCACCGGCAGATTGATCGTGCTCATGGAACCAGCACAGCGCCTGTCGCGCGCTGCCAAGCTCCTGCACCTTGTCGAAGACCAGCATGATCGCCTCCTGCACTCGCCGGTCCGGATCCTTCTCATAGCGGTCGCCGGCCTTCACGAAGCCCACCTCCAACTGCGCAAGTTGGGCCAACTGTAAACAGGCCTTAGTGGATCGCCGCGTACATGATCTTCTCTTCGGTCGCCTCGAGCGCCGAAAACTCCTCCACGACCTTCCCCTGCCTCGAGACGAGGATCCGGTCAGAGAGGGCCATGATCTCTGGCAGGTAGGAGGAGATGACGACGACCGCCGTCCCCTCGTCGGCGAGCCGGTTGATCAGTTCATGGATCTCGACGATTGCTCCGACGTCCACCCCCCGCGTCGGCTCGTCGAAGATGACGAGTTTCGGCTCCTGCACGAGCGATTTCGCGATAACGACCTTCTGCTGGTTGCCTCCCGAGAGTTCGACAACTCTCGCCTGGTTGCTGATCGCGCGCACCTTAAGCTTTTCGGTCCATTTGGCGCCGACTTCCATTCCTTCCCGCTTCGAGAGCAAGGCGCGGCCCCGGGGAAACTTCGCGAGAAGCCCAAGATAGATGTTCCAGGCGATCGAGGCCGTCTCGAAGAAGCCCTCCACCTTTCGGTCCTCGGTGATATATGCGATACCTGCGCGAACGCCCGGCGCGGGCACCCGGAAACGCACCGGCCTGTCGTTCAAAATGATCTCGCCGCCGTGAAAAAAATCCCGTTTGAGGACGCCCGCGACGACCTTGAACGTCTCCGTGCGACCGGCGCCGACGAGACCAAAGACGCCGGTGATTTGACCGGCAAAGACGGAGAGTGAATTGTTCTTTACTGCCGGCGCCATCTTCAGGTTCTGCACCACGAGGACGCGGGCACCGGCTTTGCGCACCGCCGTCTTGCGAACGCCATAGAGCGTATGGGACAGATCGCGCCCGACCATCGCCCGCACGATACGGGCGCGGTCGAATTTCGCCGCATCGTCCGTCACGACGTTCCTTCCGTCCCGTAGCACCGTGATACGGTCGGCGAGCGTCAGCGCTTCCTCGAGAGCGTGGGAAATGAAGACGACTGACACACCGCGCTTGCGAAGGTCGCGGACGAGATCGAAGAAATACTTCTTTTCCTCGGGGGTCAGCGTCGCCGTCGGCTCGTCGAAGATGATGATCTTCGCGCGGTGCAGGACGGCGCGCGCGATCTCGACCATCTGCTTCTTCGCCGCGCCGAGAGTACCGACGATCGTGGTTGGCGGCACGTCGAAATTCAGCGATTGCAGGAATTGCTGCGCGGCAATGTAAACGCCCCTGAGGCGGTTATAAAAGCGCTCCTGCCCGAGAAAGAGGTTCTGCCCCACCGTCATCGTGGGAACGAGGCTGTTTTCTTGAAACACCATCGCAACGCCGAGATGCCGGGCTTCGAGCGGCGTCTTCGGAGAGGCCTCCGACCCGTCGATCGTCATGACACCGGATGTCAAAGTGACAACGCCGGCCATGACTTTGGTCAGTGTCGATTTGCCGGCGCCGTTCTCGCCGACCAGTCCATGGATCTCGCCCCGCCGAAGCGTGAAGTCGACGTTCTCGATCGCGGGATTGCCGCCGTAGAGCTTCGTCGCCCGGCTCAGGGTGAGAATGTCTTCGCCGCTCATGCGCCAAATTCCTTTTCCAGCGAGGCAAGGGAAAGGGCGAGCACGCGGCCCGGACCTTTCGCGATGACGATGAGGTCGTCCCCGAACTCGACGGCGGCGACGACGCCATGGTTCGAGCCGTCGACCCGGCTGTGCAGCGAGTAGAGCGGGAGGCCTTGCGGGTCGAGCCGGATGATGAGCCCGTAGGAGCGGGGCGGCGCCCAAGGCTTCAGCATGCCCATTGTCTTGATATGGCCGCCCTGCAGCGGCTCCTTGAAGGAGGCGCCGGAACTCAGGCGTGGCGCGATCCAGTATTGAGGGTCGATTTCCGCCATCATGCGCTCACGAAAGGCGGGCTCGCGCAGAACGAACTCGATGAGCAGCGTGCGGGCGACGAAGGCTGTGAGCCAGTAGCCGCCGGCCGCGGCGGGAGAGATGCGCGAGGGATAGACGGGAAGATGCGGCAGAACGATCCTCGTCGCCCCGTCGCGCCCAATGAAAATCAGCCGGTGGCGCCAGCTTTCGCTAACGAGCGCTCCCTCGCCGAAGGCGCAGGCACCGAACACGTAGTGCAGGCCGTTCGCCATAACCTTTGCCGTTCCGTCGGCCGGATCGAGCCGATAAACGCGTCCGGTCCGGCCGAGTTCCATAAGGTCGCTTGCCCATTCGTGAACGCCGCGTGTCGTCGATCCGTCGGTCGAGAACAGCATCCCTTCACGAGTCGGCGAGAGCGCATTAACGGCGCTGAACCCCGTTGCGAAAGTCGCGCGGGGGGCGGGGTCGGCGAGGTTTGCGTAGATGCGCACCTCGCGACCGCCTAGCGCCACCGCAAGGCCGCTGCCCGGCATGCAGGCGAGGGCGGAGATCGGCTGCTCGAAAACGCGCACCTCGGTCGCCGCGCCCCCCTGGATGGCGAGGAGCCTCGGTCCGTCGGCGAGGAAGAGACGCGCGCCGTCCGTCGCAAGATCCTCGGGAGCGGCGCACTCGAAAAGGGGCGTTGCCTGCTCGAGCATTTGATTTGGTTTCAGGGCGCCGTCAAGCGGCGGCACCGCGATCGTGGCGTCTCCACGGCCGAGCAGCCGGTTGGCGAATTCCCATCCTGCCGCAATCACGCCCGCCCCCATCGCCGGTCGTATTGCACGAAACTGGGATCGGCGCCGTCGAGCCTGTAGCGCCCGATGCGGTTGTTGGCGATGCCGCCGAGGTAAAGGAAGCCACGATGCTCGCGCATGGAGGTGATCATCGGATGGTTCGCGCCCTTGAAGTCCCATAGGGATTCGAGAATTTCGCCGCGCTCGTTGAATTTGACCACGCAGCCCGTGTTGAGGTTCGGGAAGAGCCATTCGTCAACCGGCAGGCGCTTGGCCATGCGCGTGCGGAAGCCCGGCATCCGCCAAGCGAGGTCGAGCACGGGGCTGCGCATGCCGACGAGTGCAAGCCAGTAATTCCCATCGGACGCCAGATTAATATTGTCTGGATAGCCCGGAAGGTTGTCCATAACGACCTCGATTGCGCCCTTCTTCGGGCCCTCGAACCAATAGCGCTTGACGGAGCAGCCGAAGGTTTCCGCGAATAGGATCGACTGCCCGTCGCTCGCGACGCAGACGCCGTTAGGAAACTTTAAGCCGCGCAAGGCGGTGTGCGTTTTTCCGGTGTTCGTGTCGTAGCAGATGATGCGCCCATTGCCGCGCGCCTCGAGCCCATCGATCGGCCACTCGTCCATTTCGTAGCGGATCGTGGCTTCCGAAAAGAAGACGAGGCCGCCGTCGGTGATGTCGAGATCGTCGGCGAGCCTGAGGCGGCTGTCGTCGTTGACCGAGGTCATGCTGCGGTTGGTCTCGTCGGTCGCCTTCTCGACGTCGCCGTTCGGCGCGATCCTGTAAAGACCCATGCCGCCGATGCAGATGTAGAGATTATCGTTGCGGTCGAAGGCCATGCCGAGCGGCTGGCCGCCGATATGCGCAAAGATCTCCATCTGCTGGTAGTCGGGCGCAAGGAAGCGGATGACGTCGCCGTGGCGCGAGCCAGCGTAGAGATTGTCGTTCCGGTCGAGAATGACGTCTTCCGGCGCTTCGATTCGGCCGAGGCCGATGAGATCGACCTCGCGCAGCCGGTCGTTCTGCTCGAAGGGACCGCCCATGCCGACTTCGGTCGGGGGAGGCGGCGGCAAATAGTGATAGGTCGGCGCCACGTAGACCTTGCTGATGATGCGCGTGCGGTTCTTCAGCCAGCGGATATCGATCACTGCGGCGACGAGCAAGATGCTCGCCAGCGCCATGCGGTTGATCCCGCCGCGCGCGTTCATGGTCGTCAGACCATTGGTAATCAGAAGCACGATGAGGACGCCGACCGCGGATTTCGTGACCGAGCCCTTGCCGCCGCCGAGCGTGATGCCGCCGAGCACCGTCGCGGTGAGTACGATCACTTCGAGGCCGACCCCAATGTCACCGCCGACCGTTCCGAGCCGCGCCGCAAAGAACAGCGCGCCGATCGCGGTGAGCGCGCCGCAGGCGACATAGCTCAACGCTATCATGCGCCTCACCGGCACACCCGAATTGTAGGCGGAGCGTCGCGACCCGCCGATCGCCGTGATGTGCCAGCCCGGCCGCAGCCGCGTTAGGAAGAGATGGCCGAATATGGCGACCGCGAGATACGCGATCGCGACGCTCGGGACGCCCAACGCATCCCCGCCGCCCAGGAAATTCCAGGACGGAAAATCGGGAAAAGCGGCGGCGATCTGGTTCGAGTAGCGCTGAATGAGCAGATCGAAGGCGGATCGGTAGATAATGAGTGTAATGAGGGTCGTAATGAAGGCGCGCAGCTTCAAATATCCGATGAGAAAGCCATTGATGGCGCCGAGCGCGGCGCCGCAGACGATTGTCGCGGCGGCGGCCGCAGGCACCGGCCAGTTCAGAACGTTGAGGGTATAGAGCGCGCAGAAGTCGGTGAGGGCAAACATCGAGCCGACGGATAGGTCGATCCCTCCGACGATGACCACGAGCGCCTCGCCAAGGCCGATAAAGCCGATTTCCGAGGCTTGTCGCGCTGTGTCGGCGAGGTTGGTTGGGCTCAGGAAGTTATCGATCGTCCGGCTCAGCACGAAGCCGACGATCAAAAGGACAATGACGGGGATTGCTGTCTCGGTCCAGCGCTTCGACAGGGTCTCGCCGAGGAGATGATGGGGCCAGTACTGATAACGCCAGCGAGTGAAAGTCTCACGCATGGAGAGCCGATCGCGATTGGAAAGGGAGAACAACAACGGCGGTCGGAACGGGGAAGCTCCGGCCGCCGGCGTCAACGGTTCACTGTTTCAGATCGCTCAACTTCCAGCAGGCCTTGTCCGCATTGTCCTTCGTGACGTGGACGAGCGTCGAGTAGGCGAGGCCCTTCGTGTCTCCCGGCTTTGTGCCGGAGGACAGCAGATACTTGATCAGGGCGGCGATTTGCTTGGCCTGGGTCGGAACGTCGTAGCTCAGATCAAGATCGAAATCGCCGGACTTCACGAGGTCGCAAGCGGCCTTTTGCTCGCCACCGCCCGAGGTCGCGACGAAGACCTTGCCGGTGAGGCCCGCTTCCTTGACCGCCGCGGCCGTGCCGATGTCCATGCCGTCCCAGAAGCCGATAACGCCGCAAAGATCCGGATTCTGCTTCAGCACCGTCTGGGTGATCGCCTTGGCTTTCGCGGCGTCCCAGTCCGCGGCCTGGCTCGACACGACCTTGATCTCCGGATGCTTGGCGAGGACATTGTAGACGCCTCTCAGCTGGTAGGCACTCGCCGCCGCCGAGAGAGCGCCCTGCACGATCGCGATCTTGTTCGACTTACCTTGGCAAGCCTTGACGACTGCTTCGGTTTCCTGCTCGCCGACCGAGATCCAGTTGGCGCCCACCAGGCCCGCGCTGCGATAAGCCGAACCCATATTCACCTGGATGATGAAGATTCCCTCTTTCTCGGCCCGCTGAAAAAGTTTGGCGTAGGTCTGGACGTCCGGGTTGTGGGCAACGATGACCGCGGGCTTCTCCGAGATAAGTGAGGTCACGGCCTGCGCGCCCGCGTTTGTGTTCCAGTTCGGATCGCGCAACTCGAACTTCATGCCGAGAGGCTCGAGTTCCTTCTTAAGGCCCGCGAACCAGCCCTCGGTCAGATCGATGTTCATAGCGACCGGGACGAAAGCAACCGCCTTTCCGGCGAGCGCCTCCTTGAAACCCTTTTGGAACGGCTCGTCGAGCCCCGGCTCCTCCGCAAGTGCATCTGCGGTGACGCCCGCAAGAAATCCGAGAGCAATCGCGCCCGCCTTGATCGCATCCGTCAATCTCATTGTTCTTCTCCCAGGTTTTCTCGATATCTTCCCGCTAAATGTCTCCCTGTTGGGCTGTCTCCTCGTTTCGCGGGTTGAGGAACGAGTCAGTGATGACAGCCAGAAGCAGAACGACGCCCTTGATCAGGTTCTGCCCGGCGTAGGGCACGTCCATGATCGTCATGCCGTTGAGCAGCGTTCCGATCAGAAACGTTCCGATGATGACGTTGACGACTCCCCCACGGCCGCCGGAAAGGCCGATGCCGCCGAGCACGACGACGAGGATCACATCATAGATGAGCGTCGAGTTGAATATTCGAGTCGGCATCGAATTGATGGAGGCGGCCATCACGAATCCTGCGAAACACCCGATGAGCGAAGCCAGCACGTACTGGAGCACCACGATCGGCCGCGTCGGGATGCCGGTCACGCGGGCAGCGTTCGGGTTGTCCCCGATCGCATAAATGTAGGCGCCCCATCGGGTTCGCCTCAAGAAGAATGCCACCGCAGCGCAGGATATCGCGAACATGATGATCGGAGTCGGCACGCCGAGGATCGAGCCTTGGCCGAGGTTCTGGAAGCCTTCCATCCCCTTGCTCCACTGCACCACGTCGATCGAAAACAGCGACGCCTGCCCGACGCCCGCGAGGAAAAGGCCGGTCGCCAAAGTCGCAAACAGCGAGGGCACCTCCGCGTAGGCGATCAACCAGCCGTTGACGATGCCGAAGGCCAGCGAAAGCAGAAGGGCGGTCGCTACCGAGGCGAAAAGGGAATGGCCGTCCTGCACCATCTGCAAAAGTAGACCCGGGGGCACGGCAAGCGCCGCGATCAGCGAGATGTCGATGCCTCGCCCGAGGACAACGATCGCCATCGCGAGGCCGAGAATGCCGAGAACCGCAACATTCTGGAGGAGCGACAGCATATTGGCGGCGGTGAAAAATCCGGGCAAGAACAGCGCGAACGCAAGAAAGAGCGCCGTGAAGACGGCTAATACGATTTCCTGCTGCGTGAGTTTCATGCGCTTCATGAGGCCAGTACCCGCGTTTGGGCGCGCTCCTGAATTCCAAGACCCATCGCGAGCATCTCCGTGACGGCCGCCACATAGGCCTCGATCGAGGTGCCCCTGTTCCGGTATTTGCCGCGCTTTAGGTACCAGTCCTGCAGGAGCGGCTTGATCAGCGTCGCTGCGAGGTCGGCGTCGGAGACGGCGAAAACGCCATCCTTGACGCCGCGCCGGATCACATCCGCAAAGATTCCCTCCGTTTGCGCCTCCGTCTCCACCGCGATGTGACGCTCCGCGCGGGGAAACGCCTTGGCCTCCATGAAGGCGAAAACGAACCAGGGCAGCATCGCTTCCGACAGTCTCACATGCGTGTCGATGAGCCAGGCGAGATGCCGCCGTGCGTCGCTCCTGACTTCGGGAGACACATCAACAAGGATGGACGTGACCGTCGGCATGAACTCTCCGAGGATCATCGAGAGGAGCGCAGCCTTGCTGTCGAAATAGGAATAGAGCGCGCCCATGCTGACGCCGGAGGCCTTCGATAGATCGCGAAGGCTAGTCGCGTGAAAGCCGCGCCGGTTGCCGAGCCGCAAAGTGGCTTCGATGATCCGCGCGAGTTTGGCGACGCCGATGTTCGGGTTGCGGACCCGGATCGTCTCATTGTGGCGCTCGAAGATGCGCGCGCACATCGCGCCGGTCGAAACCCTCGCCTCCCACGACGCGCCCCGCGCAATCGCCACGCGTTTCATCCCCAGAGCGTCCTCTTGCCCTCGCCGATAGGCGAGGCAACCTAAAGCATGCCAGACAATTCGTGCAGGCGATAGAGAGGGAACGACAAAATTTTGAGCGAGCGCTCGATTTTTTCTGCCGGTATGCTAGATTTGACATATCAAGCGGGAACCGCGGGCAGGGAGGACGCATGTCGGCGCACCCGAGGGGCGTAGCTGTGGGGTTTGATCCGCTTCTTGAGCGCGTGCGGCGCTTCATTCAGCGAGAGCGCGGGGGCGGGTATGCCGTCGCGCATTTCGACGTCATGGAGGACGGCCACGCGGGCCTTACCTACGGATTCGACCTTTGCGATGCGAAGGGAGAGGCCGCGGGCCGCTATGTCCTCAAGCTTGCGCCGGCCGGCGTCGCGCGCCGCGGCAACACCGACGTCTACCGGCAGGCGCCTCTATTGAGGGCTCTGAAAGGGGCCGGCGTTCCGGTCCCCGACGTTCCTTGGGCCTCGCCCGACGAGGAGGCGCTCGGCGTTCCTTTCATCATCATGGAACGGCTTCCCGGCCGCGTCTTCATGAGCTGGCAGCCTCACGAGAGCTTTCCGCGCGACCCCGTGCGGCTTCGCGACATCTGGCTTCAGGCGGCGAATCTGCTCGCCAAGGTGCATCGCGTCGACTGGCGGCGACATCTTGCGGGCTGGGAAGAGCCGCGTCCGCTGAGCTTGGAGCTCGATCGCTGGACCACCGTTCTTCGCCACGCTCAGGAGCCAGAGTGGCATATCGCGGGAACGTCGCTCGGTTCCGCGCTGGCGGCCTGCATGCCGGACGGCGATCCTGTCGGCCTCGTTCACGGCGACTTCCAGCCGGGAAACATCCTCTATGAGAATGAGCGGGCCAACGCCGTCATCGATTGGGAGCTTGCGTCGATCGGGGCCCAGGGCCTCGACGTGGGCTGGCTCCTGATGATGCTCGATCCGCTCGCGTGGCATCCGGACTGGCGGCCGGTCGCGCCGGTCGGGAAGGAAGAGCTTTTGGCGGCCTACCGGCGCGCCGGCGGTCCGGACGAGGCGCGGCTCGAATGGTATCAGGCGCTCGCCCAATACCGTCTGGGGTCGATCGCCTGCCTCAATGTGAAGTTGCATCGGACGGGTAAGCGGACCGACCCCATCTGGGAGCGCTTCGCCCTTTCGATCCCGAGCCTGTTTGCACGCGGCCTCGATCTCGTGACGCTTGCCAACAGCTCCTGAAGGGGGAAGAGGATTTATGATCGACTTCAAGTTATCCGATGATCTCGTCGAATTGCGTTCGCGCGTCGAAACCTTCATCGCCGAGAAGGTCGTTCCGTTCGAGAACGACCGCAGGCAGGGGCCGCACGGGCCCGAAGAATCCCTGCGGCTCGAACTCGTCGCGCTTGCTTTCGAGGCAGGATTGCTGTCGCCGCACGGGCCGAAGGAATATGGCGGCCTCGGGCTCGACCACCGGTCGATGGCGGTTGTGTTCGAAGCTGCCGGATGGTCTCCGCTCGGGCCGCTCGCGCTGAACATCCAGGCGCCGGACGAGGGCAACGTGAATCTGCTCGAATCGATCGCGACGCCCGAGCAGAAGAAGCGCTGGCTCGCGCCGCTCGTGCGCGGCGAAATCCGATCGACCTTCGTCATGACCGAAACCACGACCGGTGGCGCTGGCGCCGATCCGTCGCTATTGAAGACCGTCGCGCAGCAGGATTCCGACGGGTTCCTGATCACGGGCGAAAAATACATGATCACAGGCGCGCCGGGGGCCGGCGTCCATATCGTCATGGCGCGCACGCTCAATCCGGCCGGACAGGACCTCGGCGCGACCATGTTCCTTCTAGACGCGGACGCGCCGGGATTCGCGATCGAGCGCATGCTCGACACGATCGATTCGAATTCGCCGGGCGGCCACGCTGCGGTTTCCCTGACAAGGGCGCGGGCAACGCCGGACCGCGTGCTCGGGCAGGTGGGCCAGGGGTTCAGGAACGCGCAGATTCGACTAGGTCCGGCCCGCCTCACTCACTGCATGCGATGGCTCGGCGCCGCGCGGCGCTGTCACGCGATCGCGATCGACCATGCCCGGCATAGGCGCTCATTCGGGCGCCCGATCGGCGAACACCAGGGGGTCGGTTTCATGATCGCCGACAATGAGATCGACCTACATCTCAGCCGGCTTGCGGTTTGGCACGCCGCCTGGCTCCTCGACGGTCACGATCGGGCGCGCAACGAGACAAGC
This sequence comes from Bradyrhizobium campsiandrae, assembly GCF_014529705.1. Classification (GTDB taxonomy): domain Bacteria; phylum Pseudomonadota; class Alphaproteobacteria; order Rhizobiales; family Xanthobacteraceae; genus Bradyrhizobium; species Bradyrhizobium campsiandrae. Next base: position 11,149 of record NZ_JAANIH010000061.1, read on the forward strand.
ATGGTAAAAGTATTCTGCTCGGAGGCCCTTGGCCGGGTCATCGACCGCTGCCTCCAGATCCTCGGATCGATCGGGATCACGGGCGATACCGTGGTTGAGCGCTTCTATCGGGATATTCGACCGTTTCGCATCTACGACGGGCCTTCGGAAGTGCACCGGCACGCTCTCGCAAACCGCATTTTGGGCCAACGCGTGAATCAGAGGTAAGTCGCCATGGACCGGCATCCGACCTACGAGGACCTCTATCGGGCCTTCCGGTGGAACGTTCCGGACCGCTACAACATGGCCTACGACGTCTGCGATCGCCACGCGTCGGACTCGGACAAGATCGCGTTCATAGGTGAAAGCGGCACCGACGTCTGGCGCATGACGTTCCGGGAGGTCCAGAGAAGAGCCAACAAGCTTGCGAACCTGTTCAACGCGATCGGTCTTGTGAGGGGTGATCGCGTGATGCTGCTCCTGAGCCAGGATCCTTGGACCGCGATCGCCCATATCGCCTGTTGGAAGGCCGGTCTCGTCTCATCACCAGCGTCCATCCTTTTCGCGGCAGACGCGATCGCCTACCGTCTCGAGACCGCCAGCGCCCGGGTTGTCATCACTGATCTCGCCAACCTGCCCAAGGTCGCCGAAGCGCGGAAGACGGCGCACAGCGTCGAGCGCGTCTATCTCATCGACGGAGCAGGGCCCGACGCGCATTCGCTCGAGGAGGAGCTCGAGAAGGCGAGCGACCGATTCACGAACATCGACACCGCCGCGGATGACCCGGCCTTCATCAACTTTACCTCCGGTACGACGGGCAAGCCGAAGGGCGCGGTTCAGGGCCATCGTTCGATCCTCGGGCACATGCCGGGAGTCGAACTCCCGCTTGATTCCTTCCCGCAGCCGGGAGACCTCATGTGGTCACCTGCCGACTGGTCCTGGCTCGCCGGACTCATGGACGCGCTGATGCCGGCCTGGTATCATGGCGTTCCGGTGCTCCTCTATCGCGCCGCGCGCTTCGATCCTGAGCAGGCCTGCGCGATAATGGGCCGCCACGGCGTCCGTACCTCACTTCTTACGCCAACGATGCTGCGGCTCATGCGCCAGGTTCGCGACCCCTGGGGGCGCCACGGCGTGCGGCTTCGGGCCGTCATCTCCGGCGGCGAGTCGGTCGGCAAGGAACTTCACGAATGGGGTGCGGAGGCGCTTCGCGCGCCGATCAACGAGGCGTTCGGGCAGACGGAGTGCAATCTTGTTCTTGGTTCGAGCGCAACCGTCATGCCAGTCAAGTACGGGTCGATCGGCCGGGCGATTCCGGGCCATGTAGCGGCGATCGTCGATGATTCCGGCGAGCCTCTGCCCTCCGGAACGCTCGGTAACCTCGCGTTCAAGAGCCCGGATCCCGTGATGATGCTCGGCTACTGGAACAATCCCGAGGCGACGCGGGACAAATATGCGAACGGCTGGCTCATCACCGGCGATCTCGCGATTTGCGACGAGGACGGCTATTTCTGGTTTCAGAGCCGCGCCGACGACGTCATCACGAGCGCCGGCTACCGAATCGGACCGGCCGAGATCGAAGATGCTCTCACCCATCATCCCGCGGTCGTGATGGCGGCGGCGATCGGTGTGCCCGATCCCATGCGCACGGAGCGGATCAAGGCGTTCGTCGTATTGGCGGAGGGACGCACGCCATGTGAGACGCTTGCCGAGGAGATCCGCGATTTCGTGCGCGGGACGCTCGCTCTGCACGAGGCGCCGTCCGAAATCGAGTTCGTGGCTTCCCTGCCGATGACGACGACGGGCAAGATCCTGCGCCGCGAACTGCGGGAAGCCGAGCGTGCGAAGCGGGCGCGATGACTGCTTGGCTGGTCCCCCTTCATTCGGCGCCCACAATCGAGTTCGCGCGGCAGCGCACGGCTTTCGGCAAGCCGCTCGGCGAACATGCGAGGGCCTCCTTCATGCTGGCCGACAATGCGATTGACATCCATCAGGCGCAACTGACGATCTGGCGCACGGCCTGGCTGCTCGACAGAGGCGAGCGGGCCTCGACCGAAAGCTCGATGGCCAAGGTGACCTGCTCGGAGGCGGTCCCCGCGTCGCTGACTGCTCGTTGCAGATCCTCGGCGGACTCGGAACGACACGTGATACGGTCGTTGAGCGATTCTACCGCGATGTCCGCGCCTTTCGCATCTATGACACCCCTTTCGGAACTCCACCGCTGGGCGATCAGGCGGCGCCTCTTGACCTATGGCGGGCGATAGGCCACGCGCCGGTGGCAGTTTGGCAGAGCAAGAATGCGCGAAGCGGGAGGAAATAATGCGAGATGTGTGGTCATCCGCCCAGCAGCCGACGGCTGAAGACTATGAGGCTATGTGCGCGAACTTCCGCTGGGACGTGCCGGCAACCTTCAATTTCGGCACCGATGTCATCGACAGGCGCGCTCGCGAGCACGATAGCCCGGCACAGATCTGGGAAAATGCTGCCGGCGACAGCCGCAGCTACAGCTATTCCGATCTGTCGCGTCTTTCGAACAGGCTCGCCAATGTCTTGCGTGCGAACGGCGTGGCGAAGGGCGACCGCGTCATCGTCATGCTGCCGCGCCTGCCCGAATGGTTCATTGCGCTCATTGCCGCGATGAAGATCGGCGTGGTGCCGATCCGGTGCATCGAGATGCTTACCGCGCGAGCCGTCGAATATCGTGTCACAAACGCCGAGGTGAAGGCGGCGATCTGCCGACCGGAGCATGCGGTCAAGTTCGCATCGGTAGAGCAGCAGATCCCGGTGCGGGTCGCGCTGGGCGAGGTGTCGGGCTGGCTCGATTACGCCAGCGAACTGGCACGCGATTGAACCTGCTGTCGTGCCCGCCGAAGTCCAGCGATCATGTACTATACGTCCGGCTCGACCGGTCATCCCAAAGCCGTGGTTCATGCGGCGCGCGCGATCTATGCGTGGCGCGTCTCGGCAATCTATTGGCTCGATCTGCGGCCGGGTGAGGTGATCTGGTGCACGGCCGACACCGGCTGGAGCAAGGCGGGAACGAGTATCATCTTTGGGCCGCTGAGCTGTGGCGCCTGCTCGTTCTTCTTCGATGGTCCCTTCGTTCCGAAAGACCGTCTCACGCTCCTGCGCAAGCACCGGGTGACCGTGTATTGTGCGCCCGGGCACGGAGTTATCTCGCGTGGTGAACGAAGTCCGGTCAGGCAACGACCTTAGCCGCCTGCGCCGCGTTGTGACCGCTGGCGAGGCCATGAATCCTGTCGTCGCCGAGCGTTGGGAAAAGGCAACTGGCATCCGCATCGACGAAGCCTACGGGCAGACCGAAGCGCTCATGCTTGCGCTGAATTATCCCGGTGAGTCGGTTCGTTATGGCTCGATGGGGCGTCCATCTCCCGGTTCCGATCTCGACGTGATCGACGCCAGCGGCAATCGCCTGCCGGTGGGACAGGAGGGTGATCTCGCGCTGAAACTGCCCAATCCACAATTGATGCTGGGCTACTGGAAGGATGCCGAGAAGACCGACAGCTGTTTCGTCGACGGGCCCGACGGACGCTGGTATTTGATCAGCGATCGAGCCGAGAAGGACCCCCAGGGTGATCTCTGGTATCGCGGGCGCTCGGACGACGTCATCAATTCGGCCGGATATCGCATCGGTCCGATCGAAGTCGAGAACGCACTGGCCGAACATCCTGCGGTCCAGGTCTGCGCCGTAGTTGCCAGTCACGACGAGCAACGCGGCGAGATCGTCAAAGCATTTGTCGTGCTGCGGCAAGGCCATACGCCATCGCCGGAGCTGACGCGCGAGCTGCGTGACCGCGAGTTCACGCGCATTGGAGCAAGACGGTGAGCACGATAACTCATGCTAGAGCGTTAGCCGATCAGATTGCAAATAGCCGGCGGCGGCGAAGTAGTTTTTAGATTCTGTGGGCGTGTAGGTGTCGACGATGCGCCCGATCGCGTCCCAAAGGCCGCCGACGGTGCGTTCGGCGGCCTTTCGCAAGTGCGCCTTGAGTTTGGCGAAGGCGTTCTCGATGGGATTGAGGTCGGGACTGTAGGGCGGGAGGTAGAGGAGCGTGGCGCCGGCCGCCTCGATCATCTCGCGTATGCATGGCCCTTTGTGGCTGGACAGGTTGTCCATAATGACGATGGGGTGCTCGGGCAGCTCGGGGACGAGCACTTTTTCGACATAGGTAAAGGCGTCGCGGTTGATGGGGCCATCGAGCACCCAGGGAGCGATGATGCCGTGCGTGGTGAGAGCAGCTACGCAGGTTGTCGTTTTCCAATGGCCGTGCGGAATGGCGGCGCGCACGGCGAGCTCACTTTTGACAACGGCAGAGTTTGTCAATCAACGGTCCGCGAGCGCGGCTTCGGCGTCGGAGGAGCTGTCCTCATCCGTCAACGAGATCAGCCGGCAGGTTACGGAGGCAAGCCGGATCGCCCGGTCGGCCGTCGCCGAAGCCGAAAAATCGGACAAACTGGTGGCTGGGCTTGTATCCGTGACACAGAAGATCGGCGATGTCGTTGCCCTGATCAGTCAGATTGCGAGCCAGACGAACCTGCTTGCCCTCAACGCGACAATCGAATCAGCTCGCGCCGGCGAGGCCGGCAGGGGTTTTGCGGTGGTTGCTTCCGAAGTGAAGGGGCTGGCCAGCCAGACCGCCAAAGGGACCGACGAGATTGCCGCTCAAATCTCCGAAATGCAGACGGCGACCGGCAACACCGCGGTCGCACTCAAGGATATCTCGCACACGATCGTCATAATAAGTGAGATCAGCACGACAATTGCGAGTGCCGTTGAGGAACAGGCGGCGGCAACGAAAGAAAGTCACCACTAACATCAACGGAACCAATCAGGCGATCGGCGATGCGAGCACTGCTGCCGGTAACGTTCTTTCAGCTGCGGATAGCCTGGCCAAAGATGCATCTGAACTTGAAACACAGGTTGACAAATTTCTTGCGAGCGTCCGCGCCATGTAAACGGTGGAGTATGGGCGGGATGGCTCAGGGAATCAGGTGATGGGCGCTGTTGTCGATCTTACGTCCGAGGCAAAGAAGTTGGGCCGCTCTGCAGAATATTGGAGCACATCGCAGCGCTTGCCAGGCGCCTGCGTAGGATGCAAAGTGCGGCGGTATCCGAAGCCAAGTCCATTTTGTCAATGCTGGAACGAGAGCTGAATTGTTTGGGAGAACTCCAGGATGCTGGCCGCTACTTCAGGCCATTGCTGGTCGAGTCGAGATTGCGGATCAATTTGTCAGCCTGTCGGCGTCGTCGAGCTCCCAGGCCTGTCGCAGCACCCGACGGGTGGCCGCATGATGCTCTTTCGGCAGGCGTTCCATGATGTTGCGCGCCTTGTGGATCTGGCAGCGCTGGATCGCAGCGGCCAAACCGAAGGTGCGGCGGATCGCCTTCGACAACGCCTTCGCCCCGTCGGCGATGAACAGTCTTGGCACCGTCGGGTCGAGCCCGCGCGAGACCAGGTTGTCCAGCAGGGCCTGAACCGTTGCGGCACTCTCGGTCGCCCCTTCCACCAGCGCCAGCGGATGCTTGTTGCCTTCGCCGTCAACGCCGATCGCGGCGACCAGCATGAGATCATCGCCGAGATGCAGCCCGTCGATTTGGACCACCAGAAGGTCAGCGCGGACAGATCGGCAGCCATGAAGTCGGCCAGCCGCGCCGCCGACAGCGCCACGAACCGCCGCGAGGCCGCCGACTTCGAAACCCCCGATCCGGGCGGTGCCGGCACGTCGCCCTCGGGCAGCCCGACAGCGCGGCCGAACCGGCGCGTCGACACATTGATCAGCATCAGGCTCATCGCCCAGCGACCGAACCAGTCCTCCTGCGCCGCCGTTTCCCAACTCGGGATCGTGACCTCGCGACCATCCACGCCTGGGACCCGCGGGCGCTTGACCTCGATCTTGCCGCCGTGGAAACCGATCCGTCCCCGCGTTCGGCCCCAACGGTGCGCCCGCCGCGCCGCATCGCGACTGTGGCGCGGCCCACAGGCCGTCACATCCGCCTCCATCATCGTGCCGAGCGCCTGGATCCGTGAGGTGAGCAACGCCGACCTCTTCAGAAATTCTCAGAACTCGGGACATTCCCGGGACGAGATAGAGGGCTCCGCAAGCAGGCGCCGGACTTCGCAGCCGATTTCGTGACGGAAATTATAGAACAATCTCAATAACATAAGAGTTCGTGATTTTGTTCCGAATGGCGCGCCACTTTTTCAATGACTTAGCAAACCGCCCGAAATTTTTTGCTCTTTTTTTGCTCTGCGCTCTGAGAGCCGGTGGCATGATGAATATTAAACGCGTGCGCTGCCACCTACCTGGGCGCCAGATCGCAATGCGTCAGACTTGACTATTGCCTCATTGAGACATCGACCGTCGACGTAGTGAGTGCGATCCCACATGATCGTGTAGTAGATATCTCGGAAGAGGTCTTTGGCTGCTTTCTCCTGCGACTCGCGAAGGCCGAGGCCCTCGATGAAGGTGAGGAGACGACCTTCGAGGTCTGAAATCTGAAACGGATAAATCACGCGGCCGTCCATCGGATCGCCGCTCGGCACATCGCCCGGTGCGATGCCTTTTGCTTTTCTCGACATGACTCGTGTTGGTTTATCCCCCGGCTCTCAAAGAACAGATGTCTGGATTGTACCACGTAGAAAACCTCCCCGATCGCAATATGACCGGGGAGGCCAGTAAGCTCGGACGCGTCGTGTCCGGGCTTGGGGGCTCGCCTCCGCCATACAGTATACCAAACAGAAAACCCGCGCCTTTCGGAGCGGGTCTCTGCATCAGAACAGCCGCACGATCAGTGCTACCATCGAAGCAACCTGCGGGGGCACGAGGCACCCGAGGCCGAGACGGTATTTCGTACCGTTCGGCTGACTGGCTTCGAGGACGAGGAAGATACCCATACGGGTCTCCTGTCATCGTGCGCGGGGTCCTAACTTAGTCGACATCGCGCGTTGAGCCAGCGAGCTGGGGTTTTTGGACGTTTAGGTAGTCTACCGGTGTCCCCTTCACGCTTCGACTATTTCGGTGTCGCCGGGGAATTTGGGACCGAAGGCCCCGGACCGCAAGCCTTGTGGACATGATTTTTGTGGATTGGCGGGTGGCGAATCAGGACCGGTGCCCCATCAACCGCCGCACGATCTCCATTCCCTCCTCCACCGTGAACGGGCCATAGCGTCGGTCGTAGCGGAGGAGTACCTGGATGGCGTAGGCGAGGGACATGTGATGCTCCTTTCTTTGTTGGGGGTCATGCGGGTTTGTTTAATGCGAGCCACAAGCGGGCGACGGCTTCGTCGGGAGAACTATTGAATTTGCTTTCGGTGATCTCACCATCCAAAAATAGCTGGGCGGCCGATCCGTCATTGCTCTCCCAGCCGCGCGACGCGCAGTAGGCTTTCGCCTGGCGGCGCTGATCCGGGATGGAAAGATCGCTGTCGGCCTGCCGTCCCGTTGAGACCCGGAGGTAGAGCGCCGCACGAACAGCCGTCGCCATGGTCATGTCCCCCTCAGCTGTTTCCAAACAACTCGTCGAACAGGTCGCCGAACCACGCTTCGAAGACGGCGATCTCGGCTTCAGCAACCGGCACGTCTTCCGGCCAGTCATCCGTCACCGTCCATGTCACCGAAGTGCGCTTCGCTCGTCGCCGGCTGGGACGTGCGGTCGCCACGGCATAGTCGTAGAGATCGTCGCATTCCGCGTTGGTCGACACGCGGCGCTGCGATTCTTGAGAGCGAGCCATGGCGCCATTGTGGCAAGCATGGCCGATCCACTGAACAGCCGAAGTGCGCGCCACATCACGCTGCGGTGCTCCGACCTCGCGCTTCTTCTGCCGCGTGAGCGCAATCGCGCAGAGCAAGCCAGGATCGCATGGCAGCAAAGAGCCGGGCCATCGGAGCGCCGTCAAGGCCGCAAGCCGGCGGAGCAGGTCGCGCGAAGCGCGAGCCTTGACGGCGTTCCGTTGGTCCGGCAGCGGTCTCCCATGCGATCATGGCGGGCATCCATGCCGAGCATGCGCAACACGACGCTACGCTGCGAACGATGGCGCTCGGGACGTTGATTTTGAATGCTTTCTCGGTTCGAGCGGCACCAGGCCGTTTCATACGGTGCCGCTGCAGGGCTATCCAGAACAATGTGCAAACAAACACTTACGACCCCCAACGGCGCGGAGCGACACCGTCGCTTTTATCTAGCCGTCCTAGTCGATCAAGGATCAAGGATCGCGCCCATCAATCCTGATGACGAGCACGCCGCTCTGTAGCCGTGAAGCAGGCGCACGGGCATGGACTCGCCGACACGAGATGTGCAAGACTATACAACCATAGATTTTGCAAGTCTGCAGGAGGTGCCGTTATGGTTAGCCGCGTTGGGATGCTGCTGCTCGCTCTGGTCTTTGCTGCACCTGCGGAAGCGCGCTTCCTCCAGGCGGATCCTGCTGGCGTGGAAGGAGGCATTAATCTCTACGCGTTTGTCGCGAATGATCCGCTGAACCGTGTCGATCCGTCCGGGCTTCAATATATTCCACCCGATCGCATGGTTCACATTCTGAACGCGCACGGGATCGACACTCCTCGCACCCGTCCTGGCAATAGCGTTTTCAATCAGGAATATACAAACCCTACCGCGCTTCAGCAGCTATCAAATGATGTCTTCGCGTCACCGCTTGCCCCTCCCGCAGTCGCGCCATTCGGGCAAGGAAGTGTCATGGTCTTGCAGGGACAGGTGATGCTTCTAAACCAAAATACGGGACAAACGATTCCCTATATGATTGGTACCGCCAACGGAGTACCAACAAACCAGGTGCAAATTTACTACGACAACGCAACTGGCAATGTGCAGACCATGTTCCCCGTTCCAATTTCGGGAGGCCAAGGCCCACAGGGCTCCAATAGCTCCCCTGGACTGGACGTTCTCCCAGCGAGCGCGTCTGCGCCGACAGGAAATCTGGCGGGATCGGATCAGAATAGCTTCGCTCCAACCGCCGCAGGAACAGCATCAAAGTAGGAACTGCAGATGGCAAGGAGGTCGACCAGCTGAGGAGGGAGCGGATGGTGAGGTACCATAGATCTCGGCTGGCGGCGGCGTTCTTCGCCGTAACGGCGCTCCTTATTTCTGTGAATGCAGGCGCTCAGGACGCGCCTCTATCGGCCCCTGCAACCGTTCGGTCGGTGTTGGCGACATCGGACGCAGAGATCGATTTCGCAAAGGCCAAGCTAACTTTCGACAAGCTGGTTAGCCCGGCATTGGACATCTCGGCCGCCCTCAACCAACTCGACCGTGCTTTCGAAACCGTGACTCGGATGGCAGGCCCATCCCCGTCCAACAAGGCGAAGCTCACCGCGATTCGGACGTACATATACGAGAGTGGGGATTGGAATGACCGGCGGCCCTTTCAGTACGATATGACCGACCCGAACGGGCAAAAGCTGTCCAACAGACTGCTTGCGAGCTATCTCGACACCCGACGTGGAAACTGCATCACCATGCCGATCCTGTTCTTGATCCTCGCAGATCGGATGCACCTTCCAGTCGCGCTCTCCAGGGCGCCCTTGCATTTCTTCATCAAATACACAGACGACGTGACAGGTCAGGCACTTAACCTGGAAACAACGAGTGGAGGATACCCGGCGAGGGATTCTTGGATTCGGGAACAAATGCCGATGACGGATCAGGCGATTGCAAACGGCCTTTACCTTCGTCCGCTTACGAGGCGGGAAACGTTGGCAGCGATGGCGGCGGTGGTGGTCGAGGCCGATCTCGAACGACAACGCTTTCAAGAAGGTATCGAGATCGCCAACATCATCCTGGAGTACGATCCCACGTTCGCATACATGTTGGCGAAACGCGGAAGTGCCTTCGCAGCTCAGATAGAGGCGGAGTTCGTGCAGAAATATCCCAGACCTGCCGACATCCCGTCGTCCCTACGACCGCGATATCAGGTGCTGCAGGAAAGAAATCTCTCTGATTTCGCGAAAGCGGAAGCCTTGGGTTGGCGTGAGGACCAGTAGGCGCTCCGCCGCGGCGTCAATCGTGAGAAGTCTCAGAGCTAGTCTCGGACCCCTTGTCGGACAAAAGCCGCTCGATCTTGCTCAGACGTTCGATAACCTCAAGCAAAACGTTCACACTCTCCTGGGTCGCTACACCTTCGGACCGGCGAATTTCGCTAACTACCTCGGAGAGGCGGTCGCGCACGCTTTGGCCACCCGTCGAGAGCCCCAACTCGGTCTCGACCAAGTCGATCAGAGCAATGAGGTCGTTCACCGGGTCGGCGTCGACTGGCACTCCTTGAACGATTTTCTTGAACATTGCACCCTAGCGGCTCCGTGTGATCGGTAGAGGATGTGCCTTCTCGGGATTGAGGGCAAGGTCAGCCGCTAACCTAATTGAGTTTGAGCCCTACCCCGATTCATAAATCGCAAATCAGCCGAACTTGGGCTGATGCCGGCTCGGTGCAGTAGCGCCAGATCGCGGCCCGTCGCAGACTTGCCGATTGGACCGCGTCGCGGGCTACTGTATCATAGTATCACGGCGAAGCAGTAGTGCCCATCTTCATCGGCCGTGGCGCGCCATTTCGCGATTGCCGCTTTTCCAAGCCGCGGCGAGCCAGGGGGGCGCCACAGGTCCCAGGCGTCAAGTCGTGCTCGAACGCTTCAGTTGATCGAGGACGGGCAATACGTCCGAAGGCTCCGGTCGGCGCGTATAATCCGGATTGATTTCCGCATAGGCGATGACACCGTCCTGCCCGATCACGTATCGCGCCGGCATCGGCAGCGTCCAACTATCCTCACCATTGAAGGCGACGAGGTCGGCGCCGAGCTGCTTGTGGATCGCCTGCAGGTCTTCGGGCAGGTGCCAGCGAATTCCGAATTTTGCGGCCAGTTCGCCGCCCTTGTCGCCGACAATGGGGAAGCCGAGCTTGTTGCTGCGCTGGGACTTGCGGCTATTGGCGGCCGTCTGTTGGGACACGGCCAAGAGCAGCGCGCCGCGCGCTTCGATGTCCGCTCGAACCTCCTCAAGCGCCTGAAGATCGAGATTGCAGAACGGGCACCAGGCGCCGCGATAGAATGTCAGGACGAGCGGACCTCTGGTCAGCAAGTCCTGCGAAGACACGAGCTTGCCGTCCGGATCGGGCAGCGCAAACACCGGGGCGCGGTCGCCGGCGTGCAGCGCACGGCCGGCCTGACCTGAGGCGATCAGTTCGTCGGTGACGCGGTGCATGACCGCCACGACCTCAGGCGGAGCCATTTCGGTTTCGAATTTCGTCTTGAGGGCATCCAATTTGTCTTGAAGGGACATCGCTTTTTCCTCGGTTGCGACGCATCTGCGTCCGGTGACCGGAAAGTGCTCTATTCAAATCGAAGGCGATAGACGGAGAATATGGCTTTGAGTTATTCATTAGAGCCATGAATGATCACCTCTCGTCGTTGCGTCTGTTCGTTCGCGTCGCCCGGCGGGGAAGCTTCTCGGCCGGAGGCCGCGAACTGAATATTCCTCAGCCGACGGTGTCCCGCACGATTGCGGCCCTCGAACGCAAGATGGGCGCAGCTCTGTTCACGCGCACGACGCGCGCCATCGCCCTGACCGAGGCCGGCGCCGACTTTCTGGCGCGGGTCGAACCGATCCTCAGCGCGCTCGACGAAGCCGAATACGCGGTGCGCGGGACCGGCGAATTGCGCGGCGTTTTACGGGTCGGCCCGTCATCCACCTTCGCGATCCGGGAGATCGCGCCGCGCCTTCCAGTTTTCATGGACAGGCATCCGGCGCTGCGGGTCGAACTCGTGGCCGACGACATGCGGCAGAACTTCGTGAGTGAAAGCATCGATATCGGGCTGAGGTTCGGGTCGCTTCCGGATTCGACGGCAGTGGCGCGCCGTATCGCGGCATGGCCACGCGTGATCGTCGCTTCGCCGGCCTATCTCGAACGGTTCGGCGTTCCCCGGACGCCCGCCGACCTCGCAGCACATTCGGTCATCGTAGGACCGTCGCGCCTCGGCCCCGCCTGGACGTTCCGCAAGAACGGCAAGGCAACGTCGGTGCGAGTGGGTGGCCGGCTGACGGCGACCGTCAATGAAGTCGCGACAGCAGCAGCAGTTGCCGGCCTCGGCCTGACCTCGATGGCGAGCGTCGGTTGCCGAGGCGAGATCGAGAATGGCTCCCTCGTTCGGGTGTTAGCCGACTGGGATATGGGGGCGGTCGAACTGCATGCCGTGTTTCCAGATGACAGAGGCGCCAAACCCTCCGCAAGAACCTTCGCCGATTTCCTTGTCGCCGAATCCGCCAAATGGTCGGCTAGCCTAGGCTAGCACTCGCGTCCCTCGCCTTGCTGGAACTACACCAATTTCGACGACATACGAGTTCGCGTTTTTGTTCTGAATGGCGCGCCATTTCATCACGACAAAGCAGGCTCGCTGTAGTCCGACATCCTTTCGGTATGAAGCGCCACGCGAACGACCCGAAGCGGCCCAGGACGTGGGCGGAGCTTCAATTGCCGCGGCAAAGCCCGGTTATGATCGTCGCGTCAGCGGAAGCAGCGAGATTGCGGTGAGAAGCGGCCATCAATGATCGGCCGGTGCACTCCGTCAGCCCCTCATCTCGAAACCACGTCCTTGATTCGAATCAAGACGCGGCCGGAGCCAGCGTGCCAGGAGATGCGCTGGCGGAGGGCGGTCATGCCGGTAAGACAACAGGTTTGGCGTATGGCGGCGGCCATCATTGCGACGCTGGCCGCGTGGGGCTTGATCAGGCTTGTTCTTCCATCGCTGGACTATTACCCACCGGAAGGTCTGGCTCGAAACCTGCAAAGAAGCTGGTTCATTGTCTCCGGCACGCACAAGGCGGCCCAACTCGTCTACGCACTGGGAACGCTCATTCTCATGGCGCCGTTCCTTGCGATCGTGCAACGGCGCTGGCCGGGCCGGAGTGGATGGAACGGTCTCACCTTCGGGGTGTTGCTCGGGCTGTTGTGGGCGTTCTGTTTCCTCAATAGCGCTACGCTTTTTGGCATGAGGGTAGGCGAGGCGCTTCTGAACGGTGCTCTGGACCTTGCCGCACTGGCCCTCGGTGGGTGGCTGATCGGCTTGGCGCTGGGTCGAGACCATCCAAAACCGGAGCGCGCGAGCCGCGTGCCTTGGCTCGCCATTGTTCTCATCGCCTGCGGCTTCACTTCAGCTTACAGCATAGGGGCGCTCCTGCTGCGGGACACCCTTGGTCAGGCAGCGGCTCTGTTCGCCAGCCCTGTGACGGCGCTGCAATACGCGACCCTCTTCATGGTCGGGCTTTGGGCCGGCCTGATGTATGTGATCGTGCGCCCCGGACTGCCATTCGTTTCGGCTTCGGCAAATGCGGCGTTCTTCGCCTTCGGAGTCTTCGGGCACAGTTGGACGCTGTTCAAGCTTTACTCCGTCATCGAGTTCAGTGGTGTCCTGTTGACTGTTATTTTGATCGGCTTGACGGGAGCACTCGGCGTTTTCATCGGCGCGCTCGCCTATGAATGGGCGACGCACGCACGATTTCTTGGCCGATATTCGTTCGAGTGAGCTGGGACTGCAGAGCGCCGCTGCGAGGCGTCATTTCAGAGCGTCCGCCGCTGCCGACATCCGCTCGAACTTCACGCTGCAATGGACGCCGGCCGGGATCGCAGCGCCTGGATTTGGCAGTCTGAGCTGAACCAGGAACAGTCCGCTGGCAGCATCGATCTGCGGATCTTTCGTGATCACGACGCCTTCGCGCGCGCCGCCCAGCGGCTCCTGCGGCGTGATCCCCGCCGACATGCCCATCGATACGAGCGGATAGGCTTTCGCAGGCAGGTAGACGTCGACGGTGAGCGGATCGATCTCGGTGACGGTTGCGACCGGGTTGGTTGGGTCGGCATATTCGCCCGCATGCAGCTCGACCGATGTCACGACGCCTTCGGCGGGCGCCCTGAGAGTTCGGCGATCGAGTGTCGCCTCCAGCCGGGTCAGCTCCAGCGCCGCCAATTCCTTGTCGAGCCGCGCCTGCTCGATCTCCTCCTTGGCCACGGAGGCGGCGGCCTCGGCTTCCTCGAATGCCTGCTCCGAGGTGACGGCGGCGACCTTGAGCTTGCGCTGGCGCTCCAGCTTGGCGGCTGCGGCGGTGTAGACCGCCGTCTTCAGGCGAATGGCGACATCGGTCGTGGACCTCACACGGGCCGCATCGACCTGCGCCTGCTCGACCACGGATTCGAGCTGCGCGATGATCTGTCCCTTCTTGACCACGTCGGCCCGCTTGACGGCCACCGACGCGAGAGGTCCGGGGATCGACATCGCCAGCTTGTAGACATGAAACGGCGTGATCAGGCACGAGGCGCGCGAGGCGTAGTCGTCCAGGGATTGCGCCCGCGCCCCCGGTGCCAGCAGCAAAGCCGCAACCAGACCCGACGCCGCGCGCCATGCCATCGCCTGCATCAGTCGAGCCCTCCGGCAAAGGCCATGACCTTGGCGAGCTGGCGGTCGCGGCGCAAGAGTTGAAGTCGGTCGTGGCGGCCGCGCCGTTCGCAGATGGACTGCGCGCGGGTGATCGCATGGCTGGTGATACGCGGCCAGGCGCGCAGGATTTTGCTCCATGGCGGCCCCAGCATCTGGAGGATGGCATCTCGCTGCGAAATGAATTCGGCAACGAGCCCGGGGTCGCCCTGGCGGGCGCAGCGGCCCATCAATTGCCGGTCGACGCGCCGGGATTCGTTTCGCTCGCACATCAGCACCACGAGGCCGCCGAGTTCTGCGACGCCGGCCTCCAGGCGTATATCGGTGCCCCGGCCGGCCATGTTCGTCACCACCGTCACCGTCCCGCGCGCGCCGGCGCCTGCGATGATGTCGGCTTCGGCCTCATCCTGCGCGGCGCTGAGCACGCGATGGATCACCCCGCGCTCGTGCAAAGCTTCGCTCGCCCGCTTGGCTTCGGTCACGGTGCGCACGGCGACGAGCACCGGTTGCCCGCGCGCCTGGAGCGCCTGCGCCTTGTCGGCGGCACGGCTCCACAACTGCGTTCTGTCGGAGAACACGATCGGAGGCGCCGCGTCCCGCCGCAGCGGAAGCCGGCGTGCGATGCGGGTCATGCGAAGGCCGTAGACGGTGTGCAACTCGACGGCAACCTCGCGGACGGTTCCGCTGAGGCCGCAGATCGTTGCGTAATTGCGGAAGAAGCGCTGGAAGCTGATGCTTGCGAGCGATTTGCGCTCGCCGCTGATGGCGCATCCTTCCTTGACCTCGACCATGAGGCTGAGGCTGTGGTTAAGATATCTGTCCGGCATGGTCCGTCCGTTCTGCTGGTCGATCAGGACGATCTTGCCATCGCGCACCAGATAATGGTGGTCGCGTCGCAGCGTATGCACGGCGGCCGTCGCCGCGCGCAACAATTCGTTGCGGATCAGGCGAACGCGCCACGGGCCGGTCAGCTCGGCGACCTCCTGCTCCAGCCGGCGTTCGCCGCGGAGCGTCAGGGTCGGCATCAGGCCGTGCGGGTCGACGGTGAAGTCGATGCCGCGCTCGAGACCGGCAGCCAGCTCCAGCGCCTGCCGTGCGGTCGCCTCTGAGATATCGCCCTTCGTGTTGGTCGAGATCAGCAATGGCGTCGTCGCCTCGTCGATCAGGACGCTGTCGATCTCGTCGATGATGGCAACGTCCAAAGCGCGTTGCAGCGGCTCGGCATCGTCACGCGCTGCCGCGCCGAGCAAGCGTCCGAGCTTGCTGGCAAGAGCGGATCGGCCGGTGATGAAGGTGTCGGCCAGCCCGTCCCGCAGATAGTCGAAACAGACCTCCTTGCTCGACACATAGGCGATGTCAGCGGCGTAGGCGGCGCGGCGCGGCGACACCGGAATGTCGCCGGTGACGACGCCGACGGTCAACCCGAGCGCCTCGAGCGCAGGTCGCACCTGCTCGGCGTCGCGGCCGGCGAGGTAGTCGTTCGACGTCACGACATGAACACAGCGGCCGGCGAGGCCGAACACGGCCGCGGCGAGGAAGGCGGCGATGGTCTTGCCTTCGCCGGTGTCCATCTCCGCCACGCATCCTCCGATCAACGCAGCGGCGCACGCCATCTGCTGGGAATAGGGTTCGAGGCCAATCGTGCGGCGGGCATATTCGCCCGCAACGGCGAGAGCATCGACCATGTCGGCGTTGCTCATGCCGCCGGAGCGCAGCGCGAGCGCCACCTCCATCCGGCGCTCGGCCAGGGCATCGGCGGCAAGGTCCGCAAGCGTCCGGGCCCGCGCCGCTGCGGCCTCGCCAATGAGTCGCGCCTTGCGGGAGCGCAGGCCGGTCGCGGCGACGGACAGATGGGCAGCCATCCAGGTCACGGCGGAGTCGACTTCCCGCTCCTGCGCCATCCGCCGGCTGTGCGCGAATGCGCGCGGAAGAGCGAGGTCCATCGTGGCCAGCGCGTCAGACATGGAACCGTCCGAGGAAGAGTTGCCTTCCGGCGCGATAGAGCCGCTCCAGCACCGGGCTCGCACCATGGTCGAACCGCACCCACACGCGTTGGCCCCAGCGATCGAGCGTCATTGGCGCGGGCGCGGCGACGTCGATCTGGAAGAACGATTCCAGGCTGGCCTCCTTCTCCTTTGCATTCGGATCGGGCGCGAACGGACCGCCGTTTGCGCTGGAAAGCGCGGAGCTCGGCAACAGCTTGGTCGATTGCGGGAACTGCCGCTCGATCCGGGCAGCTTCAATCGGAGTCCAGACGGCTTCGTCGAAACGGACTGACACCGTCTTCGTTCGATCGCGAACGTATTCGATCTCGCTTTCGGGAACGGTGGTCCGGATCGGAGGCGAGCGATCCGTCACGACGTAGCCGACCATCTGCCCCCGCTTGATGAAATTGCCGGTCAGGTCAGGCAGATGCGGAACGATGAACTGGCCCGTCGCGGGGCTTCGAAGCACGAGATTGTCGTATTGGCGTTCGATCTCGCGAAGCTCGTCCTGCGCCAACTGCCTCTGGCGCTCCAACAATTCGGCCTCGTAGGGGGTCCGGGCCTGGGCCGAAACGAGCCGAGCGTCGATCTCCGTGAACCGGGCCTGGGCCTTTTTCCGCTTGCTGGCGATCAGCGGATCCTCGAGCCGTAGCAGCGGCGTTCCCGCAGCGACATCCGTGCCGGGACTGGCCAGCACCTCTGCAAGGATGCCGGACGCATTGGCGACGACGCGTGTCTCCTCGGGAATCCAGACCACGCCCCGGACCACCGTGCCGTTGGGCAGCGGCACGATGACGACCAGCGTTCCGACCGCGAGCAGAAACAGGGCCGTGACGCTGACGGCGCGCAGCCTCGTGCGTTCGAGCGTCGGCGAAACCAGGACGAATTTGACGGCCTTCACGATCGGCCAGGCGAACGAGATCAGGGCCATCCAGATCGCCAGCACGATGCCGATCACGAAATACTGCGACGAGATGAACAGCACCACGCCGGCGACCGTCACCATCCGGTAGATGAAGGAGGCGGGCGCATAGGTCAGGAACCAGAACCGCTCCGCCGGCGTGGCGCGCATGGCCGTCGTGTCCCTGACGCCGAACACATAGCGCTGCAACAAATAGATGTAATAGCGCTGCGAGCGGCTGCCGAGATTGGGCAGTTCGAGCAGGTCGCAGAAGATGTAATAGGCGTCGAAGCGCAGCAGCGGATTGCCGTTGAAGATCAGCGTCGAGACGCTGGCGATCAGCACGGTGTCGTAGGCGATCGATTTCAGCAGGCCCTGCTCCGCATTGAGCCAGACCAGCATCGCGATCGCCGCGACCGAGAGCTCGACCGCCATGCCGGCGGCGGCGATCAGGGCGCGCTTCCACTTCTCGGGAACGATCGCCGATGCCGAGGCATCGACATAAGGCGCCGGCAGCAGCGTCAGCATCATGACGCCCATTTCGTGAACCTCGGCGCCGGCGAGTTTTGCCGCATAGGCGTGGCCAAGCTCATGCAGGACCTTGAGCAGGGGATAGATCAGGACCAGCGTGACGAGGCTCTGCGCCGCGAGAACCCGGTCGGTGATGTCGTCGGTCAGCTCCGGCCAGTGAATCACCAGCTGCACGCCGAGCCAGATCATTGCGGCGAGCCAGAGCCCGGCACCGAGAACGTTGCAGAATGGCCGGATCAGATGCGCCGTTGCGTCCAGAAACCGGTCGGGGTCGAACACTGGAATCCGGATCAGCATCGGATTCTTGAGATTGGCCAACGGAAGATGCTCGCGTTCCTTGCGTCCGCGCTCGGCCAGGTCGCCTTCGTCGACCGGCGCGTCGGACTGCAGGAGATTCGCCGCATAGAGTTCCGAGGCGGTATGCAGGATCTGATCCTGGGACGGCGCATCCTCGCCGAATTGTGCGACGGTCTCGCGCCAGATCTGCTCGAATGTCCGCGTTCCGTCCATCCGCGCCAGCACGCTGTAGGCCGCCGGCGAGAGCCGATGCACCTTGGCCGAGAAGCGATCCCGGACCACCTGCCACACCGTCCCGCGAATGACGTGACGTTCGATGCTGCAATCGTCGCGCAAGCGCGGCTTCAGCTTCTCCGCCAGGTGCCAGTGCGGCGAATGGATCGACCTCGGGTTCATTCGCGCCTCGAGCCTCTCACGGTATCAGGGCCCAGATCTTGATCCGCAACCAGTCGACCAGCGGATGAAACCAGATCCAGGCGACGTTGCGCCGTCCGGCTTCGATCTTGACCACACCTTCCATTCCCGGCCGAACGCTAGGGTCCTTTGAATCGACGCTGCCGATCGCCTCGAAACCATTCACCCCTTCGCTGGCCTGCGCGACCCGCGTGACCGACCCGATCACCATCGGGAACGTCCGGTCGGGCAGCGCCGACAGCAATAGCTCGCCGCTCTGGCCGGGGGTGACCAGCCTGATCTCGGCCTCGGGCACCACGGCGGTCACGCGATAGCGGTCGAGCGGCGCGATCTCGAACACCACGTCCCCGCGCGACACCGGCTTGCCGACGGATTGGCTGAGGTCGCCGCTCACGACGACGGCGGCGAAGGGAGCTTTCAGTTGCGCGCGCGCGATCATCTGGTCCGAGAGGTCGATCTCGGCGTCGGCCTGCTCGATCTGTGCCCGCGCGATGTTGGTTTCAGCGAGGTCGCGCTTGGCCAGCGCCTTGTCGAGCTCGAGCTGGTATTGCCGCTTCTTGGAGATCTGCCGCAGCCGTTCCAGGACGAGGTCGTTGTCCTGCAGTTCAGCGAGCACGAAGCCTTCCGGGACGACATCGCCCGCGCGCGCGAACTGGGCGCGAATATAGCCGTCGAACGGCGCCGCCACGAGACGCCTGATCTCGCCCTGGACCTGCGCCTTCGCGCGCACGCGATAATCGCTGGTGCCGAACGCGAGATAGAGCGCGGCCGCGATCGACACGGCCGTCGTCAGCTTGAGCATCAGGTGGCGTGGGCCCATCAGCTTGCCGAGAACGGCGCCGGCTCTTTCCGCCGCCAGCGCCGGCAGCGAGCGGTCAAGTCGCCATTTCTCGTCGAGCAGGGACCCGACCGCCGCCCCGACCGCATCGACCAGAACGATCTCGTCCTGCGTGAAGGCGCGTCCACCCCGGCGCAGCGTGATCGCACCCACGGCTTCGTTGTCGGCAACGAGCGGGATGGTCAGGATGTGTGCGCCGTCGAACTGCTTCGACAGGCTCTGGTGCGCACGCGTCAG
This sequence comes from Bradyrhizobium campsiandrae, assembly GCF_014529705.1. Lineage (GTDB taxonomy): Bacteria > Pseudomonadota > Alphaproteobacteria > Rhizobiales > Xanthobacteraceae > Bradyrhizobium > Bradyrhizobium campsiandrae. The sequence continues at coordinate 30,785 of NZ_JAANIH010000061.1, forward strand.
CAGCGGCGACGATGTCGCCGGCGGCGGCACCAGCACCGCGCTGCCCTGATCGATGGCCTCGTCCTGGGCCGCTTCGAGCGCGCGGGCGAGGGTGCTGCGGCGGTCGATCGCCGCCGTCTGCGACAGCGCGATCAATCTCGATCGCTTTCCGTGGTAACGTCCGACAGCGGTGCTGTCACATTCCAGCCGTCGCGCGATCAGATTGCTGAGCAACCGGGCCGCGTCCACGCCGCCTTGAGCCGCGGCCAGCGCGTCGACCACGCCGATCAGGAACCGGGCCACATCGGCGGACGTCGAATTCTGCTTTGTCGCGCTGCGCGAGAGAAAAGCCTCCACGCCGGCCGCGCTCCATTGCAGGTGCCGTATCAATTGACGTATGCCGGCCGGATCCAGCGGCCGCGCCTCGATCAGGATCGCGCCATGCAGCAGCTCTCCGAACAGAAGGGGATAGGCGATGCGTGCCGGCAATTCGCCTCCGCCTTCAATCGCGGGACGCCGCCTGCGGCTGGCAAGATCGAGCACCGTGGCGACATCGGCGGGCAATGAATCCCCGTCCGCCGCCTCGGGAAAACGGGCGACGAGCTCGAAAGGGCCCCGTTCCGGCGCGCCGAGGAGGAGCGCCGAGCGCAGGATGCTGTCGTGCGCACGGCTGAGCAATCCGATCCAGGCGCGGCCAAAATCCTCGATACGCTCCGCCTGCGCGAGCGAGCGCCAGACGTCGGTCTCGATCCAGGTGTCCGGACTTAGGTCGCGGGACGTTTCACCAAATGCTTGTGTCTCACTCAGAAATGTAACTCCTGCGAGCAAAAAAACTTCGCGAACTAGGTTCCCAGATCAAGGACGCCGTATTTCGCCTCGTACTCCGCCAGTCGTTCGGTCAGCAAAATATTCAATCTCTTGGCTGCGTAAGGCGTGAGCACCATTCGGTTCGAGAGCTTGACCTCGAAGCCTTTGCCTTCCGCGAGAGACCAGGTGCTGTTCATGCCGAACAGCAGGGAAAATTCTTCTCGTGCGCTCAAGACGTTTATGACGTTGGAGAATTCGGTGCGCATGTTGGTCTGATCCCAATGCACCGGCGTGGCGTTCGACGAGCCTGGGTTGAGCGGTTCGGTTTGCTCTCCAGATTTTTTTCCGCTCATGACATCCTCCATATCAACCGTTCGGCTGAGATGAATTTCCGCGCAAGCAGACGATCACTCAACCCAGAAATCAAAAGTAACAAGAAAATACCTGGTTCGCTAGGCACCGCAACCGACGCGCGTCCCGACTACGACGTTTGTCATAGGTCGAGCTTGCTCCATCATTGCGCAGGAGTCTGTGGGATGTTTCACTTTGTATCTGCCGTGTAATGATATTATGCTTGGTGTCACTGCGTCGAATTTGATTGCGATTGAACTTTGAAGTCCCGATTGCGCATGATCTCTTGAGAGTTCCGGTTTTTGTTTTCCCGGATCATGCCTGATCGCCCGTTTGTTGGGTGGAGGCTGTTTTGAGAAGAAGTAATTCGCCGTCGATTTTCTCGAGCCGCCAGGGCCGCAACAGCGGTGCATCAACACAGACGATGAGACGTTCGCGTTCGAACAGCGCATCGAGCGACGATCATCTGTTCATCATCGAGCCGATCGAGCCGCGGCTGCTGCTGTCGGCAGACATATCGCCTCTTGCCGGCATCGCCATCGTCGATGGCTTGCACAAGCTTGCCGACGCCGCGAATACGCTGGATGCATCGGCCGCGCTCAACGTCAGCGCGCCTGTCGTCAACCGCACGCTGGGCCAGCTCGCCGCATTGGGTGATCCGGTCGGGCAGATTCAGCTCGCGGCATCCAATTATTTCTCCGGCAACAACAGCGCAACGATCGACGGGCTGGCCAGTGCGCTCAAGGCCATCGATCCCGCGCATGTGACGACGTCCACGTCGGTCAACGGCAACGTCGATCTGGTCAACGTCACGCTGACCTCCAGCTCGACCGCGGGCCTGGTGTTCGATCTGAGCGCAACGGCCGGCGGCCACACATTCTCCGGCCCGAGCGGCCAAAACGGCAGCGAGACGCTGGACAGCCACACCACGACGCTGATCTTCGGTGCCGACACCTCGACCAACTCCTTCCTGTTGAAGAGCGCCGACCTCGGCGCCAATGTCGAGGTGAAAGCGAGCCAGGTCACGGGCAGTGCCGTTGTGGACGGCGCCGCGGCCTCGGTCACGAGCGGCTCCGCCGACGTCATTGCCAACGTCTCGGCCCATATCGCCGATCCGCAGGGCGGCAACCTGACGGCGTCCCAGCTCGCCGCCGTCACGACGCAGAACGTCTCGACGCTGGCCCAGACCAGCATCAGCGGCACGGCATCGCTCGATGCCCATATCAGCCCGGCCGATCTTACCGTGCCGAAGGCCGTGTCGATGCATTGGGATAATGTCGGGCAACCGACCGTCGGGACCTTCTCGTCGACCCCCATCTCAGCCGCGAAGATCCAGTCGGGGTCGGGCCAGGCGCCGACGGCCTCCCTCCTGTTCGGAGAGATCAACACGGCGATCGATGCCGCCAGCAACGCCTTGAGCACCGTCGCGAGCGGCCTCAAGGCTGCTTCGGTTCTCGGAAGCGACCTGCCATTCGTCGGCAATCAGCTGACCAACCTCGACATTCTCGGTCCCGCGATCGCGCAGTTCAACAATCTCAAGGCCACGTTGCAGCAGGATCTCGCGGACAACACCGTGCTGTTGACCAAGATCAGGAGCGACATCGTAGCTCTGTTGTCGACGGCCGGGCTGCTGCCGGATGCGACGCCCGCGAACGACGTCAACCTCTATGTCGTCGAGAACGGCGCCACGGTGAAAGTGGTGGATGGTTCGAGCGACAACCTGACCCAGGTGAGCCAGATCGAGCTCGATCTCAAGCTCGGAAAGACCATGACGACCTCGACGCCGGTCGGCACGGACCTCGGATTGCCGGGTCTCGGGCTGACCGTCAATCCGGGCTCGACGATCAACGGCTCGGTGGCTTGGACGTTCAATTTCGGCATCGGCTTCAAGGCCAACACGACCTATCTCGTGAGTGGCGATCCCAGCAATAACGGCTCTCCCCTCAATCTCAACGTCAGCTACACGCTGGGCGACGGCTTCGGCGCGATCGGCAAGATGGGTTTCCTGGAAGCGCTGCTCACCGAAAAGTCCGGACCGAATCACACGGGCCTGTCGGGCTCGATCGGCTTGGCTCTCGGCGGGTCCGGTTCGATGGCCGCGCTCAACCATGGCACCGAGATCGACGGCAGCAATGCAGCGACCGTCACGGTCACGCCGACATTCAAGCTGAACGCGCATTCGAATCTTGGACTGGCCTTCGGCGGCGGGTTCCAGAAGGATTCGAACGGTAACTACGTCGACAAAAGCGCCTTTCCGAGCCTGAAGGGCGATTTCGCGTTCGATTGGAATATCGACGCGAATTCGCTGGCGAACGCGGCGAAGCCGGTGGTCGGCATCAACAATATCGGCCTTGATGTTGGCGGCGCGATCACCACCTTCCTGCTTCCAATCATCAAACCATTCTACGATGCCACCCACGGGATGAAGGATGTCATCGACTTCCTCACCTCGCCGGTGCCGATCATCAGCGATTTCCTGAAGCTGGGATTGCTGCCTGAGATTGCGGTCAAGCAGTTCCTGCCGACCTATACCAGCGGCGAAACGCTGGATTGGCTGCACTTCAGCCTCGACATGCTGGTGGATCAGGGCAGCACAATCTCTGCGGATGAGGCGAGGGCGATCGCGCCGATTGCCGAGGCGGTATTTTCGATCATCAAACAACTTGATGGTTTCTATGCCGATGGGCAAGCCACCGCCGGCATGGGACTGGTCATATCCCTCGGCAATCTGAATTTCAGTACGAAGGACCTCCGCCTGCCGCAGGTCAACGTCAGCAGCGATGCGGACCTTGCCAAGCTCGGCGACGCCGTCGGCAACTTTGCGGGCCTGGGCAGCGGTGGCGCCAGCGATCTCAATGTCGATGCAACCATCAAGAGTCTGGGCACTCTCCTTCCCAAGGGGCCGGTCGCTGACTTGGTCAATGGCGCCGCCCAAATCGCCAAGGTGGCGCAGGATGCCTACGGCGCAATCAACGATGCCACGAATGCGCTCAACGATGCCATCGCAGCGGTGCCGGGCGCCGGGAACGACGCGAAGATCACGCAGCGTTCGCGTGCCGATGTCCAGTTTCCGTTCTTCGACGATCCCTCCAGCATCCTGGGTCTGCTGTTCGGACAGCAGGTCACGTTCGTCAATGTCGATCTCGGCTTTGGTGCCAGTGTGGCGTTCAAGCCGACGATCGCTGCGATCAGTTTCTTTGGCATCCTCACGGCCAGTCTGAACCTCGACGTCGCCGTCGACGCCGACATTGGGCTCAATTTCGGCTACGACTCGACCGGGCTGCTAGAACTGCTCAATGGAGCGGACCCCTCGAAGCTGCTCGACGGAATCTACATCGGCCCCGATCCGCTGTTGCCCGGCAGCAGTGACGTTTTGAAATTGGACGCGAAGTTCGGCCTGGGCATCGATGCGTCGGTACTGTCTGGGCTGGCCAGCGTCGGTCTGGAAGGCGGGCTGAAGCTCAACTTCGATGCTGCCCTGACGGCGTCGACGCCGCAAAACCCGCGAGTTCACTTTCCGCAAATCGTCGACAGCCAGCCCAACGAGAGTCTCGGACAAATCGGTCCGCTATCGCTCACGGCAGACGGTTATGCTTATCTCGACTTCGTCTATAGCTCGTTCTGGGGGCTCGGTCCGTCGGGCACCGATAATATCACCAACCTGCCGATCTTCCATTACCCGTCGGTCAAGCCGCAGGATCTCGGACCGCTCGGGCTGTACGATTCCCACAGCCAGGGTCTCAGTCTCTACATGGGTGGGCAGTCGGTGCTGCGCACGCAGGCGCTGGCCAAGCTCGGCGTCCCTACCGGCGATTCGCAGTCCAACAGTCAAAGTGCTGCCGATATCCTCAAGGCGGAGAGCGAAACCTACGATATTTATATCAATGGTGATAATACCGTCAGGATCGAATACGTTGCGAGCGACGGCAAGACCTACACGCAAACTCCGAGCGGGCCGGTCGACACGATCACGGCGGATACGGGCGCCGGCAACGACATTATCCGCGTTCACAACCTCGCTCCGAATTCGGTGAAGGTCAATTTCACCGCCTCCGGGACCAGCGTTCTCTATGATCCCAATGCCACGACCGGTCCAAACGGCCAGAAGCTGACCTACGCCAAGGACGCGAACGGCAATCTGATCAAGGACGCCAACGGCAATCCGGAGCTCCTCGATTCCAACGGAAATGTGGTGCCACTGGGTCCCGCTGGTCCGTTGACGCCGGTTGGCGGCAGCGCCTATTTCACCTCCGGCGGCGGTTCGGCCGTTCTGACCGGTGCCGACGGCAACGACACGCTGATCGGCGGTCCCTCGGCCGACGTCATCAAGGGTGGTGCCGGCAACGACACAATCGTCAGCAATGGCGGCAATGATTTCATCGACGGCGGTGATGGCAACGATACGATCACGGCCGGCGCCGGCAATCAGACCATCCTTGGCGGCAATGGCGACGATGTGATCATTGCCGGTGGCCCGGGCACCTCGACCTATGACGGCGGCGCCGGCAGCAACACCGTCGATTACAGCGGCCAGACCGCGGGCATCAATTTCAACCAGCTCACCGGCGTTGCGACCGGTGCCAGCATCGGCACCGAGACCGTCTCGAACTTCCACACCATCATCGGCACCAATTTCAGCGACAGCATCACCGCCGACAATCTCGGCGACGTGATCAAGGGCCTTGCCGGTAACGACACGCTGACCGGCGGCACCGGCAACGACACCATCATCGGTGGCGACGGCAACAACATGATCGACGGCCGCGCCGGCAACGACGTGCTCTCGAGCGGGCTCGGCGCCTCGACGCTGCTCGGCGGCGACGGCAACGACCGGATCACCGGCGGTTCGGGCGGCGACACCATCGACGGCGGCACGGGCGACGACATCATCGTCGGCGCCAGCCCGACCAATCCCGCCTATACCGGCAACCACATCACCGGCGGCGACGGCAATGACAACATCACCGGCGGCAACGGCCATGATTTCATCTATGGCAACGCCGGAAACGACATCATCCATGGCGGTGACGGCGGTTCCTATATCGACGGCGGCACCGGCGACAACCAGATCTTTGCCGGCGCGGGCGCCGATACGATCCTGGCGGCTGACGGCGTCAACCTGATCTACGGCGGCGGATCCGCCGACACGATCACGGTCGGCAACGGCCAGAACACCATCTACGGCAATGACGGCGACGACATCATCGTGGCCGGCAACGGCCCGAACACCATCGACGGCGGCGCGGGCAACGACAAGATCACCGCTGGCAACGGCAACAACACCATCTACGGAAACATCGGCGACGACATCATTCAGGTCGGCGACGGCCAGAACACGGTCTATGGTGGCGACGGCAACGACACCATCACGGCGGGCAACGGCAACAACCTCCTGATCGACGGCGGGGCCGGCAACGACCATATCGTCGTGGGCAAGGGCAACAACGCCCTGATCACCGGCGGCGATGGCGACGACTACATCTTTGCAGGCGACGGCATCAACAGGATCCTCGGCGGCACCGGCAACGACACCATCATCGCGGGCAATGGCGGCAATTACGTCGATGGCGGCACGGGCGACGACGTCATTCAGACCGGCTCGGGCGCCGACGTCATCTATGGCGGCGATGGCAACGATCAGATCAACGCCGGCGACGGCAAGAATATCGTCGATGGTGGGACGGGCAACGATACCATCACGACGGGCGCCGGCGACGACACCATCTTTGGCGGCGCAGGCGACGACATCATCGTCGCCGGCGACGGCCACAACGTCATCGATGCCGGGAGCGGCAACAACACCGTCACCGGTGGCGCGGGCGTCGATCAGATCGTCGCAGGCGACGGCACCAACACCATCGACGGCGCAGGCGGCAACGACACGATCGTTGTTGGCGACGGCAACAACACCATCACGGGCGGGGCCGGCGATGACAGCATCCGCGCCGGCAACGGCAACAACACCATCCATGGCGGCGACGGCAACGACACGATCGTCACGGGATCCGGCACCAATCTGATCTTCGGCGACGCCGGCAACGACTGGATCGACGGCGGGGCCGGGCAGGTCACCGTGTCGGGCGGCGACGGCAACGACACCATCTATGGCGGCGCGCGCGGCGGCCTGCTGATGGGCGATGGCGGCGACGACACGATCGTGGCGTCGGCGGGAACCAACCTCATCATCGGCGGCGATGGCAACGACACCATCACCGGCGGCGCCGGCACCGACACCATCTATGGCGGGCTCGGCGACAACTTGCTGAGCGCGACCCGTGGCACCGACACCATCTATGGCGACAATGCCGGCCTTGCCTTCTCGCTTTCGGCCACGGGCGTCCTGACGACGACCGCGGCCGCACCCAGCGGCGTGGTCAGCAACGATCGCAACGTCATCCGCGGCGGCAGCGGGGCCGATCGTCTCTACGGCGGCGCCGGCAGCGATACGATCATCGGCGGCCCCGGCACGAAGCTGATCGTCGGCGGCGGCCTTTCGACCTACATCCAGGGCGGCAGCGGCGCCGGTGTCACCATCAATGGCGGCAATGGCGGCGACACCATCATCGGTTCGGACGGCGGCGGCGACATCATCAAGGGCGGCTCGGGCGCCGATCGCATCGAGCTGCGCGGCGCGGGCAACACTGTCAATGGCGGCGCGGGAGACGACGTCATCGTCGGCGGCGCGGGCAATGACATTCTCGAAGGCGGTGCCGGCAACGATCTGCTCACGAGCTCGGCCGCTTCCGATACGCTGTACGGATATGCCGCCAATCCCGCCGGTGACGATCATGCCACCGACCGGCTGTTTCCAAACGGCTCGGTTTCGGGCGATTCGCTGTCGTCGCCGACGTCGATCGCGACGACGCCATCAGTGGCGCTGCCGAGCGATACGACGCCGCAGGGATGGTGGAGCGCGCTTGTCGGCCCGAACGGCATCGCTCTGGGCGGTTCCCATGGCAATGCCGCTTCGCCGGTGATCGCAGCGGACGCGGCCGGTCCGTGGCTCGCCTGGACCGAGATCAACAACGGAGTGACCGGGCTCTATGTTGCGCACGACGTCGGCGGCAGCTGGCAGGGCGTTGCGGGCAGCGCGACCGGAAACGGTCTTGCGCTGGCAGGAAGCTCGGCGTCCAACCCCTCGATTGCCATTGTCGGCGGACGGCCGGTGGTCGCATGGACGGCGATCACGGCCGGCGGATCGAGCATCGAGGCAGCCACTTACGATTCCAGCGCCAATGGCGGAGCCGGGGCCTGGGTCAGCCTCGGGACGTCCAACACGCCGGCTGGATTGAGCGGCATCGGTGCGGTCGACAATGCGCATGTGCTGGCGACCAGCTCGGGGCCCGTCGTGGTCTGGCGCGATCTGTCGGGTGCAACGCCGCATCTCTACGCCAGGCGATTCGACGGTGCCAATTGGGTCGAGCTCGGTGCCGGCTCGGCGTCGGGCAACGGCATTGCCGGAACGCTGGCCGTGCCGTCCGACTTCGCGGTCGCCAGCGACGGCACGCGCGTTGCGGTCGCATTCAGCGTGGCGACGCCGATCGGAAGCGCGTTGCAGGCGTTCGAATATTCGGGCGCGAGCTGGCAGGCTCTGGCATCGCCGAACGCGGCGGATACGCCGACAGATTCGAGCTCGAGCACCTCGCCGAGCCTCGCCTATCAGGGCGGCAAGCTGTTCCTCGCCTGGACTCAGCACGACCAGTCGACCGGCTATCTGCCGCGCATTTTCGTCAAGTCGGAAAGCGCCGGCGTGTGGACCTCGGCGGGAGCGGGCGCCGCATCGGGAAGCGGCGTCGCGCCGGGCGACAGCTTTGCGGGCCAGCCGCTGCTGGTCGGCTCGGGATCAACCTTGCGTCTGGTCTGGACCGCAACGGTCGATACGGCGTCGGGCGAATCGAACTACCTGCATACGCTGTCCTGGAACGGCACCGCCTTCGCGGCCGATCGCCCGAGCGACATCACCGGCACCGGTATCGGCCAGCTGGCTGGCCCTGCGCGCAGCGCCTCGCTTGCGCTCGATCCCTCCGGCCGGCCCTATCTCGCAACCGACACGGCCGGCGCCAACGGGGTGACTGTGCGCGCTGGCCTCACCAGCGCGGCGCATGTCTTCGTGGCGGATTCCCAGACCTCGATTGCGTCGATCCTCGGCAACGGCACCATTGCCTCCGGCGATCTGATCCTGGTGACGGCGACCACCGCAGATACCGATCTGACGCTGGGCGCAGCCGCAGCCGGCATCACCATCGCCGGCCAGGACGGCGTCGTGTTCGCGCACGGCATCACGATCAACGGTGCCACCGGCATCACGATCCGCAATCTCGATATTGCCGGTCCCGTCACCGTGACCAACACGGCGCAGGTAAAGTTCGCCGAGAATACGTTCCGCTCGACCGTCACGCTCAATCAGGCGACGGCGCTGCTGATGCGCGACAACCATCTCCTGGCCGCGACCACCGGCCTTGTCGTCAGCGGTGCTTCGCAAGGCTCGATCCACGACAACAGCTTTGCGGGTTCTGCGACGGCGCTGGCGATCAATGCAAGCTTCAGCGGCCTGATCTCCGCCAATGACATCACCGCGGCGGGCACCGCCGTGGCCTATGCCGCCGGTGCCGCGCTAGCGGGCAACCGCATCCATGGCGCCACCGTTGGCGTTGCGACCTCGGTGCTCGATCCGAACAGCCTGTTCGGCGCTTTCGCAGGTTCCGGCTCCAACGATATCTTCCAGAACACGACGGGCGTCGTGCTGACCAATGCGCAGGTCATCGGTCAGCACATCTTCGCCAACACGATCGGCCTTTCCGGCAGCGGCGTCATCGGCGGCACTGTTGCGGCGGACGTCAACCTGATCAACTACAACCAGACCGGCATTTCCGGCTTCAGCGGCCTCGTGCGCTTCGACCGTATCGAGAGCAATGGAATCGGCATCGCCGCCAGCAATGGTCTGCGCATTTTCGACAGCCAGTTCATCGCCAACACGACCGCGGCGATCCAGGCCTCCGGCGTCGGCAATGTCGAGATCGCCGGCAACACGATCCACTCGCTCACCGGTGACGGCGTCCGTCTGGTCAACTCGGCCTATAATGTTGAGCTGATCTCCAACATCATCTGGACCGACAGCGGCATCGGCATCAACGTCGCCAACAACAGCCAGGCCGGATTCTGGAGCGACTACAACACGCTGTTCGCGACCGGCAGCGGCCAGATCGTGTACTGGACCAAGGGCTTCAAGGACATCCTGGATTGGCAGGATGACGTGGCCCGATTCGACCTGCATTCGGACGGCGTCACCATCGTCCATCCGGGCTGGGCCGAGCCGCATTTCGCGCCCGACGCGCTCGGCTTCCTGACCACGCGGCCTCTCGTGGCGGGACAGCGCCTGTCGGATCCGACGACCGATGGCGGCGACCCCGCCGGATCGTTCATCGGCTACAAAGGCGTCTCCAACCTCCTGACCAACGGTGATTTCGAGAACGGCCTGACCGGCTGGACGGTGACCGCGGGTGGCGCGACGGTCACCCCGGGCCTTGTCGCCTGGAGCGGCCAGTCGACCTTCCAGTCCGGGCCGGCAGCCAACGCGGTCGCGCAGCAGAACGTCGATCTTCTCGCGGCGGGATATTCAGCCAACGACATCGACTCCGGCTCGCTGAAGCTGGCTTTCGGCGGGCGCGTCGCGCCGTTGACGTCATCGGTTTCGGCGCAGATTTCGATCGTGTTCCGCGATGGCGCCAACAATGCGATCGGAGACGCGGTGGTCGTGCCTGCCGGCGCCGACCTCGGCCGCTGGCTTCGCGTGTTCAGCACCGTCTACATTCCGGCCGGGGCGCGTACCGCGCAATTCCTGTTCGGTGTCAGCAAGAGCGACGGCAGCCAGGGCGCTCTGCTCGATGCGGCCTATCTTGCAGTCGTGCCGCGCGGCGCGGGCCAGGATCAGGGCGTGCGCACGGCTGCGGACAATATCTCCGGAGATTCCACGCTCGGTCGCCTCGCGCTCCGCTCGCCGGACCTCTACGCCGATCTCACCGTCAACAAGCCGCTGTTCATCACCTGGGACAGCTACGGCGCGGCGGCCAACAACCCGGTCAAGATCGAGCTGTGGCAGGACGGGCCGAACGGACCGCAGTTCCTGGCGACGATCGCAGCATCGGCGCCCGATACCGGTCGCTTCGCCTGGACCCCGAGCGCCAGCGGGCTGACCGCGGGCACGCACGGATTGCGCATCCAGATTTCCAGCGTCGCCCATCCGACGATCTACGATCGCTCCACCGAGACCTTCACGGTACCGGAGGCCGGCACGACCTACTATGTCGATGCTGTTAGCGGCGCCAACCGCAATGACGGCAAGGTCGCCAACGCGCCGAAGGCGAGCCCGGTCAACCTGTTCCGCACCTACGACATCGGTGCGGGTTCGGTGGTCAATATCGCCGCGGGCGACTACGCGCTGATCGACACCCTGCAGCTCAGCGGCACCACCGACCATGGCTTCGGCCTCGACACCGGATTCACGATCAACGGCGCCTCGAACGGCGTTTCGCGGCTGTTCCCGGCCATTCCCGGCGCGACGCCGCAAGCCCTCATCGACCTCACCGGTGCCTCCTTCGTTTCGCTGAACTATCTGACCCTGCAGGGCGGCACCGACGCAGTGCGCACCAGCGCCGGCTCCGACAATTTCTCCGCCTCCTATCTGACGGCCACCGGCCAGTCCGGCGATGCCTTCAGCATCACCACCAATTCGCCGACCGGAACGCTGTCGCATCTGAGCGCCAGCGGCGCCGGCGGCGCCGGGCTGAATTTCAACGGCACCCTCGCCTCGATCACCTTCTTCAACGGCACCAACGACCACGATGGCATCATTGCCAATGGCAGCGTCGGGCAGATCTCGGACTCGACGATCTCGGGAAGCGGGACCTTCGGATATGGTCTCTATCTGACATTGACGGGATCCTCGAAGGTCGAGGCCAACCTCATCTCGGGAACCTATTACGGCGTCAGGCTCAGCGGCGCCGGCATCGTGTTCGGCAATGCCGATCTGTCGCTCAACCGTGGCAACGTCATCACCGGCAGCACGAACCAGGCTCTGTTCGTCGACTACGCAACGGTCGTCGGCAACAGCATCCATGACAATTCCGGGCCCTATTACCAGGCCTCGGTGACGCTGCGCTATTCCGCCTCGGCCACCAACAATCTGTTCTACGCCAACCAGAACGGCGTCGAGATCGACAACAACGTGCTGTTCTCGGGCAATCGCGTGTTCGACAACGCAGGCTTCGGCGTGCTGCTCTCCGGCACGACGGGCAATATCCGCCAGAACGTCTTCTATTCCAACGGCGTCAGTATCCAGGTCAACAGCGGCTCGGGCACGCTCATCAGCAACAACGTGATCTATGGCGACAAATTCGCCGGCGTGCGCCTGTCCAGCGCGACCAATGCGTCGATCATCAACAACACGTTCTATGAACCGACCGCCGGAACGATCTCGGATCCGTCGAACCCGAATTACGGCAGCGCCGCCATCTCGATCGACGGCACCTCGACCGGGGCATCGCTCACCAACAACATCATCGTCGCGCTCGCCGGCGTCGGCATTCGGGTTTCGGATCTCAGTCAGGCAGGATTCGTCAGCGACTATAATCTGTTCCAGACCGGCGCCGGCGGCCGCGTCGGAACCTGGATTGGGTCCGACCGGACCTCGCTGTCGCAGTGGCGCACCGCGACGGGGCGCGATGCCAAGAGCCGGTTCGGCGATCCGAAATTCGTCTCGCCCACGGGCGCCGACGGCGTGCTGGGCTATGGCTCGGCGCTGGCGAACGGCAGCGACGACGATTTCCACGTCCAGAGCCAGCAGGGCTCCTATCATTCGGGCTCGCTCGCGGTCATCGTCGGACCGAACGGCCTGCCGAAGCTGCCAACGGCGAACTTGACCGTTGATGCCTCGAGCTCGCCCGCGATCGACCGCGGCTCGCCGGCAACGCCGATCGGTTCCGAACCGGCGCCCAATGGCGGCATCGTCGAGATCGGCGCCTATGGCGGCACGAGCCAGGCCTCCTTGAGCCCGGCGACCTTCATCACGGTGACCTCGCCCGATGGCGGCGAGACGCTGGTGCAGGGCACCAGTGCCACGATCACCTGGAACAGCTTCAACGTCGCCGGCACCGTCGATATCTCGGCGTCCTCCGATGGCGTCAACTTCACCAGCATCGCCCCGGGCGTCGCCAACAGCGGCAGCTATGTCTGGACCGTCGATGCGGCCAAATTCGCGGCCGGCTCGACCTATGTGGTCAAGATCGCATCGACCGCGACGCCGTCGCTGTTCGATGTGTCGGACGGCACGTTCTCGATTTCGGGTCCGACCCACGTCTATTACGTCAATGACGGATCTCAGACCGGCGACCAGTACACGACGGCGATCGGCGACGATGCCAATTCGGGCCTCTCGCCCGACAAGCCGATGGCCTCGCTGGCAGCGCTGCTGGCGAAATACGCGCTCGGCGCCGGTGATACCGTCTATGTCGATACCGGCACCTACAACCTGACCAACAACATCGTCTTCACCAGCGCGGACTCCGGCACCGGCGAGGGCGTGCAGCGACTGACCATCCAGGGCCCGACCAACAACGGCGTCACCGCGACCTTCAACAGGCAGTCGGCCTCGAGCGGCTTCTACGATTTCGAGTTCAAGGGCGCGAGCTATGTCACGCTCGCCAATCTGCACGTCACCGGCGGTCAGTGGGGCATTTATCTCGACGACAACAGCGCCTCGAAGAACATCACGATCAGCGCCAGCCAGATCGACGGCAACACCAACGGCGTCTATGACGGCGCCGGCGACGACAATTTCATCCTGACCGGATCGACGCTGACCAGCCCCGGCAACACCGTCGGCGTTTCCTATGCAACCAACGCCCTGATCGTGAACGACAAGGTCGACACCACCGGCCGCAGCGTCGCGATCGCCGTCGATCATGCCACGTCTCCAATCATCAGGAACGTGACGGTGACCGCGGCCCCCTATGGCGCCGACGGCATCGATTTGAGCTGGTCGACAAACGTGCTTGTGGAGCAGTCCTCGCTCAGCAAGCTCGATTATCACGGCATCTATGGCTATCGGACATCAGGCATCATCCAGAACAACATCGTCGACGCGACCGGAGCGACACACGGCATCGAGATCGGCGGCTACAACGGGACGCTCCAGGCGATCGGCAACACCGTCTTCGGCCAGTCGCCGGGCAATGCCTATGGCGGCGGCATCATCGTCGACGACCAGGGCGATGCATCGAACAACATCGTCTACGGCTCGGACATCGGCTTCCGCCTGAGCGGCATTGCGGTTGCCGAGAACAACCGCGTCTTCAACAACGCGCTCGGCATGCTGGTCGGCTATCAGAGCACCGCACGCGGCAACAAGGTGTACGACAACGTCACCGGCATCATCGCCGAAAGTTCCGGCGCGACGGTGAGCAACAACGTCGTCTACGACAACACCAGCGTCGGCATCCAGGCCAAGCAATACAGCACGACGACGAATGTGGAGATCCTCAACAACACGGTTGTCCAGACCACGGGAACGGCGATCAACCTGCTCGACGGATCGACCGGCACCGACATCCGCGACAACATCATCTCGGTTGCCAGCGGAGCGATCGGGCTCGCGGCGACCGTTGCATCCGAAAACGGCGTCCGTTCCGACTACAATCTGTGGAACATCAAGGCCGGTGGGACCCTCGCGAACTGGGGCGGTGTCTCCGTCGCGACGCTGTTCGGCTGGAAGACCGACATCGGGCTCGACACCCACAGCCTCGGCGGCGATCCGCTGTTCGTCAATCCGGCTGGCACGGACGGGATTCGTGGCTATGTGGCCGGCGTCGACCATGGCGCCGACGACGATTTCAGCCTGCAACTGAACTCTCCGGCGATCAATCGCGGCGATCTGGCGCAGACGTTCTTCTCCGAGCCGCTCGGCGCCGGCGGCAATGGCGACCGGCGCGACATCGGCGCAGCCGGCGGCACGTCCGCGGCGAACGTCGTTCCGGCGCAGACGGTGCAGCTGCTGGGCTCGACCGGCGACGAGCGCTTCCAGGTCGGACGCCAGACGACGTTGTCGTTCCGCTCGACCGGGCTGAGCGGCGAGGATCCGGTGCTGTTCATCAACTCGGTCGGCGGTGCCATATCGGGCAGCGAAACCTGGAACAACTGGATTGCCGATACCTATCGGATAGGCACCGCCGCCAACTACAACACCACGACCGCGATCGATCCGAATGGTCTGGATGTGCCGCAGGCGATCCTCCAGAGCATGCTGGTCGCCACGTCCAGCAATGCACTCGACATCAAATATCAGATCCCGCTCTCGGACGGCTCCTATCGCGTCACGCTGATCTTTGCTGACAACCAGGCGACCTCGGTCGGCCAGCGCACCTTCGACATCAAGGCCAATGGGACGACGTTTGCCTCCGGCTTCGACGTGTTCAGGTCTGCGGGGGGAGCCAACAAGGCCACCAGCTACAGTTTCGACGTCAACGCGTCGGCCGGTGGCGGTCTGTCGCTCGACCTCGCTCCCAAGATCAACTACGCGATCCTGTCCGGAATCCAGATCACGCGCATCACACCCGTGGCCAAGCCATGGACGGCTTCGCTCGATGTGTCCACCGACAATGGCACCACCTGGAGCAACGTCGCCTCCGGCCTGACGCTCGACCGGTTCGGCGCCGGCACCTTCAATTGGACGCCGACCGCGGCAACCAGCGGCTTCTCCGGCCTGCTGCGCGTGACCGCGACCGACGGCACCAATACGGTCACGAACATGTCGGCGGCGCCGTTCATGGTCGCGCCGGCCGGCAACGCCTATTATGTCAACGACGGTTCGACCGCGGGCGACGTCTATACGACGGCGGTCGGTAACGATGCCAATTCCGGCAAGACCGCCGCCGATCCGATGGCGAGCCTCGCCGCCCTGCTCAACGTCTATCAATTGAAGGCCGGCGACATCGTCTATGTCGACAGCGGCACCTACAATATTCCGACGCAGATCACGTTCAATGCGCAGGATTCGGGCGTATCAGGCAATCCCGTGCGCATCGTCGGTGCCGGCAATGGTCAGACCGTGTTCGATCGCGGCTCGACCGCATCAGGCACGGCCGTGTTCCGCTTCTCCGGCGGACATGACATTTCTGTCGAAGGATTGACGCTCAAGCGCGGCGAAACCACCGTCGACATCACGAGTCCCGGCAGTGTCGATATCGCGCTGAAGAACGACGATATCTCTGGCTATTCCAGCATCGGCATCAATGTGGGAGCCGGCAACAGCGGCTTCACGCTGACGGGATCGAAGATCCATGACGTCAGCCTCGGCAGCACCTATGGCGTCTACATCTACAACGGCAGCAATGATCTGATCTCCGGCAATACATTTGCGAATCTCGCCGCCACCTATCCCTTCGCCTATGGCATCAGCGCCAGCAGCAGCCTTGGCCCCGTCACGATCTCCGGCAATACCTTCATCAATGTTGGCTATGCCATCGCGGCGACGGTCGGCTACATGCCGACCCCGCTCACCGCGCTGACGGTGACGTCGAACGTCATCTCGGGCGGCAACCAGGGCATTTACCTCAGCGACAGCTACGGCATCAGCCTGATCCAGGGCAACACCATCACCGGCAGCTCCGGCTTCGGAATTGACGGCGACGGCGCGCGAACCAAGGTCGACCACAACGAGACCGGCAACGACACCATCGGAATCGAGGTCAGCGGCAACGCCGTCGCCACCAACAACAACGTCCACGACAATTCGAACACCGGCATTCAGGGCGTCGGCAGCAACGGCGCGCTCGCGTCCGGCAATCTGATCAAGAACAACGGCATCGGTGTCAGCCAGAATATCTATACCGTCGCCAACAACATCCTGGTTGGCAACGCCATCGGCATCGACGTCGCCAGCACGTACCAGTCGATCCTCAACAACACCTTCGACCAGGCCAGCGGCATTGCGATCCGCTTCCGCCAGAATTCGTCCTCCTATACGTTCGATATCGAGAACAACATCATCAGGATGTCCGGCGGCACCGTGTTCGATGCCGATGCCGTGCATCAGACCGGTATCACCAGCGACTGGAACCTGTTCTCGCTGTCCGGCGCCGCGACGCTGGCGAACTGGGCGGGCCTGTCGGTCTCCGATCTCAACGCCTGGCGCTTCGGCACCGGCTTCGACGCGCATTCCCTCAGCGCCGATCCGCTGTTCACCGATGCGGCGAACGGCAATTACAAGCTCCAGGCCGGCTCGCCCGGCATCGATCGCGGCAACCCGACGTCGCGGTTCGACAACGAGCCGGGCAACAATGGCGGCCGCATCAACCTCGGCTACGAGGGCAATACCGCCAACGCCACCCAGAGCGGCGCCCAGACCGTGCAGGTGCTCTCGCCCGACGGCTACGAGAAGCTCCAGCAGGGTGTTGCGACGACGATCGCGTTCCGCACCGACGGCATCGTCGGCGTGCAGCCGATCCTCGCCATCAATGACGGCGGCTCAGGCATCGCCGGATCGAATCCAGGGACCAACTGGACCGGCGTGACATCGCTCCCCACCGCCTACAATGCCTCGACGACGCAGACGATCGACACATCGGGATCGCCGCTGGCAGGTCCAGCCTCGCTCTATCAGTCCGAGCTCTACAACAACAACTATGCCGCCGGCGCGAAATTGACGCAGAGCGTGGCGATCGGCGACGGCACCTATACGGTCAATTTGCACTTCGTCGAATACAGCGCGCTCGCGGCCAACAATCCGCGCAAGTTCGACATCCGCATCAATGGCGTCCTCGTCGCCACGGATTTCAACATCCAGGCGCTGGCCGGCAACCAGATCGACAAGGCCGTGGTGGCCAGCTTCCAGGTGACCGCCAGCGGCGGCACCGGCATCACCATCGAGCTCACCAACAAGACCGCAGGCAATCCCGCGACGCTCGCGGGCATCGAGATCGAACAGGCGACGGCGAGCACGGCGGTCAAGACCGCCAAGGTCGAGGTGTCGCCCGACAACGGCCAGACCTGGCAATTGGTCGCCGACAATGTCGCGCTCGACCGGCTCGGCAATGGTTCGGTCGCCTGGACGCCCGGCTTCATCACCAATGGCAACGTCGCGCTGGTACGGGTCACCGCCGGCGGCGTCAGCGCCGTTTCGGAGCATGGGTTCCTGGTCGCCAACAGCGGTCACGACTACTTCATCAATGACGGCTCGACCGTCGGCGACGAATACACCAGTGCTGTCGGCAACGATCTCAATTCCGGCAAGACGCCGGATGCGCCGATGGCGAGCCTCGCCGCGCTGGTGCGCGCCTATGCGCTGGGACCGGGCGACACCGTTCACATCGACACCGGCTCCTACAAGCTCCTGTCGGACGTCGTGCTCGGCCAGGGCGACAGCGGCGATGCGGATGCCGTGGGTCACCGGTTGACGTTCCAGGGGCCGACAGGCGCCGGTCACGTCGCGACGATCGATCGCGCCAACGCCTATGGCTACAATTTCGACTTCACCGGGGGCGACTTCGTCACGCTCGCCAATCTGTCGCTGACCGGAGGCAATATCGGCGTTCTCGTGACGACCAATACGGCCAGCAACGGCATCGACCTCTCGCACCTCGACATCTCGTCGTCAGCCGCGTACGGAATCTATGCCGGCTCCGGGAATACCGGCGTCGCGATCGATTCCGTTCGCGTGTTCGGCGCGCCCGTCAACGCCTCGCCGACCGGCATATTGATCGCGGAAGCCGGCTCGATCACCAACAGCGAGGTGTTCGGGCAATATGTCGGTATCGAAGTCTATAACGCCTCAGGCGTGCTGGTGGACAACAACAGCGTCCACGACAACCGCACCTACGGCATTCTCGCCTATGGCGGGTCCGGAACGGGTGCGGCGACCACCACGGTCTCCAACAACCGTGTCTTCAACAACGCCACCCAGGGCAACTATTACGGCATCTATGCCAGCGGCTCCAATCTGATCATCTCGGGCAACCATGTGTTCGGCCAGACCACCGCGGGCGATGCCGGCATCTTCGTCAACTCCTCGGTGCTGGCGACCGGCAACGATGTCTACGGCAATTACGACGGCATCTCGGTCTATGATCTCTCCAGCATCGTGCGGGGCAACCGCATCTTCTCGAACAGCAACAACGGCATCACGGCGAACTATTACGGCGGCACGATCGTCGGCAACCGCATCTACTCGAACAAGACGGGTATCAAGTCCAGCCTTTACGGCGGCTCGATCGATATCGAGGAAAACCTGATCTACGCCAACACCACGTCCGGCGTGGAGCTTTCCTATGGCAACGGCAGCAAGCTGATCAGCAACACCATCTGGCAGTCCGTCGGCACCGACGTGAAGCTGTCGGGCTCGGCGTCCAATTTCAGTCTGAGCGACGACATCGTCTGGAGCGATCTCGGCACGATGATCTCGATTGCGGCCGACAGCCAGAGCGGGTTCAAGGCGACGAACAATCTGTACTGGCGCGGCAGCAGCAGCGCTGCGACCCTCGTCGCCTGGGGCGCGACGAACTATTCCAGCCTCGCCGCCTGGCAGGCCGGTGTTCCGGCGCTCAATTCCGGCAGCCTGGAGGGCGATCCGAAATTCATCGATATCGACGGCGCCGACAACGTGCTGGGCGGCCTCGATACCGCGCTCGGCGGCGGCGCGGACGACAATTTCACGCCGGGAAAATTCTCGCCGGCGATCGATTCCGGCAATGCCTTCGTCACCGGGGCGACCGATTTCCTCGGACAGACCAGGCATGACGATCCCGCCGTCGCCAACACCGGCACCGGCCCGGCCGTCTATGACGAGACCTCAGGCGGCGCCAGCGTGCTGGCCGCCGGAACTGCGGTGAGCCCAATCAACTACTACGCGGCGTCCTACGCCACGATCAATCTGCCGTTCGCCTTCAATTTCTACGGCAAGTCCTATTCGACGATCTACGCCTCGCCGGCCGGGTTCATCGCGTTCACGCCCGGTGTCACCGGCGGCGATGCCTATACGCCGAGCCTTGCGACGCTGAAAGCCAACGCGATGATCGCGCCGTTCTGGGCCGCGATGGACAATCGCTTCGGCACCGGCAACATCTACGTGGAGTCCGCCGCCGATCACGTCACCATTCGCTTCGTGTCGGAGGCGTTCGCCGGACCGGGCTCAACCCTGTCCCAGGCTTCCGTGCGCCTCGGCGCCGACGGCAGCGTCCGGTTCGACTATGGCAACAACCTCAACGGATTTACGCCCGTCATCGGCCTGTCGTCCGGCGATGGCGCCGACTACGCTGTCGCCTCGATCAGCGGCCGCACCGACCTGAACAACGCCAATGCGGTGATCCTCACGCCGAACCAGGCCGAGGGGCGCGTCTACTACGACATCGGCGCGATCGAGTTCCAGGGCTCGTCCTCCGACGTCGTGCCGCCGACCATCCTGTCCGGTGCGAACCTTCCGGCCAATGGCGCTTCGACCGACGCCGTGTTCACGTCGATCAATCTCAATTTCAGCGAGACGCTGGACGTCACCAGCGCCAACAGCAATGCCAATTTCCAGCTCATCGAAGCTGGAGCCGACGGCAAGTTCGACACGCCTGACGACAGGATCGTCGCCATCGTGCCGTCCTATGCGTCCGCCTCCAAGGTCGTGCAGCTGTCGCTGTCGAACGGCCCTCTGGCCGACGGCTTCTATCGACTGACCGTGAGCAAGGCCTCCGGCCTGCTGGATTCTGCCGGCAACGCGCTGGATGGCGACGGTGACGGCGCCGCGGGCGGCGCCTTCGTTCGCAGCTTCCACATCGATCGCAGCGCCAATCACGCGCCCGTGGTGCTCGATGCGACGGCCAGCGTCGCCAACGACCAGACGCTGGCGGTGACCTTGCACGCCACCGATGCCGACAACGATCCGATCACGTTTGCCATCGTCACGGCGCCCAAGCATGGCACGATCCAGAACTTCGATCCGGTCGCCGGCACCTTCACCTACGTTCCCAACTACGGCTATGTCGGCAGCGATACGATCCGCTATGCCGCCAATGATCCGAAGCTCGGCCACAGCGAGGCCAACTTCGTCGTCAACGTTACGCCGATCAATCACGCGCCGATCGCATCGGACCTGTCGGCAAATGTCATCGCCGGTCAGCCGACGACGATCGTGCTTCAGGGCTCCGACCTCGAGACGGCCGCCAATCAGCTCACCCTGCTGATCCTGAGCCAGCCCGCCCATGGCACCGTGTCCATCACCGGCCAGAATACCGTCAGCTACACGGCTTCGGCGGCCTATCAGGGCTCCGACAGCTTCACCTATGCGTGGCGCGACAACGGCGCGCCTGCCGGCAATTCGAGCAACGTCCTGACCAGCCAGCCGGCGACGGTCTCGTTGGCCGTGACCAAGATCAGCCACGCGCCTGCCACCGCCGCGACCACAATCTCGCTGGTCGAGAACGCCGGCTACACCTTCAAGGTCGCCGACTTCCCGTTCTCCGATCCCAACGACAGCCCGGCGAACGCGATCAAGGCCGTCGTCGTCGTCACTCTGCCCTCGGCCGGCGTCCTCACCAATAACGGCGTCGCCGTCACTGCGGGGCAATCGATCCTTGCGACCGATATCGCGGCCGGAAAGCTGGTGTTCACGCCGGCGGCCGGCGGCTTCGGCATCGGCTATGCGAGCTTCAATTTCGAGGTGCAGGACGATGGCGGCACCGCGAACGGGGGCCTCGACATTTCCGCCGTTGCGACCGCCACGCTCAACGTCGCGCGCATCAACAATGCGCCGACGACGTCCGGCTTTACGGTGCAGCTGTTCCAGGGCGGTCAGAAGGTCTTCACGAGCGCCGATTTCCCGTTCGGAGATCCCGGCGATGTGCCGGCCGACAGCCTCAAGTCCGTTGTCATCACAACCCTGCCGGTCGCGGGCTCGCTGACGTTTGCGGGCAATTCCGTCGTCGCAAACCAGGCGATCAGCAAGGCCGATCTCGATGCCGGCAAGCTGGTCTACACGCCGGGCGCAGGCTCCGGCGCGGCCTATGCCAGCTTCGGCTTCGAGGTGGTGGATACCGGCGGCACCGCCAATGGCGGACACGATACCTCGACCGCGGCGACGGTGACGGTTTCGGTCGGTGCGATCAACCACGCCCCTGTTACCTCAGACGTGACGGTGTCGACCAACGAAGGCGCGGCTTACATTTTCAAGACCGCGGACTTCGCCTTCTCTGATCCCAACGACACGCCAGCGAATGCGCTGAAGTCGGTGCTGATCACCAGCCTGCCGACGCTGGGCACGCTCAGCCTGAACGGCACGGCGGTGACGGCATCGCAGGCGATTGCGGCGGCCGACATCGCCGCGGGCAAGCTTTGCTCGCCTCCGCGCACCGGCCCCCGCGCGTCCCCAGCGCGCTTAGTCTTCTGTCGGTGTGAGACCGGACGCACCCCCCCAGTGAGTCACGCTC
>NZ_JAANIH010000062.1 GCF_014529705.1 Bradyrhizobium campsiandrae
ACACACAGGGGCGTGTGTTGGCACGAGGATGGGCATTAGCGGCGTGCCGACCGACAGCGTGTCGCGAAGCCAGACGCCACCGTCGCGGCTCGCGGTGGAGTCGACGTCGGCGAGCCGCGTCCTCACCTCCCACGGTCCTGCGAGCGCGACGAAGAAGATCGCCGTCGGCAGCGTCCAGGCCATCCATGCGATGGATTCCATAAGCGCCTCCCTAGACTCTGCCGAGCGCGAAGCCGCGCGCGATGTAGTTGCGGACGAACCAGATCACCAGCGCACCCGGAATGATGGTGAGCACGCCGGCAGCGGCCAGCAGGCCCCAATCCATGCCGGCCGCCGACACCGTGCGCGTCATGATCGCCGCGATCGGCTTGGTCTGCACCGAGGTCAAGGTCCGCGCCAGCAGCAGCTCGACCCAGGAAAACATGAAGCAGAAGAAGGCGGCGACGCCGATGCCGCTCGCGATCAGCGGCACCAGGATCTTGATGAAGAAGCGCGGGAAGGAGTAGCCGTCGAGGAAGGCGGTCTCGTCGATCTCCCGCGGCACGCCGGAGACGAAGCCTTCGAGGATCCACACCGCCAGGGGCACGTTGAAGATGCAGTGCGCCAGCGCGACCGCCCAAGGCGTATCGAACAGGCCGATCGCCGAATAGAGGTTGAAGAACGGCAGCGCATAGACCGCGGCCGGCGCCATGCGGTTCGACAGCAGCCAGAAGAACAGATGCTTGTCGCCGAGGAAACGGTAGCGCGAAAAGGCGTAGGCCGCGGGCAGCGCCACCGAAATCGAGATGATGGTGTTGAGGACGACGTATTCCAGCGAATTGATGTAGCCGGAGTACCAGCTCTCGTCGGTGAAGATGCGCTTGTAATGCTGCAGCGTCGGCGTATGCGGCCACAGCGTCATCGTCGAGACGATCTCGCTGTTGGTCTTGAAGCTCATGTTGACGAGCCAGTAGATCGGCAGCAGCAGGAAGATCAGGAACAGCCCCATGATGAAGCGGCGGCCGGGAATCGAGTGCATCACGCCGCTCCTTCCTGGGGTTTGCGTTCGTTGCCGGCGTTGGTCATGACGGTGTAGAAGATCCAGCAGACGATCAGGATGATCAGATTGTAGACCAGCGAGAGTGCGGCAGCTTTGCCGAGGTCGAACTGGCCGAGCGCGATCTTGACCAGCTCGATCGACACGAAGGTGGTCGAGTTGCCGGGCCCGCCGCCAGTGACGACAAACGGCTCGGTGTAGATCATGAACGAGTCCATGAAGCGGAGCAGCACCGCGATCAACAGCACGCGGTTCATCTTCGGCAATTGGATCGCCTTGAACACGGCCCAGCGCGAGGCGCCGTCGATCTGGGCGGCCTGATAATAGGCTTCGGGGATCGACTTCAGGCCGGCATAGCAGAGCAGCGCGACGAGGCTGGTCCAATGCCAGACGTCCATCACGATGACCGTGACCCAGGCATCGATGTCGTTGGAGACATAGTTGTAGTCGATGCCGACCGCATTCAGCACATAGCCAAGCAAGCCGATGTCGGGCCGGCCGAAGATCTGCCAGATCGTGCCGACCACGTTCCACGGAATCAAGAGCGGCAGCGCAAGGATGACGAGGCAGGCCGCCACCGTCCAGCCCTGACGCGGCATCGACAGTGCGACGACGATGCCGAGCGGCACCTCGATCGCGAGGATCACCAGCGAGAAGAACAGATTGCGGCCGAGCGAGGCCAGGAAGCGGCCGCCGAGATCGGTGGAGGGATCGAGCAATTCCTTGAACCAGCCGACACCGTTCCAGAAGAACTGGTTGTTGCCGAAGGTGTCCTGCATCGAATAGTTCACCACCGTCATCAGCGGCAGCACCGCGGAGAAGGCGACGACCAGGAACACCGGCAGCACCAGGAACCAGGCTTTTTGGTTGACGGTCTTGTCCATCAGGCGGCTCCCTCCACCAGAAGGCTGTCGGCATAGACGTGGATATGCGCCGGATCGAATTTCAGGCCGGCATTGCCGTCGGAACTGGTAAAGCCTGCGGGCGCGCGCGCCGCGAGCTTGGCGTCGCCCACGCGCACGCGGGCAAAGCGGATACGGCCGAGATCGTCGATACGATCGATCTTCGCGGTGAGCAGGCCGGGTCCGGGCGCAACGACCTCGACGAATTCCGGACGCACGCCGATCTCGATCTTGGCGCCCGAGGGCAGATTGTCGTAAGCGCGGTTGAGCGCAATGACGTGACCGCCGACCTTCGCCTCACGCCCCTTCACCTCCGCCGCCAGGATGTTCATGCCGGGCGAGCCGATGAAATAGCCGACGAAGGTGTGGGCGGGCTTGTCGAACAACTCGGCCGGCGTGCCGCTCTGCACCACGCGACCGTCATGCATGACGACGACCGTGTCGGCGAAGGTCAGCGCCTCGGTCTGGTCGTGGGTGACGTAGATCATCGTGAGGTCGAGCTCGCGATGCAGCGCCTTCAGCTTGGAGCGAAGCTGCCACTTCAATTCGGGATCGATCACCGTCAGCGGCTCGTCGAACAGCACGGCGGCGACGTCGGAGCGGACGAGGCCGCGGCCGAGCGAGATCTTCTGCTTGGCATCGGCGGTGAGCCGCGTCGCCTTGCGGTTCAGATGGGGCTCGAGGTCGAGCAGGCGGCCGATCTCGGCGACGCGCTTGTCGATCTCGGCCTTCGGCATGCCGCGATTCTTCAACGGAAACGCAAGATTCTGCCCCACCGTCATGGTGTCGTAGATCACCGGAAACTGGAACACCTGGGCGATGTTGCGCTTCTGGGTTGACAGCGGTGTGATGTCCACCCCGTCGAACAGGATCTTCCCCCGCGACGGCGTGATGATGCCGGAGATGACGTTGAGCAGCGTGGTCTTGCCGCAGCCGGACGGGCCAAGCAACGCATAGGCGCCGCCCTGCCGCCAGGTCATGGTCACCGGCTTCAGCGCAAAAGTTTCCTGCGGCGCGTCATTGCCGCCGTAGGAGTGGGCGAGATCGACGAGGTCAATGCGGGCCATCGCGCATCTCCCCCTTACGAGCCCGGAGCGGCGACCAACCGGTCGGCCGCATCAAAGACGAAGACATCATTGGGATCGAGCACGGCATCCAGCGTCTGGCCGGGCTCGAACTCGTGCACGCCGTGCAGCACCGCAACCCAATTCGATCCGTCGCGGGTCAAATGCACGAAACTCTCCGAACCGGTGATCTCGGTCACCGTCACAGTGGCGTGGAAGGCATGACGATCGGTCTGGCCGTTGGCAAGACCGAGCTGATGCGCACGAAAGCCGACGCGATAGGCGCCATCGGCGAGGGAGGAATAAAGGCCCGAGGCCGGCGACGCTGTGCCGCCCGCATATTGCACGGAGCCGTTCTTCTTCTCGATGCCGACCAGATTGAGCGGCGGGTCGGAGAAAACCTGGGCGACGCGCAAGGTCTGCGGCCGACGATAGACGTTGGCTGTCTCGCCCATCTGCAGCGCCTGGCCTTCCCACATGCAGACCGTGTTGCCGCCGAGCAGCAGCGCCTCGGTCGGCTCGGTGGTGGCATAGACGAAAATCGCGCCTGATGCCTCGAAGATGCGCGGCAGCTCGGCGCGCAGCTCCTCGCGCAGCTTGTAGTCGAGATTGGCGAGCGGCTCGTCGAGCAGCACGAGATCGGCGTCCTTGACCAGGGCGCGCGCGATCGCGGTACGCTGCTGCTGGCCGCCGGAAAGCTGGAGCGGCGTGCGCTTCAGGAACGGCTCGAGCCGCAGCAATTTTGCGGCTTGCGCCACGCGCGTCTCGATCTCCTCGCGAGGCTTGCCCTGCACGCGCAGCGGCGAGGCAATGTTCTCATAGACCGTGAGCGAGGGATAGTTGATGAACTGCTGATAGACCATCGCGACCGAACGCTGACGCACGTCGGCCCCGGTGACGTCCTTGCCGCCCACCAGCAACTTGCCCGTGGTCGGCTTGTCCAGGCCTGCGAGCAGCCGCATGATCGAGGTCTTGCCCGACAGCGTCGGCCCGAGCAGCACGTTGAGCGTGCCGCTCTCGAGCGTCAGCGAGACGTCGCGGATGTGTTCCATACCGTCGACGGTCCGGGTCACGTGATCGAGCGTCACGCTCATGGGCGTCCTCCTGCTTCCAGCAGCGGACTTTGCGACACGGCGTGGGCCCTGATCCAGTCGTCCAGGGCGGCAATTTCGTCGGCAGATAGTCGCAGACCGAGCTTGGAGCGGCGCCAGACGATATCTTCGGCGGTCACCGCCCATTCGTTGGTCATCAGGTAGCGAACCTCGCGTTCGGTCAGGGTTGCGCCAAAGGCCTGGCCGAGATCGGCGGCCGATTTGGCATCGCCGAGCAGCTTGATGGCCCGGGTGCCATAGGCGCGCGCGAGACGTCGCGCATGCTCGTGGCTGAGGAAGGGATAGCCGCGCTGGATCTCGGCGATCAGGCCGTCGACGGCCGACACGTCCATGTCGCCTCCGGGCAGCGGCCATTTGCCGGTCCAGCCTTCACGCGCTTTTGCACTGCGGAGATAGGGCGCGAGCCGCTCCAGCGCCTCTTCGGCAAGACGACGGTAGGTCGTGATCTTGCCGCCATAGATCGACAGCAGCGGCACCCCGCCGGGCGTGTCGAGCTCGAACACATAGTCGCGGGTCGCGGCCTTGGCTTCGCTGGCGCCGTCGTCATAAAGCGGTCTCACGCCGGAATAGGTCCAGACCACGTCCTCTGATGTGACGGGCTTGGCGAGATATTCGCTGGCGGCCTTGCAGAGATACTCGATCTCCTCGCCCGTCGCCTTCACCTTGGCGGGATCGCCGTCATAGTCGCGGTCGGTGGTGCCGATCAGCGTGAAATCGTCCTGGTAGGGGATGACGAAGATGATGCGGCCGTCGGCGTTCTGGAACATGTAGGCGCGATCGTGGTCGTAGAGCTTCTTGACCACAATGTGCGAGCCCTGCACCAGCCGCACCTTTGCCTTGGCGTTGACGCCGGCACCGCGCCCGAGCACGTCCTCGACCCAGGGGCCGCCGGCATTGACCAGCGCGCGGGCCTGGATCTGAGAGCGGGCACCGGTCAACGTGTCGACCAGGCCGACAGTCCAGACGCCATTGGACTGCTTGATGTCAGTCGCGCGGGTCCGTGTGCGGATCTCTGCGCCCTTGTCGGCGGCGTCCCGCGCATTGAGCACGACCAGGCGGGCGTCATCGACGAAGCAGTCGGAATATTCGAAGGCACGGGCGTAGCGATTCGGGATCAGCGGCTTGCCGACCTCGTCGCGCCGGAGATCGAGCGAACGGGTCGCCGGCAGCAGGTGACGGCCTCCGATGTGATCGTAGAGGAACAGGCCGAGGCGCAGCAGCCAGGCCGGACGGAGGCCCGCATGATGCGGCAGCACGAAACGCAGGGGACGGATGATGTGGGGCGCGATGCCCCAGAGAATCTCGCGCTCGATCAGCGCCTCGCGGACCAGGCGGAACTCGTAATATTCGAGATAGCGCAGGCCGCCATGCACCAGCTTGGTCGACCAAGACGATGTCCCGCTCGCCAGATCGTTCATTTCACACAGGAAAACAGTGTTGCCGCGGCCCACCGCGTCACGCGCGATGCCGCAACCGTTAACACCGCCTCCAATGATGGCGAGGTCGAAAATACGCTCCAACAGACGCATCCCCCGGAAACCGCTCGTTCAGTCGGGCGGCTACTTTCGTTTTGGATTAGATCACACCCAAAAACGAAAGCAAGACGAAAGAGAGACGAAAGGAAGCGAAAATGGAACTTTCTGTGAGGCATTTAGCCAACGAATTGGGCACCCAAAGTGCTGATTCAGGCGGGCCACGCCGCTTGAATACGCAAGTCAGATCATTATAGTCACTATAGTCATTTTGGTTCCTTCGGATATGACAGATCACAGCAAGGCTCCAAATTTACCGCGCACCGACACATGGACGCTTGCCAATGCCAAGGCGCGCCTGTCCGAGGTCGTCGATCGCGCCCAAAGCGGTCCCCAGATCATCACTCGTCATGGCAAGCCAAATGCCGTGGTTGTCTCCGCTGAAGAGTGGGCGCGAAAGACAGTGCGCAAAGGCACGCTCGCTGAATTTCTGCTGGCTTCGCCGCTCCACGACGCTGAGCTCGAACTTGAACGCGTACGGGACGACCCCCGCGACGAGATGCCGTGAACCTGCTCCTTGACACCAATGTGCTGTCGGAGGTTCGGCGGCCGGCACCTTCTCCAAAAGTTCTGGCGTGGCTCGACACGATCGATGAGGATCGCGCCTTCATCAGCGTTGCTACCATCGCCGAGCTTCGCCGCGGCATTGCGTTGCTCGATGACGGCCGTCGGCGCGCGGCACTGAGCATCTGGCTCGCCCACGATCTACCGGCCCGATTTGCAGAGCGCATCCTGCCAATCGATCACGCGGCGGCCGAGCGCTGGGGCGACCTGATGGCACAGAGCCGCCGCAGCGGGGTCGCCTTGTCGGTGATGGATGGATTCTTCGCAGCAACGGCGCTGGCTCACAACCTCACGCTCGTCACACGCAATGTGAAGGATTTCGCGACCTTCGGAGTTCCGCTGCTCAACCCGTGGGACGCAGCCTGAGCCCCTAGCGCAACCGCACCACCGGCGCCGCTTCAGGCGCGGCGTCCTGCACCTCGGCCTGGGTCTCGTCGATGTCAGCGCCCTTCGGCATCGCCTCAACCACCTCGATGCCCTTGCTGTGGCAGATGGTGGCGAGGCGTTCGGGCAGCTCCTGGTCGGTGACGAAGGTCTGGATCTGGGTCATGTGCGCGATACGGACCGGCGCGCTGCGGCGAAGTTTTGTGGAATCGGCGACCAGCATGACGCTGCGGGCATTGGCGATGATGGCCTGCGCCACCTGCACCTCGCGATAGTCGAAATCGAGCAGCGCGCCCTCCTCGTCGATCGCGGACGCGCCGATGATGGCGTAATCCACCTTGAACTGGCCGATCAGCTGCGTCGCGGTCGAGCCGACCACGGCGCCGTCGGCGCGCCGCACCGTGCCGCCGGCGACCACCACCTCGATGCGGGGATGGCGGTAGAGCAGCATGGCGACGTTGAGATTGTTGGTGATGACGAGCAGGTCCTCATGCGAGGTCAGTGCGCTCGCGACCTCTTCCGTCGTGGTGCCGATGTTGATGAAGAGCGAGCAGCCGTTCGGGATCAGCGAGGCGGCGGCGGCGCCAATCGCCTTCTTCTCGTCGGCGGCGACGAAGCGGCGTGCCTCGTAGGCAAGGTTTTCGACACCGGAGGCGATGATCGCGCCGCCGTGGATGCGGGTGAGCGAACGGCGCTCGCAGAGATCGTTGAGATCCTTGCGGATGGTCTGCGCCGAGACTTCGAAACGGCGCGCCAGCTCCTCGACCATGACGCGGCCCGAGGCGCGGGCAATATTGAGGATTTCAGCCTGGCGATGGGTCAATCCGGTCACGGCAACGGCCTCAAGTCAGAATGCTGCATGGTGCGGCTTCCCGCGCGCGTGGTCAATGCGCGCCGATCACGGTTAGTGGATAAAAGCTTCACCAGGCCATCGCGCGCGCCAGTCGCGCGAGCAACTCAGGGTCGTCGAAGGCGCTGGCGGAAGCGATCGCGCCCGCGCCAACAAGGTCAGCATCGCTGAGACTGGTCCGGATACCGATGGTCGGAATCCCGGCGGCGGTGGCCGACTGCACGCCGGAGCGGGAATCCTCGAACGCGATCGAGGCGGCCGCGCTGGCCCCGACGAAGCGCAACCCCTCCTGATAGGGCAGTGGATGCGGCTTGCCGTGCGGCAGTTCGTCGCCGATCACGAGCGCCTTGAAGCGATGCGTGATGTCGAGACCGGACAACAGCAGCTCGGCGTTGAGACGCGGCGCGTTGGTGACGGCGACCATGGGAATGCCCGCGTCATCCGCGCGGTCGAGCAGCGCCATCAGACCGGGCAAGGGTTCGATCTGCCCGGCGACCAGGTCGCGAAACACCTCTTCCTTTTCACCGAGAATCTCGGCGCGGCGCTCCAATGCCTCGCCCGGCAGAAAGCGCTCACCGATGGAGACGTTGGCGAAGCCTTGCAGCTCCTTCGAGAAGCGCGCGTGATCGAAGACATGGCCGCGGGGACCGAGCACCTGGTTGAACGCCTTCAGGTGCAGCGGGTCGGTGTTGGCGAGCGTGCCGTCGATATCGAACAGCAGTGCCCGGCCGAGAGTCTCGATCATATCAGTACTTTCCCGAATGCACCACGCATCGATGCGCAACACGTATCAATAGAGCTTCGCGCGCGCAATGACGACGCGCATGACAACCACGCGACACTCGACAAAGCCGCGCATGGCTGCAACACTCCATACAAGACCAAAAAGGAGGAAACGATGACGATCAACCGACGCGATCTGGCGCTCTCGACGCTGGCGGTCTCTGCCCTTGCGCTCACCACACCGGCACTGGCGGCGTCCGCCGAGGAAGACGCCGTGGCAAAGAAGGTCGAGGCCTTCCGCCTCGCCCAGATCGCAGCCGACCCCAAGGCGCTCGGCGCGCTGTGCTGGGACGATCTCAGCTACAGCCATTCCAGCGGCAAGGTCGAGGACAAGGCGACCTTCATCGCCAACGCCACCGACGGCAAATCCAAATTCCTCTCGATCGAGTACAAGGACCCGACCATCAAGGTGGTCGGCCCCGCCGCGATCGTGCGCTTCCACTGGGTCGCGGAACAGGAGATGGCGGCCGATGGGAAGAAAGTGCCGACCAATCTTCACATCCTGATGAACTGGCTGAAGCAAGGCGACGAATGGAAGCTGTTGTCGCGCGCCGCGACGAAATTGTGAAGAAGCCATCATTCCGGGCGCGCCGGAAGGCGCGAATCCGGAATCCATCGATCGGCAATTTCTGCAGCAAGATGGATTCCGGGTTCGCGCTACGCGCTCCGGAATGACCGCGTGGAGCTTACGCCGCTTCCTTCACGTCGCCATTCACCAGCTTGCGGGCAGCACGCTCGGCTTCGCGGGCGTTGCGAAAGAGCTGGCCTTCGAGACGCTTGAATTGGTGGGACGAGGCGAAGAAGCAGTAGCCTCCTTGAGAACGAACGACGATACCTGCGGTCTGCGAATTGACCTCGATGATGTAGCTGTCCGGCATGGTCCGTGGATTCCTCAGTGCGGGCAAATAACGGTCAGTCTGCCCAAAGGTTCCTGAGGGCAAATCAACCGGTTTCCACCCCGAATCGACGCACGATTGGGTACGCCGGGACCGCATCCGTTTTATGACCCGTTCTTGGCAAAGAAGCGACGCGTGGACTCACGCTCGCCGCGCATCTTGATGAGTTGAGACAGAGCGCCGCGCGCGATTACGTCGCGATCGGCGAGCCGGTCGAACGCACCTCTTGCGGCCGGCCGTGCTCGTCGATCGAGACGTAGGTAAAATTGCCGTCGGTGACGAGGAACGGATACGCTTCCCCGCGCCGTAGCGCCCAGGCTTCGAGATGCACGGTCATCGAGGTGCGGCCCACCCGAACGAGATTGGCGTAGACGGAGACGAGATCGCCGACATAGACAGCTTTTCGAAAGTTCATTGCCTCGATTGCGACCGTCACGGTACGCGACTTTGCCGTTTTGGATGCGAACACGCCGCCGCCGACGTCCATCTGACTGAGCAGCCAGCCGCCGAAGATGTCGCCATTGGCATTGGTGTCGGCGGGCATCGCCAGCGTGCGGATGCAGAGATCACCGCTCGGCTCAGTGTCGGACTTTTCGGTCATGCAGATCTCACTTGAAATTGTCCCAGCCCGGATCGGGCGCGAAGCGTCCGCCGAATCGTTCGGACAGCGCGCGCAAGGTGGATACAATATTTTCCACCCCGCGCATGCGCGCATAGTTCAAGGGACCGCCACGGAACGGCGCGTAGCCGGTGCCGAAGATCATGGCGCCGTCGACCGCATCGGGGTCGTCGACGATGCCTTCGCGCAAGGCCGCGACACAGACATTGGACATCGGCAGCACCAGACGGTCGATCATCTGATCGGTGACACCAGGGCCGGTCTCCGGCAATGGCGCCTTTTCCGCCTTGCCATCTTTCCAGGTGTAAAAGCCCTTGCCGGTCTTGCGGCCGAGCTCGCCCCTGGCGACCTTGTCGCGCAGCCAGGCCGGCGTCGGGGGCAGCAGGTCACCGAACTTGGCGCGCAGCATGTCGCCGACGTCGAGGCAGATGTCGAGTCCGACCTGGTCGGCGAGCTCGATCGGTCCCATTGGCATGCCGAACTGTTCGGCGGCAGCGTCGATCAGGCGCTGGTCGGTTTTCTCGTCCAGCATCACCATGGCTTCCAGCATGTAGGGCGTCAGCGCGCGGTTGACGAGGAAGCCGGGCGAGCTCTTCACGGAGAGCGGCAGGCGATCGATCGCACCGACGAAAGCGAGCGCCTGCTTCATAACTTGCGCATCGTTGCCGTCATGGCTGACCACCTCGACCAGCTGCAATCGCGACACCGGGTTGAAGAAGTGCAGACCAACGAGGCGCTCCGGCCGCGCCAGCGTGGTGCGCAAATCCTGAAGCGGGATGCTCGAGGTGTTGGTGGCGAGGATCGCGCCCGGCTTCATCCGGGGCTCGAGGCCGGCATAGACCTTCTGCTTTAGTTCGAGCTTTTCCGGAACCGCCTCGATGACCAGGTCGGCGTTGCGAACGCCCTCTCCGTCCATATCGGGGATCAGGCGGTCGAGCGCGTCGCGCACCTCGGTGGCTTTTCGGATGATTTTGCCATAGAGCTCGGCAGCGCGCTTCACCGCGCCGGCAATCGGCTCGGCCTTCATGTCGGCGAGCGAGACGCGCAGCCCCTGCCCCGCACACCAGGCCGCGATGTCGCCGCCCATGGCGCCGGCCCCGATGACGTGGACGTGCTTGATGGTGTTGCCGCTGCCGGCCGCCTTCTTCATCTGCTCGCGCAGGAAGAACACGCGGATCAAATTCTGCGCGGTCGGCGTCACCATCAGTTTGGCAAACGACGCCTGCTCCGCCCTCAGCATGGCGGCCTTGTTGCCGCCATGCGTCTCCCAGAGGTCGATCAGCGCGTAAGGCGCGGGATAGTGCTCGCGGGATGCGGCCTTCTCCGCCTCGCTTCGCATCCGCTTGGCAAGCAGCGTGCGCACCGGGCCGAGATTGGCCGCGCGCGTGAGCAGACCGGGCTTGGCCCGCTTCAGGCGGCCGAACAGCACGTCCTTCACCGCGCCCCTGACGTGGCGCTCCTGCGTCACGGTATCGACGAGGCCGAGGGCCTTGGCGCGGCGCGCGTCAATGGTGCGTGCCGTCAGCATCAGCGCCATCGACTGCGTCGGATTGACCAGCGCGGTGAAACGCGCAGTGCCGCCGAGGCCGGGGTGCAGGCCCAGCATCACCTCCGGGAAGCCGAAGCGCGCGCCGTCGATGGCGATGCGCGACTGGCAGGCGAGAGCTACCTCGAGTCCGCCACCGAGGCAGAAACCGTGGATGACCGCGACCGTCGGCAGCTTGAGCGCCTCGAGATGGTCCACCACCGCATGCGCGGCACGGATCCGCGTCTCTACAATCTCAGGGTCGCTGGCACCGCGGAATTCATTGACGTCGGCGCCGGCGATGAAGCCGGACGGCTTCGCCGAGCGGATCACGAGGCCCGCCGGACGCTCGGTCTCGATCGCCGCCAGCACGGCATCGAATTCCTCCATCACGTCGGAGGACAGCGTGTTGGCGCTGGAATCAGCGCGGTCAAACAGCAGCCAGGCAACGCCATCGGCATCACGGGTCAGCTTGAAATGCTTGTAGAGGCCATCGGCCGCGGGTTGCGGCCCGAGCGAGAGCACGCGGTCGCCGAGCGCGGTCATGATCCTGGAATCCATGGTCACACCGCCTCGATCAGCATGGCGCCGCCGAGCCCACCGCCGATGCATTCGGTGGCAATCCCGCGCCGCGTACCGAGTCGCTTCATCGCGTTGACGAGATGCAGCACGATGCGGTTGCCCGAGGTGCCGACGGGATGGCCGAGCGAGATGGCGCCGCCATCGACGTTGAGCTTTGCACGGTCGATCTCACCGGCGGCAGCGTCGAGCCCAAGGATCTCGCGGCAGAATTTGTCGTCGTTCCAGGCCGCAAGGCAGCCGAGCACCTGCGTCGCAAAGGCTTCGTTCAGCTCCCAGGTCTCGACGTCGCTGATAGAAAGGCCATTGCGCGTCAGCAGCGGCGTCGCGGACATCACGGGTCCGAGCCCCATGATGCTGGGATCGAGCGCAGCCCAATGGCTGTCAACGATCGCGGCCTTCGGCGTCAGTCTATGCTTCGCGACAGCCGCGTCGGAGGCGAGGATGACCCAGGAGGCGCCGTCCGTGATCTGCGAGGAATTGCCGGCAGTGACCTGGCCCCAGGGACGCTCGAACACCGGCCTCAGCTTTGCAAGTGACTCGGCCGTCGAGTCCGGCCGCACGCCGTCGTCATGGTCGAAGAATTGTCCGTCACGGGAGAAGGCGGTCTCGACCTCGCCTTTCAGATAGCCTTCGGCCTGCGCATGCGCGAGCCGGCGATGGCTCTCGGCCGCATAGGCATCCGACTGGGCGCGGGTGATGCCGAAGAGATGGCCGACGACCTCGGCGGTCTGGCCCATGTTCAATTCGGTAACCGGGTCAGTCAGGCCACGCTCCAGGCCAATGATCGGCTTGAGATAGCTTGGCCGGAATTTGAAGGCCGCCGCCAGCCTCGCAGCGAGGCCCTTGGCTGTGGCAAGGCCGGCGAACCAGCGCACGCCCGAATTCGACCAGACCAGCGGCGCGTGGCTCAGGGCCTCCGTGCCGCCAGCCAGGATCATGTCGGCATGACCTTCACGGATGTAGCGGTAGGCGGTGTCGATCGACTGCATGCCGGAGCCGCAATTGATCTGCACGGTGAAGGCGACCATGTCCTCGCCCATGCCGAGCCGGAGCGCAGCGACGCGCGCCGGGTTCATCTCGTCGGCGATGACGTTGACGCAGCCGAGAATGACCTGGTCGAAGTCGGTTGGAGAGAAGGGCTGGCGCGCCAGCAGCGGCCGGCCGCATTGCACGGCGAGATCGACCGGCGTGAACGGCCCCGGTCCGGAGCGCGCCTTCAGAAACGGCGTCCGGCTGCCGTCGACGATGAAAACCGGTCGCGCCATCAGCTCGCCGCCCTCTGTTCACCGAGTTCCTGGAAGAACTGATGCACGTCACCGGTTTTCTTGTAAATCGGCGACAACACCTCCGGGGCAAAATCGTCGACCTCGATGACTTCCGCAACGGCTTCATGAGCAGCCGAAAGCTGCTCGCCTTCGGCCTGCGTGATCACGCCCTTGGCGACGGCGTCCTTCCAGTCGCGGATATGCGCGGCGCGCATACGCTTGGCGATGGCGTCCGTGGCCGTCACCAGCTTGAACGCGCGCTCCAGCCTGGCGAAACCTCCATCGTCGTCGACATAAGCCAGATCCGGTGTCAGGCGCTCGCGCGCGGCCGAGGGCTCCAGCACGAGGCTCGCGCATTGGTGCACGACGCGGTCGGATGGGCCGAGCACGCGGGCGCCAAACGGCTGAACCACGAGCTTGAGAATCACGGCGACGAAGCGATTGGGCAGATTGGCGAGGATTTCGGCCAGCCGATTTTCGATCGTCTTGAAGCCCGTTGCCATGCACCATTGCAGTGCGGCAAAGTCTTCCTTCGGGCGGCCCTCGTCCTCCCAGCGTTTGAGCGCGGCCGAGAGCAGATAAAGCTCCGAGAGGATGTCGCCGAAGCGCGCCGACAGCATCTCCTTGCGCTTGAGCGCGCCGCCGAGCGTCAGCAGCGCCATGTCGGCGCAGAGCGCAAACGCGGCGGAGTAGCGCGAGAGCTGGCGATAGAACGGCGTGGCATCGCCCGCGTCGGGCGCCAGCGCAAAGGCACCGAAGGTCCAGCTGCGGCCGAAGGCCCGGAACAGCGTCCGGAAGCTGTGGCCGACATGCTTCCAGAACGCCTTGTCGAACGCGGCCAGCCCGCGCTCGCGGTCGGTGTCCGCGAGCGCATTGATCTCGTCGAGCAGATAGGGATGCGCGCGGATCGCGCCCTGCCCGAACACGATGAGATTGCGGGTCAGGATATTGGCACCCTCGACGGTGATGCCGACGGGCACAGCGCGATGCAGATTGCCGAGATAGTTTTGCGGACCATCGATCACGGCCTTGCCGCCATGAATGTCCATGGCATCGTCGACCGCAATGCGCATCCGCTCGGTCGCGTGCAGCTTCATGATGCCTGATATCACGGCGGGATGGACGCCGGCGTTCAACGCAGCACAAGTGAGCCGGCGCGCCGCATCAAGTTGATAGGCGGTCGCGACGATGCGCGCGAGCGGCTCCTCGACGCCCTCGAACTTGGAAATGGAGATGCCGAACTGCTCGCGGATGCGAGCATAGGCGCCGGTCGTACGCGCCGCGTAGGCAGCCCCGGCCGCCGACAGCGACGGCAGCGAGATGCCGCGGCCGGCGGCAAGCGCGGTCATCAGCATCTTCCAGCCCTGCCCCAGTCGTTCCTGGCCACCGATGACATAGTCGAGCGGAATGAAGACGTCGCGGCCCCAGTTCGGACCGTTCTGGAACACCTGCATCGACGGGAGATGACGCTGGCCGATCTCAACGCCGGGCAGATTGGTCGGGATTAGTGCGACGGTGATGCCGAGCTCCTCCTGATCGCCGACGAGATGATCAGGATCA
This sequence comes from Bradyrhizobium campsiandrae, assembly GCF_014529705.1. Lineage (GTDB taxonomy): Bacteria > Pseudomonadota > Alphaproteobacteria > Rhizobiales > Xanthobacteraceae > Bradyrhizobium > Bradyrhizobium campsiandrae. Next base: position 14,675 of record NZ_JAANIH010000062.1, read on the forward strand.
TAGGCCTTGAAGGCGAGACCCAGCAGCGTCGCGACGGGGCCGAGCGTGATGTAGCGCTTGTGCCAGTTCAGCCTGAGGCCTGTCACTTCGCGACCCTCGAACACGCCCTTGCAGATGATGCCGGTGTCGATCATCGAGGCGGCGTCGGAGCCGGCTTCCGGGCTGGTCAGACCGAAGCAGGGAATATCGCGGCCTTCGGCAAGCCGCGGCAGCCAGCGCTGCTGCTGCTCTTTGGTGCCGAAACGCATCAGGAGCTCGCCGGGGCCGAGCGAGTTCGGCACCATCACGGTGACGGCGGCCGCGATCGAGCGGGTCGAGATCTTGCGGACCACTTCCGAATGCGCATAAGGCGAGAAGCCGAGGCCGCCAAACTCCTTCGGGATGATCATGCCGAAGAATTTTTCGCGCTTGATGAAGGCCCAGACGTCCTGCGGCAGGTCACGCCATTCCCAAAAGATCCGCCACTCGTCGAGCATGGCGCAGAGCTCGTTGACCGGGCCGTTGAGGAATGCCCGTTCCTCGTCGGTCAATTTCGCCCTGGGGATCTTGAGGAGCTTCGACCAATCGGGATTGCCTGTGAAGAGATCGGCATCCCACCAGACGTCACCAGCCTCCAGCGCCTCGCGCTCGGTGTCGGACATCGCCGGCAGCGCACCGCGCGCGAGCGCGAAGATCGGCTTGGTGATGGTGTCGCGGCGGAAGCTCATGGCGGACCTCATGCAACGGCGCGGTGACGGGGCATTTTAGCGGAAACTGGCCGGCTGAAGTTAACACTTCACAGGCAAAATGATGCCGAATGGACGCGGCCGGGCGGCCGCAGACCATAACGGCCGGGGCGTAGGGGCAGTTCCGGGAGGGAATGACGGTGCAGAGAGCTCGGCCGGCCTAATCCGGCCGCACCATCTCGAACATGTTTTCCGGCTTGATCTCGAAATAATCGCCGCGGCGACCGGCGCGGACGATCGGGCGGGCGGCGGCGGTCTGGTAGACGCCGTCCTTGATCATGGCCTTGTCGATGTGGACGGCGACGACCTCGCCGAGCGTCAGCCAGGCGTCGGCTTCCTTGCCGTTCGCCCCCTTGAGGCGGACGATATCCGAGACCTTGCACTCGAAGGCGACGGGGCTCTCGCCGACCCGCGGCACATTGACGAGCCTGCCTGGCACCGCGGTCAGCCCCGCGATCTCGAACTCGTCGACCTCAGGCGCGACATGCGCGGCGGTCGCGTTCATTTGCTTGGCAATATCCATGGTGGCGAGATTCCAGACGAATTCACCGGTCTGCTCCATGTTCGCAACCGTATCCTTCCAGTTGGTGGAGGAGAAGCCGATGATCGGCGGCACATAGCAGAACGCGTTGAAGAAGCTGTAGGGTGCGAGATTGACGTGGCCCTTGGCATCGCGCGAGGAGATCCAGCCGATCGGCCGCGGCGCAATGATGGCGTTGAACGGATCGTGCTTGAGGCCGTGGCCCTTGGATGGCTCGTAGAAGTACAGGTCTTTATCGGTCACGCGCTGCTTCCTTTTCGTCATTGTGAGCGCCGCGAAGCAATCCAGAATCCCTCCGCGAAGACAGCCTGGGTTGCTTCGCTACGCTCGCAATGACGGAATTTGTTGATCCGTCATCGCACACCGTCAGACGGCCGGTCCGCGGCGGTCGACCTGCTTATAAGGAGAAACGTCCCGCCTTGTCAGTGGCGCGGCGACAGACCCGCGATGACGAAATCGATCATCTGGTCGATGGTCGGACCCGGCTTGGTGGCGCACTGGGCGATCATCTGGGGATGGAAGAAGCGCATCATCGCGGTGCAGGCGCACAACGCGGCCAGTTGCAGGTCCGGCGCCTCGAACTCGCCGGCGGCGACGCCCTGGGCGATCATCTGGCCGATCATCCCGGCGATGCACTCCATATGGGCGACGCAGACCTGCCAGTCCTCCTGCATCGCGATCTCGACCATCTCATGCAGCTTGTTGTCACCGACATAGCGCTCGGTGTTCATGCGATGGATGGTGGTGAGCAGCTCCCGGAAGCGCGGCAGCACCGGACCGGGCCGCGCCACGATCCGCTGCGCCTCGAGCTCGACCTCGCCCATCAAGCTCCGCGCCACCGCCTGGTGGATCGCCTTCTTCGACTCGAAGAAGCGATAGACGTTGGCGGGGCTCATCCGGAGCTCCTTGGCGATGTCCCCGACCGTGGTCTTCTGGTAGCCGATCTGACGGAACAGCCGCTCTGCCACCTCGAGGATACGATCCCGGGTGTCGCCTTCGATATGTTCCGAAATCAGGGCCATCAGTCAGGACTCGTCAATCTGCACTTCTTCTCACTTATTCAGCCGCCTGAGCAAGCGGAATTGCGTGCTGGTCATCGCTCCCATGCTGCGGCGCGGCAGGCTGTTCGGGCGTCCCCGCCTCGTCCAGGCTCTTCCTGAACCACAGGGCATAGAGGCCTGGCAGGTACAGCAGCGTCAGGAAGGTCGCGACAAACAGGCCGCCCATGATCGTGATTGCCATCGGGCCCCAGAAGGCCGAGCGCGACAGCGGAATCATGGCAAGGATGGCGGCGAGCGCCGTCAGCACCACGGGACGGGCGCGGCGGACGGTTGCCTCCACGATCGCCTCCCGCCGGGTCAGGCCGTGGGAGACGTCGGTCTCGATCTGGTCGACCAGGATGACCGTGTTGCGCATGATCATGCCGGCGAGCGCGATCAGGCCGAGCAGCGCGACGAAGCCGAACGGGGCATTGGCCACGTTGAGGCCGAAGGAGGCACCGACGATGCCGAGCGGGGCGGTCAGGAACACCAGGAACAGGCGCGAGAAGCTCTGCAGCTGGATCATCAGCAAAGTCAGCATCACCATGACCATCACCGGGAAGAGGATGAAGATCGAGGCATTGCCCTTGGCGGATTCCTCGAACGCGCCACCTGGCTCGATGCGATAGGCCGGCTCGAGATAGTCCTTGATCTGCTGCAGCTTCGGCGTGATCTGGTTGGTGACATCAGGGGCCTGCACGCCGTCGATGACGTCGGAGCGCACGGTGATCGCCATGTCGCGGTTGCGCCGCCACATGATCGGCTCCTCGTGGGCATATTCGATCTTGGCGATCTGCTGTAGCGGCACGGCAACGCCGTTCTTCGAGGTGATGGTGAGATCACCGACGCCGCCGAGATCGAGGCGCTCGGACGGAATCGCGCGAGCGACCACCGCAACCTTCTCGATGCCGTCACGCACGGTTGTCACCTGCGCACCGGAGATCAGCATGGACAGCGCCTGGGAGACGTCCTGGGGCGTGAGGCCCATGGCACGGGCACGGTCCTGGTCGACGACCAGTTTGAGATAGGGCGACTGCTCGTTCCAGTCGAGCTGGACGTCCTTGACGTTCCTGTTCTGCCGCATGACGTCGCGAACCTGGTAGGCGATCTCGCGCACCTTGTTGGCGTCGGGGCCGATCACGCGGAACTGCACCGGGAAGCCGACGGGGGGGCCGAAATTGAAGCGGTCGACGCGGACGCGCGCCTCGGTCAGCATGCCGTCGGCGACCGCGCCCTCGATCTTGGCCTTGACCCGCTCGCGCGCCTCGACGCCTTTGGCGACGATGACGATCTCCGCGAACGCCTCGTTCGGCAGCTGCGGGTTGAGGCCGAGCCAGAAGCGCGGCGAGCCCTGGCCGACGTACGAGGTGTAGGTCTCGATGTCCTTGTCGTCCTTGAGCAGCGTCTCGGCCTTCTTCACGGCCTTCTCGGTGACGTTGAAGGCGGTGCCCTCGGGCAGGCGCAGCTGGAGGAACAGTTCGGGCCGCTCCGACAGCGGGAAGAACTGCTGCTGGACGTGGCCGAAGCCGACGATCGAGGCGATGAAGACGCCGACCGTCGCGGCCACCACGGTGATGCGATGATTGACGCACCATTGCACGATGGCGCGCAAGCCGCGGTACATGCGGGTCTCATAAACCGCGTGTGGATCGTGGTTGGCGTGTACCTTGATGTTCGGCAGCAGCTTGACGCCGATATAGGGCGTGAAGATCACCGCGACGAACCAGGACGCGACCAGCGCGATCGCCACGATCCAGAAGATGCTGCCGGCATATTCGCCGACCGCCGAATTGGCAAAGCCGATGGGGAGGAAGCCAGCGGCCGTGACCAGCGTTCCCGTCAGCATCGGAAACGCAGTTGATTCCCAGGCAAAGGACGCCGCGCGCACGCGATCCCAGCCCTGCTCCATCTTCACCACCATCATCTCAACCGCGATAATGGCGTCATCGACGAGCAGGCCGAGCGCGATGATCAGCGCGCCGAGCGTAATACGATGCAGGTCGAGCGACATCGTGTTCATGATGATGAAGACGATGCCGAGCACCAGCGGCACCGACAGCGCGACCACGATGCCGGTGCGCCAGCCGAGTGCCAGGAACGAGACGAACAGCACGATGACGAGCGCTTCCATGAAGGAATGCACGAACTCGCCGACGGCGTGCTCGACCACCTTGGGCTGGTCGGCGATCAGACTGACATCGACGCCCTGCGGCACCGCCTTCATGAAGTCAGCGGTCGCCTTCTCGACGTCCTTGCCGAGCTCGAGGATGTTGGCGCCCTTGGCGGTGACGACGCCGATGCCGATCGCGGCCTTGCCTTCCTGGCGAACGACGAAGCTCGGCGGATCGACATAACCGTGGGTGACGGTCGCGATGTCGCCGAGGCGGAACACGCGGCCGTTGCTCTCGACCGGGGTCTCGGCCACGGCCTTGGCGCCATCGAGCGCGCCGGTGACACGCAGCGGCACGCGCTGCGAGGAGGTCTCGACCGTGCCGGCCGGCGTCACGTTGTTCTGCTTGGCGAGCGAATCGAACAGCGCCTGCGGCGTAATGCCGAGAGTGGCCAGCTTGGCGTGGCTGAACTCGACGAAAATGCGCTCATCCTGGTTGCCATACATGTCGACCTTGGTCACGCCAGGCACCTTCAGGAGGCGCTGGCGAAAGCCTTCGGCGACCTTCTTGAGCTGGGCGTAATCGGCGCCGTCGCCGGTCATCATATAGAGAATGGAATCGACGTCGGAGAACTCGTCGTTGACGACCGGTCCGAGAATCCCTGCGGGCAGCTGGCCCTGCACGTCGACCAGCTTCTTGCGCAGCAGGTAGAAAAGATAAGGAACGTCCTTCGGCGGCGTGGAATCGCGGAAAGTGACCTGAAGCGCGGCGAAGCCGGGCTTGGAATAGGTCTGCACTTTCTCGAAATAGGGCAGCTCCTGGATCTTCTTCTCGATCGGATCGGCGACCTGCGCCTGCATCTCCTGCGCGGTCGCGCCCGGCCATAGTACCGAGACGTTGACCACTTTCACCGTGAAGAACGGATCCTCAGCCCGGCCGAGCTTCTGGTAGGAGAAGAATCCGGCGACGCCCAGCACGAGCATCAGGAACAGGACCAGCGTCGGATGGCTGACGGCCCAGGCCGAAAGGTTGAAGCGCTTCATCGCACTCTCCGGAAAATCGATCCAATTGCCCAAACGACAGCCGCTCTGTTCAAGGCGTCGTCGCGAGGCAGCGAAGCAATCCAGGGGGCTGGGCAGGTTCTGGATCGCTTCGCCGCTTCAGCCTTTGCGTAGGGGCAAAGGCCGAAACTCACCTCACACGACGTAACTGCTAGTGACGCTCAGAAAGACAGTGACGACACGACCCGCACCTTCTGGCTGGGATCGAGCTTCTGCACCCCGAGGGCGACGATCTTGGCACCCTCGTCGACGCCACCGGTAATGATGACGTCGTTGCTGTCGTAGGCCTTCACCGCAACCGGCTTGAGCGTGACTGCGCCGTTGTCATCGACGACGTAAAAGGACGGCTTGCCGCCTTCGTTGAACAAAGCCGACAGCGGCAGCCGCGCCACGCGCTCGGTGGCGGCGTCCGACAATGTCAGCGTCGCGGTCATGCCGAGCGAGACCTTGTCGCCGGCTTCGGGCAACGAGAATTTTGCGAGATAGGTGCGGGTAGCGGGATCGGCGGCCGGCGCGATCTCGCGCAGCTTCGCGACATATTTCTTGTCCGGCTCCGACCAAAGAGTGACGCTGGCGACGCCCGACTTGGCGCGTCCAACCAGCGTCTCAGGGATCGCGACGACCGCTTCCTTTTCAGCAAAGCGGGCGACGCGGATCGAAGCCTGGCCTGCGGCGACCACCTGGCCGGGCTCGATCAGCGTTGCGGTGACGACGCCACGGGCGTCGGCGTTGAGCGTCGCGTAGGAAAGGGAGTTCCTGGTCAGTTCGACCGAACGGACAGCGCGGTCGAGGCGCGCGCGCGCTTCGTCAGCGGCAGCACGGCTGGAATCCATCGCGGCGTCCGTGGTCCAGCCCTTGGCCTTCAGATCCTTGGCGCGCTGCTCGGCGGCGGCGGCCTGGGCCAGCACGCCAGTGGCGGCGGTCTGCTCGGCGACGGCCTGCTCGGCCTGGAGCTTCAGGTCGACCTCGTCGAGGGTGGCGAGCGCCTGACCGATCTCGACCGTCTGACCAACTTCCACGAGACGCTTTGCGACCTTGCCGGCGACGCGGAAGCCGAGGTCACTCTCGATTCGGGGCTTGATGGTGCCGACGAAGCTGCGCTCCGGGGTCTCGGCATCATAATGCGCGGTCGCGACCAGAACCGGCCGTGGCGGCTCGGCTTTCTGCGCCACGGTATCGTTGCATCCGGCCAGGGCGGCGGCCATCAGGGCCAGCGACACGCCAGCCAAGAGCCTGGAATAGCTAGACAAAACGGACCGAACGAACATCGGAGGACACTCCTGCGTCTGCAATGAGAGGAATGTCGACTAATCACTGATAAAAGTCAATAATCGTCAGTCATCAGGAAAGCGTGATCGTTAAGGGGTGGTAAGGATTGAAAGATGTTCGCCCAAGAGGTGCTATTGTAGGGTAGGTAAAGCGAAGCGTGCCCACGCATCCGCGCGATCGAGAGAGATGGTGGTGGGCACGGCGCAAGGGCGCCTTTGCCCACCCGACAGGACTTTCGCTAGGGCGACGTGGATTACCGCCCCTTTTCGACGAACTCGTGCTTGCTCTCGTGTCCGCCAATGAAGACCAAGATGCCGGCGAGCAACGGCAGCACGGCAAGCACTAAGAGACCGGTCGAGGTCTGACCGGTGGCTTCCTTGACCCAGCCGATCAGATAGGGACCGCCGAAGCCGGCGAGATTGCCGATCGAGTTGATCAGCGCGATGGCGCCGGCCGCGGCGGTGCCGGAGAGCCACGCGGTCGGCAGCGTCCAGAACACGCCGAAGACGCAGAACACGCCGATGGCGGCGAAGGTCAGCGCCACCATCGTCATGGTGGGATCCGTGAGATAGCTGGAGATGGCGAGCGCAATGGCGATCAGGATCATCGGCGCGCCGACATGCATGACGCGCTCTCGGGTGGCGTCCGAGTGCCGCGCCCACAGGATCATGGCCACCGTGCCGAACAGATAGGGGATCGCGGTCACGAAGCCGGTCTGGGCGTTCGTCAGGCCGAATGCCTTGACGATCTGCGGCAGCCAGAACTGCATGCCATAAAGCGCGCCGACGAAGCCGAAATAGATCAGGCTCAGCGTGATGACCTTCGGCGAGGACAGCGCCTCGCCCAGCGTCAGATGCTTCACGGCCTGCTTGGCTGCGATCTCGGCGTCAAGCTTCGCCTTGAGCCAGGCCTTTTGCTCGGCCGAGAGCCAGTCTGCCTTCTCCGGCTTGTCGGTCAGATAGAACCAGGTGACGATGCCGAGCAATACCGAGGGGATGCCCTCGAGTATGAACAGCCACTGCCAGCCCTTCAATCCCATCGCGCCGTCAAGCCCCAGCAGAAGGCCCGAGATCGGCGCGCCGATCACGGTCGAGACCGGCACGGCGACCGCGAAGGCCGCAAGGAAGCGCGCGCGATATTCGGCCGGGCACCAATAGGTCAAATAGAGGATGATGCCGGGGAAGAAACCGGCTTCGGCGATGCCGAGCAGGAAACGCAGGACATAGAAGCTGGTCACGCCGCTCACCAGCGCCATCAGCGCCGAGATGATACCCCAGGTCACCATGATGCGGGCGATCCAGCGGCTGGCGCCGAACCTCTCGAGCGCCAGATTGCTCGGTACCTCGAAGATGAAATAGCCGATGAAGAAGATGCCGGCGCCCCAGGAGAAGATCAACGGGGTGAACTTCAACTCGGCGTTCATGGTGAGCGCGGCGAAGCCGAGATTGACGCGGTCGAGATAGGAGAAGAAGTACGCCAGCACCAGGAACGGAATCAACCGCCAGGAGATGGCGCGGATCGTCGAGGTCTCGATTTCGCTCTTGGCGGCGCCGGCCGAACCGGCATAGGTCGTGGTCTGGCTCATGGCCTCCTCCCCAGGGTTGTTGCTTTTTATGGGCTGATTGCGGTTTTCAGCATCGCGAACAAAGAGTCAATGGAGCAGGCAATGCACGGGACGCAACCGGCCGACACTGTTGCACCGCTCCAGACATCGCTGATCCGCGCCGCCCTGGCGCTGGTCGTGGTCGCCTGCGGGCTGGGCCTACGCTGGTACGGCCTGCCGCTCGGCCTTCCCGCCTTCGTCGTGAAGTATGGTGGCTCGCTGCTATGGGCGACGATGGTGTTTTTGCTGGTCGGGATCGTGCTGCCGCAGCTGACGCGGGGGCAGCTTGCGACGATCGCGATGGTGATCGCCGTAGTGGTCGAGTTTTCGCGGCTGGTGCACGTGCCGTGGCTCGATGCGTTCCGGCTGACAACGGCGGGAGCGCTGCTGTTGGGGCGCATCTTCGCGCTGTCGAATCTGATCGCCTATCTCGTCGGTATCGTCGCCGGCATCTGGCTCGACGGCCGCGTCGCGAGAGACCAGGCAAAGTATCTCCGGCTTCGCGCAGGACCGCCAAATATGAACCGATTCACTGGCCTAGAGCAGTAATCTTGACGCATGCCGCTAAATATTTTGATATCCTGTCCAGCTTCCGTCAACGGCCTAAATGAACCGATTCATTAACTCCTTTTGCAGAACTCGGCACAATGATCGCCGGCGGCAAAAGCCCGCGCCAGGAGACCTCTTCCATGCCGCAGCCCAAGTTCGCCTTCGTCGGATTCGGCGAGGCCGCACAATGCTTCGCGAAGCATCTTGCGTCCCAGGCCGGACCGCAGATCGTCGCATTCTGTCAGGGCAAGACGAACGCGCCACCCTACTCCCAGTCTTTTCGTGCGGTGGCGGCCGATTGCGGTGTCATGCTCGTCGACCGGCTTGAGGATCTGTCGGAAGCGGACGTGATCTTTTCCGCCGTTGTCGTTGCCGTCGCAGCCGAGACCGGCGAGGCCATATCCAGCATCGTCCGTCCCGGCTGCCTCGTGGTCGACATCAACGCCGCAACGCCGCGAGCGAAAAAGAAAGTAGCCGAAGCCGTGGAGGCGCGCGGCGCCGTGTTCGCGGACGCGAACCTGATGGGGGCGGTCGACCTCTACGGCGCTGCGGTCACTCTCTACAGCTCCGGCAGCGGCGCCGAGCGCTTCGCGGAGATCTTCAATCCACTCGGCTTCCGCATCGAGGTGGCGGGCCCCGAAGCCGGAACAGCAGCAGCCGTGAAGATGCTGCGGAGCGTGGTGACGAAAGGCATGGAGGCGCTGCTGGTCGAGGCGCTGACCGCCGCAACGCTCGCCGGCGTGCGCGATGAAACAATGCGCGGGATCTGCACGTCGATGGATGCGACCACGTTCAGCAAGTTCCTGGATATGTGCGTTCGCTCCGACGTGCTGCATGCCGAGCGCCGCGCCGTGGAAATGGACGGCGTGGCGGCGGGCCTGCGGGAATTGGGCTTCGATCCGCTGATGACGACTGCCACGACCGAGCGCCTGAGGGCCTCAGCGCGGTTGGAGCTGCGGGACGAATTTGCGCGACGCTCAGGCTATTCCGCCGGCGAAGTGCTCGACCGATATGCGCATAAGCTGTCGGCCTCCTAAGACGAACCACGAGGCTCGCACGCGCTCGCGCAAAGACCGCAGCGAGACGACGACACTCATTCCGCCAATTGAAACCGCTCGAAGCGATCGAGCTCGTCCTCGATCAGGCGCTTCAGCTCTTTGCGCCCCACCGTCTTCTTGCCCTGCCCGACCCACGTCCACTTCTGCATCAACACCTTCCTGGCCTGCCGGTCGGTCTTGAGGTCGAGCGCGGCGACGATCTCGTCGCCGACCAGCACGGGGAGCGCGAAATAGCCGAGCTTGCGCTTGGCCTTCGGCACATAGGCCTCGAACAGATGATTGTAGCCGAAGAACAGATTGGTGCGCTTGCGCTGGATGATCAGCGGATCGAACGGCGAGAGGATGTGGACGAGATCCGGCCTTACCTCGGCGGACTCAAGCGCCGCGGGCGTAGCCCAATGCTCCTGCTTGCCGGCGCCATCGATGGCGACAGGCACGAGCTCGCCGCGCCGCACGCGGGAGGCAATCAAGCCTGCGACCGCCTTCTTGCTGGGTGCATCGAGATGGCAGACCGAATCGAGGCTGACGATGCCCTGCGAGCGCAGTGCACGCTCGAGCAGATAGGCCGTGATCTCCTTAGGGGAAGCCGGCTTCGGCAGCTTGTCCCAGCCGAAATGCCTGGTCATCAGATCATAGGTCTTGAGCATGCCCTGCCGGGCGGCGATGGTCGCAACGCCGGTGTAGAAGGCCAGCTGAAGCGCCCGCTTCGAGGGCTTGCGGCTCTGCCAGAGATGCTCCTTCTCGGTGAGCACGTCGTCCTCGATGTCGCGGATCGTCAGCGGCCCGGCGCGCAATAATCGCATCACCTTGCGCATATCGGCCGGCGTCACCGAGGCATACCATTTGTGCCCCTCCCGCCTGTGCTCGCGCATTGCCGGCAGGAAGAAGCGGAAATCATCCGACGCAACGTAGGAGAGCGCGTGGGTCCAGTATTCGAACACACTTTTGTCGATGCTCTGGGCATGACGCAGATCGGCGCGCCGGTAGGACGGGATGCGGCTGAAGAGAATGTGATGATGGCAGCGCTCGATCACGTTGATGGTGTCGATCTGCACATAACCGAGATGGGCGACCGCCTCCGCGACGGCCTGCGCACCCTCCCCGAACGGCGCGCGCGTGTCGAGCCGCTGAGCTCGCAGCCAGATCTGCCGTGCCTGTGTTGTCGAGAGTGGAAGGGGTTTTGGTGCGCGGGACATTGCGAGAGGCAATGTAGCGGGATTCGCGCCAATAAAAAGAATGAGCGAAAAACCAAGCAAAAGAAAAAAGCCGCGCTGCCATCTACTGACAGCGCGGCCGGATCGGACGGTCCGCGGCCTACTTCATCATCATCGCCTTCTGCGACTTCATGTAGTGCATGCAGCCGCTCTTCATCTTGCCGTTGCTCATGTCGGTATTGGCCATGGCCATTTCCTTGTTCGCCGCCATCTTGGCGGGCGTGTCGGCGGTGCCGGTCATCGCGGCCGTCGACTTCATCAGATTATCGCCGGTGCACGCCATCATCGCGGCGGATGCGGGCGAAACGGAAAGACCGAACGCGACAAAGGCTGCGGCGGTGAGCAAGGTCTTCATCGAAAAGTCTCCTTGAGCAAAACGAAACCGGCGTCATGCCGGCATTCGCAATACGTATTCTCTGGCGGGAACGTTTCGCAGAGAAGACAATTTTCTTGCTGCACTGCAAAGCCGGCCGGCGTCAGCGACCATCCTTCGGCGCTCTAGCCCGGTCGTTGGGTCTGTCGCTGAGGCTTCCGGTGGCGATGTCGGGCTCGCAAATGGCCTTGCCGCGTCCTTCCGCCTGGCAGCGATAGACGCTGCCGGTGAGGCGGTCCACCAGCCACATGTTCTCGTCTGTCGGAGCTTCGAGGCCGACATAGCGGCTGGTCAGGCCTGTGATCAGCGTCGAGAGCAGGATCGCCACCGCGATCATGGCCGCACCGATATAGATGGGCATTGCATTCAGAGACACAGTCCGATCCGGCGGGCCGTTGCGATAGAATTGATAGTCACTCGGCCTCGGCACTGGATGGAACTCGGCTCCTCTCGCCCGCGATTGTCGGATGACGTTGCTTGCTAGGCGCGCATCTGGCCGAAAGCTTGTCCGCGAGCGGACCGTGCCGCGACTGCTTTGCGACGAACGATGTGTACAGGCTTCACAATGCCCACCTGACCCGCCCTCACCAGTGGTCGCGCAGCCCCGGTTCCCCAAGCGAGATCCGAGGGAGATAGCACTACCTGGACGCCTCGGCCGTGAACGTGACCAGGATCACATCCGAGCCTTTGAACCTTCCCTATGCTCGCAGCATCAAATTGCCATCAGGCGTCATAGCGAGGATACGACAATGACCCATTTCAGTAAGTCTTTTGGATTGAAAGCGATCACCCTTGTCGCCGCGCTGTCGCTGACGGCCGGCCTGGCTTTCGCCGGCGACACCAATGTCTCCAGCAGCCAGATCCTGGATGCGCTGAAACCCAAGCCGGTCACCCGCGGCCTGTCGGCCGGTCCGCAGGCCGATCCGACGGCGCAGGCCAAGGAGGCGACTTTCCTGAATACCGTGCGCAACCGGTCGACCCGCTCGCTCTCGATGGGCGAGCGCGAGCAGATCGCGGAGCTTGCGGCGACCAAGCCGAACATCGATCTGGAAATCCAGTTCGATTACAACTCGGCTGAGATCGCCAAGACCTCGGTGGCGTCTGTGCAGGCGCTCGGCAAGGCGTTGTCCGATCCGTCGCTGAAGGGCTCGACCTTCGTGGTCGCCGGCCACACCGATGCGATCGGCACGGAAGAGTACAATCAGGGTCTTTCGGAGCGTCGCGCCGACACGATCAAGAAGTACCTGGTGCAGAATTACGGTCTGAGCAGCAACGATCTCGTCACCGTCGGCTATGGCAAGACCAAGCTCAAGGACACCGCCAACGGCGCCGACCCGATCAACCGCCGCGTCCAGGTCGTGAACATGGAAACCAAGACCGCGTCCAAATGACTGGAGACGTGATCCGATGACGAGGAGAAGCCGCCTGCTGCCCGTGCAGCAGGCGGCATTGATCGCGATCGCTCAAACCGGCATGGGCGCAGTGAGCGCATCGCGCACCAGTCGCGCAAGCTCGGCCTTGCGGTAAGGCTTTTCCAGAATCAGCGCGCCCTGCCGAACGTGGCCGTTCGCCGCCAGTGTTTCCAGGGCGTAGCCCGACGTCAGCAGCACGCGCAGCCCGGGCCTCTCCTTGCGCGCGAGGCCCGCGAGCTCCCAGCCGTTGACACCTCCCGGCATGACGACGTCCGTGAACAGCAGGTCGACGTGCGGCGTTGCGGCGAGCACCTGCAAGGCCTCCTTGCCGTCGACGGCCGCGATCACCCTATAACCCAGGCTCTCCAGACTCATGACCGCATAAGACCGAACGAACGGATCGTCCTCGACGACCAGCACGGTTTCAGAGCCGCTCTGTGGCACCTCCTTCTCCACCGCCAGCGGCACATCCTGCATCGTCCCGAGCACGGCAGGAAGATAGATCCGCACGGTCGTGCCGAGACCCAGCTCGCTATAGATCGTGACATGGCCGTTGGATTGCTTGGCGAAGCCATAGACCATGCTGAGCCCGAGCCCACTGCCCTTGCCGACCTCCTTGGTGGTGAAGAAGGGCTCGAATGCTCGCTCCAGCACCCGCTTCGGCATGCCGGAACCAGTGTCGGTGACGGCGATCACGACATACTCGCCCGGCCCGACCTCGGGATGCACATTATGATCGCCTGCATCGACCGACGCATTCGCCGTCGAGATGGTCAGGCGACCGCCTGAGGCCATCGCATCCTGCGCGTTCAGCGCGAGGTTAAGGATCGCCGCTTCGAGTTGCACCGGGTCTGCGAACGCATGCCGGAGCGCGCGATCGGCCTGGGTGGCGATCTCGATATCCTCGCGCAGCGTTCGCCGCAGCAGCTTGTGCATGGATTCGACGAGCCTGTCGCATTCGGTCTCGACCGGCCGCAGCAGCTGCTTGCGGCTGAAAGCGAGCAGGCGCTGGGTAAGTTCGGCGCCGCGCTCACCCGCGCTGCAGATCTCGTCGGCGAGGCGTTTCAGCTCGCCCCGCGGTATCAGCTGCTCGCTGAGATATTCGGCGTTGCCGACGATCACAGTGAGGAGATTGTTGAAATCGTGGGCGATACCGCCGGAGAGCTGCCCGACCGCCTCCATCTTTTGCGCCTGGATCAGCTGAGCTTCCGTGCGCTTGCGGTCGGTCAGATCGTGGATCATGCCGACGAAGATGGAGGAACCGTCCTGCTTGGCCTCGCCGACCGAAAGATCCATAGGAAAGGTCGTGCCGTCCTTGCGCTGGCCCAGCACCTCGCGGCCGATGCCGATGATCTTCCTGTCGCCGGTCTTGATGAAATTGTGGATGTAGCTGTCATGCCCGGATCGGTAGGGCTCGGGCATCAACGTCCGGACATTTTGTCCGAGCACCTCGTCCGCCTCGTATCTGAACAGCTTCTCGCAGGCCGGATTGAATTTCAGAATGATGCCGTCGGAGTCGATCAGGATCACGCCGTCGACGGCGGTGTCGACCACCGCCCGCAGCCGTGCAGCACTCTCGCGCAGCTCGCGCTCGACCCGCTCGCGCTCGGTGAGATCGTGGATGATGCCGACGAAGATCGATTCGCCCGAGGCTTGCTTGGTCTCTCCGACCGAAAGATGCATCAGAAAGGTCGAGCCGTCCTTGCGCTGCCCCACCACCTCACGGCCGATACCGATGATCTTACGCTCGCCGCTGACGTGGTAATTGTGGAGATATCCATCATGGGCGTTGCGGTAGGACGACGGCATCAAAAGCTTGACGTTTTGACCGATCACCTCGTCGGCGGAATAGCCGAACAGCTTCTCGCAGGCCGGGTTGAACATCAGAACGTCGCCGCGTGCGTCGATCAGGATCACCCCGTCGACCGCCGTGTCCACCACGGTTCGCAGCCAGTCCGCATTCGAATGGTCCGGCCTGACAATCGGCTGCCCCATGTTCACGACCGCATCTCCGATTCCGACGACGGCGGTCAGTCCACACGCACCGATTGATTCCGGCAAGAGAATTCTACCCAGCCTATGCACGCAAGCGTGCACTAGATCCAGCTCTGAAACAGCATCAGCCGGTTGAACGTCTGCATCGACGTGCCGACGAAGGCCGCCGAAATCGGCAGCATCACCGCAAAGCCGATCGCGGCGAGACTGACATAGGCCCACAATGTCCAGCGCGGCAGTCGTTCTTTGCACAGCACATAGACGAGCGCGAGCGAGGCCGCCGTTGCGGCTGGCAAATAGTAATAGATGAAGCCCAGCGTGCGCGGCAGCAGCGCCCAGGCGAGCCACGGGCCGAGATAGAACGCCGCGATCAAGAATGCATCCCAGCGACGGGCGACAATGAAGTCGCGCAGCACCACGACGAGCGCCGGCAGCGCCGCCCACAGCACCAGTGGATTGCCGAGAAAGACGACCGCGGCGATGTTGTCGTCGCTGGTCTTTTCGAACAGGAACCACACCGGCCGCGCCAGCAGCGGCCAGGACGGCCAGGAGCTCATATAGGTGTGGCCCGCGATGGCCGTGGTGGTGTTGTCGGCGAAGATCCGGCGCTGCGCCTCGATCAGCTCCGTCAGCGACAGACCGTAGAGCGGAACGAAGGCGGCGAGATAGGTCACGGCCGGCAACAGCGCGAAGCAGAGCCCGGCATGCTGCGCCCTGAAGGTCGGCCAGAGATCGGGCCGGTACCAGTCACCGGGCTTGGCGTCAGCAAACAGGACGCGCCAGCCCTGCATCAGGCGGACCACCGCAACGATGACGATGCAGACACCGAGCGGAAACAGCCCGCTCCATTTGCAGGCGGCCGCGAGACCGAACAGGCTGCCGGCGAGCGCGAACAGCGCCTGCGGTCGCTCGCGTCGAAAGCCGTGCATGAAGGCGGCAATTGCAAGCAGACCGAGGCCGAGCGCAAAGATGTCGAGCATCGCGATGCGCGCCTGCACATAGAGCATCTGGTTGCCCCCCGCGATCAGCGCCGCCGCGATCGCAGACCTCTGCGATCCGAACAGCGCGAGGCCGCAGAGATAGATCGCGGCGATCGCGAGCGCACCGAACAGCGTCGCCGGATAGCGCCAACCAAACGCATTGTCGCCGAACGCTGCGATCGAAGCTGCGATCAGCTCCTTTGCCAGCGGCGGATGCATCGGATTGAGCATCGGCTGCGCCGCGGTGAGGCCCAGCATCTGCCGCGCCGCCGGCACATAATGCACCTCGTCGAAGACGAATTTTTCCGGCGTCGCCAACCCGACCAGCAGCACCAGATGCGCCGCCAGGAAGATCGCGACAGCAGTCACTGCGCTTCGCGACAGCTTCGGAACCGCATGTGCCTGGTGCGACTGCTGTGAGACTATTTTGCGTGGCAAATCTGCGTCACCGCGAATAAAAAACAACTCAGCCGATCCATTGAACGCATTCTGCCGCAACTGTCACTAAGCTTACGCTCGTCCCGCGCCGCTTGTGGTTCTTCTGCCATAACACAAACCTGCGCGATCCGGTACGATCAGGGACCTCGATCGGCTACGAAATGAATTTACGTTTTCTGCTTTTCCCCGTCCTGCTGTCGCCCGCATTGTGCTCTGCGCCCTGTGCGCAGGCACAGACGCGCGTCGGCGAAGCCGTCCTGGTCCAGAACGAGGTGGTGCGCGTCGCCGCGACCACGACGCCGATCAATGTCGGCGACAGCATGCTGCGCGACGAGACGGTGCGCACCGGGGCCGACGGCGCGGCGCGCTTCGTGATGGCCGACAGCACCAATTTGTCGCTCGGGCCGAGCGCGACGCTGAAGCTCGACCGCACCGTCTTCAACGACGAGCGCAGCTATCGCGACGTTGCGATCCGCATGGCCACCGGCGCCTTCCGCTTCGTGACCGGTCATTCGGAGAAGACCGCCTACAAGATCACGACGCCGCTCGCGACGATCGGCGTCCGCGGCACAATCCTCGACATCCTGTCGCAGCGCGGCCGCTCGGTCGTCGTGCTGCAGGAGGGAGCGGCCAGCGTCTGCACGCTGAACGCCCAGTGCATTCAGCTGACCCAGCCGGGCGACACCGCGGTCATCACCTCGACCGGCGGCAGGGTCTCCGTCACCAAGACCAACACCCCACCCTGGACGTTTGCCGCGAACTGCGCTGCGAACGCCGGGCTTTGCGCCGTGAATCAATATGCCGACGCCTCGCCGACCGTCACGCCCGCCGTCCATGACGACGGCATGCTGTGCGGGCGCTGACGATGACGAAACCCGGATTCAAACGGCTCGTTCTGGCCGGCGCATTGGCCGCGATCGCGGCGTTTGCCCTCTTCACGCTCAACACTGGTTCGGCCGTGGCCGCCAGCTTCTGCGAGTCCGACTGCGGCGACCCGACTCCCTATCCCTCACCAAGTCCCTATCCGTCGCCGAGCCCGTCACCGACCCCAAACCCGAACCCGTCACCGAGCCCCACGCCGACAGGCTCCGATTCCAGCGGCAGCTCGGTCAGCGGCCTCGCGGGCCAGCGCTTCAACCAGATGATCACCAACCGGGTGCTCGGCACGGTGCTGCTTGGCGTCAACGAGCAGGTCAATTGCAGCGACTGCATCAGCGCGTTCGGCTCGGCCGGTTCGTTCTCGACCGGCATTCACGGCCGCAAGGAGCTGACGTCCAATCTGTCGCTGCTCGCCGGTCTTGCCTACACGCAATACAGCGAGGGCGGCTACCACGTCACCAGCGCCCCGATCGCCGCCTTCGCGCTGCGCTATGACTTCACCGATTGGGGCTCGTCGCGTCCGTTCTTCGACGTCGGCACGATCCTGACGCCGTGGGAGAAGGCGAGATACACCCGCAGCTACACCACCAGCCTTGGCCCGGTCAGCGTGACGAGTTCGGCCAACGCCGCGAACTACGCCGTCTACGGCCGCGCCGGCTGGATGAGCCGTCTGTCGCCGCGCGACGAGGTCGCGGCCTCGATCGAGATCTGGCAGCTCTGGCAGCGCGTGTCGGGCTATCAGGACAACATTGTCGCGTTCAATCCGTTCGACGCCTCGATTGCTGACGGCACCGACCGCACCAGCCTGGTCAAGATCGGCGGCCAGTGGACCCATCTCTTCGCCGGCAACATCGAGACCAACATCAATGGCGGCTGGGTGCAGTCGTTCGCAAGCCACAGCGGCATCGTCGCCACCGTGACCGGCGATGGCATGGTGGTGCCGACCATGGGCAACCAGGGCTGGTTCGAATATGGCGGCCGCCTCGGCTTCCGCGTGCAGAAGGGCTGGGTCGTGGACCTCTTCGCCAACGGCACGTTGGGCCCGCAGCCGGTGGGCAACACCATCCACGGCGGCGTGGGGCTGAGGATCAATTATTAGAGCAGGATCCGAAAAGCGTGAAGCGGTTTTCCGAAAATCCTGTAGGGTGGGCAAAACGCAAGCGTGCCCACCACCTCTATCGTGGACAGATGGTGGGCACGGCGCTGCCGCACCTTTGCCCACCCTACGGCACCCATGTTGACGTCACGCCGCCGACTTGCCCTCGAACGCCCGCCGCAGCACCTCAACATCCAGCTTCACCATTTTCATCATGGCCTGCATCGCCCGGGCGGCGGCGGCTTTGTCGGAGCTCGACAGGAAGTCGAACATCACCTTCGGCACCACCTGCCATGACACGCCGTAGCGGTCATAGATCCAGCCGCATTGCTGCTCCTTGCCGCCGTGGGCCAGGATCGCATTCCACACGCTATCGACCTGGGCCTGATCGTCGCAATGGATCATCAGCGACAGCGCATGGGTGTACTCAACCTTCATTCCGCCGTTGAGCGCGACAAGCGGCTGGCCGGCCACCGTGAACTCCACGACCAGAACCGAGCCCTCCTTGCCGGACGGGTTATCCGCAACGTTGCGCTGGATGTGCGTGATGTTCGAGTTAGGGACAAGCGAGACGTAGAACTTCGCAGCTTCCTCGGCATCGCCGTTGAACCACATGCAGGGCACAAGCTTGGACATTTGGCGTTCTCCTCTTCGGGGTTTGACCTCTTGAATGTCGATCAGGCGTTCGCCATGACGGGCTTTGGCGGCACTGCTGCCATATCCACCCAGTTCACACCCCACATGTGGCCATCTGGGTCCTCGAAACTGCGGCCATACATGAAGTCGTATTCGTCGATCGGGCTGGGATCGGCCATCCCGCCGGCGGCCTCGGCCTTGCCGACGATCTCGTCGACCTCGTTCCGGCTCTCGGCGGACAGGCAGAACAGCGCCTGGTTCGAGGTCTTGGCATCAGAGATGGGCTTCGGCGTGAACTGACGGAATTTATCGGGGGTCGTCAGCATCACGTAGATGGTCTCGGACAAGACCATGCAGCTCGCCGTGTCGTCGCTGAATTGCGGGTTCCTGGTCGCGCCGATCGCCTCGTAGAAGGCGGTCGCACGCCTCAGGTTGGTCACCGGCAGATTGAGGAAGATCATCCTGGGCATCGAAAGCTCCTTGAGGGGGTTCCGCCCAAGGACGGATGGCTGGGCCGCCATCCGACACCGCTTCCGATTTTTTTCCGATTTTTTTTGCGTTTGCTCGCCGGGTTCTGTCACCCCGAACCCCGCACGGGGCTTCGGCGCGCCTTACTTCTTCTCGTTCGGATCGCGATGGACGGGGTCGATCCACAGCACGGTTTCGGGCTTCTCGACCGGCTCGATATCGAGATTGATCGCGACTGCCTCGCCGTCGCTGCGCACCAGCACGCATTCCAGTACCTCGTCCGGACTGGCATTGATCTCCTGATGAGGCACGTAGGGCGGCACGAAAATGAAGTCGCCCGGGCCGGCTTCGGCGGTGAATTGCAGGCTCTCGCCCCAGCGCATCCGCGCCTTGCCCTTCACCACGTAAATGACGCTTTCGAGATGGCCATGGTGATGCGCGCCGGTCTTGGCATCGGGCTTGATGCTGACGGTGCCGGCCCACAATTTCTGCGCGCCAACGCGGGCGAAATTGATCGCCGCCGCGCGATCCATGCCTGCCGTCGAGGGCACGTTGGTATCGAGCTGATTGCCGGGAATGACGCGCACGCCGTCATGTTTCCAGCGACCGTCGTGATCGTGGTCATGGTGCGAATGAGAATGGTCATGGCCAGTCATGAGGACTTGCTTTCTGTTGGTTCCGTGCGGGCGAACCTAACCAAAGGCGCGACACCAAGCCATACCAAAATCGGAACTCTCATAGTCGCCAGACGTTGTCATCGCGAGCAACCTGGAAGGAGAGTTTCATGGGTAGCACGACCGACAAGATCAAGGGCAACGCCAACGAGGCCATCGGCAAGGCCAAGCAGGGCATCGGTGAGGCCACCGGTTCCGAGCGCTTGCAGGGCGAAGGCGTCGTCCAGGAAGTGAAGGGCAAGGGCCAGAAGGCCATGGGCGACGCCAAGGACAGCGCGAAGGAAGCGATCGATCGCGCCGCTGCGGCGGCTCGTCGCGCGGCGGAATAACGAAACATTGGATTGAACACGAAAAGACCGGCCAAGAGGCCGGTCTTTTTGTTTGCGCGCTCATCGCTCTCCGTCACGGCCGGGCTTTGTCCCAGCATGACGACGTGGAATGAGCGTTTATTTCACCGCGAGCAATTCCACGTCGAACATCAACGTCGCGTTCGGCGGTATCACGCCGCCGGCACCGCGCGCGCCGTAGCCGAGCTGGGGCGGGATGATCAGCGTGCGCTTGCCGCCGACCTTCATCGAGGCGACACCCTCGTCCCAGCCGGCGATGACGCGGCCCTTGCCGATCGGGAATTCAAACGGCTCGTTGCGGTCGACGGACGAGTCGAACTTCTTGCCCTTCTGGCCATTCTCGTAGAGCCAGCCGGTATAGTGCATCACGCAAATCTGCCCGGGCTTCGGCGAGCCGCCCGTGCCAACGACGCTATCGGTGATCTGCAATCCTGAAGCTGTAGTCATGGTCTTTCCTGCGGTCTGGGCCGAGGCCGAGGTGAAAACGAATGTCGATGCACCGCCGATCGATGTGATCGCGAGAGCCGACATGATGGCGAGGAGCATGCGCCGGAAACGCTGCATAAAACACCTTCCGTTCGAGGCGGAAGGTGTCTAGCGCAACGAGCATGCGGTTTCCACCCCTTAGACCTCGATATTTTCCAGCCGCACCGGCAGCCTCCGG
The DNA here is from genome assembly GCF_014529705.1 of Bradyrhizobium campsiandrae. Taxonomy (GTDB): domain Bacteria; phylum Pseudomonadota; class Alphaproteobacteria; order Rhizobiales; family Xanthobacteraceae; genus Bradyrhizobium; species Bradyrhizobium campsiandrae. The sequence continues at coordinate 35,808 of NZ_JAANIH010000062.1, forward strand.
ATACGCTGGCCGGTGGCGTGGAAGACCGCATTGCAGATCGCGGCATTGGTGCCGACATTGGCGAGCTCTCCGAGCCCCTTTGCACCGACCGGGTTGATGTGATCGTCCTGCTCGGAGAGCAGAATCACCTCGACATCAGGCACATCGGCATTCACCGGCACGAGATAGTCGGCAAGATTGTCGTTGACGTAGCGCGCGGTGCGCTGATCGATCTCGGTGGCCTCCAGCAGCGCCGAGGACATGCCCCAGATCAGGCCGCCCATGAGCTGGCTGCGCGCCGTGCGCGGATTCATGATGCGGCCGGCGGCGAAGGCGCCGACCAGCCGGGGGCAGCGGATCTCGTGCGTGAAGCGGTTGACACGGACCTCGACGAACTCGGCCCCGAAAGCGTAGGCAATCTTGTCCTTCATGGCCGAGCCGCCGACCAGCCGCGCGTGCCCGCTATGCATGGCTTTGAAGGAATCCAGCGGCGCGCCTTCCGGCTTCCACTCGCCATATTCCTCGACCACGCCGACGCCGAGCGCGTCGAACGCCTTCTCGAGATCGAGCGGACGGTCGCTCCTGGCCGCTTGGTTCGCCGGCGTCTGGCCGATGCCGACCGTTTCCTTGGCCTTGTCAGTCAGACTTTCGTTCGGCATCACCGCCTTGAACAGACGCTGGCGGATCTGATCACACACCATCATCACCGCCGAACAGGTGCTGGCGGTTGAATTGGAGCCGCCTGCGACCGGTGCGGGCGGCAAATCACTGTCTCCCATGAATACGGAGACCTTCTCCAAGGGGACGCCGAGCCGTTCGGAGGCGGTCTGGGCGATGACGGTGTAGGCTCCGGTGCCGATCTCGTGGCCGGCGATCTCGACGCGGGTACGTCCGTCGCGCTGGAGGCGCACGCGCGCGGCCGAAGGCGCCATTTGCGTCGGGTAGCAGGTGGCCGCACAGCCATAGCCGATCAGCCAATCGCCATCGGACATCGATCTTGGGGCAACCGAGCGCTGCGCCCAACCGAAGGCCTTTGCGGCTTCATCGAAACACGCCATCAGCGATCGCGACGTATATGGCTTGCCGCCAATCGGCTCGTTGGTGGTGTCATTGACGCGGCGGAGCTCGACCGGATCCATGTTGAGCTTGACGGCCAGCTCGTCCATCGCGCTCTCCAGTGCGAACAGATATGGCACCTCCGGCGGCGAGCGCATGAAGCCCGGCGTGTTGCGGTCCGCGCGCACGATCGACACAAGACTATCGACATTGGAACAGGCATAGAGCCGCGTCGTGGTCTTGGTACCGCCGACGCAGTAGGGGTCGGCGCGCGACGACATTTCGGCGCCCTCGTGCCTGAGCGCGACCAATTTGCCGTCGCGGCTCGCGCCGAGCTTGATCTCATGACGCGTCTCGGCGCGATAGGTCGCGATGGTAAACCCCTGGTCGCGGGTCGGAACCAGCTTGATCGGCCTGTTCAGCCGCTTCGCGATGCCGGCGATGATCGCAGTTCTCGGCGTCATCGACCCGCGCGAGCCAAAGCCGCCGCCGACATAGGGATTGACCACCCTCACCTTGTCGGCGTCGATGCCGAGCTGCTCGGCCACGCCGTTCTTCAGGCCGTAGACGTATTGGCTCGGCTCATAGATGACGAGAGTATCACCCATCCAGGCACAGCTCGTCGAAAACAGCTCCATGGGATTATGGTGCTGCGTCGGCGTCTCGTAGGACGCCTCGACTTTCACCTCGGCCTCGTCGAACGCCTTGGCAAAGTCGCCGACCTTCGGGTCTTCCTTGAATTGCGCGTTCTGGCCTTTTGCCGCGGCTTTCGTCGTTCCCGGCGAGTCGAAGCTCGCGCTCGGGGTCGCCGCCGAGTAACTGACCTTGACGCGGTTAGCGGCCTCGCGCGCGGCCTCGTAGCTCTCGGCGATGACGACCGCGATGATCTGGCCGTCATGAGCGATTTCGGCCGATTTCAGCGGCTGGATCGTGGTGCCGGCATAGCCGCCATTGCTGAAGAGTTTTGACTCCTTCAGCTTGGGCGCATTTTCATGCGTGACGATATCGATCACGCCGCGAACGCGTTTCGCATCGTCAAGATCAAAACTGTTGATGCGGCCCTTGGCGATCGCACTAGTGACCAGGAACGCATAGGCCGGATTATCCAGCGGCATGTCGGCCCCGTAGGTCGCACGCCCGGTGACTTTCGCGACCGCATCATAACGCGGCACGGGCTGGCCCATATTCGCCTTCGGCTCGGGAGCGGCAGCAGTCATGGTCAGATCTCCATCGTTACAGCCTGCTGGAGCGCGCGGACCACCACGCGCTTGCCGAGCGCGATCTTGAAGCTGTTGTGCCGGCGTCCCCTGGCGTCGGCGAATGCAGCATCCGCGGCGCGCTGCGCCAGACCGTCATCGAATTTTTGCCCCTTGAGCTGCGCCTCGGCTTCGCGGGCGCGCCACGGCACGGTCGCGACGCCGCCGAGCGCCACGCGCGCGTCCCGGATCGTCCCGTCCTGCACATCCAGCGCAACCGCTGCCGAGGACAGCGCGAACTCATAGGACTGTCGGTCGCGCGCCTTCAGATAGACCGAGCGCGGCCACCGGCCGGAAATAAGAAAGGCCGAGATCAACTCGCCTGGCTGAAGCGTCGTCTCGATCTCGGGCGTGTTGCCAGGAGCCTTGTGGAGCTCTGCAAACGGCATGCTGCGGGTGCCGGACTTGCCGGTCACCTCGACCGTCGCATCCAGTGCGATCAGCGCCTGGGCGAAATCGCCGGGATACGTCGCGATGCACTGGTCGGAGGTGCCGAGCACGGCATGCATGCGGTTGACGCCGTCCATCGCAGCACAGCCGGAGCCCGGATTGCGCTTGTTGCAATTCTCGTAGGAGACATCGCGAAAGTAGCTGCAGCGCGTCCGCTGCATCACATTGCCGCCGAGCGTTGCCATGTTGCGCAGCTGGGCGCTGGCCGCGAGCTTCAGGGAATTGGCGATGACCGGATAGTTGCGCTGGATCTCGTCGTGCGCGGCAACGTCGGACATTTTTGCGAGCGCACCGAGCCGCAGCGTCTCGGCGCCTGGTTCAATCGCCGACCAGCTCAGCGCGAGTGGATTGATGTCGAGGATTGCAGCCGGCCGCATCACGTCGAGCTTCATCAGATCGATCAGCGTGGTGCCGCCAGCGAGCGGCTGGGCCGTGGCCTGCGTCAACGGATCGTTGGCGGCCGCCGCGGCGCTGAGCGCCTGCAGGGCCATGTCGGGATCTGTCGCCCTCTGGAATGAAAACGGTCGCATGCAACTAGCCTTTCATGATCTCGGGCGCGGCCTGCTTCACGGCGGCGACGATGTTCGGATAGGCGGCGCAGCGGCAGATGTTGCCGCTCATGTACTCGCGGATATCTGCATCGGTGCCGGCATGTCCTTCCTTCACGCAGGCGATCGCCGACATGATCTGGCCGGGCGTGCAGTAACCGCATTGGAACGCGTCGTTATCGATAAAGGCCTGCTGCATCGGGTGCAGGCGGTCGCTGGTGGCAAGCCCCTCGATGGTCGTGATCTCCTGGCCTTCGGCCGCAAGCGCAAGCGTCAGGCAGGAGACGACGCGGCGGTCGCCGATCAAAACCGTGCAGGCGCCGCATTGGCCATGATCGCAACCTTTCTTGCTGCCGGTCAGCTTGAGATGTTCGCGTAGCGCATCCAGCACCGTGGTGCGCGCGTCGAGACTGAGGCGCTTGTCCTGACCATTCACGCGCAATGTGACGTCGACAGGAAGGGCGGGATCCTGCGCGACTGGCGCTCGCGCCTCTTGTGCAGCCGCACGCGCAGTCATTGGGGCGAGTGCACTGCCAGCGGCGCCTGCCATGAAAGCGCGCCGGTCGAATCCGGATGATCGGGAACTTGACATGTCTGACATGGACGGCCTCCGCCGCTGATCTACCGAAGCAGCGCACGCCTGCACTGCTCATCGCCCCTTAACTTGGAGCAACGAGTCCCGTTCCGAACGAGAAAGGGCGGCGCAGCAAATGCCGCGCCGCCCCTCGTCAACTTTTCCTGAGCGCTTCGCCAGGAACCGCGCGATCAATAGCCCAGCGCGCAGCCATCCTTGCGCGGATCGGAACCGCCGGTCAGCGTACCCTTGTCCCAGTCGATCCAGATCGCCTGGGCGCCGCCGAGCGGACCGACCACGCTGGTGGTCTTGTGGCCAAGCTTCTTGAGGCCCTCCACGACATCAGCCGGAACGCTGTCCTCGAGCTGGTACTGGCCCTCGTAGTGCAGACCGCGCGGCATGTCGATCGCCTCCTGCACGTCGCAGCCGTAGTCGAGGATGTTGGTCAGAAGATGAGTCTGGCCAGTCGGCTGATACTGGCCACCCATCACCGCGAACGACATCGTGGAACGACCGCCCTTGGTGAGCAGGCCCGGCATGATCGTGTGCAGCGGACGCTTGCCGCCTTCGATGCAGTTGGGATGGCCCGGCTGGATGCGGAAACCACCGGCGCGGTTCTGGAACAGCACGCCGGACTTGTTGGAGACGATGGCCGAGCCGAAGGAATGCGCGACCGAGTTGATGAAAGAGCAGACGTTGCGGTCCTTGTCCACCACGGTGATGTAGATGGTCGAAGGATTCATCGGCGGCGCAACATTGGGCAGGTCGAGCAAGCCGTCCAGGCGGATCTTGCCGATGTACTCGTCCGCAAAGCCGTTCTCGAGCATCTCGGCGACGTTGATCTTCATGTGGTCGGGAGAGGCGACATGCATCTCCCGATTCATGTAGGCGATGCGCGCAGCTTCCGCCTCGAGATGGAAGCGCTCGACGCTGACGGGCGCGTACTTGGTCAGCTCGAAGCGTGAGAGGATGTTGAGCATCAGAAGCGCGGTCACGCCCGGGCCGTTCGGCGGGCACTGCCAGACATCGTAGCCCTTGTACATGGTGCCGATCGGCGTCGTGACTTCCGTGGTGTGCGCGGCGAAATCGTCGAGCGTGTGCAAGCCGCCGATGCCGCGCAAGGTCTCCACCATGTCTTCCGCGATCGGCCCCTTGTAAAAGGCGTCGCGGCCATCCTTGGCGATCGCACGTAGCGTCTTGCCAAGCTCGGCCTGGCGGATGACGTCACCAGCAACCGGCGGCTTGCCGCCCGGTAGCAGGTAACGCACGGTGTTGGTGCCGTTCTTTAGCTTCTCGAACTGGTTCTTCCAGTCGAAAGCGATGCGAGGCGCGACGACGTAGCCCTCCTCGGCCGCCTTGATCGCCGGCTGCAGCAGCCGGTCGAAGCCGAACTTGCCGTGATCGCGCAGCACGGTTGCGAACGCATCGATCACGCCGGGGATCGAGACCGCATGGGCGGAGGTCAGCGGCACCGAACTGATCTTGCGCTCGAGATACCAGTCGGCGTTCGCCGCCTTCGGCGCCCGACCGGAGCCGTTATAGGCGACGATCTTGCCCTCACCGCGCGGCTGGATCAGCGCAAAACAGTCGCCGCCGATGCCGGTCGATTGCGGCTCGATCACGCCGAGCACGGCAGAGCCTGCCACTGCCGCGTCCACCGCCGTGCCGCCCTCGCGCAGCACCTCGATCGCGGCAAGAGATGCCTGCGGATGCGAGGTCGCCACCATCGCGTTGGTGGCGTGGACCGTGGACCTACCGGGGAAATGGAAGTTTCTCATGGAATTCGTGCTCTTTCTCAGACCGTGGGCGCGGATGGCAGGCCATCCCCGAAAACCCGGCCTACATGACACATTCGGGCCCGACCGGGCAATGCTGGCATGCCAGGGAAATGGCTGCCATCTGCTGAGAATAGAGCTGCCGGTTGCGGGTTTTCTGGGCGCGAGCCGCCTGCTAAACGGGCGCATGATTTACAAGGTTTGCGCCTTCTATCAATTCGCCGCCCTGCCCGACTACCGCGAGTTGCGCGAGCCGCTGCGCGCATTTTGTGCCGATCTGTCCCTGAGGGGCAGCGTGCTGCTGGCCCAGGAGGGGATCAACGGCACGGTCGCGGGTAGCGGGGAAGCAATCGACGCCTTCGCCCACGAACTCGCGCGCGGGGAATTATTCAGCGGCAGGCTCGACAATCTCGAACTGAAGTACTCGAGCGCCGGAGCCATGCCGTTCGGCCGGCTCAAGGTCCGACTGAAGAAGGAGATCGTCACGCTGGGCGATCCGGCTGCCGATCCGACCCGGCAGGTCGGCATCCATGTCGAGGCCGCCGAATGGAACGCGCTGATCGCCTCGCCCGAGACGCTGGTGCTCGACACCCGCAATGCCTTCGAGGTCGCGATGGGGACGTTCGAGGGCGCGGTCGACCCGCAGATCAGGAGCTTCGGCCAATTCAAGGAATTTGCCGCCGAAAAGCTCGATCCCGCCAAGCACAGGCGTATCGCGATGTTCTGCACCGGCGGCATCCGCTGCGAGAAGGCGAGTGCGCATCTGTTGGCACGCGGCTTTGCCGAGGTCTACCACCTCAAGGGCGGAATTCTGAAATATCTGGAAGAGGTGCCGGAGGTACACAGCCGCTGGCGCGGCGAATGCTTCGTGTTCGACGAGCGCGTCGCACTCGGTCACGGATTGCGCGAGCGCAGCTTGCGCGAACAAGACATGCGCGAACAAGACATGGGCGAACAAGACATGGGCGAACAAGACATGGGGCACGCAGGTGACGATTGACATCAAGACGCTTGCCGAGCGCGTCGACACGCTGGAGACGCGTCTCGCCTATCAGGATGACACCATCGAGACGCTGAACCAGACCATCACCGCGCAGTGGAAGCAGATCAATACGCTGACGCGGCAACTCGCGCAGCTCAGCGAACGCCTGCAGGACGCCGAGGCGAATGCACCGGGGCCGGCCAACGAGCGTCCGCCGCACTATTGAGCGGAATTACTGACCGGATGCCCTGGGCAGCAGGTTCGCGACCTCGCCGGACATCATCAGCCGATCTCGGCCGCCATCCTTGGCAGCATAAAGCGCCCGGTCTGCGGCCTCCACCAGCGCGCCCATGCCCGCGGTGCGTTCGAAGGCCGGTCGGCAGGCCGCGCCGCCGACCGAGACGGTGACGCATGACGCCGGGCTGGAGGCATGAACCAGCCCGGCATCGTGAACGGCGCTGCGGATCCGTTCGCCGACGCGGGCGCAGCCCGCGGCATCGGTGTTCGGCAGCAGCATGGCGAATTCCTCGCCGCCATAGCGGGCCGCGAGATCACCTGCCCGCTGCACCTCGGCCGCGATGACCTTCGCCACCACACGCAGACAGGCATCGCCCGCTGGATGGCCGTATTCGTCGTTGTAGGACTTGAAGTGGTCGACGTCGATCATCAAGAGGCCGACGCTGGAACGTTCGCGGTAGGCACGCGCCCATTCCTCCTTCAGCCGCTCGTCGAAACGGCGGCGGTTGGCAAGGCCGGTGAGACTGTCCTCGATCGCCAGCGTCTCGAGCCTGCTCTCCAGTTGCTTCTGTTCGGTGATGTCGCGCGAGATCGCGACCACGCCGTCGACATTGCCGTTGTCCTTGCGCGTCACCCGCATGGTCGATTCCAGCCAGACCTCCGACTTCTGCCGGTGCACGTTGCGATAGGTGAGACGCGCTTCATCCATCTCGCCGCGCTTCATGGCGTCGACGATCGCCTGCACATGCGGCCGGTCGTCCGGATGGATGCCGGCGAGCGCGTCCGTGCCGATGAGCTGATTGGGACGCCAGCCGACGACGCGACTGGACGACGGCGAGACGTAGCGCAGCCGCTCGTCAAGCCCGATGCGGGTGACCATGTCGCTGGAGCCCTCCGCGAGCAGGCGGAAATGCGCCTCCTTTTCGACCAGTGCCGCCGCCATGCGCTGACCACGCTGCAGCTGCCGCACCAGCACCGCGCCGATGACCGCAATCAGCATCACCAGCGCGACGACATAGAGCATGCGGGAGACGGCCGCAGCGCGCCACGGCGCCAAGAGCTCGTCCTTGTCGACGGTCGCGAGCAGCACCAGCGGGTAACGGCCAGAGCGCTTGAAGAAGCTGACGCGCTCGGCGCCGTCGAGCGGCGACTTGAAATGATAGGCGCCGCTCGGCCGCTGCAGGCTCGCGTCGCGAAACAGCGGCGTGTCCCCGACATTGCGGCCGACGAACTTGTCGTTGTTCGGGTTGCGCGCGATGATCATACCGTCGCCATACACCAGCGTCACGGAGCTGTTGCGGCCAATCTCGAATTGTTCGTAGAAATGCGACAGATAGCGGGATCCGATGGCCGCGAGCACCACGCCGCCAAAGCTGCCGTCCGGCTTGTTGAATCGCCGCGACAGGGTGATGACCCATTCGCCGTCCACGAGGCTCTTCACGGGGCGGCCAACATAGGCCTCGCGCTTGGGCGAGAGCTGATGATAGCGAAAGAACGAGTCGTCGCTGAGCGTCGAGGCGATCGTGCCGGGTGAGGTCAGCCAGTTGCCCTGATCGTCGATGATGGCGAGGCTGTGGACGCGGTCCATCGCCTTCTTGCGCGCCTCCAGCAGATTGCGAAGCTTCGCGATCGTGGCGGGATCGGCGCCATCCATCTCCAGCCGGCTGACGACGCCGACGACGCCGGAATCCACGAGGTCGAGGCTGTCCTCGGCATGCTGGATCAACGAGCGCGCGACGTTCGCCATCTCGGTCTCGGCGCCCTTGAGCACCTGATCGCGCGCCGCCCATTCACGCCAGCCGCTGACGCCGAGGATCGCAACGCAAGTGAGCACGACAAAAGCCGCCGCGCGCAACGGCAAGCGGCTCCATCCGGCTCTCTGTGAGGCGAGGTTCATGCGGCAGACATCTCCGATCAAGGGAAACTCTGCCGCTTCTCTTATTGAACCCTGAAGCGTTCGCCGGGATTCGCATTCATCTACGGGTTTTCCCGTACTCCTACGGACCGGGTCTTCCGCAGATCACTAACAAGGTCTTAGTAAGCCTATCGGAAACCGGGGACCCTAGCTGAAGATCGCCTTGACCTTGTTCCAGAGCGAGGGGCTCTCGGCCTCCGCGTCAGCCTTCGACGGCGTCGGCTGCGCGGCACTCACGGGATCGGAGGCCGGAAAGGTATCTTCCAAGCCGGTGTCCAGCTTGGCGTGGCGGTCTGCGGCAAGCGCTTCGTGCAGGTCGTCGGCATGTTTGTCGTGCGGCGCGGGATTGAATGTCTGAGCCATGGAATTCCTCCTCCAGTGGCAAGGGCAACGCGGCGCTTTTGCGCTGGTTCCCCTGTTCCGCTCCGGCCTCTCACGGTGTATCAGGAACCTGAACTGCATCAGGATCACTCGTGCCCCAGTCTGCGACAAAGCCCTTCATCGACGTCCTCTCCGGCCAACGGCAAACCATCCCGCCGATGTGGATGATGCGGCAGGCCGGCCGCTATCTGCCCGAATATCGCGAGGTCCGGGCCAAGGCCGGCGGCTTCCTCGATCTCTGCTTCAACCCGGAGCTCGCCGCCGAGGTCACGCTGCAGCCGATCCGCCGGTTCGGCTTCGATGCGGCGATCATCTTCTCCGACATCCTGGTGATCCCCTACGCACTCGGCCGTGAGGTTCGCTTCGAGGTCGGCGAGGGTCCGCGGCTCGAGCCGCTGGATGATCCGGCCAAGGTCACAACGCTCGCCCCGCGCGCCGACCTCGACAAGCTCCAGCCGGTGTTCGAGGCGCTCAGGATCGTGCGCGGCGCGCTCGATGCGAAGACCGCGCTGATCGGCTTCTGCGGCGCGCCGTGGACGGTTGCGACCTACATGGTCGCGGGCCAGGGCACGCCCGACCAGGCGCCGGCGCGGATGATGGCCTACCGCCATCCGGAGGCGTTTTCGAAGATCATCGACGTGCTGGTTCAGAACTCGATCGCCTATCTGCTGGCGCAGCTCGAGGCCGGCGCCAACGCCTTGCAGATCTTCGACACCTGGGCCGGCGTGCTGCCGCCGGCCCAGTTCGCGCGCTGGTCGATCGAGCCGACCCGCCGCATCGTCGAAGGCGTGCGCGCGAAAGTGCCGGATGCGAAGATCATCGGCTTTCCGCGCGGCGCCGGGGCGCAACTGCCTGCCTACGTCGAGGCGACCGGGGTCAATGCCGTCAGCATCGACTGGACCGCCGAGCCCGCCTTCATCCGCGAGCGCGTGCAGAGCAAGGTCGCCATCCAGGGCAATCTCGATCCGCTGGCGCTGATATCAGGCGGCGCGGCCCTCGACCGCGCGGTCGACGACGTGCTGGCGAATTTCGCGCAAGGGCGCTTCATTTTCAATCTCGGCCACGGCATCCAGCCGGAGACGCCTATTCCCCATGTCGAGCAGATGATCAAGCGCGTGCGGGGGTGAAAACAAACCTTCGAAAACAACCCCATGCACAGTACGAATCATTGAGGAATTTCGCGCCACGCGTATTTTCTTTTTTCCGAATATCGTTTGACCCGTCGGGCAAAACAGATGTATAGTGGCAACATCCCGCCGATCGTCGTTTCGCAGGCCGTCAGCGACCGGCCGACGTCAGACCTTCGAGAATCCCTCGGGCACGCTTCATTGAAAAATCATATGCCGCCCGGTCGAAGGACGGACTTCCCCGCATCATGAAGCCGTGGCGGATCCCAGGCAAAATGTGCACCTCGACGTTTTCCATGCGCGCCGCCGCATCACGATACGCCTGCAGCACCTCAGCCGGGGCGCGATTGTCCTCGTCGCCCCAAATGAAGCAGACTTGCCCGCGGACCCCGGCAAGCTCGCGAACATAATCCAGCATCTGGGATCCGTGGCAGCAGATACCAGCGGCGTAGCCAAGTCGCTTGGGCCCGAGAATCGCATAAGGGCCCCCGTAGCAAAATCCCATGACCGCCGCCCGGCCGTTGAAATGCGGGATTGTGCCGAGGTGTCTCAAGGTGTCAATCATGTCATCTTCGCCGCCCTTGATTTGCTCGACGCGCGGCTGCGCGCGCTGAGCCGCGCGCGGGTCGTTCCGCGAAAGCGGTCCTGCAATCGAGCGCCAGAACAGATCCGGCACTGCGACGATGAAGCCGCATGCCGCCAGCTCGTCGGCGATTGCGATCATGTCGGTATCCACGCCGTGAATGGCGGATGCGAGCACGACGGCAGCAACCGGCTTTTCAGTCTCGGGGGCGGCCAGATAGCAATCGAACGCACCGCCTTGCTTCGCGTAAATCCTGCTGAATGTCCCCTGCATGTAAAACTTTACCCCGCTACTCGGGTCGGATCTTCGCGCGGCGGATCACTTTGGCCCACTTATCGGTTTCGTCGGCCATCAGCTTGCCGAAATCGGCGGGCGAGCCGCCCAGTCCGGTCGCGTCGAGGCCGCGCAGGCGCATTCTGAACCCCGCATCGGCCAGCGCGGCGTTGGCCTCCTTGTTGAGTCTGTCGATGATCGCGCCAGGGGTGCTTTTCGGCGCGCCGATGCCGAACACCGAGCTCGCCTCGTAGCCGGGCACGAATTCGCCGATAGAAGGCACATCCGGTAATGCCTCGGATCGCATCGCCGTCGTCAGCCCGAGCGCGCGCAGCTTGCCGCTCTCGATGTAACCGATCGAGGCCGCCACATTGGAAAAGACGACCTGCACCTGCCCGCCGAGCAGATCCGTGATGGCGGGCGCCACGCCGCGATAGGGCACATGCTGAAGATCCAGCCCCCCGGCGGCCTGCTTGAACAATTCCGCGGCGATGTGGGTGATCCCGCCCACGCCGCCGCCCGAACCGTAGGCGAGTTTCCCGGGATTGGCTTTGGCATAGGCGATGAACTCGGGAATCGTATGGGCAGGAACCGATGGGTGGATCACCATCACCAGCGCGCCACGGATCAGCCCGGCGACCGGCGCGATATCCCGCAGGAAGTTGAAATCGAGATTTTCATAAAGCGTAGCATTGATCGCGTTGGAAGAGCCGGCCAGCAGCAGCATGTAGCCGTCGGGAGGCGCGCGCACGACCGCGTCAGTGGCAAGATTGCTTCCTGCGCCGGGCCGGTTCTCGACGATGAATTGCTGGCCGAGCCGCTCCGACCACCAATCTGCGACCAGACGCGCGAGAATGTCGTTTGGGCCGCCGGCGGCGAAGCCGACCATGATCCGGACCGGTCGAGAGGGATAGGTGTCGGCGCAAGCCAGGCCCGACAGCAGCGCCGGTGCGGCGGCTCCGGCCGCGAAGTGTAGAAATTGACGTCGGGAGGAAGTCAAAGGCTTTGCTCCGTCGAACCTACGCCCACGCTGGCTCTCTTCAACGGTGGAGGATAGTTGATGCTGTCATAAGCGCATAAGGCTATTGTCTGATGAGACCATCTCAAAACGGACATGGGTGCTCTCATGCAAATGAGCGATCGCATCGGAAAGCGAATGAAGCTGCAGGATCTGCACGTGCTGATGACGGTGGTGCAGGCCGGCAGCATGGGCAAGGCGGCAGTCCTGCTCAACACCACCCAGCCCAACATTTCGAGATCGATCGCGGACCTCGAGCGGGCGTTCGGCGTCCGCCTGCTGGATCGCCACCGGCGCGGAATCGAGCCGACCGCATGCGGCCGCGCCCTGGTCGATTGCGGCGCCGCCGCATTCGACGAGCTACGGCGGGGCGTGAGGAACATCGAATTTCTGGCCGACCCCGGCGCCGGAGAGGTGCGGATTGGAAGCACGGCTGATCTGGCGGCGAGCTTCGTTTCCGCGCTCATAGACCGGCTCTCGCGGCGTCATCCGCGGATCAGATTTGAGCTCGTGACCGGCTACATCGACGCGCTGCATCGCGACTTGAGCGAACGCAAAGTCGATCTGTCGTTCGTGCGGAGCCGCGGCCCGATCGCCGATGAGCGGCTGCATTTCGAGTTTCTCTTTGAAGATCGCTACGTCATCGCAGCGGGCGCAAATAATCCATTGACGCGCCGGCGCAATATCCAGCTCGCCGATCTCGCCGGGGAGCATTGGGTGCTTCCGCCGCGGGAGAGCGTGATCGGCTCCATCATGACGCAAGCCTTTCTTACCCGAGGGCTGGCGTATCCCCAGGCGACGGTGGTCACCGATGCCCCCCAAATGCGGGTCAGCTTGCTGGAGACGGGGCGGTTCATCACGGTTTTCCCGGCTTCCACACTGAAATTTCTCGCCAGGGAGGCGGCGCTCAAGGTCTTGTCCATTGAACTGCCGGCGGACCGTCGACCGAACGGGATGCTCACGATCAAGGACCGCGCCGTCAGTCCGGTTGTGCAGCTCGTCATCGACGGTGCCCGTGAGCTCGCAAAGCCAATGGCGAAACGAAGATGACAAACCGGATGTGTGGTTGCGGGCCCTTAATTGACTTTGCTCAGCAAGGCAGCCTTCGATCGGTGTTGGCCCGCTCCGACCGATCGGGATGCCGCGGATGAGGTCAGCTGCTCGGGACAAACCGGATACGGCAGAGGACGCGTTCTTCAGAGTCTGCCCCGACAGACTCAATCAATATTGAAGCAGATTCTTAAACGCCCCTGAACGACCGACTGCTAAACGCAGAGCAGGAGATTCCCGTGGGCATGGGTCGCCGGACTACCTCGTCGGCGATATCGAATGACGGGCGCGCGCAACATGTTCCGCGCGAGGGCATAACAAGATGATCAGCCGCTCTTCCCTGACTGTTGTCCTTACGGTGTCCGCCGTCCTCGTCAGCTTTGTCGCCGCCGCACCGCGATTTTCCACGGCGAGCGAAGCCGATCGCCGCACTTGCGCAGACGGGAAAGCAGCCGCGCGCGACGTGGTCGCGGCCTGCACGAGCGTGCTGAACGGCACATCCGATCCGTCGGATCACGCCGGCGCATACCACCATCGCGGTGTAGGCTACCTGCAGCTCAGACAATTCGATCGCGCGATCGCCGACTTTGACGCGGTCATCAGCATGGATCCGAACTACAGTTTCGCCTATGCCGGCCGGGCCTTGGCCTATTGCACCAAGGGCGAGTACGACCGCGGCATGGAGAACGCGAAGCAGGCGATCAGGCTGGAGCCCAGATCCGCCCGCATGATCAAGTATCGCGCCATCTGCAACGAGGAGAGGGGCGCGTGGCGAGAGGCCCTTGCCGATTACGACGAGGCGATCAAGCTGAGCCCGAACGACTTCGAACACTACAATTCCAGGGGCGACGCCTATCGCGAGCTCGGCGAGGAGCGCGCCGCCCTGGCGGATTTTGCGACGGCCCTTCGGCTGAGCCCCGGCAATCCGCAGTCTTATCGCAAGCGCGCCAACCTCTTCTTCGCCAAAAAAGAGTACGATAGCGCGTTTGCCGACTACGATATGGTGATCAAGCTGGACCCGTCGGATAACACCGCCTGGGCGGCACGATCCTATATCTACAAGGAGAGGGGAGACATTGCCCGTGCGATGGCTGACCTCGAACAGGCCAGAAAGCTCGGCTTCAAGAGCTAGGCGCGTTGCAGGTCGTTGATCCGTCTCGTCCCGAATTCAGACCCGTGAAGGTCTGCACCTGGCCCATCTGAAGCTGGACCGCGCCGCAAAGCCGACGTTGCCGCCCCCACCGGACCTATGGGTGCATAGCCTACCGCGGCCGGCTGCGCTCGATGATCTCAGCGGCACCCTTGCCCAGCAGATCGAGTCCCACGCTACGGCCGAGCTCGCGCGGGCGGTTGGCTGGCCCTGTGCGCGCGGCTTCGATGATGGTGTTGCCGGAGAGATCGAGCACGGAGGCCGTGAGCGACATCTGATCGCCTGAAATCGTCGAGAAGCCCGCCACCGGCGAATTGCAATGGCCGTTGAGCATCCACAGCACCTCACGCTCGGCATCGGCGCAAGCGTGCGCGGCCGCGTCGTCGATCGACGACAGGATTTGCCGCGTCTGCCAGTCCTGCGCGGCGCATTCGACCGCGACGATGCCCTGCCCTGCCGCCGGCAGCATTTCATCGGCGGTGAATTCGTAGGCGATGCGGCTCGCGAGCCCGACGCGGTCGAGACCCGAACGCGCCATGATCAGCGCGTCCGCAGGTCCGACCGTGCCGCCATCCGGCAGCTTCTGCTTCTCGCCATGATCGAGCTTTCGCACGCGGGTGTCGGCGGCGCCGCGGAAGTGGATCACCTCGACCTCAGGAAACAGCCGCCGCGCATAGGCCGCGCGGCGCACGGCATTGGTGCCGATTTTAAAGCCCTTGCCGCGCGAGTTGCGCAGCGCTTCCAGCGTCACGCCCTCGCGCAGCACCAGCGCGTCGGTGGGCGGATCGCGCGACAGCGTGGCGCCGATGACGAGGCCGGGCGTATCTTCGTTGCCGGGCATGTCCTTGAGCGAATGCATCGCCGCCTGGAGCTCGCCCGCCAGCACGGCAGCGCGGATCTGAGCAACGAAGGCGCCGCCCTTGCCACCATGGGGCAAGAGCTTGCTGGTCTGGTCGAGGTCTCCCGTGGTGTCGAACTTGACGATCTCGACGTCGAGACCTGATATGGCTGATGTCAGGCGGCGCGCAATCTCTTCCGTCTGTGCCAGCGCCATCGCGCTCTTGCGGGTGCCGATCTTGAATCGCGGTGCCAAGTCCAAATCCTCTCAACGCGGGTGTTTAACGCGCATCCTGCAATATCATATCGGACGCCTTCTCCGCGATCATGATGATCGGCGCATTGGTGTTCCCCGACACGAGGTCCGGCATGACCGAACCGTCGACGACGCGAAGGCCTTCGAGCCCCCTCACCTTCAGCCGCTGGTCGACCACCGCGAGCGCGTCATTGCCCATACGACAGGTCGAGGTCGGATGGTAGATGGTGCTGCCACGGTCGCGGCAATAATCCAGGATCTCGGCGTCAGTGGTTACCTTCGCGCCGGGATCGTATTCTCCGGCCACGAACGGCTTCAGCGCCGGCGCATTCAGGATCTTGCGCAGGATCTTGATGCCTTCGACATTGGTGGTGCGGTCGGTCTCGGTCGACATGTAGTTGATGCGGATTTCCGGCGGCACGGTCGGATCGGCGCTTCGAATGCGCAAGCTGCCGCGGCTTTCGGGGCGGAGCTGGCACACCGACGCCGTGAATCCGGAGAAGTCATGCAGACTCTCGCCCATCTTGTCGGTCGAGAACGGCAGGAAGTGCACCTGGATATCGGGCGAGGCCAGACGCGGGCTGGTCTTGAAGAACGCGCCCGCCGTGCCGGCCGCGATGGTCAACCAGCCCTTCCGGAACAGCGCATAGCGCGCGCCGGCGAGCGTACGGCGGACCGGATGGTTGACGGTGTCGTTCAGCGTGATCTTTTGCGAGCATTTCATCACGATGCGGACCTGCATGTGGTCCTGGAGATCGTGGCCGACGCCCGGCGCATCGAGCACGACATCGATGCCGTGCCGGCGCAGGAGATCGGCGGGGCCGACGCCGGAGAGCTGCAAGAGCTGCGGCGAATTGTAGGCGCCGCTCGACAGCACGACCTCCTTGCGCGCGCGGGCGCGGCGCACTTGCGCGCCTTGCCGGTACTCGACACCGACGGCGCGGCGGCCTTCGAACAGCACGCGCTGGCCTAGCGCCTCGGTCTCGATCTTGAGATTGGCGCGTGTCTTCGCCGGGCCGAGATAGGCCACCGCGGTGGAAGCACGGCGGCCGTTGCGCGTCGTGGTCTGGAACAGGCCGACGCCTTCCTGCGTGGCGCCGTTGAAATCCGGATTATAGGGCAGGCCGGTCTCGACCGCGGCGTCGATGAACGCCTTCGACAGCGGGTCGGTCACGATCATGTTGGACACCGGCAGCGGACCTCCCGCACCGTGATA
>NZ_JAANIH010000063.1 GCF_014529705.1 Bradyrhizobium campsiandrae
ACGGAACGGGGCTCATCCTAACCCGGCGCGCTAATACAAGGGTGGGCAAAGGCGCGCTTGCGCCGTGCCCACGATCTCTTTCAAGATCGCGAGACATGGTGGGCACGCTGCGCTTTGCCCACCCTACCGACTCCGAGAGGTCAAGCAGCCTCACCGCAAACTTGCGTTGATCTTGTCCAGCACCGCCGAGCCCGGGCAGAGCGTATCGGCTTCCAGCGTGTTGAGCGGCGTCTCGACCGTGTTGAGATGGGCGTGCAGATCGTCCGCATCGGGGTCGACGTAGAGAAGCCCGGTGACGATCTGGCCCTTGGCGGCGTGCCTGGCGAGAAAGGTCTGCGCGCCCAGCCGGTCATGCGGATCGTAATCGGCGTCGATCTTGCGCAGCGCGATCTTGCTGCCGTCATGCTGCTCGACCACCTGCACGGTGCCAGGTGCATAGTCCACCGCGATGGGATCGCGGCCGACCAGCACGTCGAGCCGATTCACCGCATCATTGTGCTCGCGAACATAGTCGAAGCTCTTGGTCGAGCCGGCGTGGTTGTTGAAGGCGATGCAGGGACTGATGACGTCGATGAAGGAGGCGCCCTTGTGGCCGATCGCCGCCGCGATCAGCGGCACCAGCTGGGCCTTGTCGCCGGAGAAGGAGCGCGCGACGAAGGTGGCGCCGAGTTGCAGCGCGATGGCGACGAGGTCGATCGCGTTGTCGGTGTTGGTGACGCCCTTTTTGCTCTTCGAGCCACGGTCGGCGGTGGCCGAGAACTGGCCCTTGGTCAGGCCGTAGACGCCGTTGTTCTCGACGATATAGGTCATGTTGACGCCGCGCCGGATCGAATGCGCGAACTGGCCGAAGCCGATCGAGGCTGAATCGCCGTCGCCGGAGACGCCGAGATAGATCAGATCGCGATTGGCGAGATTGGCGCCTGTCAGCACGGACGGCATGCGGCCGTGCACGGAGTTGAAGCCGTGCGAATTGCCGAGGAAATAGTCAGGCGTCTTCGACGAGCAGCCGATGCCGGAGATTTTCGCCACCCGGTGCGGCTCGATCGAGAGCTCGTAGCAGGCCTCGATGATCGAGGCCGTGATCGAGTCGTGGCCGCAGCCGGCGCACAGCGTCGAGATCTTGCCCTCGTAGTCGCGATGCGTGTAGCCGAGCTCGTTCTTCTTCAGGCCCGGATGATGGAATTTCGGCTTTGCGATGTAGGTCATGACACGGCCTTGCGGAGCGGGGTCACCTTGAGGTGATCCTGGTGGTCGCCAATGGCTTTTGCGATGAAGCGGGCGGTGATCGGGGTGCCGTCATAATGCACGATCGGCACGAGGCGGACCGGATCGATGCCGTTCTCGTTGACGATGAGCTGACGCAGCTGGCTGTCGCGATTCTGCTCGACGACGTAGACGAAGTCGTGCTCGGCGAGGAAGCTGGCGACGCTGGAGTGGAACGGGAAGGCGCGGATGCGCAGGCGATCGAGCTGGTGCCCGCGCGCCTCGAGCAATCCGATCGCCTCATCCATCGCCGGCGAGGTCGAGCCGAAGTAGATCACGCCGTATTTGGTCGGCCGTTCCGCATTGGCCTGCAGCGGCCGCGGCACGAGGTCCTGCGCGGTCTCGAACTTGCGCACCAGCCGCTGCATGTTGTCGGCATAAACCGAACCTTCCTCGGAATAGCGCGCATAGCGGTCGCGCGAGGTGCCGCGGGTGAAGTACGAGCCCTTGGTCGGATGCGTGCCGGGATAGGTGCGGTAGGGGATGCCGTCGCCGTCGACGTCGAGATAGCGGCCGAAGTCGCGCCCCTCTTCCAGCATCTCCGCGGTCATCACCTTGCCGCGGTCGTATTGCCTGGAATCGTCCCACTTCAGCGGGCGGCAGAGCCGGTGGTTCATGCCGATGTCGAGATCGAGCATCAGGAAGATCGTCGTCTGCAGCCGCTCGGCGAGATCGAACGCGGCCGCCGCGAACTCGAAGGCCTCGGCCGGATCTTCCGGGAACAGCAGCACATGCTTGGTGTCGCCATGCGAAGCATAGGCGCAGGCGATGATGTCGCATTGCTGGGTGCGCGTCGGCATGCCTGTGGAGGGGCCGGCACGTTGGATGTTCATGATCACGGCCGGGATCTCGGCGAAGTATGAGAGGCCGATGAACTCGGTCATCAGCGAGATGCCCGGGCCCGAGGTCGCGGTGAAGGCGCGCGCGCCGTTCCAGGAGGCGCCGATGACGATGCCGATCGAGGCCAGTTCGTCCTCGCCCTGCACGATGGCGTACTTGGCTTTGCCGGTTTCGGGATCGTGCCGGTACTTCTTGCAATGCGCGGTGAAGGCCTCCGCCACCGAGGAGGACGGCGTGATCGGATACCACGCGCACACCGTCGCGCCGCCATAGACGGCGCCGAGCGCGGCTGCACTGTTACCCTCGATGAAGATGCGGTCGCCGACTTTATCGGACTTCTTGACGCGCAGCCCGATCGGGCATTTCAGATTCTGCAAGGCCCAGTCGCGCCCGAGATGCAGCGCATGGACATTGGAGGAGAGCAGCTTCTCCTTGCCCTTGTACTGCTCGCCGATCAGCTGCTCAATCAGCTTCGGATCCATCTCGAGCAGCGCGGAGAGTGCGCCGAGATAGATGATGTTCTTGAACAGCTGGCGCTGGCGCGGATCGGTGTAGGTCGAGTTGGTGATTGCGGTTAAGGGGACGCCGATCACGGTGATGTCGTCGCGGAATTTGGTCGACGGCGTCGGCTTGGTGGAATCGTAGAACAGATAGCCGCCGGGCTCGATGCCGGCGACGTCCTTGTCCCAGGTCTGCGGGTTCATCGCCACCATCATGTCGACGCCGCCGCGGGCGCCGAGATGGCCGTCCTCGGTCACGCGCACCTCGTACCAGGTCGGCAGGCCCTGGATGTTGGAGGGGAAGATGTTGCGCGGGCTGACAGGCACGCCATGGCGCAGGATCGCGCGCGCGAACATCTCGTTGGCGCTGGCCGAGCCCGAGCCGTTGACGTTGGCGAAGCGGACGACGAAGTCGTTTACGCGGCTGATCGGCTTTTTGTCGGACATGTCGAACCTGCGTGAGTCATCTCGATGAAATATTTCTGCATGTCCCAGGCCCCGGTGGGACATCGCTCGGCGCACAGCCCGCAATGCAGGCAGACGTCCTCGTCCTTGACCATCACCCGCCCGGTCTTGAGATCGGAGGAGACGTAAAGGTCCTGGTCCGGATGCGGCGAGGGCGCCTTCAGGCGCGTGCGCAGATCGTCTTCCTCGCCATTGCCAGTGAAGGTGATGCAGTCCATCGGGCAGATGTCGGCGCAGGCATCGCATTCGATGCAGAGCGAGGTCGAGAACACCGTCTGCACGTCGCAGTTCAGGCAGCGATGCGCCTCGCCGAGCGCGAGCTTGACGTCGTAGCCGAGCTCGACCTCGGTGCGGATGTCCTTCAGCGCGACGACTTTGTCGCGATGCGGCACCTTGAAGCGCTTGTCGATGGAGATGTCGTTGTCATAGCTCCATTCGTGGATGCCCATCTTCTGCGAGGAGATTTGCACCTCCGGCAGCGGCCGCTCGGTGATGTCCTCGCCGGAGAGCATCTTGTGGATCGACAGCGCGGCGTCGTGCCCCTGCGCCACCGCCCAGATGATGTTCTTCGGGCCGAACGCGGCGTCGCCGCCGAAGAACACTTTTGGATTGGTCGAGACGAAGGTCTTCGGATCGACCTTGGGCATGTGCCATTTGTCGAACTCGATGCCGCAATCCTGCTCGATCCAGGGGAAGGCGTTCTCCTGGCCGACCGCGACCAGCACGTCGTCGCACTCGAACGTCTGGTCCGGCTCGCCCGAGGGCACGAGGTTGCGGCGGCCCTTGGCGTCGTATTCGGCCTTCACCTTCTGGAAGGTGACGCCGGTAAGCTTGCCGTCGTCATGGATGAAGGCGGTGGGGACAAGGAAGTTGAGGATCGGAATGTCCTCGTGGATCGCGTCCTCCTTCTCCCAGGGCGAGGCCTTCATCTCCTCGAAGCCCGAGCGCACGATCACCTTGACGTCCTCGCCGCCGAGCCGGCGCGCGGTGCGGCAGCAATCCATCGCGGTGTTGCCGCCGCCGAGCACGATGACGCGCTTGCCGATCTTGTCGGTGTGGCCGAACGAGACCGATGAGAGCCAGTCGATGCCGATATGGATATTGCCGGCAGCTTCCTTCCGGCCGGGAATGTCGAGCTCGCGCCCGCGGGGCGCGCCGGAGCCGACGAAGATCGCGTCGTATTTCTCCGCGAGCAGCGCCTTCATGCTGTCGATGCGATGGCCACCCTTGAACTCGACACCGAGACCCAGGATGTAGCCGGTCTCCTCGTCGATCACGGAATTGGGCAGGCGGAATTTCGGGATCTGGGTCCGCATCATGCCGCCGGCCTCGGGATCGCCGTCGAACACGGTGCAGTGATAGCCGAGCGGTGCCAGGTCGCGGGCCACGGTCAGCGAGGCCGGACCGCCGCCGACGAACGCAATGCGCTTGCCGTTCTTCGGCACAGGCTTCGGCAGGCGCTGCTTGATGTCGTCCTTGAAGTCGGCAGCGACGCGCTTCAAGCGGCAGATCGCAACAGGCGTCTCCTCGACACGTCCGCGCCGGCACGCCGGCTCGCAGGGACGATCGCAAGTGCGTCCCAGGATTCCGGGAAACACGTTCGATTTCCAATTGATCATGTAGGCGTCGCTGTAGCGACCTTGCGCGATCAGGCGGATATATTCGGGAACCGGAGTGTGCGCAGGACAGGCCCACTGACAATCGACCACTTTGTGAAAGTAGTCGGGGGCCGCGATATCGGTCGGTTTCATTCCTACCCTCTCCGCGCAGGCTCAAAGACCCGGCGGCCTTTTCTTTGAGCTTGTCGTACGCTTAATGCGCGGCGATCTGGTTTCTGAATGACGTCATTGGGTTAGCTTATTAGAACTGTTCCGAAGCACAACGGCAAATTTGCGAGATCATCGGCTTTCATGGGAGCCAAGCGCGCACAGCATTAACGCGCCGCGCGCGAGGGGCGTGCGGTGCAGCATCACAAGCCCCGTCATTGCGAGCGCAGCGAAGCAATCCAGTCTATCGCAGCGCGGAAACATTCCTGGATTGTTTCGTCGCAAGCGCTCCTCGCAATGACAGCGGCGGTCAGCCCCGCGCGATGTCGCTCTTCGCAAGGTCCCACATCAGGCTGTAGGTGCCGACAGAGACGGGCAGCGGGAAGGGCGCGGCCGCTGGCCCGGTGAAGCGCTCGGCGATGACGGCCGAGACCGCGCTGACATGCGTGCCGTCGATCAGCACGAACCAGTCGCGCGCGCCCTCGTTGCGCACCGCCGGAATATCCGCCGTCGCTCCCGATAATTCCGGCTCGCTCTCAAGCAGATGCATCGAGATGATGCCGTCGCGATTCTGCGGGGCCAGCCTCTCTTGCAGTGCATCACGCCACGCGCCGGCATTCTCAGGCGTCGGCCGCAGCCGCACCAGGCCGAGCGCGGCGCCGCGGCCGGTGCCCTTGCTGATGGTGATGCGCGCGACCACGCGCAGCATGTTCTTGAAATGCGCCATGGTCCGCCGCGACCATTCGGTCTGGTTGGCGAGCCGCGCCCGGTAGGCGGGACCGTCGAGCACCTCCAGCGTCGCGGTCGAATAGAGCGAGAGATATTTGGGATTAGCGGCGTGGGCGACATAGCGCCGCGCTTCCAGGAATCCCTCGATGGCGACGCGCTCTTCCAGATGCTCGCGATCGTACCAGCGGTTGAAATCGGCCTCGTCGCTTTCGTCGATGTTCATCGACGTCAGCAGCATGCCCGTCCCGGCGAGCGGCATTTTCTTGTTGTCCTTGTTTCGCGCCTCAGCGCGCGGCCTTCGTGGCGAGATCGGCGATCGACCTCATGACCGCGTCCCGCACGCCGGCATCATAGAGCGAATGTCCGGCCTCTTCCACGATTCTGATCTCGGAACCCGACCAAACTTGCGCGAGCCGCGCGGATGTCTCAGGAGGACACAGCAGATCGTAGCGCCCCTGCACGATAATGCCGGGAATGCCCTTCAGCTTGCCGGCATTTCGCAACAACTGGTCGTCGCTCATGAAGGAATTGTTGGCGAAATAATGCGCCTCCATGAACGGCGTCGCCGGCAGCGTGCGCCAGACGTTCAGTGAAGCGAGGTCAATCCGCGTCTTGGCTGCCTTGTGCTCCGACAGCGCGCGCTCGGTGTCGTGCCAGGCGCGCGAGGCGGGTCCGTGCACGGCCGTATCGGGATCGAGGATACGGCGATAATAGGCTTGCACCGGTCGTGCGCGCTCCTCCGGCGGCAGCACGCTGAGAAAATCCTCATGCAGCGCCGGGTAGAATTGCGCCAAGCGCGATGTGAAGGCGGTCTCGACCTCTGCTTGCGTGCCCAGAAACGTCGCGCGCAGCGCAATGCCGGAGACGCGCTCGGGGTGCGTCTCTGCATAAGCCAGCGCCAACGTCGCGCCCCAGGAGCCGCCGACCACCATCCAGCGTTCTAATCCAAACCTCTCGCGTATCTTCTCCATGTCCGCGATCAAATGCGCCGTGGTGTTGTGCTCGCGCGATCCCTTCGGGCGGCTGCGGCCGCAGCCGCGCTGGTCGAACAGCACGGCATGCATGCGCTCGGGATCGAACAGCCGGCGATGATCGGGCTGGCAGCCGGAGCCCGGCCCGCCATGCAGATAGATCGCGGGGATGCCGTCCGCGCGGCCGACGCTCTCGACATAGAGCTCGTGGCCATCGCCGACGTCCAGCATGTCGGAGGTCAGCGGCGCAAAGGGATCGGCGCGCCTTGCGGCTGTGGCTGCATCGGCGTCAGCCGCCATTCTCGGATTCCAGGGTGCCGCTGGCGAAGTTGCGGTAGAGGAAGCGGTTGGTCTCGCCCTCGGCCTCGGCTTCCGCCTGCTTGAAGATGGTCTCGTGCAGCGGCGACAGTGCACAGGCCGGGTCGGTGTTGGCGGCATCGCCGGTCAGCGCGAAGGCCTGACAACGGCAGCCGCCGAAATCGATCTCGCGGAACTCGCACGACTTGCACGGCTCCTTCATCCAGCCGGTGCCGCGATAGCGGTTGAAGGCCTCGGAGTTCTGCCAGATCCAGGCGATCGAATGGTTGGAGCGCACCGACAGGAAGTCGAGCCCGGTGATGCTCTCGGCGGCGTGGCAGGGCAGCACCTTGCCGGCGGGCGAGATGTTGAAGAACTGCCGGCCCCAGCCGCCCATGCACTTCTTCGGCCGCAGCGCGTAATAATCAGGGACGACGTAGTCGATCGTCAGCCGGCCCTTCAGCCGCTCGCGCGCTTCCTCGACGGTGCGGGTGCATTCGTCGAGCTGTGCCACCGTCGGCATCAGTGCGGCGCGGTTCTTCAGTGCCCAGCCGTAATATTGCACATTGGCGACCTCGAGCCGGTCGGCGTCGAGATCAACAGACCTCTGGATGATGTCGGGCAGCTGATGCAAATTCTGCCGGTGCATCACCGCGTTGACGGTGAGCGGCAGATCCAGCTCGCGGGTCCACTTTGCCACTTCGAGCTTCTTGCGGTGGCCGCCCTTGTAGCCGGCGACGCGATCGGCGAGGCCTTCCTCGATGCCCTGGAACGAGATCTGGACGTGGCAGAGGCCGGCGTCGGCCAGTTCGCCCAGCTTCTCGCGTGTCAGCAGCACGGCCGAGGTGATCAAATTGGTATAGAGGTCGACGTCGCTGGCATGCTTGACCAGCTCGACCAGGTCTTTTCGCGCCGTCGGCTCGCCGCCGGAGAAATGCACCTGAAGCACGCCGATCTCGGCGAGCTCGCTCAAAACCTTCTTCCACTCGTCGGTGGTCAGCTCCTTGCCGGCGCGATCGAGCTCGACCGGGTTGGAGCAATAGGGGCATTGCAGCGGGCAGCGGTGGGTGATCTCGAGCAGCACCGCGAGCGGAATGCCGAACGTTTCCGCCGTCGAGCGCTGCTTCTCCAGCACGGCGAGGCTATCGCTGGCGTCAGGCGGGATGACCAGGGGCACGTCGCTCATGGCGTCTTCTCCCTGATCTCGGTGAGAAAGCCCTTGTCGGCGAGATCCTGCAGCATGGCGATGACGTCGGTGAGGATCGCCTCGCGGGGCGCGGCATATTTCGCGGCGAGCTGGTCGGACACCTCGCCGACACTGCGCTTGCCGTCGCAGAGCTGCAACACCTCGACCGCGATCTCGTCGGGCGCCAGCACGCGCTCGGGCGCCAGGATCACCCAGACTTTCCGCGTCTCGTCATATTTCAGCTTGGCATGCCGCGGCAGCACGGGGCGGCTGGCCTCGCTGACGCTGATGTTCCGCGGCCCGGCCATTGCAGCTATCCCTCAACTCGCTTTGGGCACGAACGCGCCCGGCGGAATGTTGCCCTCGACATAGGCATGCTGGAGCGCGTCGAGCTGCACCCACAGCACGTTGGTCTTGAAGATCAGCGCGTTGCACACCTGCGCGCGCTGCTCCGGCGTCGTGGCGTGGGTCCTGACATACTCCAGCGCGAAATTGGCATCGCGCGGCGCCTGGGTCAGGCGGCGCTTGAAGTAGCTCATGATGTCAGGATTGACGAAATCGTAGTGCTGCAACATGCCGGCGATGCGCTCTTCATGGATACCAGGCGCGAACAGCTCCGTGAGCGAGGAGGCGATCGCCTCCAGCGGGCTCTTCTCACGGCAATAGTGCACATAGGCTTCCACCGCGAAGCGCGTTGCGGGAAGAATGCCTTCGGTCGATTCCACGTAAGCCGTGTCGAGGCCGAGGCCCTCGGTCAGCTTCAGCCAGCGCTCGATGCCGCCTTCGCTGCCGACATCGCCGTCATGGTCCTCGATGCGGTGGCGCCATTCCAGGCGCGTGGCACGGTCGCGGAAGCGCGAGATCACCACCGCATCCTTGATCGGGATGGTGCTCTGGTAATAGTAGCGGTTCAGCGCCCAGGCCTGCACCTGGCCCTTGTTCAGCTTGCCGCCGTGCAGCAGCTTATGGAACGGATGCAGGCTGTGATAGCGCGTCGCCCCGATATGGCGCAGCACAGCCTCGAGCTCCTCGGCCGAGTTGAGCCTGATGTCCTTGCCAACAGAGAGCGCGGTCATTCCAGTCATGGATGCGGCATTCACAGCACGATCTCCGTTCCGTCGGCGGGAATCTGCCATCCCGCCTGTTCAGCAGTCTTGCGTTCAGGCGAGGCAGGCAGAAGCGCCGGGTTCGAGTTATTGATATGCAGAAATATCTTCCTGTCGATATTGAGATCGGCCAGCCGCGCGATCGCACCGTCCTCGCCGGACATCGCGACATGTCCCATGCTCTTGCCGGTCTTGTGGCCGAGGCCGGCGCGGATCATCTCGTCGTCCCGCCACACCGTGCCGTCGAAGAACACCAGCGCGGCGCCGTCGATCTCGGCCTTGAGCGCGTCGGTGATGTCGGCGCAGGCGGCGATGAAGTAGAAGCACTTGCCGGATGATTTGTCTGATATCTTCAGGCCCAGCGTATCGCCGTCGCCGCCCTCGCCGCCGGGATGCGCCTTGCCCTCGAGATACCAGGCCGATTTGCCCGGCACCGCGAACGGCAGCACTTCGAGGCCTGAGCGCGTGCCATCCGTGAGCCGCGGCTCGAACCGCTCGCCGATTCCGATCGGCTGGCGTTTCACGGTCTTCTCGTTCAGCACGTTGAAGATGCTGTTGCTGGCCAGGATCGCCAGCACCTTCTCATGCCCATAGACCGTGAAGGGCGAGCCCTCGCGCATCGACAACAGGCCCGCGACCGCATCGACCTCGCTGTTGGTCAGGATCACGCCGGCAACGGGCGTATGGCGCAACGCGCCGGCCTTCGGATGCAGCTGCGGCGTGGCATTCAATTGCTGGCGCAGGTCGGGGGAGGCGTTGATCAGGAACCAGTGCTCGCCGTCGCCGCTGAAGGCGACCGAGGCCTGGGTTCGATAAAGCTCATGTCCAAAGCTACGTGCCGTCCGGCAACCCTCGCAACCGCAATTCCATTGCGGGACTCCGCCGCCGGCCCCGGCGCCCAGGACGACGACGCGAAGCATGATCCGTCTCCTGGAGGCAACGTCGCGAGGTGGATCTCAGGCCTCAATGATTGGGCCGACCCGGTTTCCGTGCGGAAACCGGCCGTGAGCGCAAGACCCACCTGCGCAGAACGCTTAACTACCAACCGCTCACTTGCGGGTGGCGCTCACATACATGTTGATTTCCATGCCGCAGGGCACTTCGACGATCTTCGGGGCTTTCCAGGCCATTTTGGCTCTCCATTCGCGATTTCGGACGTATCCGCCCAACGACTAAATTACTGCGGGCGGAAAAGTTCGCTAGTGAAATTTTCCCGGACATAGGTAGTAGGTCCGCAGAATTGCTGCGCTGCAAAGAGAGCGTATTGCCGCCGCAAAGCCGGGGAATGAAGATGTGCAGGGCCCGCCGATAGGTCGTGCTCGCTGTCGGGATAAACCAGTTGTGAGTACGGAACGGCTTTCAATCAGCTACAGGCGACCCCATTGGATCAGGCATGCCCAGATATTTCTTCAACACCCGTATCGGCGACGAATTGATCGTGGATCCTGACGGCGAGGATCTGCGCAATCCCGATCGTGCCTGGGAGGTCGCCCGCCAGATGATTCTGGAGGTGGTGAAGTCCGAAGGTGCCCAGCCGGCCCTGCTCGAGGCCGTCATCGAGGTCACCGACGTCGCCGGCGAGATCGTGCTGGAGTTCCCCTTCAGCGAGGCCCTGCTTGATATGCCGGACCAGTCCGCGACGCGGCATTAGCGGCCTCCGCTCTCTCCCCGTCGTTGCGAGGAGCCCTTGCGACGAAGCAATCCAGACTGCTTCTGCGGTGACAAGTCTGGATTGCTTCGCTTCGCTCGCAATGACGAAGTACCCCCGCGAAATCCGCATGGCTTTGCCGCGTTCCCGGCGCTAAAAGACGCCGGTTACACGGAGCACATCATGCCAGATCTTTGGCGCCTGTCGGCCGCCGACCTCGCCACCCTCGTCAAATCCAGGAAAGTGTCCGCCCGGGAGGCGGCCAAGGCCGGACTCGACCGCCTGGATGCCGTCAATCCCAAGCTCAACGCCGTGATCGACCACCGGCCCGAGGACGTGCTCAAGCAGGCCGACGCGGTCGATGCCGCCATCGCCAGGGGCGAGGACGCGGGCGTGCTCGCGGGCGTCCCCGTCACCATCAAGGCCAATGTCGACCAGGCGGGCTTTGCCACCACCAACGGCCTGAAGCTCCAGAAGGACCTGATTGCGCGCGAGGACAATCCGGTCGTCGCCAATTTCCGCAAGGCCGGCGCGGTTCTCCTTGGACGCACCAACTGCCCCGCCTTCTCCTATCGCTGGTTCACCACCAACCTCGTCCATGGCGACACCAAGAACCCACGCGATGCCGCACTGACGCCGGGCGGCTCGTCCGGCGGCGCCGGCTCGGCGGTCGCGGCCGGGATCGGCCACATCGCCCACGGGACCGACATCGCCGGCTCGATCCGCTATCCCGCCTATGCCTGCGGCGTGCACGGCCTGCGCCCGACGCTCGGCCGCATTCCCGCCTTCAATCCGGCGCTGCCGGAGCGCCCGATCGGCCCGCAGATCATGGCGGTCTCGGGCCCGCTGGCGCGCACCGTGAACGATTTGCGCATCGCGCTCGCGGCGATGTCGGCCCGCGACGTGCGCGATCCCTGGTATGTGCCGGCGCCGCTAGAAGGCCCGGCGCGGCAGAAGCGCGCCGCGATCTGTCTCAATCCGGACGGCCTCGCCACCAAGCCTGAGGTGAAGGCGGCCGTGACCGACGCCGGCAAGCGGCTGGAGCGCGCGGGGTGGGCCGTCGATGTGATCGAGAACACGCCCCCGATGCGCGAGGCGGTCGAGTGGCAACGCAAACTCTGGCTCGGCGATGGCTTCGAGGCGCAGCTCGCAATGGCCGAGCGCGAGGGTGACCCCGGCGCGCTGGCCTGCCTCAACGGCAACCGCGCCAAGGTCACGCCGATGGACCAGGCCAATTACGCGCAGGCGCTGACCCGCCGCGCCACGCTGACGCGCGACTGGATGCTGTTCTTCGAGACCTACGCCGTGGTGCTGACGCCGGTGTCCGGCGAGCTGCCGTTCCCCGATCATCTCGACCGCAAGGATTCCGAATCCTTCGAGCGCGTCTGGGAAGCGCAGATGCCGCAGATCGCCACGCCCTTCATGGGGCTGCCGGGTTTGGTCGTCTCCACCGGTCTCGTCGGCAAGAGTCCAGTCGGCGTGCAGATCGTCTCCGGCCGCTATCGTGAGGATCTGTGTCTGCTCGCCGGCGAAGCGATCGAGGCAGGCGGCGTGCCGGCTTCGCCGATCGATCCCGTGGGGTAGCGATGTCTGCGATCTACGATTTCAAGGCCAATTCGCTTGATGGCGAAGAGGTCGCGCTGCGCCGCTTTGAGGGGCAGGTGCTCCTGATCGTCAACACCGCGAGCAAATGCGGCTTCACGCCGCAATATCGCGGCCTCGAGGATCTCTACCGCGATCTGTCGCCGCGCGGCTTCTCTGTGCTGGGCTTTCCCTGCAACCAGTTCGGCGCGCAGGAACCGGGGCAGGCCGACGAGATCCAGACGTTCTGCTCGACCAATTACGACGTCACCTTTCCCCTGTTCGAGAAGATCGACGTCAACGGCGCCCACGCGCATCCCTTGTACGAATACCTGAAACGTCAGCAATCCGGCCTCTTGGGCGCCTCCATCAAATGGAATTTCACCAAATTCCTGGTGGACCGTGCCGGCCGCGTGATCGCGCGCTACGCGCCGACCGCCCGGCCGGAAGGATTGCGGAAGCAAATCGAGACCCTGTTATGAGCGAGACATCCATGAGCGATGAATTCCCGGACCGCCTGTCCGTTGACCCCAATAGCCCCTATTACAACGCCGACATCCTCTCGCGCGACGTCGGCATCCGCTTCAAGGGCATCGAGAAGACCAATGTCGAGGAGTACTGCATCAGCGAAGGCTGGGTCCGCGTCACCGCAGGCAACGCCAAGGACCGCTACGGCAATCCGCTGACCATCAAGGTGCACGGGCCGGTCGAGCCGTATTTCAGGGACAAGAAGTAAGAGCCGCGCCTAAATGTTTCCCCGTCACCCTGAGGTGCTCGCCTCTTCGGCGAGCCTCGAAGGGCGACGGCCCGGCTGCATCTCGGCCGTACATCCTTCGAGGCTCCCGATCGGGCGCTGAGCGCCCCATCACTCGCACCTCAGGATGACGGGAAGACAGCGGCGAAATGCCTCTCGACCACCAAAGGCCCCGTCCATGTCCGTCCGCATCGTCGACGTCCGCGAGATCACCAAGCCGATCTCGTCCCCGATCCGCAACGCCTATATCGACTTCACGAAGATGACGACCAGCCTCGTCGCCGTCGTCACGGATGTCGTGCGCGACGGCAGGCGCGTCGTCGGCTACGGCTTCAACTCCAACGGCCGCTACGGGCAGGGCGGCCTGATCCGCGAGCGCTTCGCCGCGCGCATTCTCGACGCCGATCCGAAATCGCTGCTCGATGCGAGCGGCGACAATCTCGACCCCGACAAGGTCTGGGCTGCGATGATGAGCAACGAGAAGCCGGGCGGCCATGGCGAGCGCTCGGTCGCGGTCGGCACCATCGACATGGCGGTGTGGGACGCGGTGGCGAAGATATCAGGCAAGCCGCTGTTCCGCCTGCTCGCCGAGCGTCACGGCGTCGCCGCCAATCCGCGCGTCTTCGTCTACGCCGCCGGCGGTTACTATTATCCCGGCAAGGATCTTGCGATGCTGCGCGCCGAGATGCGCGGCTATCTCGATCGCGGCTACAATGTCGTGAAGATGAAGATCGGTGGCGCGCCGATTGACGAAGACCGCACCCGCATCGAGGCGGTGCTGAAGGAGATCGGCAAGGACGCGCAGCTCGCCGTCGACGCCAACGGCCGCTTCAATCTGGAGACCGGCATCGCCTACGCAAAAATGCTGCGCGACTATCCGCTGTTCTGGTACGAGGAAGCCGGCGATCCCCTCGACTACGCGCTGCAGGCCGCGCTCGCCGAATTCTATCCGGGCCCGATGGCGACAGGCGAGAACCTCTTCAGCCACCAGGACGCGCGCAATCTGATCCGCTACGGCGGCATGCGCCCCGACCGCGACTGGTTGCAATTCGACTGCGCGCTGTCCTACGGTCTGTGCGAATACCAGCGCACCCTCGAGGTGCTGAAGACCCACGGCTGGTCGCCGAGCCGCTGCATCCCCCACGGCGGCCACCAGATGTCGCTCAACATCGCGGCCGGCCTGGGCCTCGGCGGCAACGAAAGCTATCCGGATCTGTTCCAGCCCTATGGCGGCTTCCCCGACGGTATCAGCGTCGAGAACGGCCACATCACCATGCCGGATCTCCCCGGCATCGGCTTCGAGGGCAAGTCCGATCTCTACAAGGAAATGAAGGCGCTGGCGGAGTAGGGTGGGCGCCGGGGCAAGAGCGACGGCCGCGCTGCACACTCAGTCATTGCGAGCGCAGCGACTTGTCCGCCGGAGCCTTGGCGAAGGCGGAAGCAATCCAGAATCCCTCCTCGGAGACAGTCTGGATTGCTTCGTCGCATCCGCGCAAAATTGCTACGCAATTTTGTCGCTGAGCTCCTCGCAATGACGATGTGGCGAGAGCAGGGGCCTAAGACAACCGCATGTCCAATAGCCGCCGCCCTTCGCCCTTCAAGAGCTTCCTCACCGCGCTCGAGGCCACGACCTCGCCGTCATTGGCGTAGGCTTCGTGGTTCTTCTCGATGTCGTCGAGGCGGTAGAGGTAGTTGACCATCACGCCGGCGGATTCGCGCAGGCCCTTGGGCGAGAGGTCGCCCAGCCAGTTGATGCGCTCCAGCCGCGCGCCGTTGCCGAGGTGGAAGCGGGCGACGGAATCGATCAGGCGGCCCTTCGGCGTGCGCGCCTTCAGGAAGTAGTGCGCGGCGAGCGGCTCGATCACGCCGCGCAGCTGCGCGGTCGTCTCCGGATTCTCGTACCATTTGGGATCGTCGAGGCGCTTGAGGATCTCGCGGTCCTCATCCGACAGCGGCAGGTCCTTGTCCTGTCTGATCCATGGCATGAAGCCCGGCACCGGCGACAGCGTCACGAAGGTGTCGAGCTTCGGCAGCTCGCGGCGCAGCTCTTCCACCACCTGCTTGATCAGGAAGCTGCCGAAGGAGATGCCGCCGAGGCCGCGTTGGGTATTCGAGATCGAATAAAACACGGCGGTGCGCGCCTTCGCGATCGACAGATGCTGGCGATCCACCGCGAGCAGCGGCGCGATCGCGCCCGGAATCGTCTCGGTCAGCGCCACCTCGACGAAGATCAGGGGCTCGTCCACCATCGCGGGATGGAAGAAGGCGTAGCAGCGGCGGTCGACCGGATCGATGCGGCGGCGCAGATCGTCCCAGTCCGAGATCTCGTGCACCGCTTCATAGCGGATGATCTTTTCGAGGATGTTGGCCGGGGTCGACCAGTCAATCCGGCGCAGCACGAGAAACCCCCTGTTGAACCACGAAGAGAGAAGATGCGAGACGTCGCGGTCGAGCGCGGCGAGATCGGTGTGTCCGTTCATCATGCCGAGCAAATCGGCGCGCATGGCGACGAGATCGCCGGTGCCACCAGGGGCGCGGTTGAGCCGGCGGATCAGTTCCTGCCGCCGCGGCTCCGAGGCGAAATGCAGCGCGCTGGCGTCCTCGTCATCAGGCTTGGTGCGCCACTTCTCGATCGCCTTGCTCAGGCGCTCCCGATCCGGACCGAAATCGCGCACCAGCCCTTCGAAGAAGGCGCGGCGTCCTGCCGCATCCAACTCCTGGTAGATGTCGAGCACCTCGCGCGCCATGGCAGTGCCGGAAGCCTCGCCACGGCCCGACAGCAGCGCGCCGCAGAGCTCGATCAGCCCGTCGGCATCCTGCTTGGTGTCGGCGGAATCTCCCCGGCGCAGCAGCGTGCGGCCGCGCTCGGAAATCGTGGCGAGCAGGTCGGAGAAGAAGGCATTGGCCATCTGGGCGTTTCGAATCCGGGTTTGTGCGATGCGGAAGCTTACACGGGATTTAGGCGGAAGCCGATCACAATCAAGCAGGCGGAATGCGGCATCTTTAGTCGGCCATGTGGAAACCGTCATGTGGGGCGGTTCGATCGGTGCCGTAGGGTGGGCAAAGGCGCACTTGCGCCGTGCCCACGATCTCTCTCGACTGCGAAAAATGCGTGGGCACGCTCCGCTTTGCCCACCCTACAGTTGCTCGCAATGACGTGGAGAGAGCTAGCCCTTCCCCGCAAACTCCGTCGGCGTCCGCCCGGTCACTTGCCGGAACGCCGCCGAAAACGCCGGCACGCTGGCGTAGCCGAGCTGGGTCGCGAGCTGCTTCACCGAGACGTTCGCATCGGTCGACAGCCTGTGGATCGCCGCCGCAATCCTCGCGCGCTGGCACCAGCTCTTGAAGCTCAGCTGCGTCTCGCTCGAAAACAGCCGCGACAGCGTGCGCGCGGAGGTGCCGACCTCGCGCGCCAGCGTGCCGATGTCGTAGAGGGCGGTGGGATCGTCGAGCACGATCATCGCGGCGCGGCGGCAGCGCGCTTCGCGCGGCAGCGGCACGAAGGTCGCGGAATCCTCGGCCTGGTGCAATTCCAGCATGACGAGGCGCACCAGCAACTCGGTACGTTCAGACGTATTGCGGGACTCAAACAGCGCGAGGATCGCCTGATTGAGCAGCGGCGACACCCGCACCACGAACTCCCTGGTCAATCCCTCATAGCGCTGTTCGCGCTTCAGCCAGGCGAGGTCGAAATACAGCGTGCGCATCTCGATGTCGGCGAGCAGGTCGATGGCGTGTTCGAGCCCGGCCGGCACCCAGACCGCGCGGTCCGGCGGCACCAGCCAGCGCCCGGCGGGCGTGTTCACCTGCATCGTGCCCTTGGCCGCATAGATCAGCTGCGCCTCACGGTGCATGTGCAGATCGATCCGCATGCCTCTCGGATAATCGCGCGCGACCAGGTGCACGCCCGCCGGCGAGCGGTGGTTGCCCTGGACCTCCCGCAGAATTGGCGTTTCCAAGATTGGCGTTTCCACGATTGGCGCCTTCAAGACAGTCATTGGCAGCATCCCGTCATGCCGATGACATATACCTCATTTCGGAGCAGGAGAGCATTCCGAATGAACAGCCCTGTCAGGGTCATCAGTTTCGTCAACGCAGGCCATTTCATCGACCATTATGCGATGCTGATCTTCGCCGCTGCCGTGATCATCATGGGACCGGCGCTCGGCATGGCCTATTCAGAGCTGCTGCCCTACGCGACCCCGGGTTTCATCGCCTTCGGCGCCGGCTCGCTGCTGACCGGCTGGCTCGGAGACCGCTGGAGCCGCCGCCACATGATGCTGATCTTCTTCGTCGGCATCGGCGCCTCCATGATCGCGGTCGGCTTCGTGCAGACGCCCGTGCAGCTCGGTGCCGCGCTGCTCGCGATCGGCGTGTTCGCCTCGATCTATCATCCCGTCGGCACCGCGATGATCGTGTCCTATGCCGACAGGCTCGGCCGCGAGATGGGCATCAACGGCGTCTGGGGCAACCTCGGCGTCGCCTCCTCAGCGCTGGTCACCGGCGTGATCGGCCAATATCTCGGCTGGCGCTTTGCGTTCATCATCCCCGGCATCGTCACCATCCTGATCGGCATCGCCTTCGCGATGCTGGTGGTGCACGAGGACCGCAAGGGCTCCAAGCAGGCCGCCGCACAGGCGCGGGTGGCAAAGCAGGACATGTGGCGCGTGGTGCTGTCGCTGCTGATCGTCGTGATCGCGATCTCCACCACGTTTAATGCCGTCACCGTGGCGCTGCCGAAGCTGTTCGCCGAACGGCTCGCCGACCTTACCAGGAGCCCGGCGCTGCTCGGTGTCATCGCCGCCTGCGTCTATGTGTTCGGCGCCATGACGCAGTACACGATCGGCCGGCTGCTCGACCGCTATTCGCTGAAGACGGTGGCGCTGCCGCTGTCCTTCATGCTGGCGCCGTTCCTGTATCTGGCCGCAAGTCTGTCGAACCTGCCGCTGATCGTGGTCTCGATCGGCATCGTCATGGGGGCGTTCGGCCAGGTCACGGTGAACGACGCCATGGTCGGCAAATACACCAGCGAGGAATGGCGCTCGCGCGCCTATGCGGTGCGCTATTTCATCGGCTTCACCGCGGCCGGCGCCTCGGTGGGCCTCGTCGCCTGGCTCTACGAGCAGGGTGGCTTCGTCACCATGCTGCACGCGTTTGCGGGCCTTTGCCTGCTGGCGATCGCCGCCGCGATCATCCTGCCGCGCGAGATCAAGGCGCCGCGGGTGGTGTGAAGGCCTCTCTTCCCGTCATTGCGAGGAGTTCAGCGACAAAATTGCGTAGCAATTTTGCGCGGATGCGACGAAGCAATCCAGATTCCCACCGGGGAGGCAGCCTGGATTGCTTCGCTACGCTCGCAATGACGGGGGAGCGAGGACGCCATGCGCGCCACCGACGATGCCAACCGGCCCGGCACGCCGCTTGCATTTCTCCCTTGCGGGTATCTGCTTCTCACCGAGGCCCGCATGGATATGCCGTCCGATCTTCCGGTCCGGAGCCTGATCGATCGCGCCGCGACCGGCGTCGTGGACGATCCGCTTGCAGTGGCGGGCGAGCACCCCAAATTCGTCCATCATCTCGGCAGTCCATGGTTTCTGGCGCTGACGGCGCTTGGCGTCGTGTTCGGCGACATCGGCACCAGCCCGCTTTACGCCTTCCAGGTCGCGCTCTCAGGCCTCGGCCATGCCGCGCCCGTCGCGGCCGAGGTCACGGGCATCGTCTCGCTCATTCTTTGGGCGCTGGTCGCCATGGTCGCGCTCAAATACGTCGTGTTCATTCTGCGGGCGGACAATGACGGGGAGGGCGGCATTCTCGCTCTGCTGTCGCTGGTCGCTGCCGACAAGGTCGCTGACGGCGCGAAGCTTCCCATCCTGGTCTTGCTCGGCATCATCGGCGCCTCGCTGCTGTACGGCGACGGCGTGATCACGCCGGCGATCTCCGTGCTCTCGGCGATGGAGGGCCTCAAGCTGGTTCAGCCCGCGTTCGAACCGTTCATCCTTCCGGCAACGCTGGCGGTGCTGATCGGCCTGTTCGTGATCCAGCGCCACGGCACGGGGAGCATCGGAAAACTGTTCGGGCCGGTCATGGTGATCTGGTTCGTCGTGATCGCCGCGCTCGGCGCGATCAACGTCTGGCAGGCGCCGGCCATCCTGCTGGCGGTCAATCCGCTCGAAGCCGGCCGCTTTCTCGTGGCCGATCCCAAGGTCTCGTTCGTGGTGATCGGCGCCGTCTTCCTCGCGCTCACCGGCGGCGAGGCGCTCTATGCCGACATGGGCCATGTCGGCGCCACCGCGATCCGGCGCGCCTGGTTCGCGCTGGTGCTGCCGGCCTTGATGCTGAATTATTTCGGGCAGGGTGCGCTGGTGCTGGCCGATCCCTCGGCGGCCGACAATCCCTTTTACAAGCTCGCCCCTGGCTGGACGCTGATCCCGATGGTGATTCTCGCAACGTTCGCCACCGTCATCGCCTCGCAGGCGCTGATCTCGGGCGTGTTCTCGCTGACGCGGCAGGCGATGCAGATGGGACTGGCGCCCCGTGCACGGATCACGCCGACCTCCTGGGACGAAGCCGGCCAGATCTACGTGCCTGCCGCAAACTGGCTGCTGATGGCCGGCACGCTGCTCACGGTGATCATGTTCCGCTCGTCGGAGAACCTCGCTGCCGCCTACGGCATCGCCGTATCAGGCACCATGCTGATCACCACGGCCCTGCTCTATCATGTTGCGCGCTCGCGCTGGAAATGGACGCGTGCGCTGGCGCTGCCGGTGATCTCGGTCTTCGGCGCGATCGATGCGACCTTCCTGGTATCCAACTCGCTGAAGATCGTCGAGGGCGGCTGGTTTCCGCTGGTGGTCGGTACGCTCATCGCCGCGCTGATGCTGTCGTGGCGCAAGGGCTCGTCGGCGGTGCGGCATCGCCTCAACGACATGTCGATGCCGCTGAAGGAATTCCTTGGCTATGCCGACAATGAAGTGATCGGCCGCGCGCCGGGCATGGGCGTCTGGCTGACCAAGGTCGAGCACGGGGCATCGCCGATGCTGCTCCGCCACATCGAGCACAATCGCGTGCTGCACGAGACGGTCGTGCTGCTGACTTATGTCTCGGATCGGCGGCCGCGCGTGCCGTTCGGCGAGCGGCATTCGGTGCATCGTCTCGGGCGCGGCTTCTATCGCATCCAGGTCCGGCTCGGCTTCATGCAGACGCCGGACATTCCGCTGACGCTCGACAATTGCAACAAGCTCGGCTTCGATGCCGATCTCGAGCACAAGAACTATTATCTCGCCCACGAGACCATCGTCCGCCGCGAGGCCGGCTCGGCGATCGATCCGGTCTCGTTCGGCGTCTTCTCGTTCCTGAACCGGATCGCGAGCCGCGCGCCCGATTTCTTCAAGATCCCCCATGACGCCGTGATCGAGGTCGGCTTCCGCGTCGACGTGTGAGTCATTGCGAACACCGATCTTTCCACGTCATTGCGAGGAGCTCTTGCGACGAAGCAATCCAGACTGTCTCCGCGGAGGGACTCTGGATTGCTTCGCTGCGCTCGCAATGACGGGAGAGGGGGCGCGGCGCCTCACCCACACCACCCACGATGCTACTATGCCAGTGTTTTGCCCGACGGCACAAGTGATTTTCTGTAAAAGCGAAATTACTTTGCTTTTTCAACCCCCTCTCTACTGTGCATGGGGTTGTTTCGTGCTTACGGCTTCGCCTCAACCGCCGGCCCCGCCTTCGGCGCCTTCTTGCTCGCGCGCCAGTTCTCGAACCGTTGCACCACGACGAAGAAGGCCGGCACGAACAGCACCGCGAGGCAGGTCGAGGCCAGCATGCCCGAGAACACGGTGATGCCGATCGATTTGCGCGCGCTGGCGCCGGCGCCGGTTGCGAGCACCAGCGGCACCACGCCGAGGATGAAGGCGAACGAGGTCATCAGGATCGGGCGGAAGCGGGCGCGCGCCGCCTCGATCGCGGATTCGACGATCGGCTTGCCGTCGCGGCCGTGCAGCTCGAGCCCGACCTCGACGATCAGGATGGCGTTCTTGGCCGAGAGCGCGATCAGGAGGATCAGGCCGATCTGGCAGTAGAGGTTGTTGTCGATCTTGAGGCCGGAGAGGATCAGCATCGGCCCCAGCAGCGACAGCGGCACGGCGAGGATCACCGAGATCGGCGCGTACCAGCTCTCATACTGGCCGGCGAGCACAAGATAGACCAGCAGCATGGCAAGGCCGAACACCCAATAGATCTGGTTGGAGACCGCCTTCTCCTGGTAGGACATCGCGGTCCATTCATAGCCGGTGCCGGGCGGCAGCGTCTTGTCGGCGATGTCCTCCATCAGCGTCAGCGACTGGCCGGAGGAGTAGCCCTGCGCCGGCAGGCCGATCACGGTCGAGGAGGGGTAGAGATTGTAGAGGCTGATCAGCGACGGGCCGGTGGCCGGCGTGATCGTGGCGACGGTGCCGATCGGGATCATGTCGCCGTTCGAGTTGCGCACCATCATGTTGGCGATGTCGCGCTCGGTGACGCGGAAGGCGGGATCGGCCTGGGTGTAGACCTGGAATACGCGGCCGAACTTGTTGAACTGGTTGACGAAGGACGAGCCGAGATAGGTCGACAGCGCCGCGAACACCTGGTCCGTCGTCACGTGCAGCGTCTGGGTCTTGACGCGGTCGATCTCGACGTTGAACTGCGGCACCGAGGAGCGGAACGAGGACTGCACGCGCTGCAGCGCGCTCTGGCTCTGGCCGTTGCTGACCATCGCGCCGGTGATCGCCTGCAGCTTGGCGAAATCGCTGTTGCCGTCGCGAAGCTCGACCTGCATCGAGAAGCCGGCGGCATTGCCGATGCCCTGGATCGGCGGCGGCGGCAGCACCAGCGTGCGCGCCTCCATGATATTAGCGACCTTGTCGTTGAGGCCATAGACCAGCGAGCGCAGGTCCTCGCCTTTGCCGCGCGCCTCCCAGTCCTTCAGGATGATGTAGGCGACGCCGGCATTGGCAAGGCTGGCGCTGTTGTCGAGCGCGGAAATGCCGGCGATGGTTATGACCTGCTGGACGCCGGGCGTGCCCTTGATGATGTCGGCGGCCTTGTCGAGCACCTTCTGCGTCCGCTCCAGCGAGGCGCCGTCGGGCAGCTGCACCGCGGCGATGAGATAGCCCTGGTCCTCGATCGGCAGGAAGCCGGTCGGCACTCGCGACAGGCCGTAGCCGCTGGCCCCGATCACCAGCAATGC
Source organism: Bradyrhizobium campsiandrae (assembly GCF_014529705.1). Taxonomy (GTDB): domain Bacteria; phylum Pseudomonadota; class Alphaproteobacteria; order Rhizobiales; family Xanthobacteraceae; genus Bradyrhizobium; species Bradyrhizobium campsiandrae. Next base: position 22,330 of record NZ_JAANIH010000063.1, read on the forward strand.
GAACGCGACCGAGACGGTGGCGTGCTTCACCAGGAAGGTGATCAGCCTGGCATAGCCGCGCTCGACCTTGTCGTAGACGGCGTTGAAGCCGCGGTAGAAGAAATTGCGCTGCTCGGGCGGCACCGCCGGCCGCAGCCACAGCGCGCATTGCGTCGGCTTCAGCGTCGCCGCGTTGACGGCGGACAGTAGCGCGGTCGCCGCAATCACCAGCGCGAATTGCGAATAGATGCGCCCGGTGAGGCCGGCGAGGAACGAGGCCGGCAGGAACACCGAGATCAGCACCAAGGTGATGCCGACGATCGGCGCGAACAGCTGGTCCATCGCCTTGATCGCGGCGTCGTGGCCGTTCATGCCCTGCTCGATATTGTGCGCGGCGCCTTCCACCACGACGATGGCGTCGTCGACGACGATGCCGATCGCCAGCACGATCGCAAACAGCGTCGACATGTTGATGGTGAAGCCGAGCGCCGCCATCGCCGCGAAGGCGCCGATGATGGTGACCGGCACGGTGGTCGCCGGCACCAGCATCGCGCGCCAGTCCTGCAGGAACACAAGGATCACGACCAGCACCAAGAGGCCGGCCTCGATCAGGGTCATGTAGACCTCGTGCACCGAGGCGTTGACGAATTTGGTGGTGTCGAACGGCGTGTCGTACTTGATGCCCTCCGGAAAGCGCTTGGCAAGCTCCACCATCTTCTTCTCGACTGCCTGCTCGACCTCGAGCGCATTGGCGCCGGGCGACTGGAACACGGCGATGCCGGTCGCGGGCTGCTTGTTCAGCGAGAAGATCTGGCTGTAGGTCTGCGCGCCGAGTTCGACCGAGCCGACGTCGCGTACGCGCGTGACGTCGCCGCTGGAGCCCGTCTTGACGATGATGTTCTCGAACTGGGTGGCGTCGTCGAGCCGTCCGCTGACGTTGAGCGTGTACTGGAACGCCTGTCCCGGCGGCGTCGGCGGCGCGCCGACCTGTCCGGCCGAGACCTGCTGGCTCTGCTGCTGGATCGCGTTGATGACATCCTGCGGCACGAGGCCGCGGACTTGCAGCTTGTTCGGATCGAGCCAGACCCGCATCGAATACTGGCCGGCACCGAACACCGTGACGTTGCCGACGCCGGGTAGGCGGGAGAGCTCGTCGCGGATGTTGATGGTGGCGTAGTTGCTCAGGTAAAGGCTGTCGAAGGTCTTGTCCGGCGAGGTCAGCGTCACGAACAGGAGAATCGAGGTCGACCGCTTCTGCACGGTCACGCCCTGGTTCTGCACGGCGGACGGCAGTTGCGACAGCGCGCTGGAGACGCGGTTCTGCACCAGCACCTGCGCGAAGTTGAGATCGGTGCCGATCTTGAAGGTCACCGTCAGCGTGTAGGTGCCGTCGGAGCCGCTGTAGGACTGCATGTAGAGCATGTCCTCGACGCCGTTGACCTGCTGCTCGATCGGCAGCGCCACGGTGTCGATCACGGTCTTGGCGCTGGCGCCGGGATAGCGCGTCGTCACCTGCACCGTCGGCGGCACCACGTCGGGATATTGGGCGATCGCGAGGTTGAACAGCGCGACGCCGCCGATCAGGATCATCAGGAGCGCGATGACGTTCGAGAGGACCGGCCGCTCGATGAAGAATTTCGAGATCATGGCGCGCGGCCTCTCACTTGCTCGAGGCCTGCGGCTGCTCGATCTTGGTCTGCTGCGGATCGATCTTCTGGCCGGGGATCACGCGCAGCAGCCCCGAAATGACGACGCGGTCATCGGGCTTCAGGCCGCTTTCGATCACCCGCAGGCCGTTGTCGGCTGGGCCGATCTGCACCTTGCGCTGTTCGACGACATTGTCCTTGTTGGCCACCAGCAGATAGCGTCCGCCCTGATCGCTCCCGAGTGCGGTGTCGGGGACGAGGAGAGCATCCTTCTCCTGGGTGAAGGGCACGCGGACGCGGACGAAGTAGCCCGGGAGCAGCACCCGCTTGTCGTTGGGCACGAGACCGCGCACGGCGAGCGTGCCGGTCGATGAATTGAGGGTCGGCGCGACGTAGTCGAGCTTGCCCTCATGCGGATAGCCGGTCTCGGTCTGGAGGCCGATCTCGATCGGGAATTGCTTGAGGTCGGCGGCGGTCAGCCCGCGGCGCGCGGCCTCGGCGCGGATGCGCAGCACGTCCTGTTCGTTGACGGTGAAGTTCACGTAGATCGGGTCCATCGCGACGATGGTGGCGAGCTGGGTCGGGGAGGAGACGCCGACGAGCTCGCCGACCGAGACCATGTGCGCGCTGACGATGCCGTCGAACGGCGCAGTCACCTTGGTGTAGCCGTAGTTGACTTCGGCGAGCTTGGTGTTGGCCTGCGCCTGCTGGAGGTTCGCCTGGGCGTTGTCGCGCGTCGAGGTCGAGGTGTCCAGGGTCGCCTGGGAGACCGCCTGGCGCTGCACCAGATCGACCTGCCGCTTGTAGTCGGCCTCGGCCTGTTTGAGCGAGGCCTGCGCGCCGGTCTCGGCCGCCTGCGCCTGCTCGAGCTTGAGCTTGTAGGTCTCCGGCTCGATCGTGAACAGCTGCGTGCCCTGCTTGACGAAGGTGCCGTCGGTGTAGTCGATCGTCTGCAGAAAACCTTGCACCCGCGCGACGAGATCGACGCTCTTGATCGGCGCGGTGTTGCCGGTGGCCTCGACATAGCGCGTCACCGGGCGCTGCACCGGTGTGGCGACGTCCACCTTCGGCGGCGGCGGCGCGACGAAGGTGTTCTTGTCTTCGCAGCCGGCCAGCGCTACCACGGCGGCCGTCGCGGCCAACGCTCGTCCGATATGTCTCCACGCGCGATGGCTTTGTTCAAGACGGGCGGAGTTCGCGCAGGTCATTCGGTGGGCCCCAGATGATTGTCTGTCGGTGCGGCAGGCTAGCAACAAACGGCCCGACGTGAAACACCATAGCCATGGCAGTCACAGCTCTTGCACTGCAAACGGTGACGTGACCTTTGACAGATTTGTCATGACAAACCGCTTTTCACCAAGCGCATGATCGACCAGAATTGTGTCAAAGGCCGTGTGACCGGCGCAGGGCGGGCAACGGACAGGCACGTGGACATCACAAGAAGAAGCGCGAGGAGACGATGACATGCCAACGCCATTCTGGTCGGCTCTTGCCGGGCTCGCTGTTGCGGCCGCGATTGCCATGCCCGCGCTAGCAGATGGCCTGAAAGGCGACATCGCGCCGACCGGCAAGCTTCGGGTCGCGATCGCGATCAGCCCGGCGGGGGGCGCGTTCTGGTCGACCAAGACCGAAGCGGGCTATGCCGGCGTCCCCGTCGACCTCGGCAAGGAGATGGCCGCGCAGCTCGGCGTCCCCGTCGAATATATCGTGTACCAGAATTCCGGGCAGATCACGGATGCCGCCGGTAAAGGCGCTTGGGACGTCACCTGGCTGCCGAAAGACCCCGAGCGTGAGGCCAGGATGATGTTCGGCCCGATCTACGAGGTCGCGGACGCCACCTATATCGTCAAGGCCGGTTCGAGCATCACCAATTTTGCCACGCTCGACCAGGTGGGCATCAAGGTCGCGGCCGTCAACGCCACGACCACGATGCGCGGCGCCGTCGCACATTTGAAGAATGCGAAGGTCACGGGCTACCAGACCTACGATGAAATCTTCGGGCTGCTGAAAAGCGGCGAGATCGACGCCTTTGCGCTGTCGCGCGACCAGCTCAACAAGATGGCGCAGGCGATACCGGGGACGAGGGTGCTGGACGAGACCTTCAAGAAGACGGTGACCGCCGTTGCTGTCCCGCCTGGCCACAGCCAGGCTCTGGCCTTCGTCAGCAGGTTCATGACCGAGGCCGTCACCAACGGCACCTTGCGCAAGGCCTATGACAATAACGGGCTGAAGGACGCGCCGATCCGCACTGAATAGGTTGGCCATAATGGAATTCGACTGGGCGCGCATGTTTGGACGTTGGATTGCAATCACGACATTGATGTTGGCCTCGATGATGCAGAGCGCTCGCGCCCAGCCGCTGACGGTCGACCCCGAGACCATCGTCCCGTTGCCGCCCGGGTTCGATATGGAGGTGCCGGCGTCCGACGTGGCTCCCGAGATCGCGCGCTTCCAGGGCGCATGGATCGGGACCTGGCAAGACGACCGGCACATCCTCGTGGTCGAGCGTGTTAGGGCTGACGGGCATGCCGACCTCGTCTTCGCGCGGTCGGACTCGGCCTTCAACGGCATGAATCGCGAATGGTGGCGGGACCAGGCGACGGTCGTCGACGGCGTGCTGACGATGACGGGATTTCGCATCTTCCGTTATGCCTTCGACGGACCTGATCGGCTGTACATGACGGCGACGCTCAAGAACGGGATCGTCACATCGGGGGCGCTGGTCCGCACCGATCCGGCCCGTCTTGCCGAAGGCGAGCGGCCGGTCGACTGGCCGTGGCCCGGCGAACGCTTGCGGATTCCGCACCTGACGGTTCGAACGCCCGACGGCGCACGGCCGATCACGCTCGAGGGCACGTTCTATCCGCCGTCAGGGCAGGGGCCGGCACCGCTCGCGATCTTCACCCACGGCTCCGACATCGGCCGCAATCAGCTCAGGTCCTGGTCGTTCTCGACCGAGGCCCATTGGCTGCGCGACAATGGATTTGCGGTGCTGGCGCTGATGCGCCGCGGACGCGGCAGCTCGGAAGGAATCAACGGCGAAGAAACCTTTGGACGCGCTCACGACGGCAGCCTGATCGACGTCTCCTCAGGTGTCGCCGAGGCCGTCGAGGATCTCGAATCCGCGATCGCCTTTGGTCGCACGCTCCCGGGGGTCAAGCCTGGCAGGGTGCTGCTCGCCGGCCAGTCGCGCGGCGGCTTCCTTGCCATGCACTATGCCGGCCTCAAGCCTGGAGAGGTGATGGGCGTGGTGAACTTTTGCGGCGGCTGGTACCCGTACGGGCCGGTGACGACGCCATATTATGCCAATGCTGGCCGCGGCGCAGGCGACAAGGTCAAGCAACTCTGGCTCTATACCGACAACGATCGCCTCTACAAGGAAGAGCTGATCCGCGACTATCAGCAGGCGTTTGCGGCCGCCGGTGGCACGGTTCGCTTTGAGCTGCTGCACGGCGTCCCTGGTGACGGCCATTTGCTGCGGCTCTATCCCGAGCGCTGGCGTGCGATCGCCGACCAGTTTCTGAACTCGCTCGATCGATAGCTGAAAGCTGGAGCAGCAAGGTGCGTGCGGCCCGTTGTGGCCCTAGCGCGGCCTGATCTCCGCATATTTCACCATCGCCTTGTCGAACTTCCGCTTGAACGGCCACATCGCGCCCAGGATCTCGCGGAAGCTGGCCGAGCTTCGCGCCCGGTCGACCTTTCCGAAGGCGAAGATGCTGTTGTTGCGCAGATGCTTCATGATGGTGGGATTGGAGACCCGGTAGTTCAGAAGGTCACCCGACTTCAGTGCTGAGCGCGTCGGCGCCGGGATGATCTGGATCAGCTCGAACAGTTTCATCTGATCGATCGGATCTGGCAACGTCTTCACGATCGCCGGGATCTCGGCAAACAGCTCCGCATGTGCGTTCATCAGGCCGTCGCGGACATTGGTCCAGTGATTGAAGCGCCGATCCGTGCCGCGGGACCGCGCCTCCTCCTTGTCGTCGCGCGCGTTCAAGGCGGGATCGGCGGCCGCGATCGTCCCTTTGATCGCCTCCCATTTGCGCTGGCCGTTGCGGTCCTCGGAGGGGCCAGTCTGAAAGCTGCCCATATAGGTGTTCGATCGCGCATTGCGGACGTTCTGCTTGCCGTTGGTCTCCGCATAGAACAGTCCGAGGCTGATGCGGCCCGCGGCCTCGGCGTCAGCAGGTCCAAGCCCTTTCGCGCGCGCAATCGCGGTGCCGAGATCGACGACGTCCTTGAACGGTGTCGCCGAATTCTGCGCGCTTGCCGGCGGTGCTTCCATGATGTCGAAGATGTCTGCATATTCGTCGACCAGCGGCTCGATGTCGGCATCGAAATAGGCCGGAGGAATCCCGAACTTGTTCGGTCGTCCGATCCGCGACCGCAGGACGTCGGTGAGATCCTTGAAGGTGCTGATGACGGCGACGCGCGCCAGATAAAGTGCCTGGCCCGGCAGGTTCGGCAACGGCTGCTTCGCCTCGATCTGGCGGCGCCGCTCGGCCAGGATCGATTTGAAATCGGCGAGCGCGCGATCATAGGCGGCTTGCGCCTCCGATTGCGCCGGCGTCAGCGCTTGTGCCGGGCTTGCGCCAGGTGCTGCGCAGAGCAGGGCAAGCGATGCATTGAAGTGACGTCGCGATAGCATCGCGGGGCCTGTCGTTGTCGATTCGGCGATTGTAGATCGTAAGTGTTCGCGCGGCTGTGGTCGAGGAAGCTCGTCCAAATCTACGTAGAATCACGGATGAACTCACCGGAGCTTACAGGAGCCTTACGAAACGTTTTTACGTTTCAGTAGTTTCGCGCCGGCACTATGAGGCTCTTATTTGGCGCGGCCTCCTCACGGGCAGGCTTGCTCCCTTCGCTACCATAAGTTCGTCGTGGCATCGTTTCCCGTCTTCGTTGCAGTTCGCCTCAATCTTTTTTCAAAGGGCTGAATACATGCCGGATATTGAGTTCATGCGTCGCGTTGGCCGGCTCGTATCGCGATACAAGCGCGACAGCGGTGCCAACATCGGCGTCACTTTTGCTATTGCACTCATCCCGATTATCACGTCGATTGGATGCGCCATCGATTACAGCATGGCGACTCGCATCAAGGCCAAGCTGCAGGGGGCGGCAGATTCCGCAAGCGTCGCCTCGATCTCGGTGAATTCTGCCGGCTACAACGCGGCGATGTCCATGGCGTCGAACGGATCGGTTGCTGCAGGCGTTGTGGAGGCAGACAATATCTTCAAGGGGAATGCCTCCGCTTTTTTCAACAGCTACACCAATCTGAATGAGACGAGCACGGTCACCAAGACCGGATCCAGGATGACCTCGTCCGTGCAGTTCAGTGCGGATGTGCCGGTCACTTTCATGCAGCTTCTGGGCTACCACAAGCTGACGGTGTCAGGTACTTCCTCCTCGTCGACGACCCTGCCGCTGTATCTGGACTTCTATCTGACGTTGGACGTTTCGGGTTCGATGGGGTTGCCGTCGACCACGGCGGAGGCCCAGCGCATGCAGTCGATCAATCCCGACAACTACCGGCAATATCCGACCGGCTGCACCCTAGCCTGCCATTTCTCGCCGCAGAACAGCGCCTGCACGGATTCGGGAACGCAAGGCTATCCCACGAACAATTACTGCTTGGGATATGCGATCTCGCGCGTTAGCCAGAGTGGGTACAGGGCGCTGCTCCAGACAAAGACGAGCAACCCCATGGGCGTTCAACTGCCATCGTCGATTGTCTCCGGATTGCCGAACTCGCTCTACTCAAATCTTACGACGGTGGCGAACTGCCCGACGGACGGCACTGATTCCTGCATTCAGTTGCGGCTTGATGCCGTCGGCTATGCGGTCAACCAGTTGTTCGTTACGGCCAACAACACCGAGAAAGTGGCGAACCAGTTCCGCATCGGTCTCTATCCCTTCATCCGCTACCTCTATTCGTACTTCCCGCTGACCAGCAGCATCAACGGCTCGATTACCAACCCGTCGACGATCAACTATGCTGCGGCCAACCTGGCGACGCTGCTCGATACCAACATGAACGCGAACCTCGGGTCGGGCGGGACGCATATCGACACCGCGTTGTCGAGCGTTAATACGCTGATCACGAGCGTGGGTGACGGCAGTGCTTGGAACAACACGTTGCCCTACGTTTTCCTTGTGACCGATGGTGCGCAGGATCCGCAGGTCAAGGGCGTCCCCAACGGCTCCTGGTCGGGCAGCAATCATGCCACGACGATCGATCCTGCCACCTCATGCACGCCGCTGAAAAACCGCGGCATCATCATTTCTGTGCTGTACATTCCTTATCAGAAGATCAATCCGGTCAACACGTCCTTCGCCGGGGATGAGGACGACTACGCCAACTGGAACATTCCGGACATTCCGACGAGCCTGCAGAACTGCGCCTCGCCAGGCTTCTTCTATACCGCGAACACGCCCGCCGACATCACCGCGGCGTTGAACGCAATGTTCAATCATGCAGTGCAGGAAGCCCGCATCACCAACTAACATTGCGTCGCCCGGTATGCCGGCGCCGTCTCCAGGAACTTGGCATAGGCATCCGCATCCGGCGGCAGGAAATGTCCCTTGAGGCCGCCGCGCTTGCTGATCTTTGCGCCGATATCGGTCATCAACTCGTCGAAATGGCGATAGTGATAGGGCGCGACGCACAGGCCGCCATAGACGCCGGCGGCCGGCCGCTCGACGCGCTTGAAGTGCAGCATCATCTCGATGTTGTCGCGCATCGCTTGCGCCGTCGGCTGGTTCGCAAGCTGTCCGTCGGCATAGCGCACCAGCCAGTTCGCGGCGAGATCGGCACAGAGCACGGTGCAGAACGACGAGTTGAAGCCGACGAAGCCGAGCTCGGGCAGATCGGGGTTGGCGATCAGGCGGTAGAGCCGGTACTGCCCGTCCGCATCGACCAGCTTTTGCTGGTAGCTGTCCGGCAAGAAGGGCACACCGAGCTTGTAGCCGATCGCGAGCACCGCGATATCGGCACCAACACGCTCGCCGCCGCTCATCACGATGCTGTCGCCGTCATAGTGATCGAACGTGCCGAACACCGCCTTGATGCGGCCGTCGGCGACCATCGGGTAGAAGCCCGGCGTTGCGATCGGCACCGAGCAGTTGACGCCATCCTCGATCCGTTCCTTCGGCACCATCTTGCACCTGCCAAGCTTGAGCTGTGCCTTCAACAGGCTCTCCAGCCCGCGCCAGTTGGCCCAGATCAGCGGCGCGGCGAGGCGGTAGGCGAGCCGCGACATCGTGCCGATGCCCCAGCCCGGAAACATCTCCTCCTGCGCGCGGATGTAGAGGATGCGCTTGAAGTTCACGAGGCCGCCTATGAAATAGGGGATGCGCCAGACCGGTTCGCGCATCACGATGGTGACCTCGCGCGCGCCTGATTTCACCGCGTTGACGGCGATGTCGGTCGCCGATTTCGATCCGCCGAGCACGACGACGCGGCGTCCTTTTGCGAGCGCAGGGTCGCTGTATTTCGACGAATGCAGGATCCGTCCGCCCTGCGCCAGGAAGCCGTCTTCGCCCGGGCAATGCAGTTCACGCGGCTCGTTGAACTGTCCGATGCAGACGGCGACGAAATCGAAATCCTCATTCGTGGTCGCGCCGTGCCTGGTCGTCAGCGTCAGTGTCCAGCCCGGTTTGCCGTCGGCGCGGCGCGCCATGCCTGCGACTTCAGTGTTGAGGCGCAGCATGCGATCGAGGCCGAGCTCCCGCGCATAGCCGGCGAGATAGGCGTGTACCTGCGGCCCGGTCGGCCATTCCGGATAGGTTTCAGGCATGGCGCGATCGGTGTAGCGATAGAGGTCCTTCGGGCTTTGCGTCTGTACGTCAGGATAGGAGCGCGCCGGCTCCCAGACGCCGCCGAGATCTCCGCTGCGCTCGACGATGGTGACGCAGTGGCCGCGGGTGGAGAACGCCTTTGCGGTGGCAAGGCCGGAGACGCCGGCGCCGATCACGCAGACATGCTTGGGGTTGACCATGGGAGGGCTCGCAATCGATGTGTTTCGCGCGCAAGCGGCCTCGTTCGGCCGCAAGGCGCGGCCGGCTGAGCTGCAAGCAGATGAAAGCGGACGAGGAGGCGAAGCGCCTAGTCGTTGGCCTCGGGCGGCAGGAAGTCGACCTCGTGCAGCGCCGAGATGCGCACGACCTCGGCCGGGTCGGTCAGATTGTGGAGCTGGTTGAACAGCGCCTCCAGCTTCTGCATCGGCGAGACCCAGAATAGCGCGCGGCACGGCTTGTCGGATTTGTTGAAATAGCCGTGCGGGATGCCGCGGGGCATGCGCACGAGATCACCGGCATGGGCCTTGACCCAGACGCCGTCGAGCTTGAGGTTGAGCGTGCCTTCCTGCACCAGGATGAATTCGTCCTGGGTCGGGTGGATGTGCACCGGCACGAATTGGCCGGGATCGCTGTTGGTTTCGAATGCGAAGGTGGAGTCCGTGACGGCCTTGGGGAAGTAGACTTGCCCAAGGATGTTCCAGGTCTTGCCGCCGTAGCCTGTGCCGTTTGCGGTAATGCCCTTTTCGAGTGCAGTCATGGCTCGCCTCCTGTTGGATTCCGGCGAGGATGGAGCTTCGGCCAGGCGCGGGCGGCTGTCTATCCGCCAAACGAATCCGGATATCGCTGTTGCCATGCAGCACGACGATTTTGCCGGCGCGGCTCTTTTCGCACCTTGCGAACTATTATAGGCTTAAAGCAATTCCGTGACGCGAAGCGTGGTCGACCATGTCCGCAGCCGTGCTGGAAATGAGCGCAAGGCCGCCCGTAGCCGAACGGCTTGCGGACTTCGCCCGCGTCACCACCGACGATGTTGATGAGGCCGCCGAGCAGATCGGTCGCATCTTCTGTCCGCACGATCTCAAGCCCGCGCAGGCCCGCGCTTGCGGCTTCTCGGCCCGGCACAATTGCGCTGATTTCGATGGCTTTTCCATCAACTATGTCGGCTATGGCGGGACTGTCAGCATCGATCCCGGGTGTCTCGACCGCTTCTTCCTCGTGCAGATCCCACTTGCGGGCACAGCCCGCATCTGTTCGGGCAGGAGCGGATTCGACGTCGCGCCCGCAAGGATGGCATCGCTGCTGTCGCCGACCATCCCGACCCTGATGACGTGGCGCGACTGTGCACAAGCGATCCTGCTGTTCGACCGCCGCATGGTCGAGCAACGCGCCGCGGCGCTGTCGGGCAGGGCGGCCGGCACGATCGAGTTCGATGCCGAGATCGACCTGAATGCGCCGTCCGGTCGCCGCCTGCAAACCGACCTTGCCGAGCTGATGATGCTCGCCGAGCGTCTCGGGCCGTCCGCCCGGCTTTCGCCGGTTGCATTGGCCGACTGGCGCGAGGCATTGCTCGATGGTCTGCTCGCCGGACTGCGGCATGACCTGTCGGATGCGATCAGGACGTTCTCCGGGCAAGCCGAACGCATGCCGCGCGCGCTTCGCATCGCGCGGGACTATCTTGCCGAAAATGCCGGTGAACCGCTGGACCTCGTGCAACTCGCCTGCGCATCCGGCATCGGCATCCGTGCGCTTCAGCTCGGCTTCCGCCGTCATTATGGGATGTCGATCTCGCAAATGCTGCTTGATATCAGGCTCGCCGGTCTCCACGCCCGGATTGCGCAGGCGCCGGCCGACGCTTCGATCACCGACATGGCTTTCGATCTCGGCTTTACTCACCTCAGCCGCATGGCCGGCGCCTACCGCGCGAAATTCGGTGAGGCACCGTCGGCAACGCTGCGGCGACGGATGAGCTAGCGAGAGGCGCCGGGAGTTCCCGGTCGCGATCGCGTTGCGCGGTCGTCGGACGCCTGCTTGCGCAGGAAGCCTTCGAGATCGGCCTGCACCGAATAGGGTGTCGGAATCGCATCGCCCGCGGCATCGACCGCCGTGTCGAGGCAGCGGCGCAGCATGCGCGCGAGCTCGGCCTTGCGATAGGGCTTTGTCAAAAACGGCGCGCCCATGGTGGCGCCGCCCGGCGTGTGCTGGGTGTCGTGGGCGTAGCCCGAGGTGAGCAGCACCCGGAGCGAGGGCCGCGCGGCCACCATCTGATCGGCGAGCTCGCGTCCGTTGAGGCCGCCGGCCATCACGATGTCGGTGAAGAGCAGGTCGAACCGCGTGCCGCTGGCGGCAATCGCGAGCGCCTCGGTCGCATTGGCGGCGGGGATGACCTGGTAGCCGAGGCTCTTCAGCTGCACCGTGACGTATTGGCGGACGTCGGGGTCATCCTCGACACAGAGGATGGTCTCCGTGCCGCCCACGATCTTACGCGCATCATAGCTTGCGGGGCGCAGCGCGCTGGTCTCGGCCTTCGGCAGGTAGATGGTGAAGACCGTGCCCTGGCCTTCTTCGGATCTGACCTTGATGCCGCCGCCCGACTGCTTGACGAAGCCGAACACCATGCTGAGCCCGAGACCGGTGCCCTTGCCGACTTCCTTGGTCGAGAAGAACGGATCGAAGATGCGCTCGACGATCGCCTGCGGAATGCCGGTGCCGGTGTCGGCGACCTCGATCTCGACATAATCGCCGGCATAGCCGGCGCCGACCGCGACGGCCTCGCGTACGCCGAACACGACGTTGCGCGTCCTCAGGGTCAGGCGGCCGCCGTCCGGCATGGCGTCGCGGGCGTTGATGGCGAGATTGAGCAGCGCCGAGGAGAGCTGCCCGCGATCGGCGAAGGCCAGCCAGACGTTGTCGTCGAACTTCCTGACGATCTCGATCTTCCTGTCGAAGGTCGCCAGCAGCAGCTTCGCGAGCTCCTCGAGCAGGTCGTTGACGTCGATCTCCGCCGGCTGCAAGGCCTGCTTGCGCGCAAAGGACAGCAGGCTCGAGGTCAGCACCGCGCCGCGATCGGCGGCTTCGCTGATCAGCTTGGTGATGGTGGCGAGCGGTGGGTTGTCCTTGACGGCGTCGGCGAGAATCTCGATCGTGCCCGTGATCACCGTGAGCATGTTGTTGAATTCGTGCGCGATGCCGCCGGTGAGCTGGCCGACCGCCTCCATTTTCTGCGATTGGATCAACTGCTCCTCGGCGGCACGCTTCTGCGTCACGTCCTTGACGAAGACGTTGATGATGGTGCGGCTGCCGAGGCGAAGCGCCGAGCTCGATACCTCGACCAGGATCTCGTCGCCGTTCCGGTGCACGAGGCTCACTTCGAAGCGGATACCGATCGGCGTATCGGACAGTTCCGGCAAGAGCCGCGTCATGCGTTGCTTGAAGCTTGCGCGCAGCGGCTCGGCGACGAGCAGCGCGACGACGTCGGCGCCGATCGCCTCGGTGCGCGACCATCCGGTCAGGGCCTCCGCCTGGAGGCTCCACTCCAGCACCTTGCCGGCGTCGTCGGTCTGAATGAAGGCATCGAGCGCAGTCTTGATGACCGCCTGCGTCATCTGCACGCTGTCGGCGCGTGCCTGCGCCTGCTCCGCCAATTGCGCGGCGAGGCGCGCCTGCTGCGACGTCGCGATCCTGGTTGCGCAGAGCCGCGCGAGCAACACTGCCACGGCGGCGCTGACGAGCAGCGCAACCATCTGGGCGGCGCCGAACCCAGGGCCGGAAACGACGAGCGCCACGGCGGTCACGACGGCCTGTGCGGCCATCGCTGCTGTCAGAAGCCCCCTGAGTGCCATGGTCTCCTACCGACGACGTCAGCCGCGGACCCCCAAAGTCCGCCTGTCAAATGAGTCCGGCTTCCTGTGAGCTACAGACTCCCTGCGGCGACGTCGAGGGCAATTTCCGGCGGTATCGGGGCGAGGTTTTCGGGCTCAACTTGCCGGCGAATCGGTCTGGCGCAACGTCGTGACCCAGACCACGCGCGCGGCCTGTTGCGTCGGGTTGTCGAACATGTGCGGTACGATACTCGGGAAGCGGAAGCTGTCGCCCGCTTCGAGCACATGGGCCTGGTTGTCGAGCCACAGCCGCAGGCTGCCGGAGAGGACGTAGCCGGCCTTCTCGCCGGTATGCTGCAGGAAGTCGGTGCCAGAGGAGGCACCGGGATTGAGCGTGAGCTCGTAGAGTTCGAGCTGGCCCTTGCCTTCCGGGGTGAGCGCTTCCTTGACGACGCCGCTGGCGGTGAGCCGCAGCAGTCGCCGGTTGTTCTTGCGCACGATGTAGCGCTGCACATCAGTGGGATCGCTGGTCTCGAAGAAATAGGAGATCGGCACGTCGAGCGCGATCGAGAGCAGGCGCAGCGTCCGAATCGAGGGCATGGCGCGTGCGCGTTCGAGCTGGCTGATCATGCCGGTGGAGAGGCCGGTCTTGTTGGCGACGTCCTGGATCGAGAGGCCGGCGCGCTGGCGCAGGAGCCGCACGGTCTCGCCGAGGCGCTGGTCGGTCGCATCCTCGGCTTCGATCGCCGGAGCCTCCTTGGTGTGGTTCGAGTCGCCGCGACCATCCATGCCGCTTCTCCCATGCATCGTCTTGGCCGCGGACCGCGTCGATCCGAAGCTTCAGTCGGAGTGAAAAGACGGCGCATACTAGCAATGCGATTGACAGCTGTATTTAGTCATGGTGAAATTTTGATCGAAAAATTTAGAAGCACTAAAGCCCACTCCTGTCCCTTTGCCGGGGTCTCGGGGGCGCGGGAGACGGTGCCGCGTGCGGGAACGGAGACTGGTCATGGCAGACAACACCGGCAAGTTCGGCGTTGGCGGACTGCATCCTCTCGGCATTCCAACTCGCCGACAATTCTTCCAGCTTGGCGCCGGCGCCGCAGCCGGATTGACGCTGTCAGGCAATGCCCTTGCGCAGACAGAGCGTCCTGGCACTCCGCCGGACAAGCCACGCGGGCAGGTGATCGCGGCGCTGTCGCAGGAGCCGACCGTCTTTCATCCCCTGATGCCCGGCATCGAGGTCGATCAGGGCGTCTGGTGGCAGGTATTTTCCCCGCTCTGGTTCATCGATCCCGACGGCAAGTTCGTGCCCGACCTCGCGCGCGAAGTGCCGACCGTCGAGAACGGCGGCCTGTCGGCCGACGGCCTCACCTGGAAGGTCAAGCTGCGCAAGGACGTGAAGTGGCACGACGGCACCGCCTTCACGGCCGATGACGTCAAGTTCTCGCTCGATCTGATCAACAATCCCGACTTCCGCGTCCGCAATCGTGTCGGCCACAGCCTGGTCAAGGACATCACCATCGTCGCGCCCGACGAGATCCACTGGCGAATGGAAGCTCCCTATTCGCCCTACATGTCGATCCTGTCGCTCACCTTCATCGTGCCCAAGCACATCCTGGAGAAGGTGTCGGATCCGAATTCGTCGCCGTTCCACAACGCGCCCGTCGGCACCGGGCCGTTCAGCTGGGGCGAGCGGGTGCCCGGCGACCACATTCAGTTGAACGCCTATGCCGGCTATCATGGCAAGGGACCTTACGTCGAACGCGTGGTCTTCAAGTATATTCCCAGTTTGACCGTCCTCTACACCCAGTTCCGCACCGGCCAGGTCGATTACACCGGCCTGCAGGGCATTTTGCCGAACTTCGTGCAGGAGGCGAAAGCGCTGAAGGCGCGCAAGATCTTCGTGTCGTCGACGTCGTCGGTGGAGCACATCGCGCCCAATCTGGAGTTCGGCCCGTTCGCCGATCGCGCGGTGCGCGAGGCGCTCTACCTTGCCATCAACAAGCAGGCGATCATCGATGCGCTGAACTACGGCCTGCCGACCCAGACCGAAAGCTTCGTGCCGCAGGAGGCGTGGTCATTCCAGCAGGGCCTGCCGCAACACAAATACGATCCGGCCAAGGCCAACGCGCTGCTCGATGCTGCCGGCTGGGTACGGGACTCCGGCGGCGTGCGCGAGAAGGGCGGCGTGAAGCTCGAATTCACCAACTCGACGACCTCTGGCAATGCCGTGCGCGAGCAGACGCAGCAGCTCCTGATCCAGGACTGGCGCGCGATCGGCGCCAGCATGCGCGTCAACAACATGCCGGCCGCGGTGATCTGGGGCGATTTCTGGCAGCAGTCGAAGTTCAACTCGGTGATCGTCGGGGTCAATTTCATGCTGGGCAGCGACCCTGATGTGACGCCGCGGTTCGGCTCCGGCGCCATTCCGGCCAAGGGCGGCCGTGGCTACAACACCTACCAATATCAGAGCGCGGAGGCCGATCGTCTCCTTGCCGAGGGCGCCAGGCAATTCGATCTCGAACAGCGCAAGAAGACTTATGGCGAC
This sequence comes from Bradyrhizobium campsiandrae, assembly GCF_014529705.1. Taxonomy (GTDB): domain Bacteria; phylum Pseudomonadota; class Alphaproteobacteria; order Rhizobiales; family Xanthobacteraceae; genus Bradyrhizobium; species Bradyrhizobium campsiandrae. The sequence continues at coordinate 38,121 of NZ_JAANIH010000063.1, forward strand.
CTGCAAAAACTGATCCGCAACGACCTTGCGATCCTGCCGCTGTTCCAGGGCTTCATCGCCGAGGGCGTGAAGGAGGGGCTGCAGGGCTTCCGGCCCAACATCAACACCTCGAGCAATTGCTGGAACATCCGCGAATGGTACTGGGCCTGATGCCTCTGGCCAGCTGGATCGCTTGAGATGGCCCGTTACGTCCTCAACCGCCTGGCGCAGGCGGTCATAATGCTGGTGATCGTCTCCGCGATCGGCTTCGCGCTGCTGCATCTGGCGCCCGGCGGCCCGCTGTCGCAATTCGCAGCCTCCGCGCAGATGACGCAGGAGGATCTCGACCGCGTCTCCAGGCAGCTCGGGCTCGATCGTCCGTTGCCGATCCAATATCTGGACTGGTTCGGCCGCATGCTGAAAGGCGATTGGGGCAAGTCCTATCGCGACGGCGAGGCCGTGCTGTCGGTGATCTCCTCGCATCTCGGTGCGACGCTGGAGCTGATGACGACAGCGACCATCATCGCCGTGCTGCTCGGCTGCTGGATCGGCATCTTGGGCGCGCTCCGGCGCTACTCGCTGTTCGATTCGCTCGCGACGGTCGGCGCCATGATCGCGCTGTCGATCCCGACCTTCTGGTTCGGCCTCGTCACCATCTACGTGTTCTCGGTGACGCTCGGCTGGCTGCCCGCCGGCAACCGCGAGACGGTTGGCGACGGCTCCTTTCTCGACCTGCTGCATCATCTCATTGCGCCGGCGATGGTGCTGGGGCTGGTCGAGACCGCGATGTGGGGGCGCTTCATGCGTTCCTCCATGCTCGAGGTGATCAACCAGGATTACATCCGCACCGCACGCGCCAAGGGCATGCCGGAATGGCGCATCCTCACCGTCCATGCCTTGCGCAACGCGCTGCTGCCGATGATCACGGTGGCGGGCCTGCAATTTCCGACGCTGCTCGGTGGCGCGCTGGTGACCGAGACCGTGTTCACCTGGCCCGGCATGGGCCGGCTGTTCCTGGATTCGATCGGCTATCGCGACTACCCCGTGGTGATGGGCATCCTGATGTTCTCGGCGATCATGGTGCTGATCGGCTCGCTGCTTGCCGACATACTCTACGCCGTCGTCGATCCGCGCATCCGGGTGGGCTGAAGCAATGGCGACCGTGGCTCTCTCCACCGCTCATCCCGCACCCCGTCTCGCCGCGTGGCGACGGTTTTGCCGGCACCGGCTCGCGCTTGCAGGCGCCCTGACCATTGTGCTGCTTGTCCTCGCCTCCGCCTTCGGTCCTTACCTGCTGCCGTTCGACGACACCTATATCGACATCATGAAGCGGTTTGCCCCGCCGCTCTCGGGCGCGCATATCCTCGGCACCGACGAGCTCGGCCGCGACGTGCTGGCGCGGCTGATGATGGGCGCGCGCGTCTCGCTGTCGATCGGCTTCGTCGCGATGGTGATCGCGATGGTGGTCGGCATCGTCGTCGGCGCCTTTGCCGGCTTCTATGGCGGCGTCGTCGGTGCGGTCCTGATGCGGCTCGTCGATGCCGTGCTGTGCTTTCCAACCATCTTCCTGCTGCTCGCGCTGGCGGCGCTCACCGAGCCCGGCTTCGCCACCACCACGGTGCTGATCGCGGCGACAGCCTGGATGTGGGTGGCCCGCGTCGTCGAGGCCCAGGTGCGCTCGCTGCGGGAGCGCGAATTTGCGGTCGCAGCCCTCGCCTTCGGCTCGTCGAACCTGCGGATCATGTTCCGTGAGCTCGTGCCCAATGCGATGGCACCGATCCTGGTGGCTGCGACGCTCAACGTCGCCAAGGCGATCCTGCTGGAATCCTATCTCAGCTATCTCGGCTACGGCATCCAGCCGCCGGCGGCGAGCCTCGGCAACATGCTCAACAACGCGCAGATCTATCTCACCAGCGCGCCGTGGCTTGCGATTGCGCCCGGCATCGTCATCACGCTGGCGGTGACGAGTTTCAACTTCCTCGGTGACGGCCTGCGCGACGCGCTCGATCCGCGGATGAACATCCCATGACAAAGAGATTCGAACTGATCTTTAGGAGTGCATCATGTCCCCGCCGCTCAACCGTATAAACAGCGACGAACGCCTGCCGGCGCAGGCAGATGTCGTCGTCATCGGCGGCGGCGTCATCGGCGTCTCCGCGGCCTATCATCTTGCGAAGAAGGGCCTCTCGGTCGCGCTGGTCGAAAAGGGCCATGTCGGCGGCGAGCAGTCGAGCCGCAATTGGGGCTGGTGCCGCCAGCAGGGCCGCGCCCGCGAGGAAATCCCGCTTGCTCGCGAAGCCCTGCGTCTGTGGGAAGACATGCAGAACGATGCCGGCGTCGATGCCGGCTTCCGCCGCACCGGCGTGCTGTTCCTGACCAAGAGCAAGGACGAACTCGCGAGTTGGGAGCGCTGGGCGGCGGTCGCGCGCGAGATGCAGGTGCATTCGACCGTGCTGACGCCGGCCGAGGTGGCCGAGCGCATGCCTGGCAATACCGACACATGGGTCGGTGGCCTGCACACGCCAAGCGACGGCCGCGCCGAACCGTCGATGGCCGTGCCGGCACTCGCCACCGCCGCGCGCAAGCACGGCGTCACCATTCATCAGGGCTGCGCCGCGCGCGGGCTGGAGACGACAGGCGGGAAGGTTAGCGCGGTCGTCACCGAGAAGGGCACCATCCGCACGCAGTCCGTGCTGCTGTCGGGCGGCGCGTGGTCGTCGCTGTTCTGTCGCCGCCACGGTATCGAGCTGCCGATCGGTCTCGTCAACGCCACCGCGTGCCGCACCACGCCGGGGCCGGAGATCACCTCGGGCGCGCTCGGCACCGATTTCTACTGCATCCGCCGCCGCCTCGATGGCGGCTTCACGCTGGCCTTGCGCAACCGCGGCACGGTCGAGCTATCGCCCGACCTCTTCCGCTACGCGCGCACCTTCTGGCCGACCTATCAGCACCGCAAGAACGGATTGAAGCTGTCGTTCGGCAAGTCGTTCTTCGACCAGCTCATGCGCGGCACCGGCTGGAGCTTCGACAAGCCGTCTCCGTTCGAAGCCGAGCGCGTGCGCGATCCCGCGCCCGATATGTCGCTGGTCACTGCCGCGCTCGCGGCGCTGATCAAGTCGAACCCCGAGTTGAAGGATATCGAGATCGCGGAAGCCTGGGGCGGCACCATCGACTGCACGCCGGACACGATCCCGGTGATTTCGCCGGTCGATGCACTGCCCGGATTCTTCCTCGCTACCGGCTTCTCCGGTCATGGTTTCGGCATCGGCCCCGCGGCCGGCAAGCTTGCCGCCGACATCGTGACCGGCGCAACGCCGCTGGTCGATCCCGCGCCCTACAGCCACAAGCGCATGATCGACGGCCGTCGGCTCGCGCCGGTCAGCCCGTTCTGAGGGCGCTTGCGGCATGACGGTTCTCTACAAGGCCAATCTGGTTCGCGGCGCGGAATGGGCGCGCTTCTTCGCCGAGCGCGCCCCTGGCGTGCCCTTCCGGCTCTGGCCCGATATGGGCGATCCCGCTGATGTGCGCTATCTGGTGGCGTGGCAGCCGCCTGACAACATCGCGGCGACGTTCCCCAATCTCGAACTGGTGTTCTCGGTCGGCGCCGGCGTCGATCAGTTCGATATCACGAAGCTGCCGCCGCACGTTCCGCTGATCCGCATGATGGAGCCCGGCATCACCGATCGCATGGTCGAATATGCCTGCATGTCCGTGCTCGCATTGCATCGCGATCTCGTGCAGTTCATCGGCCAGCAGCGCGCCCAGGTCTGGCACGAGCTCCCTCCGACCTATACAAGCGAGCGGCGCGTCGGCGTGATGGGGCTCGGCCTGCTCGGCCAGGCCGTGCTCGAACGGCTCAAATCATTCGGCTTCTTGCTTTGCGGCTGGAACCGCTCGCCGCGGGAGATCGACGGTGTCACCTGTTATGCCGGCGCCGACGCCTTGCCTGATTTCCTGGCGCAGACCGACATCCTCGTCTGTTTGCTGCCGCTGACATCGGAGACGCGCGGCATCCTCGACGCCAATCTGTTCGCGCGTCTGCCACGCGGTGCGCGGCTGCTCAATGTCGGGCGGGGCGCGCATCTGGTCGAGGCCGATCTCATCGCGGCGCTGGACAACGGTGCGCTGTCCGCCGCCGTGCTCGATGTCGCCGAGCCCGAGCCGCTGCCGGCGGGCCATCCGTTCTGGAGCCATCCGCGCATCCTGCTGACGCCGCACATCGCCAGCACGACGAAGCCGGAAACCGCGGTCGACTACGTGCTCGACACCATCGCGCGCCATCGCCGCGGCGAGGAATTGCCGGGGCGTGTCGACCGTGACCTCGGCTACTAGGATCGTCACATGAGCATCGGCGCAAACAGCAACCAAGTCGTCGCCGCAGCGCAGGCGCCGGTGCTGTCGGTCGCGGGCCTGACCACGTCCTTCATGCTGGAACGCCGATGGATACCCGTCGTTCGCAACGTCTCGTTCGACATCGCGCCGCGCGAGACCGTCGCGATCGTCGGCGAGTCCGGCTCGGGCAAGAGCGTGACCGCACTGTCGATCATGCGGCTCATCCCGAAAGAGATCGGCCGGATCGAAGGCCGGGTGACGCTCGCCGGCCGCGATCTGCTGGCGCTGGCGGAAGCCGATATGAAGGACATCCGCGGCAACGATGTCGCCATGATCTTCCAGGAACCGATGACGAGCCTCAACCCGGTGCTCACAATCGGCTTCCAGATCGCGGAAGCGCTGATCCAGCACCGTGGCCTGTCGCGCGCGGCCGCCGAGGCCGAGACCGTCCGCCTGCTGGATCGTGTCCGCATTCCCGCGGCGAAGTCGCGTTTTCACGAGCATCCGCATCGCTTCTCCGGCGGCATGCGCCAGCGCGTCATGATCGCGATGGCGCTCGCCTGCAAGCCGAAGCTCCTGATCGCGGACGAGCCGACCACCGCGCTCGACGTCACCATCCAGGCCCAGATCCTGGAGCTTTTGAAAGAGCTTCAGCAGGAAGAGGGCATGTCGATCCTCTTCATCACCCATGACATGGGCGTGGTCGCCGAGATCGCGGACCGCACGGTCGTGATGTATGGCGGCCAGGCGGTGGAGACGGATGCGACCGCGCGCATCTTCGCCGCGCCGTCTCATCCCTACACCCGCGCACTGCTGTCGGCTGTCCCACGGCTCGGCTCGATGGACGGACGTCCGCGGCCGATGCGCTTTCCTGTCGTCGACAAGGTCACCGGCACCTCCGACGAGCCGGCCGAGACGCCGGATACGATCTCGACCGCGGAGCGGCCATTGCTCGAGGTCTCGAACCTCACGACGCGCTTTCCGATCCGCTCGGGCCTGTTCGGCAAGGTCTCGGGCCGCGTCCATGCGGTCGAGAACATCTCCTTCACCTTGCGTGCCGGCGAGACGCTGGCGCTGGTTGGTGAGTCCGGCTGCGGCAAATCGACCACGGGCCGCTCCATCCTCAAGCTGACCGAGCCAGACAGCGGCACCGTCCTGATCGACGGCCAGGACGTGCTCGCCATGAGCGGTCGTACCTTGCGCGATTTCCGCAAGCACATGCAGATCGTGTTTCAGGATCCGTTCGCGAGCCTCAATCCGCGCATGTCGGTGGGCACGGCGATTGCCGCGCCGCTGCTCGCCAACGGCCTCGCCACGGCGTCGCAGGCGCGCGACAAGGTTGCTGACCTGCTCGGGCGCGTCGGTCTTTCCGCCGACATGGGCGCGCGCTTTCCGCACGAATTCTCCGGCGGCCAGCGCCAGCGCATCTGCATCGCTCGCGCGCTCGCGCTCGGACCGAAGCTGATCGTCGCCGACGAGGCGGTCTCCGCGCTCGACGTCTCGGTCAAGGCGCAGGTCGTCAATTTGATGCTCGATCTTCAGGCCAGCATGGGCCTTGCCTATCTCTTCATCTCGCACGACATCGCGGTGGTCGAGCGCATGAGCCACCGCGTCGCGGTGATGTATCTCGGCGAGATCGTCGAGATCGGCGCGCGCGCGGATGTGTTCGGCAACCCGCAGCATCCCTACACGAAGAAGCTGATGGCCGCCGTGCCTGTCCCCGACCCCGCACGCCGCGGCAGCAGGCGCGAAATCGCCAACGATGAGATCAGAAGCCCGGTGCGCTCGCCGGACTACCAGCCGCCGGCGCGGCAGTATCGCGAGGTATCACCGGGCCACGTCGTGCAGGCGTGGGGCCAGGAGTGGTCGGCCTGAGACGCAGGCTTGAGCCTCACGAATTGACGTGCACGAAATCCCGCAGCAGCGGATAGATCTCGTTGTTCCATCGCTTGCCGGAGAATACGCCGTAATGGCCGACGCCGGCCTGCATGTGGTGGACGCGGCGATAGGCGCGCACGCCGGTGCAGAGGTCTTGCGCAGCGAGCGTCTGGCCGATCGAGCAGATGTCGTCCTTCTCGCCCTCGACCGTCATCAACCCCATGCGGCTGACCGCCTTGGTGTCGACAGGGCGGCCGCGATGCATCAGCTTGCCCTGCGGCAGCAGGTGCTCCTGGAACACGTCGCGCACGGTCTCGATGTAGAATTCGGCCGGCAGATCCATCACCGCGAAATATTCGTCGTAGAAGGTCTTGATGGTCGCCGCCTTCTCCTTCTCGCCCTTGGCGATGTGGTTGGCCAGATCCATGTGCTGCTTGATGTGCCGCTCGAGATTCATCGAGACGAAGGCGGTGAGCTGCACGAAGCCGGGATAGACCTTGCGGAATGCGCCGCGGCACTGCACCGGCACGTAGTTGATCAGGTTCTGCTCGAACCATTCGATCGGCTTGCTTTTGGCGAACTCGTTGACCTTGGTCGGCTGGATCCGCGTGTCGATCGGCCCCGCCATCAGCGTCAGCGTCGCGGGCCGCGAGGGATGGTTGCCTTCGCACATGATCGCGGCGGCCGCGAGCGCCGAGACCGACGGTTGGCAGATCGCCACCATATGCGGGCGCGGACCGAGCTGGCCGAGAAAGTCGATCAGGTGCTCGGTGTAGTCGTCGAGCCCGAAGCGGCCCTCGCTGCGCGGAATGTCGCGTGGATTGTGCCAGTCGGTGATGTAGACGTCGTGGTCCTGCAGCAGCGTCTTCACGGTGCCGCGCAAGAGCGTTGCGAAATGGCCGGACATCGGCGCCACCAGCAGCATGCGCGGCTGCTCGCCCACGCCGTCCTTTTTGAAGTGCAGCAGCGAGCCGAACGGCGTCGCATAGGCGATCTCCTCGGTGACGCCAACCTCGCGATTGCCGATCATCACGCTGTCGATGCCGTAGGCCGGGCGGTCATAGGTGAGGGTGGAGCGCGAGATCAGCTCCAGCGCCGCCGAGAGCCGGCCGACGACCTGGTCCGACATGCCCTGGGGCACCAGGTTGAGGAATTTGAGTGCGGACGAGGCGCCCGCCCGAAGCGGCGCCGTCAAGTCCATATGGTTCTGAAAGGCCTGATAATACATCGACATCATACTGAAGCGCCCACCTGTCCTGCCTCGCCATGCAATATCGGAGCCAGACAAGAGGTGCCGGCCGGCAAAATTGGCACGTCGCTTGCTGCGCGTTGGGCCGGAAACGTGAGGGAAAGGCCCTATGGCGAAGGCGACACTGACCATCAGCAGCAAGAACTACTCATCCTGGTCGCTGCGTGGCTGGCTGCTGACGAAATTCTCCGGGCTCGATTTCGAGGAGATCATCACAGCGCCCGACGACGCGTCGGCGCGCGCGGAAATCCTGCTGCTGTCGTCCTCGATCCTGGTGCCTTGCCTGCGGCACGAGGGCGCGACCGTCTGGGATACGCTGGCGATCGCCGAATATCTCAACGAGGTGATGCCGTCGGCCGGCCTGTTGCCTGATGACCGCGTCCAGCGCGCGCATTGCCGCTCGATCTGCGGGGAAATCCATTCCGGCTTCACCACGCTGCGTGCCTCGCTGCCGGTCAATCTGAAGGGGCATTTCCCCGGCTTCAAGGTCTGGTCGCGCGCCCAGGCCGATATCGACCGCGTCTGGTTCATCTGGCGCGACTGCCTGGCGAAGTCGGGCGGCCCGTTCCTGTTCGGCGAGAAGCGCACCATGGCGGATGCGATGTACGCCCCGGTGGTGACGCGCTTCGTCACCTATGACGTCAAGCTTGAGCCGCGGCTGAAGGCCTATGCCGACACCATCATGGGCATGCCCGAGATGAAAGAATGGATTGCTGCGGCGCGGGAAGAGCCGGCCGAGATCGAGGAGCTCGAGGTCGAATATTAGGCAAGTCCTGCGCAGCCCTGCCTGTTTCCGGGGCGGCGACGGCCGCTGCCTTCCCTGGCTTCTATCTCTTTGCCATCGTTAACTTTTGGCACCGGTAACCGGCGAGGAAGGATTTTGCGCCGCACAGATGTTGTGCGCGCCGGCACCGCCTTGTCGACATCTAGCCGTGAACATCAGCGTACAGGGCTGTCAGGCTGATTCGGACGTGATTCGTTCGGGCCGCGTTCCCTTCGTTAAGACGGAGCGCGGCCCCGTTGCATTTTGAGACAGATGCAAGCCGTCAGGCCGCGCCGGAATGCTTCACGCGCGGCACGCGCCAGGCGATGACGGTGGCTTCCACGGGAACGCCCGCCGCGTGGTTCTGCCAGCGTCCCTCGACATAGCGGCAGGCGAACGGCAGCTGATACGTTCCGCTGTGATCCTCGCACAAAACCTCGAGCGGCAGGCCAGGCGGTGGTTCTCCGGCGCCATCGAACTCCGCCAGACGTCTTTCGCGCGTTGCCATTCCAAAAATCTCCCCTAATCAAAGCCGCGGAAAGAGCGCCCACTTCTTCCGCGCGCGGTTCACTGCTCCCGTCCAAAGGGAACACGTCAAGCTCAACGCGAGAATGCGGTGCGAGTGTGGTAGCCTTACGCGGCTGCGCGCAATCGGCGCACATTGCCGTGATCAATTGACGAGGAACCTTTATGCCGCGCCGGATCGTTGCCGTCTGTTTCGTTGTGCTACCCTTCGTCGTGCACGCGCCGGTTCTGGCACAGGACGTCCCCGGCATCGAGATCTGCACAGTCGAGAAGACGATGGAGCGGCGCACCAGCTGCTTGCAGAGCAATGTCGATTTCCTGCAGAAGACCATCACCAAGCTCAATCTCGACCACCAGCAGAAGATCGATGCGGCGGGCCGCCAGATCGATGCGCTGAAGGTGACGCTTGCAGGCCTGCAGAAGACCATCGGCGATCTGCAGGCGGCACAGACGAAGACGGCGGAGGATCTGAAGAAGAAGCAAGATGCACCGCCGCCGAAGGATGCAGCGAAGTAAATGGTGCGGTGTCCCGGACGCGGCGCGGCATGAAATGACGCGACGCAGAGCCGGGACCCAGGAGCTCCACGCGACGTGGTGAGATGGGCCCCGGTTCTGCAGCGCATCACCAAAGTGCTGCGCCGCGTCCGGGCACGAGAGCAATGGCGATCAAGCGGCGCGCCTCGCGTTCACTTAAACCGTCCAGGCTTCGAACGAGAGCCTTAACCCATGAACCCGGCCCAGCGCGCGCTCTGGTACATCGAAAGCCATCTGGCCGAGCCGATGACGCTCGACGAAATCGCTGCGATCGGTGGCGTGTCGCGGTTCCACATCGTGCGCGCGTTTGCCGCAGCCACTGGCTATCCGGTGATGCGTTACGTGCGCGCACGGCGGCTGAGTGAGGCGGCGCGCAGCCTGGCCGGGGGCGCGCAGGACATTCTGAGCGTCGCGTTGGAGGCGGATTACGGCTCGCACGAAGCATTCACCCGCGCGTTCCGCGACCAGTTCGGCACCACCCCCGAAGCGGTCCGGGCCGCGAAATGCACTGACGCTCTCAAGCTCCAGGAGCCGATCCTCATGGACTCCACCATGTCAGACAATCTCGCTAGCCCGCGTTTCGAAACAGCCAAGGCCTTCCTTATCGCCGGCCTCGCCGAGCGCATCTCCTGCGACAACGGCGCGGCCATTCCCGGCCTGTGGCACCGCTTCCACCAGGAGGTCGCCGACATTCCCGCTCGCATCGGCAACGTTGCCTACGGCGTCTGCTGCAACGGCGATGATGTCGGCAATTTCGATTACATCGCCGGCGTCGAGGTCGCCGATTTCTCGGACTTGCCCCGCGGGTTCGGTCACATCCGCATCCCCGAGCAGCGCTATGCGGTCTTCACCCATGCCGACCACGTCGCCTCGGTCCGCCGCACCGTCAACGCGATCTGGAATCAATGGCTGCCGGCCTCCGGCCTGAAGGCCGCGGACGCACCGAACTTCGAGCGCTACGACGAGAAATTCGATCCCGTCACCGGCGACGGTGGCTTCGAGATTTGGGTGCCGGTGAAGGAGTAACGCGCAACGCTGGCATACCGTCCCGCTTGCTTGGCAAGCGGAAGCGGCTTTGTCATAACCGCAGGCAAATCTTGCCTGCGGGGCCCGTGTCGGACATCCCGCGCAAGCCATAACAAGCAGCCGGGAGGGCCCCACCATGTCCAACGTCCGCGTTCTCGCCACCGACCTCGAATTTCCTGAGGGGCCGGTCGTGATGCCTGACGGATCGGTGGTGCTGGTGGAAATCCGCGGCCAGCGTCTGACCCGCGTCCATCCCGACGGCCGCAAGGAGATCGTCGCGAAAGTGCCGGGAGGTCCGAACGGCGCCGCGCTCGGTCCCGACGGCAAGATCTACATCTGCAACAATGGCGGCTTCTCCTGGATCCCGACCGGCAAGATGATCATGCCCGGCCCGCAGCCGCAGGATTATCTCGGCGGCTCGATCCAGCGCGTCGATCTGCAATCGGGCAAGGTCGAGACCGTCGTAACCAAATGCGGCGAGCACGATCTGCGCGGGCCGAACGATCTCGTATTCGACAAGCATGGCGGCCTCTGGTTCTCCGATCTCGGCAAGCGCCGCGCCCGCGAGATGGATGTCGGCGGCATGTATTACCTCAAGCCCGGCATGACCGAGATCGTCGAAATCGTGCATGGCGTGCTGCCGGCCAACGGCATTGGCCTGTCGCCGGATGAAAACACCGTCTACATCGCCGAGACGCCCACGGGCCGGCTCTGGGCCTATGAGCTGTCCGCGCCCGGCACCTTGAAGCCACGCGACGTGATCTACCGCGGCGAACGGGGCAAGCCGATCTGCGGCCTCGGCGGCTACCAGATGTTCGACTCGCTCGCGGTGGAAGCGAATGGCAATGTCTGCGTCGCCACGCTCGTGTCCGGCTGCATCTCGGTGATCGCGCCCGATGGTACCCTGGTCGAGCAGGTCCCGACCGGCGACCGCGTCACCACCAACATCGCCTTCGGCGGCCCGGAGCTGAAGACCGCCTATATCACATTATCAGGCAAGGGCGAGCTCGTCGCCATGGACTGGCCGCGGGGCGGTTTGCCGTTGAATTTTCTGAATAAGTGAGCCAAGCCGTCATTGCGAGGAGCCCGCGACAAAATTGCGAAGCAATTTTGCGCTGGCGACGAAGCAATCCAGGCTGCCTCCGCGGTAAGGTTCTGGATTGCTTCGCTTCGCTCGCAATGACAACGGAGAGAGATTGCAATGCCCTGGCCTGATCCCATTACCCTGCGTGGACAGCACGCCCGTCTCGAGCCGTTGTCGAAGGAGCATCGCGAGGGGCTGGTGGAGGCCGTCAAGGACGGCGAGCTCTATACGATCTGGTATACCGCGATCCCGACGCCGGACAACGTTGCCAAGGAGATCGACCGACGCCTCGCCCTGCAGGCTTCAGGCTCGATGCTGCCGTTCACGGTGTTTGACGCCGCCGGCAAGATCGTCGGCCAGACCACCTACATGAACATCGATGCCGCCAACCGCCGCGTCGAGATCGGCTCGACCTGGTATGCGAAGAGCGCGCAGCGCGGCCCGCTCAACACGCAGTGCAAGCTGCTTCTGCTCACCCACGCTTTCGAGACGCTGAACTGCATCGCGGTCGAATTCCGCACGCATTTCTTCAACCACCAGAGCCGCCGTGCCATCGAGCGCCTCGGCGCCAAGCAGGACGGCATTTTGCGCAGCCACCAGATCGCGCCGAACGGCACGTTGCGCGACACGGTCGTTTACAGCATCACTGCCGCCGAATGGCCGACGGTGAAAGCGCATTTGAACTATCAACTCAACGAAAAGCCGCGCTAGGGGCGGCCGAGGCACCATGGATAGATTTGACTACGTGATTGTCGGCGCGGGCTCCGCCGGCTGCATCCTCACCTCCAGGCTCAGCGAAGATCCCAACACCAGCGTCTGCGTGCTCGAAGCGGGTCCGAACGATTGGCACCCCTACATCCATCTGCCGGCGGGTTTCATCAAGACCTTCCACATGAAGAGCATCAACTGGGCCTATCAGCAGGAGCCGGGGCCCTACACCGGCGGGCGCAGCATCTATGCGCCGCGCGGCAAGACGCTCGGCGGCTCGTCCTCGATCAACGGCCATATCTACAATCGCGGCCAGCGCATGGATTTCGACACCTGGGCGCAGATGGGCAATCGCGGCTGGGGCTATGCCGACGTGCTGCCGTACTTCAAGCGGCTGGAGAAGCGGGTCGGCGAGGGCGACAGCACGTTTCGCGGCCGCGACGGCAAGCTCACCGTCACCACCATGGACTGGCGCGATCCGCTCTGCGAGGCCTTCATGGAAGGCGCGGTCTCGCTCGGCATCCCGCGCAACCCTGATTACAACGGCGCGAAGCAGGAAGGCGTCTCCTACTGCCAGCGCACCATCAACAACGGCTTGCGCGTCTCCGGCGCGACCGCGTTCCTGAAGCCGGCGATGAAGCGGCCCAACGTGCATGTGCACACCCATGCGCACGCGACCGAGATCATCTTCGAGGGCAAGCGCGCCGTCGGCGTGCGCTACTCCAAGGGCGGTCGCGGCGGCACGCCGGTGGAGGTGCGCGCCAACAAGGAGGTCATCCTCTCCGGCGGCACCTATAATTCGCCGCAGCTCCTGCAACTCTCCGGCATCGGCGCGCCCGATCTCTTGAACGCCCACGGCATCACCGTGCGTCACGCGCTGCCGGTCGGCGAAGGCCTGCAGGACCACTATGCCCCGCGCACGGTGGCGCGCGTCAAGGACATCAAGACCATCAACGAGCTTCGCCGCGGCTGGCGGCTCTGGGTCGAGGCGATGAAATGGGCGACCCAGCGCAAGGGCCTGCTGTCGCTGTCGCCGACCATGGTCTATTGCTTCTGGCACTCCGGCGAGAGCGCCGATAGTTCAGATCTGCAGCTCACCTTCACCCCGGCGAGCTACAAGGAAGGCGTGCAGGGGCAGCTCGAGGACGAGCCCGGCATGACGGTCGCGTCCTGGCAGCAGCGCCCGGAGAGCCGCGGCTATGTCCGCATCCGCTCGCCCGATCCGTTCGCGCCGCCGATCATCCAGACCAACTATCTCGATGCCGAGCTCGATCGCCGCGTCATCGTCGGCGGCATGAAGCTCGCGCGGCGTCTTTTGAAGAGTGCACCGCTGTCGCCCTATTACGCTTACGAGGATTTCCCGGGCCCGAACGTCAACAGCGACGACGAATTCCTGCACGCGGCAACAGAGCGGGGCACCACCACCTTCCACCCCGGCTGCACCTGCCGCATGGGCCCGGCGGATTCGACCTGGGCCGTCGTCGACGACCAGCTCCGCGTCCACGGCCTCGAAGGCCTCCGCGTCATCGACGCCTCGGTCATGCCGCGCATGATCTCGGCCAACCTCAACGCCTCCACCATGATGATCGCCGACCGCGCCTCGGATCTGATCCGCGGCAAGGCGCCGATGGAAGCGGCGAGGATTCCGGACATGGCGGTGGCGTGAGGTTTCGTAGGGTGGGTTAGCAAGCGGCTGCGCAGAGCGCATCCGCTGGCGTAACCCACCACTTCTGTCGATGCAGACACAAAAGAGGTGGGTTACGCTTCGCTAACCCACCTTACAAGATTGCTGTGTCGCCACCCCGTCAATCCCTTCCCGAAAAAATATTACGCTTTACCGAAATTCGGAATTGCGGCATAAGTCGACACAGCCCGGCCCGACGAAGAGGGGCGGTTCGCGAGTCGTTCGAAACGCGGGCCGGGTTGCGGTGGACGCGGCAGCGTCGGCACGAGATGGCGCGGGCAGGGCGGGTAGTCCCTGTGAGCCCGAAGCCGCGGGTAGAGGAACGGCGCTGGGAAATTCGT
>NZ_JAANIH010000064.1 GCF_014529705.1 Bradyrhizobium campsiandrae
AGCTTCGGACTCCTCGCCCGATAGTTCCATCCGTCAGTCTCCTCCTGGCTGCCTCAACAGCCAAGAATCGCAGAGCACAAACCGAGCGGAAACCCATCAATCAAATGGGAGAAAAGCCTCGCTTACGAAATGGTAACCGATGGACCCGCGAGCGGGTGACATCGTTGCGCTCGAACTATCGCATCCCCGTGTTCAAGCCCGCCGAGGACGGGGTAGAGCCTTGGCTCAACCTGAGCAACGCCGCGAAGCTTCTGCAGATCGCACCCAAAACGCTGCGGCTTGCCGCGGAAGCTGGAGAGATCGTGGCAATCCATCCTCTCCCAGACGGGCCATGGATCTTTGCCCGGGCCGCGCTAACGACATCAGCCGCCCGATCGATCACCGAACGGGCACGACAGAACCCGCGATACCCCGGGATCGCTTTCCCGGTCAGCAAAGCCTTGTCTCTTCAATCACATAGCAAGATGGGTGTTCTGATGCGCTGTTGTAGTCTCTACGCCTGGAACATGCGGATTCCGATTTATTCCGGCCGGGTATTCCGACGTGAAGCCGGCCACCATTCCGAAATGAAGCCGGCCGGGATTCCGATCAATTTCCGGCCGGGCTTCTGAGGAAGGCCGGGGTTTTCGTTTGGGTCAGTCCCTCGGGCATCAAGTCCCTCGTTGATCAACGAGGGGAAGCGGATGCCGGCCAAGAGAGAACTGACCATGCGACAGATACGACAAATGCTACGGCTTGCCGGTGACGGGGTAAGCGCCCGGGAGATCGGACGCACGCTCGGAGTGGCGCGCAGCACGATCCAGGACAATCTCAAGCGGGCCTCAGCCGCCGGGCTTGCGTGGCCCTTGGCTGGCGACCTCACGGACACGGTTCTTGAACAGCGTCTGTTCGCCCATGCCGGCGTCAAGCGCGGGTTCCGCCGGCGAGCCGAGCCAGATTGGGGCTCGCTCGCCTGCGAACTCAAGCGGCCTGGCGTCAATCTGATGGTGCTGTGGGAAGAGTATCGCGCGGTTGACCCGGCAGGTTATGGCTACAGCCGCTTCTGCGATCTGTTCCGGGAGTTCGAACGGCGCCTGTCGCCGACCACGCGGCAGGACCACCCGGCCGGCGACAAGGTATTTGTCGATTACTCCGGCAAGAAAATCATGATCGTCGATCGCGCAACCGGGGTTGTGCGTGAAGCGGAGATCTTCGTCGCCGTCCTTGGCGCCTCCAATTACACTTACGCCGAGGCAACCTGAACGCAGAAACTGGCGGACTGGATCGAGGCCCATGTCCGCATGTTCCGGTTTTTTGGCGGGGTGCCGCGGCTTGTCGTGAGCGATTACGTGCCCGGGCACGTAATCGCTCTTGGACGAACCCGCTCCGCGGGAGGGTATCCGCGTTGAGCGCCGCGTATTCCCTTGAAGCCAGCCCGTGTCTCTGACCCTGGCACCACCCGCACAGCGACGTATTCCACGCCATTTCAGAAGCGCTGCCACTGGCAAGATGGTGTTGCTGCCCGCGCGCAGCGTCCCTCTTGTCAAGGAGTTCGCTATGACCTCACTTCGGTTACGCATGATGGAAGACATGCAGGTCCGCAACCTGTCACGACACACGCAGGATTCGTATTTGCTACAGGTTTCGCAGTTCGCCCGGCATTTCGCTAAATCGCCGGCTTTGCTGGGCCGGAGGATATCCACGCCTACCAGGTCTATTTGACGAACGAGAAGAAGCTGGCGCCACGCTCGGTGCACGTGACCGTCGCAGCGCTTCGATTTCTCTACCGCATCACGCTCGGCCTCGATTGGGATTTCGACCGGATCATTCCGTGCCCAAAGGCGCCAAAGACACTGGCCATCATTCTCAGCCCCGAGGAGGTGCTGCACTTCCTTGGCTGCATCGAGAGCTTCAAACACCAGGCGATCCTGACGACATGCTATGCCGCCGGCCTACGTATTTCCGAGGCGACCCGGCTGAAGCCTGAGGCTATCGATCGCCAGCGCATGGTGCTGCGCGTCGAGCAGGGCAAGGGACAGAAAGACCGCTACGTCATGCTGTCGGCCAGGTTGCTGGAGGTGCTGACGAACTATTGGCGCGCCGTGCGACCCACCGGAGCATGGATGTTTCCCGGCGCCGTTGTTGGAGAACCGATATCGACAGGCGCCGTGGATGCCACCTGCCGTAAGGCACATCGGGTGTCGAAACTCTCCAAGCCGGTGACGCCGCATTCGCTGCGGCACGCATTTGCGGTGCACCTGCTCGAAGCCGGAACCGATCTCCGCACCATCCAGCTCCTGCTCGGCCATCGCAGCCTGTCAACGACCGCTCAGTATCTTCGGATCGCTACCAACAAGGTCTGCGCGGCGACGAGCCCGCTTGAACTGCTGCCGCGTCCGATCCCCAAGGCCTCCTCGCCGCCAGCGCCCGAACATTTCTGACGGCCAGCCTCATGGGCCGCTCAGGTCCGGAGGTCGCGGATATATTCCGTCGCTACGGTGCTGCCTGGCGAGAGCAGCACTGGGCCTCGCTATCGACCGAACGACGCGCAGCAATGACTGCCATCGAGCGCTGCCGAACGTCGGCGCTCGGAGGCCATATCGAACAGTGCGACCGCTGTGGCGAACGACGGATCGCGTACAACAGCTGCCGTTCCCGCAGTTGCCCTAAGTGCCAGTGGCTCGCCCGAGCGGAATGGATCGAGGCTCGGCGGGAAGAGCTACTCGATACGCAGTATTTCCATGTCGTCTTCACCGTTCCCGACGAGATCGCCGCGATTGCCTTCCAGAATGCCAGCACAGTCTACAAAATCCTGTTCCACGCGGCCGCCGAGACGTTGCGGACCATCGCTGCCGATCGGCGACATCTCGGCGCAGAGATTGGGTTTTTCGCGGTGCTTCACACCTGGGGGCAGAACCTCAGCCATCATCCCCATCTCCACTGCGTCGTGCCCGGCGGCGGGCTGTCGCCAGATGGCAGCCGCTGGGGTCGCGTGCCGTCCCGGCTTCTTCCTACCAGTCGCCGTGCTCTCCCGACTGTTCCGGCGGCTGTTTCTCGAAGGTCTGCAAAGGGCATTCGATGCCGGCGAGTTGCGGTTCTTTTCGTCATTGGAATGGCTTCACGATCCCGTCGCATTCCGGCGCTATCTGGATCCCGCCCGCCAGGTCAACTGGGTGGTCTATGCCAAGCCACCGTTCGCGGGCGCTGAACGGGTTCTGGAATATGTCGGACGCTACACACACCGGGTGGCAATCACCAACAACCGGATCGTCGATATCGAGGATGGCAAGGTACGCTTCCGGTGGAAGGACTATCGCAACGAGAACCGGCAAAAGGTAATGACGCTCGACGCCGGGGAGTTCATCCGGCGTTTCCTCGTCCATGTCTTGCCCGACGGATTTCAGCGCATCCGTTATTACGGATTCATGGGCAACCGCTACCGCAAGCAAAAGCTCGCCCGGTGCCGCGAATTGCTCGGAATGCGGCAGTCCGATACGCCGGCAAAACCGAAGGAAGGACGCGATTATCGCGACAAGGTCGAGGAGCTGACCGGAGTTTCCCTGCGGGAATGTCCCTTTTGCCGTCAAGGGCAGATGGCGTGCATCGAGGTGCTCGCGCCCGTTGCGTCACAAGACCCACCTTTTCTGGACACTTCATGACGGTTGGGATTTTCCAATCATTGATCATCGTTCTTTCTATCTGCCAAGGTAGACAGCAGGACTCCTATTGTCGCGCTTCCGGCATCGAGCCCTCCAAGCGCAGGCGTCGCCGGTCTTTCCGACCGGGAGAACATATCTCAATTAGAATGTTTCGCCATCAAGACCGCATCCAGCATGCCCCCGAAGCCTCAGCGACGGCATTATCCGCTGGGATGCAGCATCCAATTTCCATAGCGGCACCGGCGCGCTAGGCGGCTTCGTCCAACACGTTTTTAGATTACCGGCGCACTCGCAGCGGCGCGCTTTGAAGCTTCGGTACCGCGCCGCCAATCTAAAAACGCGCTTGCGGACTTGATGCCGGTCACGAAGACGATCACCTCGTCGGAGATCTTGTGGCCGCCTTTGGGCCCCCGCCGGCTCGGCAGCAGACCCGCGAGCCCGGCTGCCTGCAAATCGCTTTGGGCTTTGTAGAAGGTAGGCCGGGTGACGCCGAAGGTTGCGGCAGCCTCGCTGATCGGCACGCCGTCGACCTGGTGGCGTCGCACCATCTCGTAGCGCACCTGGACCAGGTCCTTCGCATCGAAGAATGGATTGCCGGTAAAGAGCACGTCGTGGACGGCTTCCGGATTGGAATTGAGCACGCCCTCCTGCGCCAGCGCCTCGCTCTTTGAATCCCGCTTCTTTGCCTTCGCCATCCGCGGCCTCGATCGTACGTAAATATAAATATGCCTCTATATATCGACTGTCAATCATCTGATCGGCACAAAATGTAGACTTTTGCGATAGAAATAAGGCATTACGTGCGACGTTAACACCTTGGATCGGCATTATTCTTTTTACATGTGAGGCATAGTTACCTTTACGCATCATCCCCCTCCCGTGCCCTCGCCAAACCGCCCCAGCGCTTCGCTCAGTGCCAACAAGTCGACGGTCCGGAAGGCAGCTCTGCCACCAACCCGTCGGAACTCATCCACAGGATCAATATCGGTCCACGCGCTGGGGATCGTGTGAACTCGCCCATCTCGACCCTGATGGACCACTCGGTCCTCACCCCAATGACGCCGTCGGCAGATCAGCGTGAACTCGTGCCCGCAAAGCGGATGAAAGGGGTGCGTGATTCGTACCTTTTGGCAGGTCGTACCCACACCGCTTGCAGTTGGCGGCTTTTGCCAAGGCGATCGCTTCATACTGCACCTTGTTCTGATGATGGCGCGGTGATTGGGACGAGCCGCGCCGGTCGCCCACCTCGACCGCCACACCCCTTGAGGATGGTCTGCTGCACTGGTAATGCCCACAGGCCACGATTCAAATTATCACTGAAGCACTTCGTAATCAGCCCCTGACGACCCCACTCGTGCACGGCCGTCTCCGAGATGCCGAACTTCGCAGCGATCTCGCGCGTCGTGAGCATGCCGCGGCGGCGCAACCGATCGTACCGGCTTGCCAGTTTGTAGGCGCCGCGAATGAACGCGATCTTCTTCAGGTTGAAGGGCATGCCTTCCCAAGTGCGCCATCCGTCGCGGTTCAAAATGTCGGCAATCTCGCGGTCGCAATGCTGATCGAGCAACCGGTCGACGGTCGCGACAAGCTCGGGCTTGAACTTGCGCAGCTGGGCGATAGGCAGCGGCCGTTCGAGTTCCAATGTGCGCGTAGCCCCGCCGGACAGACGCACATGGGCGGTAATCTTCTGCGCTTTGATCAACGTCACGTCATCGATGAGCAGGCGCACGATGCGTTTGCGCTCACGGAAGTCGACGCGCGAGTCGTTCCAGATTCGTGGCAGCTGCTCGGCAAGACCGAGAATGCGTTGGCGGACCTCGGTGCTGAGTGTCGCAGCCTGCTGCTTGCTGCGACGTTCGTATTCCTCGGCAGCTTCGGCATGACGGCGCAGCTTGTCGTTCCATTCCGCCTCGAGAGTATCGGCGACGAGTCGATTGTCGGGGTCTACTTTCATGTAGCGTCGGCGGGCAAGCTCGGCGTCATAGCGCAACCGCTCCACATGCTGGCGACGTGCGGTATTTGCCTCGTGAGCGCGCGTCTCAAGTTCGCGCTGGACTTCCAGGGTGACGGCCAGCGTCATCGGCGTCATCATCTCGATCAGCAGCGCAACAACTGCCGCATCGACGATCTTGCCGGGCACCGTTTGACACGTTTTTCCGGCACGGCGCACCGCGCTCTCCTGACAGATATACGTCGGGATCGTACTGCCATGCTCGCGGCTGTAACGCACCCCCATGCGTTCGCCACACAAACCACATAGCACGCGCCCCTGAAGCAACGCCGGTCCCTCGCGCGCCGGCCCCGACAGCCGTTCGCCACCGAATGCGCCGGCATTGTCGGTCAGGCGCCGCTGGTTGGCTTCGAACCGTTCCCAGTCGATGTAGCCCTGGTGCATGCCCGGCATCACGAACTGCCAGTCCGCCCTGGCGACCTTGACGACGCTGACGCCCCCATCGGGCCGGTGGCGTATGCGCGTGCGGCCATAGACGAAGGCACCGGCGTAGCGCGGATTGTAGGATGCGTGAGTGCTGCGGCGTCGCCCACAGGAGGTCGCCTTTGTTGGCACCCGTCCGCAGCCGGCGTGGGAACTGCAAGCCTTGCTCCCGGAAGAAGCGGACCGTTTGGACTGCGCTCCCCGTCCGCTCGAAAGTCTCAAAGACCATGCGAAGGGCGCTCTGAACCTGGGCGTCGGGATCGAGACCGATGGTGCCGTCAGTCCGGTAGACCAACCCGACCGGCGGGCCCATCTCCAGCTCGCCGCGCCGGGCCTTGTTGAGCTGGCCGCCACGCATGCGCGCTTTGAGGATGTGCAGCTCAGCCTCGCTCATCGTGCCTTTGAGACCGAGCAGGAGGCGATCGTTGAAGCCGGCCGGATCATAGATGCCGTCTTCATCGAGAATGAGCGTCGCCGTCAACGCGCACAGTTCTATGAGGCGATGCCAATCCGCAGAGTTGCGCGCCAGCCGCGAGACTTCCAGGCCCATGACGATGCCGGCCTTGCCGAGCGCCACCTCGCTCACGAGCTGCTGAAAGCCGTCGCGTGCGGCGCTGCTGGAACCGGACTTGCCGAGATCGCGATCGATCACGCGAATGCGCTCGATCGGCCAGCCTGCCGCAATCGCGCGCGCACGCAACGCATATTGGCGCTGCGTGCTCTCGCCGTGTTCGGCGACTTGCCGCAATGTGGATTGGCGGACATACAGGTACGCATCGCGCTTGAGATGGTCGGCCGTGACCTTGAGCTCAGGCATGGATGGGCTCCATAGCGAGGGAGACGATGATTCCGGCGATTAGGCGGGTGACGTCGCTCGCCGACGGATCGGGTTTGGCGAAGGGCGGAGGCTGGGGAGCGCGGCAAGCCGCCTCGGCATGAGGGTCGTGCCCCAGTGCCCGCATCCAGGCCGCCAAACCTTGGCGGCGAAGAATGCCGAGGCCGGGACCCGTGGTGGCTTCGGCGGACAGCACTGCGGCGCGCACCTTCTCGTAAGTCGCGGCCGTGTCCGCTGGCGCGACAATCAGGCTCGATGGATTCGTTTTTTTTTGCGCGCCAGCGCCCGCTCCAGGCTGCGCCTGTGCACCTTGACGCCGAAGCGTGACTCGATTGCATCGAGACACTGCGAGGTCGTCATCTCTGGCTTTGCCGCTCTGAGATCGGTCACGAAGGCAATGACCTCGGAGGAGACCTTGTGGCCGGCTTTGGGACCTCGCCGGCCTGGCAGCAGACCGGCGAGCCCAACTGTCTTCAGTGCGCTCTGAGCTTTGTAGAACGTCGGCCGGGTAACGCCGAACGCCGCGGCCGCTTCGCTGATGGCAATGCCATCGACCTGATGGCGCCGCACCATCTCGTAGCGGACCTGGACCAGATCCTTGGTATCGAAGAATGGGTTGCTGGTGAACAGAACGTCGCGAACGGCTTCGGGGTTGGGATTGAGGACACCGTCCTGCGCCAGCGCCTCGCTCTTCGGGTCCCGTCGTTTTGGGTTCGCCATGGACGGCCTCAATGCTTCGTAAAGATAAATATGCCTCTATATGTTGGATGTCAATCATGACGTCGACACTAAATGCGGTTGTTATGTCCATAAATACGGTATATCGCGCTGCGCTTTGATCGCGTAGCGGCATTGTTCGTTTTACATATGAGGCGTAGTGAGCTTTACGCATTGCTGGCCCCCAACCGCTGAGCAAGCCGGTCCAACGCCTCGCACAGCCCCAGCAAATCGGCGGTGCGGAAGGCCGCTCTACCCGCCGCCAGCAGTCGGAACTCATCCGCGGGGGCGATGTCGGTGAACGCGCTTGCGATCGTGCAAAGCCGCCCGTCGTCAGCCGCGTAGACCACCCGGTCTTCGCCCCAATGACGGCGCCGGCAGATCAGCTCAAAGGCGCGGCCGTTCAGCGGATGAAACGGGTGCGTGATCCGCACCTTGAGGCCAGTCGTGCCGACACGCCCTGCATTTGACGACTTTCGACAAAGCCAAGGTCGAAGTCGGGGTCCAAATCGTCGGGCGATGGATTCTGGCGCGTCTGCGCAACCGCCGCTTCTTCTCGCTCGCCGCCCTCAACGAGGCAATTTACGCGCTCCTTGTCGAGCTGAACGATCGACCTCTCCGGAGTTGGGGGCGAAGTCGGCACGAACTGTTTCAGGAGCTCGATCATCCGGCGCTCACCCCCTTGCCGGATGAACCGTACGAGTATGCCGAGTGGAAGCGCTGCCGGGTCAACCTCGATTATCACGTCGAGATCGCCAAGCATTACTACAGCGTCCCTCACAACCTCGTGCATCAGGAGGTCGAGGCGCGGATTACCCAAAAGACCGTCGAGATATTCCTCCGCGGCAAGCGGGTGGCGTCGCATCTGCGCAGCACCCTGCCGCATCGCCCGACGACGATTCCCGAGCATATGCCGAGTTCACATCGCCGCTATCGCGACTGGACCCATGAGCGCATCCGTTCCGAAGCGGCCAAGGTCGGCCCCGATGCCGAGACGCTGATCGACGTCATCCTGCGGTCGCGGCCGCATCCGGAACAGGGCTTCCGCTCGGCCATCGGCATTCTCGGGCTGGTCAAGCGCTATGGCCAGGAACGCGTCGACGCCGCTTGCGCGCGGGCCCTCCTGCTCAACGCCCGTTCGTACAAATCGGTCGCCGCGATCCTCAAGAACGGCACTGACAGAACTGCTCCTCATGCCGAGGAGGCGCCCATCCTCTTCCACACCAACATCCGTGGCCGCAGCTATTACAATTGATCAGGAGAGATTAGCATGCTCTTTCACCCCACCGTCGATCGCTTGCGCGCACTCGGCCTCGCCGCCATGGCCGATACCTTCGTCGAACTGCAGAACAATCCCGAGGCGGCCGGGATGCCGCACGCCGATTGGCTCGGCCTCCTCGTCGATCGCGAGGTCACTGCCCGCGACAACCGCCGCCTCACGCGCCGCTTGACCAGTGCCAAGCTCCGTCAAGCCGCCACCATCGAGAACGTCGACTATCGCACCGCCCGTGGTCTCGATCGTTCGCTCTTCCAGAACCTCGTCACCTGTCAATGGATCCGTGACAGCAACCACCTGGTCATTGTCGGCCCAACCGGCACCGGCAAGTCCTGGCTTGCCTGCGCGCTCGGCAACAAGGCCTGCCGCGACGGCTTCTCCGTCCTCTACAAGCGAACATCCCGCCTGTTCGCCGATCTCGCCCAGGCGCGCGGAGAAGGCCGTCTGGCGCGCCTGATCGCCGCGCTCGAGCGCGTCAATCTCCTCATCCTCGACGACTGGGGACCCGAACCGCTCACCGCCGACCAGCGCCGTGATCTGCTTGAGATCGTCGACGATCGTTACGACAAGGGATCCTTGTTGATCACAAGTCAGGTCCCCGTGTCGCAATGGCATGACGTCATTGCCGATCCCACCCTCGGCGATGCGATATTGGACCGCATCATTCACAATGCCCACCGCATCGAGCTCAAAGGCGACAGCCTGCGGCGTCAGGCTGGCGAAAAGAAAAACCGTGAGCACCTCGCGCCCGATCGCCCCGCCGGCCCACAGGCCCCTCCCGCGCGCGTCGCTACGTCGCTCGTGGGGGCACTCCGCGCCGCGCACGGGGCCCTCCCATGGACCGCCGAGACGATCTTCGAACCAACCCGCCAACCTTGACGAGGAGGCCATTTCCAGCACACTTAACCCCGTCAGCCGTGTTCGCCTCCGCACCTGATCACGATCACTGGAATCCGTGATCACCATCGCCTGGAACACCTGATCACCATCCCTGGAATGCGCACAGCAGGTTGCAGCGGGCATCAGGGTCTCGATGATGCGCGGCAAATGCTCCGGCAGCTTGCCACGATTGGCCCTGCGCTCGGCAGCTCTCTTCTCGCGTGTCTTGGGATTGGCGCGGTCCTCGGCTGCCTCGAGAGCCGCGACAGCCTGATCGATATCCTCCAGAACAAGCTGGAGCTGATCAGCGTCAAGCTTTTCCGAGGACCGACCGAACTGCGCGTCCTTTGCAAGCTTGAGCAACCGCTCGAGCCTGGCGCAGCGATCCAGCAGAGCCGCGGCAAAGGCACGCAACTCAGCTGGATCGCTCGGCAGCTCATCAGGCAAATCACTCATTGGCCCGAGTCTGCCACGCTTCGCGCCCCGATGCAGCGAAGAATTTATGTCCTACGCAAGCGCTTTCGGCTGCGGGATTCGAGGCGCATGCATGCGTGTCCAATCCATGCCGGCCAGAAGCGCGGACAACTGCGCGGCGTTCATCCGCATCACGCCGGCCACGATGGGAGGCCATTTGAAGCCGTTGCTATCGAGCCGCTTCCAATACAGCACGAGGCCACTACCATCCCAGACAACGATCTTCACCCGATCGGCGCGCTTCGCACGGAACACCACCGCCACGCCCTTCATCGGATCGTGGCCCAGCGTCTCCTTCGCCAACAGCGCCAGGCCATCCGCGCCCTTCCTGAAGTCTACAGGTCGGGTCGCAACGTAAATCATGAGGCCAGCGGGAGCCGTCAGCATGAACGTGTCCGGCGCAACGCAACAAACACATCACTCAACACGGCAAGGCCAGGCGTCCCTCGCACCTCAACTCGTGCCCTATGGAGCTCAACCGTCACAACGGCTGCTTCCGGCGACCCGGAGGGAGCTGCAGCCGCCGATGGCGACGATTCCGAGTACGCATCCGGCGAAGGCCCCCGGCTAGGCCACTTTCGGGAAGGCTGAACGCGCTCAAGCTGCGTGAGCGACGCTTTGGGGCTGCCAATTCCAAGGCAGCAGTTCGTCAATGCGCTTGGCAGAGTGATCAGGTAGGCGCGCCAGCACGTCGGCAAGCCAAGCCTGCGGGTCGACGTCGTTGAGCTTTGCGGTGGCGATAAGGCTGTAGATGGCAGCAGCACGCCGGCCGCCGTCATCGGAGCCGGCGAAGGTCCAATTTTTTCGCCCGATGGCGACCGCCCGTAGCTCACGTTCAGCAGCATTGTTCGACATGCAAAGCCGCCCGTCATCAAGGAAGCGGCTAAATGCGTCCCAGCGGCTGAGGCAGTAATTGATCGCCTTGGTCGTGTCGTTGTTCCTGGAGAGCTTGGCGCGCTGCTCGCGCAACCACACCTCCAGCTCGATCATCAAAGGGCGGCTACGTTCCTGGCGCACACGCAAACGCTCCTGCGCAGGAAGTCTGTTGATCTCGCGCTCGATGGCGAACAGGACATCGATGCGCTTGACCGCCTCGGCCGCGATCGGCGCCTTGCTCAGCCGTGCGAGATCGAAGAACTTGCGCCTGCCGTGAGCCCAGCATGCGGCCTCGATGATCGGGCCGCCCTTGCGATTGGCCTCGTAGAGCCTGCCAAAGCCGGCGTAGGCGTCAGCCTGCATCAGTCCGGCGTAGCCTGCCAGATGCTGCTCCGGATGCGCACCGCCACGATCGGGCGAGTAGAAGAACACGGCCGCCGGCGGATCTGGGCCGGCAAACGAACGGTCGTCTCGCACGTAGGTCCAGAGCCGTCCGGTCCGGGTCTTGCCCTTGGCCAGGACTGGCACCGTGGTGTCATCGGCGTGGATGCGCTCGGCTGCGAAGACGTGGCTCCGGATCGCATCGACCAAAGGCATCAGGCTTGCGGCGGAGGCACCTACCCAGTCCGCGAGCGTCGAGACGTCGAGGTCGATGCCCTCACGCTGGTAGACGTCGCTCTGACGATGAAGCGGCAGGTGCAGGCCGTACTTGCCGAACAGGACATGGGCCAGCAGTTTGGGCCCTGCACGCCCGCGCGCAATCGGGTGCGAAGGAGCCGGCAGCTGGGTGATCGCTTCGCAGGCCCGGCAGACGAGCTTCTCGCGCACATGCTGGATCACCTTCCACTGGCGCGGAACGAGCTCCAGCGTCTCGGTCACGTCCTCGCCAATTTTGCGCAATCGGCTGTCGCCGCAGCATGGGCAAGTCGCAGGCACCGGATAGACAATGCGCTCCCGCTGCAAATGCTCCGGCAGCGGACGGCGGGCCGGCTTGCGGCGCTCGAACGATGGCACCGTAATCTTGTCGGCTGCCATCTGCGTCGCGGTCTCAGCTTGCGCCGCGTTCTCCTCCAGGTCGGCGAGTTGTAGCTCGAGCTGGTCCAGCAATGCGCCTCGCTCGGAGGACTGTCCGAACTGCTCATGCCGCAGCTTCTTGATCGTGAGTTTGAGCTTCTCGATCAGCAATGTCCCCGCCTGGGCCTCGGCTTCTGCGGCCAACCGGGCCGTTCGCTCGGCGCGCAGCATCGCCTTCAGCGTGGTCACATCGTCAGGGAAAGAATCATCGGCGCCCATGCCAACCAGAGAATCATAACTTGCCGTCGCTGTCCGAACCGCAGATCGTGGTATCGATTCAAATCCTGGCGATCAGCCGGCGGCCTGCGGCCGCCACGTGTGTTGCGGCATCCGCCAGTCAATGCCCTCCAGCAAATAGCCCAGCTGGGCCGGGGTGATGGTCACCACGCCATCCGCCGGCGACGGCCAGAGGAAACGGCCGCGTTCTAGCCGCTTGGCGTAGAGCGACATGCCCAACCCATCGTGCCAGAGGATCTTGATCAGCTTGCCGCTTTTGCCACGGAATACATAGAGGTCGCCCCCGTGCGGGTCTCGCGTGAACGCTTCCTGCACCAGCAAGGCCAGCGAGTTCATGCCGCGACGCATGTCGGTGTGGCCGGTCGCAATCCACACCCGCACGCCCGACGCAATGGGATCACCGCAGGCTTCCATCTGCCAGCGCCGCCACGGCGGCCTTCAGCGTCGCCGCGTCGACCGTCCCCGTGATCCGCATCCGAGCCCCGGCCGCAAACTCGATCTCGATCGACCCGCCGCTGCTTGTCGGCGCGACTGGGCAAGGCGTCAGACCTGATTCTGCGATCACCATCGCCGGTACGAAGCCAGGTTGGGGAGCATCCCTCGGCTCAGGCCGAAACGACCGTCGCCATCGCAGCAGCAATGAGCGCGAAACGCCATACCGCCGCGCTGTTGCCGCGACCTGGCGCGGCGCCTGCAAGCTCTCCAGGACGATCTTGAGCTTCTCGTCCTCGGACCAGCGCCTCCGCCGACCCGTCTCCACTACCTCAAGCCGCTCGACTTGGGCGCTGCGCCTATCACTGTCCATAAGGACAGTTCTCAACAACACGCCTCATTCGGCAAGGCGGTCTTCACCGGACGGATACGATTCCGACACCAACGGCACAAACGACAGTGCACCCGCCGCAGCTGGCAGCACCAGTTGACCTGAACGCGCCCGGCGCCGCCAGTCATGCACCTGCTGGGGCCGGCAGCCATGCCGGCATGCGATATCTGTTACAACCGCGCCCGGCTCAAGGCTTTCCGCGACAATCCGGGCCTTCAAATCATCCGGCCACTGCTTACGGCCTGCGCCGGCGTACACTTCGATACGCTGTGTCAATGGTCGTCTTATGTCGTCCGAACGGTCGTCCATTGTGAGCACCCTTGCCGAAGATGACTCTTCTAGCGGCGCTCCCAAAATCGCGCACAGACAATCTAAAGGGCCGCGGCGCTACGCTTACCTTCGATCTCGATGACGCCCGAGCCAAGATCGCCAATTGGGTCGCCGACTACAATCTCCAGCGCCCACACTCGTCGTTGAAATACCTGACACCCGCGGCCTACGCCGCCCACCTCACCGCAACGGACCATCGGCTGCGCAACCCCGACCAGCTCCGCCGATCGTCCGTTGCTCCACCCGCGCCACTTGGCGTACAAAACCCCGAGACTCTAACTGCCGCTGGATGAAACTTCAGTGGCAGGTCACCCTCGACATCAATGGGGCGGGCGCGACGTCGAATGCGGAAAAGGCTCACAGCCTCTACGTGGTGCGGATCTTCCCCAATGCCGAGAGCTGCCTGCGGCTTGTCCGGGCGCTCACCGTCGAACGCCACGAAGCCTGGCTCGAGGATCATCGCTATCTCAACATGGATCTGCTGAAGGAACACAAGAAGGAGACACTACGCCAGGCAGCTTGAGCGGATGCTCTGGCCCACCAAGGGGATGGGCCACCCCTCTCCGCCGCCGTCGCTCGCCACGCTGCACTGTTGGGCAAGCGAGCGACGGCGGCTCCGAGGGGATGGCTCAGCCGGACCCCATGATCGAATTTGCTGAACTTGACGTACACAACTCGATCCGGCGACGGTTGCCTCCGACAGGCCACTATGTCCGAGCTTGATGCTGTGGATTAAGATTCCACGATGATCATCCGCCGCGCTACGGCTGCTGAGGTCTGCTAGAGTTCTGTTTTTTGGGCAACTGATAATCTCTAAATCTTTCGCGGAGTGAAGTCTTACGAATTTTCCCGGTCGCCGTCATCGGCATGTCGTCAACGAACACGACATCATCAGGCATCCACCAACTCGCGATTCTCGGCCTTAGATAGTCGAGCAAGCCTTTCTTCGTCGGCGAAGTCCCTGGAACCGGAACAATGATCAGCAGTGGCCGCTCTTCCCATTTTGGATGATGCACTCCGATGACAGCGGCTTGGCGGACTTCAGGGTGCCCACACACGATGTTCTCGATATCGATCGATGAGATCCACTCTCCTCCGGATTTTATGACGTCTTTGGTTCGATCCAGAATCTGAAGGAAACCGTACTCGTCCAGCGCAGCCACGTCGCCCGTGGGAAACCAGCCATCCTTGTCCAGTATTGGCGGATCTTCCTGCTTGAAATACGCCTTCGCCGTCCAAGGACCACGCACCCACAATGCACCCTTCCGGATTCGTTCTGGAGACGTGGCCATGCTTTCATCCCCCACCAGCTTGACCTCCATTCCAAACAACACGCGTCCGGCCTTCAACATGATTTCTCTTCGCATCGCTTCCGGTAGGACCGACACAGCCGGCGTTTCCGTGCAGAGCGCTCCAACGGGGCTCGTCTCCGTCATTCCCCAAAGTTGCATGATTTTGCAGCCGTACTGGGTGCGCATGCGATCGATCATCGCCGCGGGTACGGAGGACCCGCCAATCACAGCACGCTTCAGACTGTCAATGCGCTTGCCGCTGCGATCCAGATACTCCATCAGCATCGTGACCATTGTCGGTACGCCTGTGGTGAAACTCACCCCTTCCGACTCAATAAGAGACTGCATGATCTCACCATCAATTTTTGGCCCGATGAGAACCAAAGCCGCACCGCAAAGCGGAGCAATATAGGGAAGGCCTCCGGCGTTGACGTGAAACATCGGCGTCAACGGCATCGCGACGTCATGAACGGAAATCCCATACGCGTTGGTGTGGGCGGCATTCATGGCGTGCAGCACGGTCGAACGATGGGAGTATAGAACGCCTTTCGGGTTTCCGGTCGTGCCGGACGTATAGCAAAGTGACGACGCGGTCCTCTCGTCGAAGCTTGGCCAGGCAATCGCTGCAGCATGCGGCTCAATAAAGTCGTCGTAGCTTTCCAGCTCCAAATTCTCGACAGCAGACCTGTCGACATCTCCCAGAACGAAGATTTGCTCCAGCCTCGGGAGTTGTTCTCTCAACCGAACCAAAATGGGAATCAATTCCGGATCCACGAAAAGCATCCGGTCTTCGGCGTGATTGATGATGTATATCAGCTGCTCATCATACAGGCGCGGATTGACGGTGTGCAAAATCGCGCCGATGCCCGATACTCCATAGTAGAGTTCAAGGTGGCGCGTGGAATTGGTGGCAAGCGTGGCGACGCGATCGCCAGTCTTGATTCCATAAGCTCGCAGCGCGTTGGCGAGCTTTTTTGCGCGCCCCGCGACCGTCGAATAGTTCGAATGGCAGATCGACCCCGATGCTGTTCGCCATATGACCTCCCGCAGCGGATGATAAGTCTCGGCATATGTGATGATATCGCTTATCAGAAGCGGTTTGTCTTGCATGAGACCCAGCATAGTCACTCCTTATGCAGGCATTCCCCCTTCAATGGTCACGTGCCGCGATGCCACCCTGTGGCATGGTTATTCCTTGGGCTCGCGCGGCTCCAGGTATGCCGGAGCACGCTCCAACGGGAAGCCGCGGAACGGCTTTGACTTCTTGTGGTTCGGCATGGGCCAGATACTCTTGCCGTTCGGCTGGGCGCCATCGATACGCAAACAACTGCCGCTGATGAAAGCAGCTGCCGGCGAAAGCAGAAAGACAATCGCCGCGGAGCACTCCGCCTCCGTTCCAAGTCGCTTTGCCGGGATATGCCGCCAGTAGTCCTGCAGCCGAGCCTTCATTGGCTCCGAATAGGTATCCAGCCCTGACGATGCGATCGCACCAGGCGCGACAGCGTTGACCCGCACGCCGGCGGCGGCCCATTCCACCGCGGCAGTCATCGTGAAATTCAGCATTCCCGCCCGCGCGGCTCCGGAATGTCCCATTCCGGGCATCGACCACCACATGTCCGCGATCATATTGACGATGGAGCCGCCGTTTGCCTCCATCCACTGTGTGAAGCACTCCCGCGCCATCAAGAAGCCGCCGGTAAGGTTGTTGGCAATGACGGCATCCCAACCCTTCCGAGTTATATCCCTCAATGGTGAGGGAAACTGACCGCCCGCATTGTTCACGAGACCATCGATCTGGCCGTGTTGGATCAGAATTGCCGCGATCGTTCTTTTTGACGCTTCCTCGTCGCGGATATCGCAGACATGAGTGGTCGGGGCTATGCCTCCGGTCGATTCGATCTCTGCGGCCACGGCTATCAACCGATCAGGATTGCGACCTACCAAGGCGACGTGCGCTCCCAAGGAGGCGAGTTCGTGCGCGGTGCAACGACCGATCCCGCTGCCGCCACCGGTGATCACGAAGTGCTGGCCGGCAAAAAGTCCCGGACGGAATACGGATCCATACTTCACTTTGCTTCTCCGAACTTCGTCTGGCTAGAGACGAAGGCGCATTCTGTTTGCTAGGTTATTTCGTTGAATGGCCGAGGATCCGCCGGCGATCGGAAGAATAAGGATGTCCCGCACGTAGCGCTGCATGTCCAAATCAAGGTCGCATCCATATGCACCGAAGATCAGTTGGCAGTTAAGAACGACCTGTTTTGCGCGCTCGCAGATGAACAGCTTCGCCATCGAGCTCTCGATTCCGCAGGGGCGCCCGGCCTGTGCCAGACCTGCCGCGCTATACAGCATCAAGCGGCACGCGTGCAGGTCCGTTCTCGCATCGGCGAGCATATGCCGGATGTTCTGATAGTTGCTGATGGGCTTTCCGAATTGCTCGCGCGTCTCGGCATATTCCCAGGCGTCGTCCACGGCAGCCTCGGCGATTCCCAGCGCGATTGCGCCGACTTCGAGCTTCTCGACATCAAGGCCAGGTCCGGCGATATACGACCAGCCCTCGTTCCAGCCCGCCTCCCCACCGACGATATTCTGGACCGACACCTCCACATCGTCGAAGATGATTTCAGTGGTCCAGGCGCCGCTTCGCAGCCCGAGCATATCCAGCTTGCGAATCTCGACGCCCTTAGCGGTCCTCGGGATCAAAAGGATCGAAAGATTCTTGTATCTCGGCAAGGCGTCGTCGGAACGAACCAGGGTATAGATGTAATCAGCAATATTCGCCCCGGTGATATACCGCTTCGTTCCATTGACCTTGATCACGTCGCCAGTGCGCCTGGCGGTGGTCTTGACGCTGGCCACGTCGCCCCCAACGTCCGGCTCAGTTACTCCAAACGCAAGCATCAACTCGCCCGCGGCGCATTTTGGAAGCAGTGCGCGCTTCTGGTCTTCATTCCCGCACTCAAGGATGTTCATGCCGCCATAGCAGGCAGCGAGCACGTAAGGTATCGACATCGCGACGCCCCTTCGCGACAATTCCTCGATGACGATCATCGTGGCCGGAATGTTTCGTCCAGCCCCGCCATACTCCTCCGGAATCGACAGACCGAACACTCCAAGCGCAGCCAGCTTGCGAAACACCTCGACAGGAAAGATCGATTCTGCATCCCATCGCGCCGCTTCGGGCCTTGGCATGTGGTCATTTACAAAACGGCGCATGGTGCCACGCAGCAGCGACAGCTCCTCCGCCTCATCAAACGCCGGCCTCATCCCTTGCTCCCTGCTGACGACAATCCGTTGGCGCGTTGTTCGAGGAACATCCTCTTGAGTTTGAATTTTTCGATCTTGTTCGTCGGCGTGCGCGGAATGTCATCAACAATACGGATATATTTCGGTTGCATGAATTTCGGCATCGCCGTCTTGATCCATTCTCGTAGACCTTTCTCCAGGTCGGGAACGTCCTTTGAGGGGACAACAAAAACAACCACGTCGTCCTCGTCGCCTTCCAGGGCAGGAACGGGGAATGCAGCGCAAATGCTGATCGAAGGATTCTGGTTGAAGATATCCTCTATCTGGAAAGAGGAGATGTTCTCGCCGCGCACTCGGATTCGATCCGCCATCCGGTCGATGTAGGTGAAAATGCCGCTAGGCTCCTTGCGTGCCACATCGCCGGTATGGAACCAGAAATTCCGCATCGATTTGAGGGAGTCTTCGGGACGCCTGTGATAGCCGGAAAACAGTAAACCCGGTACTTTGGGCCGGATCGCCAATTGGCCGGCTTCGCCGGGTTTGCATTCTCGATCATGCTCATCGAGAATTGCCGCGTCCACGAACATGGTCTCGCGCCCCATGAAACCTTTCCAAGAGGCGTCAGATGCCGAAACCACGGTCGCACCATACGCCTCCATAACGCGCCGGATCCCCTCTCGGCCCATGCCTCGCCGGATGGATGCCGGCGTTTCAGTCTCCTCATTGGTCTCAAGGATATAAGCGACCAATGAATTGCCGCTTTCGGTTTGGCCAAACCCGGTGGCGACGACATCAAATCCAAATCGCCGGGCGATTTCATTGTGATTGAGCGGCAGCGGCTGAAGATTTACCTTGTTCAAGGTGTTGTTGCGGTCCCGAATGCTTGCTGGCGCTTTCATCAATCTGGGAATCATGACATCGAGCAAGATTGCACAGCTTGCAGAACTTGTTTCGATGCGATCCCAGAAGTCGCTCACACTGAAGCGGTCCCAGCAAACCACCTCACAGCCCACCCATGCGGCACGTGCAACATTACAGATTGCGCCTCCGATGTGGTAAAGTGGTAGATCATTATAGATCACATCATCGGGCGTGAGCAGCTTCCGCAAGAAGAACGTCATCTGGTTGATCCAGCGATGAGTCTGAAGCACGCCCTTTGAAGGCCCAGTTGTCCCTGACGTATAGATGATATTCGCGATATCATCAAAATCGAGGTCGATTGGACGAGCCTGCGATGGTTCCAGATATTCGTACCAGCTTTCCAGGATCGGCACGCCGCCGGACATATGATTGGGGATCGCCCCTAACGGTTCGGGACGATCGATCACAATTCGCTTGATATCTGCGAGGCCGCGACCAAGCCGCAAGACCTCATCAATCGCAGGCTTTGCTTCGTCATCCGCAATGAGCAGAGATGGCTCAAGGTCCAGAATGAGCGAATGAAGGAGCGCACCCGTGTAATTGAAATTGATCGGACAGAATACCGCGCCTGCCTTCCAGATCGCAAACATCGACAAAACAGAGAGCTTTTGATTCCGCGCCAAAATCGCAACACGATCGCCCTTCTTGACACCCCTCGCCGCGAAATTTCCAGCAATGCAGTCGGTCACTTCGTCGAACTGTCGGAAGCTCAGACCAGTGCGGTCTTCCCCATAAAAGAAGAATCGGCGATCGGGTGTCTCTACGGCCCACTTCTTCAAGCGCGCAACAACGCTCTCGCCTTCGTCCGTCAGTTTTCTGAGTAGCTCCGCTTGATTGGTCATTGCTGCCACCTTCTCTCGGAGTACTTTCCTATTGCGACTCTTGATAAAGTTCGCGACCAATGAGCCACCGACGAATTTCAGCCGTTCCACCGCCGATCGTGTGCAATCTCGCATCACGAAGCAATCGTCCTGCCGGGTAGCTGTTGATGTAACCGTTGCCGCCGAAGCATTGCAGCGCCTGATCCGCGACCCAGATGCCGTTCTCGGCACATACCAGATAGGCGGTTGCGGCATCCTTGCGGTTCGCCGTACTGCCAGGACTCCCATCATCGAGTGCCCGCGCAACCGTGTAGAGATAGGACCTCGACGTCGATAACCGCGTGTACATATCGGCCAATTTTCCTTGCATCAGCTGAAAGCTGCCGATCGGCTCGCCAAACTGCTTTCGTTGACGGACATACGGAAGCGTGACGTCCATCGACGCCTGCATAATGCCGAGCGGGATCGCGGCGCCCACGGTCCGCTCGTAGTCGAGGCCACTCATCAAGACCCGGACACCACCACCGACCTTTCCCAGCACATTCTCTGCGGGAACGACGCAGTCCTGGAAAACCAGCTCTCCGGTGGGAGAACCTCGATTGCCAAGCTTATCCAGCGTCTGTGCAACGCTGAAGCCACTTGCCGACGTTTCGACGATAAAAGCGGTGATACCGCGTTTCCCTGCCTTCCGGTCAGTCTTCACATAGACCACCAGGAGGTCAGCGACTGGCCCATTAGTGATCCACATCTTGGTGCCATTCAGCACGTAGCTGTCACCTCGGCGGGTCGCCTCGAGGCGCATGCTGACAACGTCAGATCCAGCCTCGGGCTCCGACATCGCCAGCCCTCCTACCCACTCTCCCGAAATAAGCTTCGGCAGATACTTTGCCTTCTGTGCCGTGGTCCCATTCAGGGTAATCTGATTGATGCAAAGGTTGGAGTGAGCAAGATAGCTCACGCCCAACGCACCCGACCCGCGCGAGATCTCTTCGGTGACAACGACATGCGCGAGATATCCTAGACCGAGCCCGCCGAATTCCATCGGCGCCGTGATGCCGAACAATCCAAGTTTTCCCATTTGTGGCCAGAGCTCCCGAGGGAACCTGTCGGAGCGATCCATTTCCTCCACGCGGGGTGCGATCTCGCCATCGGAGAAGCCTCTGGCAGTCGAGCGCAGTTCCTCCACCAAATCGCTCTGCGAATAGTTCAGCAAGTTCATGTGCTCTCTCCGTACAGACCCTTCTTCATAATCGTAGGATCCCAGATGCCAAAGGGTCCAGAGGCCGATGCAAAGATGCGGCGATCGCGACTGCCAACGCGTTTCGTGTGTCGGCCGGATCAATCAAGCCGTCGTCCCATAGCTCCGACGTCGACCAATAGGCATCCGAATGCCGTTCATAGTCTTCCAGGATCGCATTCCGCATCGACGCGATTTCGTCTTCATCGGCGATGGCACCGTTTCGCGCGAGCTGACCTCGCTTGATATCTGTCAACGTATTCGCAGCTTGGTCGCCACCCATCACACCGATCTGACTGTTCGGCCATGAGAACAGAAATCTGGGATCGAACGCCCTACCGCACATGCCATAGTTACCAGCACCAAAAGAGCTCCCCACCATCACAGTAAACTTCGGCACTCTCACGCTTGCCTGCGCGGTGATCATCTTGGCGCCATCTTTGGTGATGCCGCGCGCTTCGTACTCCCGCCCGATCATGAATCCTGTAATGTTCTGCAGAAAGAGAAGCGGAACCTTGTCCCGGTCGCATAGCTGGATGAAGTGGGCCGCCTTGAGCGAACTGTCGTTGAAGAGAACGCCGTTGTTCGCAACGATGCCGATTTTCCATCCGAATACTCGCGCGAAACCACAGACCAGGGTCGTGCCGAGGGCGGGCTGATATTCGTGAAACCTGCTTCCATCGACCATGCGCGCAATGACTTCTCGAACGTCAAATGACCGTTTACGGTCTGCCGGAATGATTCCATAGAGTTCATCCGGCTCGTAAAATGGTTGCTCAGGCTCTATTCGATCCGCCAGCCATGGTTGGGCCGGTGGAAAGACTTCGCCGACAATCTCGCGGGCAAGATGAATGGCATCTTGCTCATTGGCCGCCGGGTAGTCAGCTGTACCTGAAATGCGTGTGTGTACGTCGCACCCGCCCAAGTCGTTCGCTGACACCACTTCTCCCGTTGCTGCTTTCACGAGCGGCGGACCGCCCAGGAAGATCCCCCCGTTGCCGCGAACAATAATATTGTAATCCGATAACGCCGGAACGTAAGCGCCACCCGCAGTGCAGTGGCCCAACACGACGGCGACCTGGGGAATGCCGCGCTTTGACAACTCGACCTGGTTACGAAAAATACGCCCGCCATATTGGCGGTCCGCGAAGAATTCATGCTGAAGCGGGAGATATCCGCCTGCGCTATCGCAAAGATGTACGACGGGCAGATGATTTTCCAACGCGATGTCGAGCGCCCTTATGATCTTCTTGACCGAATGCGGATACCAGGCACCTCCCTTGACGCTCGGGTCGGAGGCGTGGACCATCACCTGGCGGCCGTTGACAAGTCCGATGCCAGTTAGCAGACCGGCACCCGGCGCTTCCCCGTCATAACTGCGGCACGCCGCAAGAGAAGACAATTCGAGAAATGGACTGCCAGCATCGATGAGAAGCTCGAGCCGCTCACGGACAAAGAGCTTGTTCTGGCGCCCTATGCGTTCAAGATCGCGTTTCGGACGATCGAACCGTGTGGCACGCTGCTGTTCGCGTAGAGCCTGGACGAGACCAGACATTCTTGCGTGATTGGCTTTGAACTCCGTGCTCTGAGTATTCACACGAGACACTATTCGCCGCATCATGAAGCCGCTTCCTCCTGCTTCATGAACGATACCAATATGGCTCCGCGGTCTACCGTTGTTCCGGCTTCGACGAGGACGGACGCGACCACCCCGTCGCGTATCGCGACCAGCGCCGTCTCCATTTTCATACTTTCGATCGTGACCATGACGTCCCCTGCGGCGACAGGCTGGGACGGAGAAACATGAACTTGGACGATGGAGCCGGGCATGGGAGCCGTGATCTGGTCCGAGTGTTCACCCGCTGCGTCGATTTCAGATACCGGAAGAAGCTGAATCTCAGCCTGCCAGATCCGCCCACTCGACCAGGCAATGATCCGATCGCCAATCCGAGCCACCTCGATTTCCCATCGCGCTCCTCCGAGCGTACCCGCCAGCGTTCCGCCGTTGCGACTGAAATTCTCAATCCGCACCTCGCTGCGCCCGACCATGACTCGCCCGGACGCTTCCGCCATGACCGCCAGAAACTCGGAACCTGACCTCAACACCGCAGTCATTTAGTTCTTCCACGCTCCAAGTTCGCTAAGGCTCGAATACGAAACGCGGGCTTCCGGAATCATCAGTGCGACAAATGCGGCGGTCACTCTTGCGTCAAGCCGACTCTCGACCTGCATGAACCGCAATATTTCTTCGTGATGGCGATCGATAAAGCCGGTGTCGATATGCCCCGCAACATATTCGGGCTGCTTGAGCAGCGCGCGCAAATAGGCGATGTTCGTCTCCGGGCCGAGAAGGCAGAAGTTGCGGAGCGCCTCTTCAGTCCGCGCGATGGTGGATCCTCGGTCGGGCCCCCAAACGATCAGCTTCGCCAACATCGGATCAAACGAGCTAGTTAGTCTATCTAGTTCGCATACTCCGCTATCGACGCGAATTCCCTCCCCATGCGGTTCAATGTAGCGAGCCAGTATTCCTGAACTGGGTACAAAGCCCGATGGAACATCTTCCGCGTTGATCCGACATTCGATCGCGTGCCCGTTGCTGGCGACGTCAGATTGCTCGAATGGCAATGCTTCACCGGACGCGATTCGCAGTTGCCATTCGACTAAATCCAACCCCGTCACCAGCTCCGTTACAGGATGTTCGACTTGCAATCTGGTATTCACTTCGAGAAAATAGAACTCCCGATCCGGGCCGAGAATAAACTCGACTGTACCCGCATTTCGATATTGAGACGCCTTGGCCAGCGCGACTGCCGCCCCACAAATCTTCGAGCGCAGATCGGGATCGATGGCAACTGACGGCGTCTCCTCGATAATCTTCTGGAAGCGCCGCTGGATCGAGCATTCACGTTCGCCTAGATGGATGACTTTGCCAAATTGATCGGCGAGAATCTGCACTTCG
The DNA here is from genome assembly GCF_014529705.1 of Bradyrhizobium campsiandrae. Taxonomy (GTDB): domain Bacteria; phylum Pseudomonadota; class Alphaproteobacteria; order Rhizobiales; family Xanthobacteraceae; genus Bradyrhizobium; species Bradyrhizobium campsiandrae. Next base: position 24,067 of record NZ_JAANIH010000064.1, read on the forward strand.
ATGTGCCGCGGTCTTTCGACAAACCTTTCTGCATAAACCCGTTCGTCACCAAAGTACCTGAGCGCTTCGCTACGTGCCTGGGTGATCGCACGATCCAGCTCCATTTCTTGCCGGACGATCTTGATACCCTTCCCGCCGCCTCCGGCCGCCGCCTTGATAAGCACGGGAAATCTCAAGGCAAGAACTGCGTCCCGAAACTCCCTATGGCCCGAGTCCAAGGCGAACGGCACCAAAGGTAGACCGCATCGATGCGCAAACTCCCGCGCACGTATCTTGTCCCCCATCAGACCGATGACGTCGGGAGATGGGCCGACCCAGCAGAGACCCGCGGCCTCTACCTGAGCGGCAAATGCTGCATTCTCCGAGAGAAATCCGTAACCGGGATGAACCGTGTCGCAACCGTAGTCCAACGCAACCTTGGTCAATTGGGGGATATCAAGATAAGCAGAAACCGGGGGATCGCCGAAGATCTGTGCCGTCTGACCGGCAGTCTGGGCGGCGATGGATTGGAGATCCACGGCGTGGGCCGCAAGGGTGGTCTTGATGCCAAGCCGATGGGCTGTGCGAATAATCCGCAGCGCGATCTCGCCCCGGTTCGCAACGAGGATGTGCTTCATGACTCCTCGCCGTTGGCAACGACCAATTTCTCAAGTCTGGCAATGCGGTCCTCGATCGATACTGACGACGCCTCCTTCTGCGCCGCGATGCCCGGCCAGAGCGTACCGAGAATGCGATCGGCGACGAGATCTATATCCAGGCCGCCGCGACCCGACAGGATCCGATAGGCGCAATGCTCGATGCCGCCAAATATCAGATCGCGCACAATTTCCGGAACGATATCCGGACCGAGCTCACCCTGCTTGATGCCGTCGAGAATTTCCGCCGTCACAAAAGCAGCGTAGCGCTTGTTCAAGGAATAGATCTCGGTCTCATAGAACTTCCTGTCGCGCCGCAATTCCCTGATCATGAGATCGGCGAGCCCGGTATCTTCGACGTAGACACGTAGGTGCCTCAGGATACAAAATCGAAGGCGCGCGCGAACGCCCACGACCCGCGTCAGTCCTTCGGACACCGACGCGATCAGGCCTTCGTACCATTCCGCGATCACGCGGTGCATCAGGTCTTTCTTGCTGTCGAAGTACAGATAGACGGTACCCTCCACGATTCCTGCACGCGCGGCTATTTCGGCCATCGACGCGTTGTCATAGCCGGCCGTCTCGAAGACCAAGCGGGCCGCGTTCACGATTTCCCGCTCGCGGAGCAATTGCCGGTTCGGGCTTCGCTTGGCGGCACGTCGCGAAGTCGTCATTGCGGGCTCCCGGATTCCAGCAATGTTGCCGGAACTGTGATGGTCATATCCAGCAGCATCTGCGCAAAGGCCTTTCCTTGTGGGTCGTAGCGCAGTGACGCAACGCCGCCGCCGCCGAGAGATTGAGTCATGACAAAATTCAGAGCGTGCATTCCCGGCATCAGATATCGTTCGACACTACCCTTCAGCAAATAGCTGAAATGCGCGGCGACGCGTTCCGCCGTAACCTGCTCGGCCAGAATGGGAAAAATCTCTGGCCGGCGCGCGATAAGACCAATGTTGGCCGTATCCGCCTTGTCGCCGCTACGGCCATGGGCAACCCGTATCAAAGGCACTTCGACAGTTGATCTGGCAGCCGTCGGTATGCGCACTTCGGGTCGAACTGGAAGTGTCGGAGCAGATGATTCCTGCCCCATCTCGACGTTGAAGGTTTCTCCGTCGATTCCTATTGAGGCCGGAACAACAGCCTTGGGCAGGAGAAATGAGAACAATCTCACGACACCCGAGGGCGCCGGTCTGCCGCCAGCCACTCCGGAAATTCCTGGAGCCATCGCTGCGGCCGCGGAGTACCACTCCCGACCTAGCAAATCGAGCGCGTCCTTTGATTCATGCCGGGCCCCCACCTTGACGATGACTTCACGCGCGGAACGCGCGCGCGAATGCGGTCCGTACATTGCTTCCGCGCCCAGGATCTCGACGTTCGTTTCCCGGAAATCCCGGAAGCCCTTCTCCTTCAAGATTCTCCGCAGCCGGGTCAGCATCGCGCGCGCCACCCGTTCGCCCTTGGCCGCGGCGTCTATACCGCCAATCATCAACGTCGCCGTAATCCGGAAACCATCGGCGTAGGTTGCGCAAACCTTGTAGGAGTCGCCCGGATGTCGTCCTCTCGCGCCTACCACCCGGACCCGATCCGGACCGACCTGTGACAGCGCAACTTCGCTGAAGTCACAGATGACATCTGGCAGGATGTAGGTTTGAGGATCTCCGATCTCGTAGACGATCTGCTCTGCAACGGTCGGCGGCGTCACCAGGCCTCCGGTATTCGGTGGTTTCGTCACAACGAAAGCACCATCGCTGTTACATTCGACGATCGGGAACCCCATATCGTCCCAGCCGGGAACGTCTCGCCAGTCAGTAAAGAGACCGCCCGTGCCCTGCGTGCCGCATTCGATGATATGACCGGCGAGCGAGCCTTGGGCGAGTTTGTCGTATTCGTCCCACTTCCATCCGAAATGGTGGACGAGCGGCCCCAAAGTGACGGCGCTGTCAACACATCTGCCGGTAATGACGATATCGGCTCCGCGGCCGAGCGCGGCGGCGATGGGTCTCGCGCCGAGATAGGCGTTGGCGCTCACCAGGGTCGGCGGCAACTCCTCGCCGGAGCCCATCTCGCGAATCGACTGCTCCTTGAGCCAGCTCAACCGCGGAATCAGATCGTCGCCTTTGACGACAGCCACCCTGAGATCAAGTCTCGCCTTGGACAATTCCGTACGCAACGCATCGGCGCAAGCATCGGGGTTCAGGCCACCCGCGTTGCTGATGACGCGAATGCCTTGATGCGCGATTTCCGGTAGAAGCGGCGCGAGAACCTTGATGAAGTCGACGGCGTACCCCTTGGTCGGGTCCTTGGCCTTTGCGCGCGCCAAAATCGACATGGTGATCTCGGCCAGATAGTCGAAGACCAGAACATCGATGTTTCCACCATCGACCAGCTGCCGGGCACCAAATTCGGTATCGCCCCAGAAACATGACGCGCACCCGATCCGCAATGCGCCAGCGGCGAAGCTTGTCATTGCCCGCTCCACGCTGGCGTTCGCTTCTCCCCGAAAGCCTTGAGACCCTCCTTCGCGTCCTGGGTGAGGGCAGACAATGGCAGGAGCGCCTGCATGAGATTGAGGGCATCGGCGCTCGACAACGCCGCGGTGGATCGGATCGCGTGTTTGCCCAACCTGAGAGCCGTGGGAGAGCAGGCCCGTATCTTGTCGAGCCAGTTGGCCACGACACTGTCGAGCTCGTCGGCGGTACAGGTTTGCTGGAGCAACCCGTTACTGAAGGCGCGCTCCGCCGTCATGGTTTCTGCAGTCAACGCCATCGCGACAACATCCCTGTAAGGCATGACGCGAAGCAGGTAGGGCATGATCATGAACGGAAACACGCCAACCTTGGCTTCCGGCGTCCCAAATTTCGCGGTGTCGACACCGACGGCAATGTCGCAAGCGCAGATGAGCCCCAACCCGCCACCGAACGCCGATCCATTGACTCGCGCGACGATCGGAAGAAGGCAGGCGTCCATCGCACGCAGCAATTCCGCAAAGAAGTGATGAGGCTGATCCGGCTCGATGCTGAACGGACTGCCGTCGGCAGTTGGCTGAAGGTCGCCTCCCGCGCAGAACGCCCTGTCACCAGCGCCGGTAAGCACCACTGCGCGATAGCTCGATGCATTTGCCGCCCGAAATTCAGCCGCCAAGGCTTCCGAAGTCTCCCTGTTCAACGCATTGCGCCGATCCGGTCGGTTGATCGTCAGCCACAGGTCTCCCCGCACTTCAGAGCGAACTATCACGTCTTCTCCCAAACAAAAATGAGCGGTCCTCATTTTATCTGAGTCTTTCGTTGAACTGTCAATCCCCTCTCGATCATCGTCCAAATAGCCCACAATGCATTGTTTTTACGCTATATTTAAGCCGCTAGAGTTTCTGGCATGGTTTCGCAGCTAGCATTCTTCAAAGCAAGATAGCTCAGCTTGTAAATATGCTGATCCTGACTTATTCTCGCATTAACGGGGCGGTCCGCTTCAGAGGCAGCCTCGCAAAATGCCCCGCGTCCGGCTGAACTGTCGATTTTTCCGCTGGCGAAGAGGATTTCTTACAAGGGAGGATCTAGTGAGCAGTTCTTATCAACGAACGAGTCTGGCGGGATCGGCAGTCATTTGCGTCACCCTGCTTTCGACGCCGGCTCTCGCGGAAACCGTCAGGGTTGCCTTCATTGACCCATTGAGCGGGACGTTTGCGGCCTTGGGACAGAATGAACTGCAAAGCTTTCATGCGATGGCAGCACGCGCCAACCAGGAGAAATGGGCCGGCGACAACCAACTTGAATTCGTTGGCTTCGACAATCAGGCAAGTCCGCAGATTTCGCTTGTCCAGCTAAAGAACGCAATCGACCAGGGTTACCGCTACATAACGCAAGCGAACGGATCGGGGGCTGCTCTGGCCCTGATCGACGCCATCAACAAGCACAACGAACGCAATCCGGGCAAGGAGGTCATGTTCCTCAATCACGGAGCGGTCGATCCGAGCCTGACGAACGACAAATGCAGCTTCTGGCATTTTGGGTTCGACGCCAATGCAGACATGAAATCTCAGGTCCTGATCAATCACCTGGCAACGAATCCTGCGATCAAGAAGGTCTACATAATCAACCAGGATTATGCGGCAGGACACCAATTCACTCGCGGTGAAAAGGAGTATCTGAAGAGCGCACGAGCCGATCTTGAACTCGTCGGCGAAGACCTTGTGCCGCTGGGAAAGGTCAAGGACTTTTCTCCCTATATCGCCAAGATCAAGGCGTCGGGCGCCGATAGCGTAGTCACAGGCAACTGGGGCACTGATCTTTCATTGCTCATCAAGGCTGCGAAGGAAGCCGGGCTAAACGCCAACTTCTACACTTACTATGCCAACCTCAAGGGCGCGCCCATCGCGATGGGTGCGGATGGTGCGGATCGCGTTCGATACGTCGGGATCTGGAATATCAACAATGAAACCTTCGCAGGCGAAGATATCGCGACGTCGTTCAAGCAAAAGTACAATGACGATTTCACTTGGATGGTGAGTTATTCGATCGTCGCCATGTTTTCGAAGGCGATCAAGGAGAGTGGCTCTACGGACCCTGTAAAAGTTGGATTTGCGCTCGAAGGCATGAAGGCAACGAGCCTGAACGGCCAGGTTGAAATGCGTGCGAGCGACCATCAGCTGCTTCAGCCACTTTACATCGGAGTATGGACCAAAGCAGACGGCAAAACTGTCAAATACGATCAGGAAGGTACTGGATACGGCTGGAAGACCGAGAAGAAGTACGAAGCATCTGCGAGCACGCAGCCGACGACTTGCGCCATGAAGAGACCACCCCGGTCCTGAGCCCTAGCTGGGGTCCGGACTGACATTCCTGGCTCCTTGAATGATCCGCGTCCGGAAGAGAAGCAGCTATGGAATTTATCCTTTTCACATTGCTCAATGGACTGAGTTACGGACTATTGCTGTTCATGCTCTCTTCCGGATTGACTCTCATTTTCAGCATGATGGGCGTCCTGAATTTCGCGCATGCAAGCTTCTACATGCTGGGCGCCTATTTCGCGTATTCGATCAGCGTGAACCTGAGCTTTTGGGTTGCTTTCCTCGCGGCTCCCGCGATCGTCGCGGGCCTCGGAGCGGCGGTCGAACGCTATGGCCTGCGCCATGTTCACAAGTACGGTCACGCCGCCGAGCTACTGTTCACCTTCGGGCTTTCCTACATCGTGGTGGAACTGGTTCAGGTCACTTGGGGACGGGCTACTGTGCAATATTCGATTCCCGCAGAACTGGATGGCCCGTTGTTTACTCTCTATGGCACCTCCTTTCCGATCTATCGCGGTTTCATGATGCTCGTTGCGTCACTCATGATGCTGTCGATCTATCTCGCGCTGACCAGGACACGTGTCGGCCTCGTCGTTCAGGCCGCCTTAACACACCCTTCCATGGTCGAGGCACTGGGCCACAACGTTCCCCGCGTGTTTACGCTGGTGTTTGCAGGAGGCTGTGGTCTCGCCGCGCTCGCGGGTGTGATTGGCGGCGATGCCTTTGTCACCGAGCCCGGCATGGCCGCCACTGTCGGCAGCATCATCTTCGTTGTGGTGGTCGTTGGCGGGCTGGGCTCGCTCGCCGGCGCTCTGATTGCATCCCTCTTGATCGGAATGGTGCAGACCTTTGCGGTATCGCTGGACTATTCTGTTCTCACCCTGCTAACGGCGCTCGGAATCCAAGAGACCGCGCTGCGCGGCAGCGTTCTCCGCATTACCGTTGCACAGATGGCACCGATGCTGCCATACATGCTGCTGGTCCTGGTTCTCATTCTCCGTCCCAAGGGTTTGATGGGTACGAGGGAAGGATGAAACCGGAACCGGCCCAGCGCCCCGACGCAATCCCTGCGCGCTTACGAACGATACTCCCGCGTGCATTGCCGTGGGCCGTGTTCGCGCTTGGTCTGATCGTTGCCCCTCTTATCTTCAGCGGAGGAGCATCGTTATCGATCCTTTCCCAAATCGGCACCATGATGCTGCTCGGGCTCTCCTTCAACATGCTCCTCGGCCAGGGCGGCATGCTCTCGTTCGGGCACGCTGTCTATTCCGGGCTCGGCGCCTACTTTGCCGCGCACGCCATCAGGCTGGCGGGAGCTGGGACGATCTCAATTCCGATATCTCTCGTACCCATATTGGGCGGCTTGGCAGGCATGCTCTTCGGAGTCCTGTTCGGTTATGTGACGACCAAGAAATCCGGAACTACATTTGCGATGATTACACTTGGTATCAGCGAACTTGTATCTGCATGCGCACTTATGATGCCAGAATTCTTCGGGGGCGAAGGCGGCGTCTCGTTCAACCGGGTGGTAGGCCGTCCGCTTTACGGGATCAGCTTCGGACCGCAAATCCAGGTCTATTATTTGATCGCGGTTTGGCTCTTCATCTGCACGCTGGCCATCTATGCGTTCTCACTGACTCCGCTCGGGCGAATGATCAATGCAGTACGGGACAATCCCGAGCGGGCCGAGTTCATCGGATACGATCCCCAGCACGTAAGATACCTGACGTTCATTCTGTCATCCTTTTTCGCGGGTGTCGCGGGAGCGCTGGGGGCTATCAACTTTGAGATTGTATCAGCGGAAAATGTCAGCACGGGGCGCTCCGGTGCTATCCTGCTCTTCACTTTCATCGGCGGCGTTGACTATTTCTTCGGTCCGCTGATCGGAGCCGCCTTAGGCGTTTTCTTCACCGAACTTCTTTCGAACTATACGCCCGCCTGGCAACTTTATCTTGGCATCTTTTTTGTCCTTATGGTCCTGTATGCCCCAGGGGGCCTCTCTGGTCTTCTGGTCGAAGCCGTGCGGCCAAAGGTGCTCAGGAGGAGCATTCTCAGGTGGCCGTTGCTGCTCGCAATCTGCGTGAGCGGGTTGCTGGTCGTCTTCGGCGCGATATTGGCTATCGAAATGCTGTTCCAGCGTAGTTTGGGGTCTGACTCCGAGCTCAAATTGTTTGGCATCTCTGTCGATACATCGTTACGCATGAGCTACGTCGTGGTCGGACTCTTGGTTTTCGTGAGCGGAATCTCGCTGCGTTGGGCTTGGGTCGCATTTTGGGACGGGGCCGACAAACCGCAGACAGAGATTGCGGGGGTTACGATTCGAAGGACTGGAACGTGAGCGAATGTGCACTTGACCTCAGAGATGTTCGCAAGCGCTTCGGAAGCGCCGAAATCATTCGTGGTGCCAATTTGCAGGTCGAAAAGGGGGAGCGCTGTGCAATAATTGGACCTAACGGCGCAGGAAAATCAACGCTCTTCAATCTCATTACGGGTCGTTTCCCGGCAAGCTCGGGTGAAATCCTGTTGAACGGCTCCAGTATCATGGGACTGAAGCCATTCGAAATCTATCGACGCGGATTATCCCGTGGCTTCCAAATCACGAATATATTCCACCGATTATCGGTTTACGAAAACCTCCGCTGCTCGGTGCTTTGGTCCCTCGGGTACCGGTACTCGTTCTGGCAGAAACTGAGCAGCTTGCCGGACGTCAAAGAACGAGCCGATGAAGTGCTCGACCTGATCGGTTTGCGAGACCGGCAAAACACGCCTGCTGGATTGCTGACTTATGCCGAACAGCGGGCCCTGGAAATCGGCATTGCCATCGCTGGCGACGCCGCCGTCATCCTGCTCGACGAACCAACGGCGGGGATGAGCCGCTCTGAAACCGATGCGGCCATCGAGATGATCCGCAGGATTACCCAGGGCAAGACGCTTTTGGTCGTCGAGCACGATATGAGCGTCGTTTTCGCCCTGGCCGAAAAGATCGCCGTCCTGGTCTTTGGCGAGATAATTGCATCGGGCTCGCCGAACGACATTCGCAACAACCCGCGGGTTCGAGAAGCTTATCTTGGCGAATATTCGGCCGTGGATCGTACTGAATGAGTGAGCTTCTCGCGTTCAAGGATGTCCATGCGTTCTACGGCAAGAGCCATGTCCTGTTTGGCGTGGACATGGTCGTAAACGAAGGCGAGATCGTCAGCCTCCTGGGCCGGAACGGCACCGGCCGGTCCACCGCCTTGAAGGCCGCCATGGGCCTGGTCGCTGCAACCGGCTCGATCGAATTCCGGCGGGAGACGATCACCGGACTGAGAGCCTTTGAAATTGCCCGCAGAGGGATCGGCTATGTGCCCGAAGGCCGCGACGTATTTCCGGCCCTTACCGTGGAACAGAATCTTATCCTGGGCGAAAAGAAACGTAGAGGTGTCCCATCGAAAGCGCAGTGGTCCTTGGATGACATGTATAACTTTTTCCCGCATCTGAAGGAACGCCGACATACCTCGGCGGGGGTGCTTTCAGGTGGCGAGCAGCAGATGCTCACGCTCTGCAGAACGCTCATGGGAAATCCAGACATGATCTTAATCGATGAACCCACGGAAGGACTCGCCCCCCGTATTGTTGATCTTGTCGGCGAGTATTTGATTGAGCTGAGAAACAAAGGAATCTCAGTGCTTCTTGTGGAGCAGAAACTGTCCATTGCCATGAAGGTTTCACAGCGGGTTTACGTGATGGGTCACGGATCAATCGTCTTCGAAGGAACTCCAACCGAGCTGCTGGCCAACGCGACGCTGTGCAAACAATGGCTTGAAGTCTAAGGTGTTTAGTCCCGGCATTTGCTGGAGCGGGCTGAGTTTGAATCGTTCGGGCTGGGAAGTCCAGCATTTGCAGATGTATTCGTAGGGTGTGAGGCCCTTCAGGGCGTCACCTGCGGTCTTCCGCACATTTCAGGCGGTCGGCCCAATCGGCATCGGCCAGACAACCGGTGACTCAATATCGAAATTGGCGAGTTCGTAACCGCGCCTGAAATCGACGATATGCTTGTCCATCCAGGAGCGCGCCTCCTTCCCGTCACGCTCAGTCAGCTGACCTGCCCCTGAGTTTTCATCCAGAGGCAATTAGAGTCTCGGGGGTTTGTACGCCGATTGGCGCAGGTGGAGCAACGGGCGATCGGCGGAGCTGGTCGGGGTTGCGCAGCCGATCGCCCGTTGCGGTGAATGTGGCAGCATAGGCCGCCGGGGTGAGGTATTTCAGCGATGAGTGCGGGCGGTCGCCGTTGTAGTCGGCAACCCACGCCGCGATCTTTTCCCTGGCGTCGTCGAGGTCGAAGAACAGGGTCTCGTTGAGTAGTTCATCACGCATACGCCCGTTGAAGCTCTCGACGAAGGCATTCTGGATCGGCTTGCCCGGCGCGATGAAGTGCCAGTCGATGCCGGTGTCCTTGCACCAGGCCAGCATGGCGTTGCAGGTGAACTCGGTGCCGTTGTCGGAGACGATCGAGCCAGGCTTGCCGCGCCGTTCAACGATCGCCGTCAGTTCCCGAGCCACCCGCCGTCCGGAGATCGACGTGTCCGGGACCGCGCCCAGGCATTCCTTGGTGACGTCATCGACGATATTGAGAACGCGGAAGCGCCGTCCGTTGGCGAACTGATCGTAGACGAAGTCGAGGGACCAACGTGCGTTCGGCTTCGCCTCGACCAGGATCGGCGCCCGGGTGCCTGTCGCCTTGCGGCGAGCCCGCCGCTTGCGGACAGTGAGCCCTTCCTCGCGATAAAGCCGGTGGATCCGGTTGATCCCGGATGGCTCGCCCTCCCGCCGCAGCAGGACGAACAGCCGGCGATAGCCGAACCGGCGGCGTTCATTGGCCAGCTCGCGCAGCCGGGCGCGCAGCTCGATGTCCGGTGGCCGGCGAGAGCGGTAGCGGATCATCTTCCGATCCGCACCGACGATCGAACAGGCCCGCCGCTCCGACAGGCCCATCGCGGCCTCCAGATGCGCCACCGCGGCGCGTTTGGCGGCGGGCCCTACCATTTTTTTGAAAGAAGCTCGCGTAGCGCGGCCGCATCGAGCATCTGCTCGGCCAACAGCTTCTTCAGCTTCGCGTTCTCCTCCTCGAGCGCTTTCAACCGCCTGGCCTCGGAGCATTGAGTATCTTCTCATGCGCAAACACCAGACGCTCGCCGGCATTCAGGCGGGAGAAAACCCGAAGGAAGGCCGGGTAGAACAGCTGACTCATGGGCTGGCGGCTGAGCTGGAGCGCGCGATTTCGCGAGGCCCGGGCAATGATCTGATGAAATTCGATATCAAGGTCGACCAGGCTCTGCTTGTCTTCAAGCGCCGCCTTGGTGTTCTCGACATTGGTCCGGAGCGCCTCGAGCATATCGTTGTCGATTCGTGTCGCGGCGCATTCGGCCAGCACGGGCTCGAGACAGCGCATGCTTTCCCACAACTCGAAGAAGCTGATCTCATGCAGGACGATCGCCGCCGTGACCCTCTGCGAGATATCGGCCTCGCGCGGCGCGGTGACGTAAAGAAGCTTGCCGCCGTCGTGACGACGAACCAGGCCATTCTGCTCCAATACCCGTATCGCTTCTCGAATGGTCGAACGGTGAACATCGAACGCCTCGGCCAATGCCGTCTCAGAAGGCACGCGGTAGCCGACTGCCCATTGGCCGGACATGACCCTGGCCTCAATGGTGCGTACCACCAATCGGTATGCCGGTTCGTTTCGCTCGCGCGATGAAGCATTCAGATCGTCGACTAGCGCCATTTTTAGTCCGACAAATTGGTATGCTACACAGTACCGCGGTGCGAAAAAATATCAACAATACACAGAATCTTCTGGTGGATTGTGCGATCGATTTGACAACTTGCGACGATAACCCACATTATTGTCCGACAATAATCGCCGTTTTAGATGACCCTACCGCGGAGGTTGGAACCTTGGACGATATTGATTTCGCGCGCAAATCGGTGCTGGTGGTCGGTGGATCGAGCGGTATTGGCAATGCGATTGCGCAGGGATTTCGTTTGCGCGGCGCCGATGTCCACGTCTGGGGAACCCGGCAATCGGCGTCCGACTATGCCGCGGAGCAAGGTTGCGACCTCACCGGTCTGCACTATTCCCAGGTGAATGTCAGCGATTTCGATGCCATCGAATCGTTGCAGCCAGCCTTCCCGAATCTTGAGGGTTCTGTGAGGTCGCGGGGCAAAGGCCAGCCGCGCGCTCTGTCGTAGCGTGCGACCTCATAGAAGCCGGATTGAATGAAGCCGCGGAGTTGTGGGCGCTATGGGGATAGTGCAGCCAGTGCGGCTGCGGAGAAGGCGCGCCTGTGGTCGTAGCGCGTCGGCGAGACATTCAGCTGATGTGAGCGGCCCCATTGATCGAGCAATGGGGCCGATCCAGCGAGGGATTTGCTACGCTGGGATGCGTGGCCGAACGATTGGCGGGATGTTTGGTGACGAACGCGGCCACGGCGACATCGGACGTTGCCACCGAGAGAGTGATCACGGAAGGGGTGGATGGTGCAGGCGTAGGTCATGACGTATCACAACGAAACGGATGGTCGTGCGCGCCGGCTCGCGGGACGACTTCGACGCGCCGCATGGTGCCGCCGCAATGTGGGCAGACGGGGATCTCGCATTTGATGAGGGGATCGCCGCCGGCTTCTTGATCAGCCGGAGCGTTGCGGACAGCAAGGAGTTGACGGCAAAGGGCGATTTTATCGTTGCGTCCGCCATTGGCGAGGAAGCCATAGTGGCGGATGCGGTGAAAGCCGTCCGGCAGGGTGTGCAGGAGAAAGCGACGAATGAACTCTCCGGCATCGAGCGTCATTACCTTGGCTTTGCGATTCTGCCGATAGTCCTTCCAGGAAAAGCTCACCTTACCATCGGCGAGTGAGATCAGCCGGCTGTTGGCGATGGCGACGCGATGCGTATAGCGGCCGAGATAAGCCAGCACCTGTTCAGGCCCGCCGAATGGCGGCTTGGCGTAGACGACCCAGTCGGTCCGTCGGAGCTGATCGAGCCGCTGGGTGAACGCGGCGGAATCAGCGAGATGGGCGAGATTACCAAAAAGCCCAACTGGCCAGCCGCGAAGGCAGCTTGCAGCTCTTGCAGAAACAGGCGGCGGAACAGCCGAGAGAGGACGCGGACCGGCAGGAAGAAGCCGGGCCGGCAAGCGACCCAGCGTGTGCCGTCGGGCGAAGGTCCACCCCCAGGCACGACACAGTGGACATGCGGATGGTGTTGCAGGGTCTGGCCCCAGGTATGGAGGACGGCGGTCACGCCGAGCTGGGCACCGAGATGCTTGGGGTCGGCCGCGATGGTGGTGAGCGTCTCCGCCGCGCAGCGAAACAGGATGGCATAGACCATCGCCTTGTTCTGGAAAGCAATCTCTCTGGCCGGCGCCGGCAAGGTGAAGACCACGTGGAAATACGGCACGGGAAGGAGTTCGGCTTGCCGCTCGGCAAGCCATTGCGCGCGTGCCGCGCCCTGGCACTTCGGACAGTGCCGATTGCGACAGGAGTTGTAGGCGATGCGCGTCGCACCGCAGTCGTCGCATTGCTCGACGTGGCCACCGAGCACCGCCGTCCGACACGCCGTGATGGCGCCCATCACGCGTCGCTCGACGCGGCCGAGGTGACCGGCATGCGCCTGTCGAAAAGCTTCGCCGTGGCGGCGGAATATGTCCGCCACCTCCAAAGCCGGACCCATGATACCCGATCAGCCGGGTGGAACGATCTCCAATCGCAGCCGGTCAAGCGGACTCGGGGTCTGGCTGATCGTTTTGGTGGCAACCTGGGCGTAGCGTGCCGTGCTTTGCAGGCTGGCATGGCCGAGCAGCACCTGGATGACACGAATGTCGGCGCCGTTCTCCAGAAGGTGGGTCGCAAAACTGTGCCGTAGTGTGTGCACCGTCACGCGCTTGTTCAGACCGGCTGCGATGTGGGCCGAGCGGCATGCCGCGTGCAGCACGGTCGCATCAAGCGGCCGCTCACTGTCGCGGCCGGGAAATAGCCAGCGTGTCGGTCGGGTTAGCCGCCAATAGGCCCTTAGAATCTTCAGAAGCTGCGGCGAGAGCATAACGTAACGGTCCCTGCCGCCTTTGCCTTGTTCGACCCGGATCACCATCCGCTGGCTGTCGATATCCGCGATCTTGAGGAAAACCACCTCCGACACGCGTAATCCGGTGGCATAGACGGTCGTCAACGCTATGCGGCTCTTTAGGCTCGGGATCGCCTCCAGAAAGCTCACCACCTCGTCGGCACTTAGCACGACCGGCAGCTTGCGTGGCTCCCGCGCGTAGGCGATGCGCTCCGGGATCGTGCTGTGGCCGAGCGTCACCCCGTAGAAGAATCGCAACGCACAGACGATCTGGTTCAGGGCAGGCCATGAGATCCCCGTCGCCACCAGATGAACCTGGAACGCGTGGACGTCCTCCAAGCCCAAATGGTCGGGCGATCGGCCAAAATATCGGCTGAACTTCGATACTGCGTTGAGATATGATCGTTGCGTCGCCGGCGACAAATTGCGGACCGTCATGTCCTCGATCATGCGTCGGCGGAGAGGGCTCAGCTGGGCCATCGGAAAACCTCCTGTCTGAAGGGTTGGGCTCTGAAAACCCTCGATCCTCTCAGACAGGAGGCGGCCGTTACCACCTCTCCTCAAATGCCGCGCCAGCGGCTTCGTTCAATCGTGCCAGATGATTTTTATCAGATCTGAACGGCGCCCCTGAAGCAAAACAAATGACCTCCCAGTGGGTCATGCTTCAAGACCTCCTGCACCTGCAAAGCCAGGCTCGGAAAGCCGCGCCGCATATCGGTATGGCCCGTCGCCAGCCATACCCGCACGCCAGATGGGATCGGAATCATCGCAGCGCCTTCAACACCGCCGACACCAGCAAGGGCGGCGCCGACCCGCAAATCCTGATCCGTCCGCTCCCCGTCAATTCCACCACGATCACTTCACCGGACGGTGCCGCTTCCTTGATCGGCTCCGCTTCCATCGCCGCTTCCACAAAGCCCTGGTCAGCAAGGTCCTGGCGAAGCCGGCGCCGCCAAGTGTAAATCAGCCCCGTCGAAATATCGTGATCCCGCGCAACCTGCGCCACACACGATCCCGGCGCAAAGGCCTCCGCAACGATCCGGCACCGTTCATCCTCGCTCCAACGCCGCCGGCGTTCCGGCCCTGTCAGCACCGAAATCTGACCCATCAATCGCTCTTAAGCTCGCTCTTAAACACGTGCTTATGAGTGCTCAATCCGCCTCTCAGAACAAGGCGGCCTCCATCGTGGGCGTACGAACGGGCCGACATGGCAGCGGCAGCTCTTCAGGCCGGCATGGTGAGCATCAAACATTTTGGCCTTGCGCTTCCCGAGTCCCCTTTCGGCGGAGTGCGCGACAGCGGCCATGGCAGCGAACGCGGGACCGGCTCGATCCGCCCCTGCTGTGCGCCCAATCAGTCGAGCGCTGCGTAGATCTCGCACTGGCGCCGAGCCCGAGCACCTGTCCAAGGCTCGAGGTCGCGGTCTCCGGGGTTAGCGCGCGCAGGGTCGAGAGTTTCGAGCCCGGGCGATCACCCGGCTCGCGATCAGCGCCACGGCGAGATCGTGCACACGCGAACCCCGGCGCCCAAGCAGGCGCGGGATCTCCAACTTGTGCATCACCCCTATTACCGCCGCCACATGGCCATGCGGTAGTGATGGCTGCCCCCTTCGCACCCTGCATGGCGAGCCGAGGCTGAAGCGGGGCTGCCCGCTCGGCCCGGCCAAGTCGACCGAACGACGCAACAAGAATGTACTAAACTCCATATGGAGCGTTCAAGACTGCCCAAGGCCCGCGGTGGCATTCAGGACGCCGCAGCTTGGCGCCGCCTGCGTGTCATGCTCCGCGCCGGTGGCGCCAAGCTGAAGGGGAAGGAAACGGGTTCGATGAACGAACAGTTGGTTGTTGCCGCAAAAAAAACCGAGCCGGTGATCTATGACGCGGTCGTCGTAGGGGCCGGGTTCAGCGGGCTCTACGCCGTGCACAAGCTGCGCAACGAGCTGAGCCTGACCGTGGAGGCTTATGAGAATGGCGGCGATGTCGGCGGAACCTGGCACTGGAACCGCTATCCCGGAGCGCTTTCGGATACGGAAAGCTTCGTCTATCGTTACTCATTCGACAAGGAACTGCTCCTGCAGGGTGCCTGGAAGAGACGCTATCTTACCCAGCCGGAGATTCTCGCATATCTGGGCCAGGTCGCCGACCGCTATGACCTGCGCCACAGCTATCAATTCAACACCAAGGTCACAGCCGCTCGTTTCGACGACGCATCGGGATTGTGGCGGGTGACGACCAACAAGGGACGGACGGTCACCACCAAATACCTTGTCACCGGGCTCGGGTTGCTTTCGGCGACCAACAAACCAGACTTCAAGGGCCTCGACAGCTTCAAGGGCGGGCAATATCACACTGGTGCTTGGCCGATCGATGGTGTCGATCTGAAGGGCAAGCGCGTCGGAATCATAGGCACGGGATCGAGCGGCGTCCAGGCGATCGCCGCGCTCGCGCCGGAGGTCGGGCATCTCACCGTGTTCCAGCGCTCGGCACAATACGTCGTCCCCCTTGCGAATTGGTCCGAAGGCGAGGACCAGATCAGGCAATACAAGTCGAGCTACGACGCGATCTGGGACCAGGTCAGGCGATCCGCAGTCGCTTTCGGCTTTGTGGAAAGCAGCGTGCCCGCGATGTCGGTCTCGGCAGAGGAGCGCGAACGCGTCTTTGAGCAGGCGTGGGAGCGCGGCGGCGGATTCCGCTTCATGTTCGAGACCTTCTCAGACATTGCAACCAGCAAGGAGGCCAATGATGCTGCCGCTGACTTCATTAAGCGGAAAATCGCACAAATCGTGAAGGATCCCGAGACGGCACGCAAGCTGATGCCATCCGATCTATACGCCAAGCGCCCGCTTTGCTGTGACGGCTACTATGATATCTACAACCGTGACAACGTCTCGCTCGTGGATGTAAAGGCCGATCCGATCACCGAATTCACCCCGGCCGGCATCCGGATCGAAAGCGGCGCGGAATACCCGCTCGACGTCGTCATCTTCGCCACTGGGTTCGACGCGGTGGACGGCAACTACGCGAAGATCGACATGCGCGGCCGGGGCGGCATTACCCTGCAGCAAAAATGGCGGGATGGGCCCCTCGGCTATCTCGGCATGATGGAGACCGATTTCCCGAACTTCTTCATGATTCTCGGCCCTAACGGCCCGTTCACGAACCTGCCGCCGAGCATTGAGGCTCAAGTCGAGTGGATCGGCGATATCATCGCCCATATGGAACGCCACGGCATCGACACCATCGAGCCGTCGGAAGACGCCGAGGCGGAGTGGTTGACGACTTGCCGCGCCATCGCAGGCATGACGCTGTTTCCGAACGCGCAGTCTTGGATCTTCGGCGCCAACATTCCCGGAAAGAAGAACGCCGTCATGTTCTATCTGGGCGGGCTTGGCAATTACCGGCAGGCGATCAGTGCGGTGAAGGAGTCTGGCTTTAAGGGTATGATCTTCGACAAGAACAAACTCGCTGTCGCCGACTAGAAGCGGCGTTGGCTTGGGATCGCGCGCCTGTCGGGAGAGAGGACTTTCATAACGATCGAGCCGCCAGCATGACGGGAGAATTTGAGCGCGCGGTGTCTTTCAGGGAGGATTTTCAATGGATCGGGTCAAAGACAAGGTTGCTCTGGTCACCGGCGGGGCGATGGGAATGGGACAGGCCCATTCC
The DNA here is from genome assembly GCF_014529705.1 of Bradyrhizobium campsiandrae. GTDB lineage: Bacteria > Pseudomonadota > Alphaproteobacteria > Rhizobiales > Xanthobacteraceae > Bradyrhizobium > Bradyrhizobium campsiandrae. The sequence goes on from NZ_JAANIH010000064.1 coordinate 41,247, forward strand.
GAATTGCTCGCGGCCGAAGGGGCGCATGTCTTCGGCTGTGACCGGGAGGCTGAAAAGGGCATGGCCGTCGCGAACGGAATCGTCGCGGCGAATGGCAAGGCTGAATTCATCCGGCTCGACGTTCTGGTCAACAACGCGGGAATCCTGATTCTGAAGCCCGTGCATGAAACCACGACGGAGGAATGGGACCGGGTATTCGACGTCAACGTGCGGGGCGTGTATTTCGGCACGCGTGCCGCGGTTCCGCTGATGAAAAAGTCGGGCGGAGGCTCGTTGATCAATATCTCGTCGATCTACGGGATGATCGGCGCCCCGTCGGCTGGCGCCTACATCGCCTCGAAGGGCGCCGTCCGCCTGTTGACGAAATCCTGTGCAGTGGACCTCGCGCCTTTCAACATCCGCGTGAACTCGATCCATCCGGGCGTCATCGACACGCCGATGACCAAGGATCTGCTGCATAGCGACGAGGCGACACGAAGCGCGATCCTCGGCCCGACCCTGCTGGGCCGGCGCCCTGCCAGCCTAAGGAGGTCTCGCAGGCGGTTCTTTTCCTCGCGTCCGACGAATCCGTCGTTCGTTGATGGCGCCGAGCTACTCGTGGACGGGGGCTATGTCGCAAACTGACCTCTCCGCCAGAACGCAGGCCTGACATCCAGGGCGACCGCCATGCAGCTCAACCTGAAGACCTTCCTGGAGCGCACGGAGTCTTACCTCCCGCAGAACGCGATCGTATCGAGGCAAGCCGACGGCAAGCTCTTTCGCTACCATTATGCCGATTACTGCCGGCGCACCCGGCAGCTCGCCAGCGCCTTGGCTGGGCTCGGCGTCAAGCCGGGCGACAAGGTCGCGACACTGGGCTGGAACACATACCGGCACATGGAGCTCTACTTCGCCGTTCCGTGCCTTGGCGCCATCCTGCACACGGTGAACATCCGCCTCACCGACGAGCACATCGCCTATATCATGAACCACGCCGAAGACGTGGTCCTCTTCGTGGATCCGGATCTCCTGCCGACCATGGAACGAGTCGCTCCTTCGGTGCGCAGTCTCCGCCACATCATCGTCATGGACGATCGGCCGGCGCCTCTCGGCGATTGTGACTATGAGAGCTTTCTCGCGACAGGCGATCCGGACTTCGCATTTCCCGAGCTCGACGAGAACAGCCCCTGCGGCATGTGCTTCACCTCGGCCACGACGGGGGATCCCAAGGGCGTCGTCTACACCCAACGCGGCCTCTACCTGCACACGCTCGCGCTTTGCCTTCGCGATGTCCTCGCCATCAGCGAGCATGACACCGTGCTGCCGGTCGTGCCCATGTTCCACGCCAACTCGTGGGGACTGCCCTACGCTGCGGTCGCCGTCGGCGCGACGATCGTGCTGCCAGGCCCGCATCCGACTGCCGCGGACATTCTCGATCTCATCGAGGCCGAGCGCGGCACGTTCTGCGCCGCCGCAGTGACGATCGGCGTCGAACTCTATGCGCAGCTGAAGAAGAAGCCGCGCGACATCAGCAGCCTGCGCGGCCTCATGCTCGGAGGCTCGGCCACGCCCGAGGCGCTCATGAAGCGCTTTCACAACGAGTACGGCGTCCCCATCCTCACCGCCTGGGGCGCGACAGAAGCCGCCCCGCTCGCGACGATCACTCATGTGCGGCGCAGCGTGTTCGAGGCCGGACCGGAAGAGCGGATCAAGGTCCGGGTCCGGCAGGGCATTCCCGTGCCCGGAGTAGAACTCAAGGTGCTGGACGATTGCGGCAAACCCGTGCCCCGCGACGACGGCCACCCCGGCGAGGTGCATGTGCGCGGCCCCTGGATCGCCACCGAATACTACCGCGACACGCGCAGCCGCGCCGGATTCGTTGATGGATGGTGGCGAAGCGGCGACATTGCGACGCAAGGTTCCGACGGCTCGATCCACCTCATCGACCGCGCGAAGGATCTCGTAAAGTCCGGCGGCGAATGGATCTCCTCGGTGGATCTCGAGAACGAACTCGCTGCCTGTCCCGGCGTTCGGGAGGCGGCGGTCGTGGCGATGCCAGACGCGCGCTGGCAGGAGCGTCCGGTGGCATTCGTCGTGCCCGTGCAGGACAGCGACGAACTCGACCCGGCTCACCTCAGCGCGTGGCTCGCCCGCCGCTTTGTGAAGTGGTGGATACCGGATCGATTCGTCTTCGTCCCGGCGCTGCCGAAAAGCGGCGTCGGGAAGGTCGACAAGCGCTCCCTTCGCGAGCGCGCCGCGACGCTCGCCCCGTGACCGCCAGCCTCATCCGCATGTTGCTCGCATCCCCGCCAGGAGGACTTTCTAAATGACCGCGACCGGCCGCGTCGCCTTGTTCCGGGGGGCGCGAAAGCCCTTCGATATGGCCGAAATGCCGGTGCCGGAGCCCCGGCCCGGCGCGGTCCTCGTGCGTGTGCGGATTGCCAACATCTGCGGCTCGGACCTGCATGCATGGCGCGGCGACTTCCGGCTTGCTGGCCTCGGCGGCAAGCTGCCCACGGTGCTCGGCCACGAGATGACGGGCACGATCGCCGCGCTCGGCCGGGACGTGGATCGCGACAGCAACGGCGAGCCGCTTCACGAGGGCGACCACGTCGTCTTCGCCTATTTCACCGGCTGCGGCCACTGCCCTTCCTGCCTGCGCGGACGCCGCGCTGCCTGCGACCACATCGACATGGCGATGACCGGCGACGCTACCGAATGGCCGCATTTCGTCGGGGGCTACGGCGAGTATTTTTACGTGAAGCCGGGCTCGACCATATACAAGGTGCCGCCCAAGCTTCCCCTCGAAATCGTCGCCGGCGCGAATTGCGCCCTGTCGCAGGTCATCGCCGGGTTCGAGCGGGCGAACCTTTCCTTCGACGAGACCGTGGTGATCCAGGGCGCCGGCGGCCTCGGCCTCTATGCGACGGCGGTCGCGAAAGCCTTCGGGGCGCGGCTCGTCGTCGTGCTCGACGCAATCAGCGACAGGCTCGCGATGGCGAAGCGGTTCGGGGCGGACGTCACCATCAACATCGCCGAGGATACGGACGAAAAGTCACGCATCAACCAGATCAAGGCGCTTACCGATGGCCGCGGCGCCGACGTTGTCATGGAGCTCGTCGGGCGCGCCGACGTTGTGCCGGAGGGCATACGCATGCTCGCGCAGTTCGGCCGCTATGTGGGCATCGGCAACATCAACGCCGGCCAGAGCCACCCGTTCGATCCGTCGCGCCTCGTCATGACCAACAAGTCGATGCTCGGCGTCGCGCTCTACGAGCCGTACACGCTCGGCAAGGCGCTTCGTTTCCTCGAGCGCAACCGCGACAGGCTGCCGCTCGACCAGCTGCTCAGCGCCAAATTTCCGCTGGACCAGATCAACGAGGCTTTCGCTCAGGCGGACAGGCGCGCCGTGCTGCGCGCAAGCCTCGTTCCGTGAAGGGAACTGCCGCGTGTCCATACGTGGAGGGGACCGAATACCTCCGCTCACCAAGGGAAGGAAGCACCGATATGCCAAGCAAGGAATCCGCAGAGCTCGCCGATCTCTACCGGTCATGGGTCGCCGCGATGACGGCCAAGCCGGACATGGGCCTCGACGAGATCCGACGTCTGTTCAGCCATTGGGGCGACGTGACCGCCGATCCGAGGGGCGTCGACTATCTGGAGATCGAGGTCGACGGCATTCCGGCGATGTGGGCGATCCCCCACGGTGCCGTGCGTGATCGCGTCCTGCTCTGCTCGCATGGCGGCGGCTACGTCGTCGGCTCGATGTACACTCACCGCAAGCTCTTTGGACATATCGCCAAGGCGGTCGGCTGCCGGGCGCTGATTGTCGATTACCGGCGCGCCCCCGAGAATCCGCATCCCGGTTCTGTCAACGACATGGTCACCGCCTATCGCTGGTTACTGGAGCGGGAGGGGTTGAAGCCGCAACATGTCGCGTTGACGGGCGACTCCGCCGGCGGCGCGCTTGCGCTCACGACAATCGCCGCCGCGCGGGATAAGGGGTTGCCGCTTCCGGTGGCAACCATGCCGATGTCCCCTTGGGCTGGAATGGACACCTCGGGCCAAACGTACGACACGAACAAGGACAGGGACGCGCTGGTTTCGCGAGACACCACCACGGCCTTGGGTAGTCTTTTCATCGGTGAGAAGGGCAATCCAAAGGATCCTTTGGCAAATCCACTTTACACCGAATATTCGAAATTCCCGCCGATATACATCACGGTCGGAGACGCCGAGACTCTTCTCGACGACAGCCGGCGGATAGCGGAGCGAGCGAAGAAAGCGGGCGTGGACGTTAGGATCGATGTTTTCCCCGACATGCAGCATGTCTTCCAGTTTCTCGCGGGAACTGCGCCTGAAGCCGACGATGCGGTTAAGCGCATGGCCGAGTGGGTTCGCCCGAAGCTTGGTCTAAGCTGATCCCCACAGGGAGAAATGTACCAATCGCGCGAGCCGGATGAATGCAAGTCTGTGCTCCGCGACGGTGCTCTATTGGGATCCAAATACCTGCGCCTGGCGCTCTGTCAGGGGAGAAAGGGCGCACGACATATTCATCATATAAGGAGGAAACAAACATGGACGCTAAAGTCAACAAAGACACCGATCTGGATGTGATAGTCGTCGGCGCTGGATTTTCTGGCCTTCATATCCTGCATGAGCTGGTGAAGCGCAACTACAGGGTGCATCTATTCGACGACGGCGACGGGCCGGGCGGGACGTGGGATAAGAACCACTATCCGGGCGCCCGCGTTGACTCCGAGATATGGGTCTACCAGTACACCGACCCGGCGCTTTGGAAGGATTATTATTTCACGGAGAAGTTCCCCGGCTGGCGGGAGCTGAAATCCTACTTCAACTATGTCGCGGACAAATGGGGCATCCGGCCCTACATGACCTTCGCGACAAGCGTCGGCGGGGCGACGTTCGACGAGGCAGCCGGCGTTTGGCAGGTAAGGACGAGCGACGGCCAGAACCGGACCGCCCGATATCTTTTGCTCGGGCTGGGATCGACGACGAAACCGATCACGCCGTCCTTTCCCGGCGCGGAAACCTTCAAGGGTCAGTCCTATCATTCCGCACGTTGGCCGCGCGACGGCGTCGCGATGAAAGGCAAGCGGGTTGCCGTCATCGGCACGGGTGCGTCGGGCGTACAGATCATCCAGGAAACATCGCGCGAGGCGGACCATCTCATCGTCTTCCAGCGGACTCCCAACCTCGCTCTACCGATGGGACAGGAGAAATATACCCGCGAGGAATACGACAAGATTAGGCAGCTCTTCCAGCCAGTGATGGAGAGGACCAAACAAACTTTTGCCGGCTTTGCCTATGACCTGATCTACAAGCCGTGGAAGGAGATGAGCGAGGATGAGCGCCAGCAAGTCATGCGCTTTAACTGGGAGCAGAAAGGCTTCACCTTCTGGCTGGCGGCGCCGGTGGATTTATTCTTCGATGATGAATGCAATCGCGCGCACTACAACTTCTGGCGCGATGAGACGCGCAAGCTAATCAAGAAGAAACATTTGGTCGAGGTTCTTGCCCCGACCGAGCCGCCCCACCCCTTTGGAACGAAACGTCCCTGTCTACAGCAGTGGTATTTCGACCTTTATAATCAGGATAATGTCGATCTCGTCGACCTTAAGGCCACACCGATTGAGAGGATCACCGAGAAAGGCATCGTAGCCGGAGGCAAGGAGCACGAGGTCGATATAATCGTCTATGCAATCGGCTTCGACACCTGCACCGGCGCTATCTCGGCGGTCGACATCAAGGATGCGGATGGCCGCACGATCGGCGATCTGTGGAAGGAGCAATCTCTGACCTATCTAGGCAAGGCAGTTCCCGGCTATCCAAACCTGCTCTACACCTATGCGCTTCAGTCCCCTTCGGCCTTTATCAATGGGCCGACCGGCGGTGAACTCGAAGGCGACTGGGTTGTGAAGTTCATTGAGAATATGGACAAAATGGGCGTCCGCCGATTCGAAGCTAGACGCGATGCGGCCGAGGCGTGGGGCAAGCGTTGCTACGACGTGGCCGAAAAGAGCCTTTTCGTGAAAGCGAAGTCGTGGTACATGGCAGCAAATGTTCCGGGCAAACGGCCTGAGATCCAGCCATTTATCGGCGGACAGCCGGCCTATCGTGCCGCGTTGTACGAGGAGTTGGACAAGGGCTTTCCCAACTTCGTGCTTGTCAAGAAGCATGCCGAAGAAATCGCCGCACAGTGATTTCTTCTCGATGTGGGCGTCGGCAAGCTCATGCTGTCGCCCGTGGTTCCAACCGGACGAATTCGCGAGGCAAAACAACATATCGCGAACAAAGTAGCGAATATCGCGAACAAAGTAGCGATCGTCACTGGCGGCGGGTCGGAAATCGGGCGAGCAACTGCGTCGCTCTTGGCCGATACCAACCTGCGGGGTGGCTGACTCATGTGAGGGATTCCCGACGCCATGGTAAAGATCAGGATGTTGGCCATGGCGGCCCCCCGCTGCGGGATGAGTGAGCAATATGGCGTGGGATCAGGTCCACTGACGGCGCTCGCGTTCCGGGCGCCGATCGACCAGCCCGAGCTGTTCAGGAAATCGAGGGACGTCGGCGCTCATCTGGGGCTCACCCCACGACGCTACCAGTCCCACGAGACGGATATTCAAGGGCGGATCAGCTGATGTGGCGACGAACTGGCGCGAACGGCGCTCTACGAAGCGGTGCATTCGCTCCTCATTCGCAGCAGAAATGGTGCCTTGCGGGCATGGGCATGAAGATCGCCAAACATCGTGGAATGGCGCGCCCGCGTGTCGCGGTCGCTCGCAAACTCGCAACAATTTTGCACCGTATGTGGATCGACGATGCGGAATTCCGCTTCGGTCACGAACCGGCGGCGACCCCAGACGTCAAGACGATCACCGTCGTCGCGGCCTAAGGAGACAAACCGAGATACATCAAGAAATCCGCGCCAGCCGAAAGTATCGTCCCCGTGGGGACGATGGGCAAGGTGATATCGTTGAGAGTCCGGAACGGTAGGTCGTAAGACAAATTGGGACGCCTTGCTCTTCTGACCCCATCATGCGGCGGCCAATGCGCCGACCGCGAAGAGAAGCGAGTAGCTCACGGAACCGAGATAAGATACCAACCGACGGCGTGAGTGAGGAGAAGCAGGAGCAGCTTGACTTTAATGGGTCGTCCGTGAAGAAATCCCAAGCTGTTGATTTGGAATCCAGAACCGGCATTTTGCCGTAACTGGTTTTGCCGGAAAGCGGGCTTTTGGATCGGGATTCCTTGCAAACTTGATTTGTGATTCACTCGCCTTTGACTGCTTTGGCGAGGGGACGAGATGCGACCGCGGGAGCGGAGCGAGACGGGGGAGCAGGATCTTTTCCGGTCTCGGCTCGATCAGATCATCGACATGAAGCATCCGCTGGTGGCGCTGGGGCGGACGGTGGATTGGAGCTTCCTGGAGCAGCGGTTCGGCGAGGTCTACACCGATGATCCCGGGCGGCCGCCGCTGCCGACGCGCTTGATGGCGGGGCTGGCGATCCTCAAGCACACCTACGACCTGTCCGACGAGGTGCTGTGCGAGCGTTGGATCGAGAACCCCTATTACCAACACTTCTGCGGCGAGGAGTTCTTCCAGCACCGGCTGGTGTTCGATCGCTCGTCGCTGACGCGCTGGCGCCACCGCATGGGCGAGGAACGGCTGGCTGCGCTGATCCAGGAGAGCCTGTCGGTTGCCACCAGGACCAAGGCGATCAAGCCGTCGGAGCTGTCCCGGGTGATCGTCGACACCACGGTTCAGCCCAAGAACGTGACGTTCCCCACCGATGCAAAACTTCTGAACCGGGCGCGCGAGAAGCTGGTACGGCTGGCGAAGCATCACGGGATGGCCTTACGCCAGTCCTATGCGCGGGTGGGCAAGCTCGCCTTGATCCAGCATCAGCGTTATGCCCACGCCAAGCAGTTCAAACGCGCCAACCGGAAGCTCAAGACGCTGCGGACCTATCTCGGCCGCGTGATCCGCGACATCAGCCGCAAGATCGAGGGCAACAGCGGGCTCGAAGCGGCATTTGCAAAGCTGCTGCCGTTGGCACGGCGCGTCCGCGAGCAGCAGCAGCGTCACCGCGGGCCGAAGGTCTATTCCCTGCACGCGCCGGAGGTCGAATGCATCGGCAAAGGCAAGGCCCACCGGCCTTACGAGTTCGGCGTCAAAGTCTCCGTTGCCACCACGATCAGCCGCGCCAAGGCCGGCCAGTTCGTCACCCACGTGAAGGCGCTGCCCGGCAACCCCTATGATGGTCACACGCTGGCCACCGTGATCCCGGACATGGAGACGCTGGTCGGCAACGTCATCGCACGCATCCTCGCCGACAAGGGATACCGCGGCCACAACGCGCCGCCCGATCACAAGTTCAGGGTCTTCATCTCCGGCCAGAAGCGAGGGGTGACGCCCAAGATCAAGCGCGAACTGCGCCGCAGGGCCGCCGTCGAACCCGTCATCGGTCATCTCAAGGCCGAGCACCGCATGGGCCGCAACTATCTCTGGTTCCGCCAAGGCGACGCCGCCAACGCCGTCCTCGCCGCTGCCGGCTACAACTTCCGTCGCCTCATCCGCTGGCTAAGCCTCTTGCTGTGCCAAATCCTCTCGGCTCTCACTGCCGCGGTTCAGACCGTTCCAGCCTGAAGCCAGAGTTCTTCACATGGCGTAATCGCGGCTGACGGCTTCTCGAAGACTCGAGATCCAGTAGGATCCCGCCTCAGCGGATGATGGCAAGGGAGAGCAATGCTATGAAACAGTACGTCGGTTTGGACATCTCCATGGAAGAAACCAGCGTTTGTGTTTTGGACGAGAGCGGCGGCGTGACATTCGAAGGTTGCGTGCCCACCGATCC
>NZ_JAANIH010000065.1 GCF_014529705.1 Bradyrhizobium campsiandrae
GATGCTACACCTCTTGAACGCCATCATGCGGCGCTCCTGCATCGAGACGACCGCGGAAAGAACCATGAACCCGGCAGTGGATCATGTTTGTCGATCGGGGTTGACACCGTGCCCGCGATTAAAGAACAGACGACTAGTTGCTGCTTGATAACAACGAGCGCGATACCATGGCCGCCGCCGATGCACATGGTGACGATGCCATGGCGTCCGTTGATACGCCAGAGTTCGTAGAGGGCCTTCACAGTAAGGATGGTTCGCGTCGCGCCAAGCCAATGACGAGCGCGATTGCACCTCCATTGTGATTGGCCTTTTCCGGCGGCAGATGGATCCCGTCCATGATCGCCAGGGCCTGCGCCGCGAAGGCCTCGTTGGATTCGATGGCGTCGATGTTGGCGAGCTTGAGCCCGCGCGATCGAGAGCCAGTGGAACAGCCTTCACTGGGCCGGCTCCCATGGTCTCGGCGGTACGCCGGCAAGTCCTCAAGAAACCATCCCCTTCTGTTGTCCTGACGCGATAAGAGTCTTCAAGTTTGGACCGTTCTTTTTGCCATCCTGAACGCCAGGGACTTTCGACATGACAGCTCAGGCCGCAATCGCTTGGCAGCTCTCGGCGCAACGTTTGCAGGCCGCAACACAGTCGTCCATTCCGCCGATTCGTTCGCAATCCTTGGCGCATTCGATGCAGAAGAACGCCCAAGTCGAACGCGGGGTCGCGGAGCTTGATGATTTGTCCGCAACCCCGCGCTCATGCATCAGCGACCCTTCGAGCCCGCCCTGATAGCGCGGCCCCGATCCGCTAATGGTAGCTTGTGCACGATGATGGCAACCTCATCGGCGGACGCGGCGGCAGGCCCTACCAGCACCACGGCGGCGATGAGCCCCACCAGCGACCGGCTTGTGACGGGATAGGCTTTCTGTTTCAACTTGAGCTTCCTCTCACTTCACCGTCACGTGCCCCGTCATCCCGTATTTCCGGATGATTGGGAATGAGGCATGAAAACTCGAACCTGCGGCTATTGCGCCGGCACTAGATTGCTTAGAATCTAGCGACCACCACCTTCCGCATCGCCGGACCGCCCATCGGGCTGTTCGTAGGATATCCGTCGCGGCCGTAAATGGTCTCACGACGCTACGAACGTCGGCGGCACTGGAGCAAGGCTCCGTCCACCCCTTCTATGCGACCTTTCGACGATTGAGGGCGAAGCCTATAGCCAGAGCCGCGATCACGAGTACCTGGGCTGCGACCGTTTGGGTCGTTGGGAACAGGCCAACCAATGAGATACGCGGCACCGAACGCAACGGTGCGATGCTGACCATGCCGGCCTCTTGCAGAGCAGCGATACCCTTGCCGGCGAGAACGACCGTGAGTACCGCCATCAGCCACGAACTGTAGGTGAAGAACTTACCGATTGGCAGGCGGCGGCTAAAGCGCAGCATTGCCCACGCCACTACGGCCAGGGTTAGGCATGCGCTCAGGGTGCCCGCGAGTATCGCGCCGCCGTTTCCCTGGTTCCACAGCGCCGCAAAGAAGAGGATCGTCTCGAACACCTCTCGGTAGACGACGATGAAGGCGAGCCCGAACAGAAACCATGCCGAACCGCCGGACAGCGCTTTCGCCATCTTTTCCCGAATGTAGTGTTGCCATTGATCGGCCTGCGCCTTGCCGTGCATCCAGATGCCGACCGAGAGCAAAACCACGGACGCAAAGACCGACCCGAAGCCCTCCGTCAATTCCCGGCTCGCGCCGCTGATCCCAATCATCCAAGTCGCGACAATCCAGGTCAAAAAGCCCGCCGCAAGTGCACTAACCCAACCTGCATGGACGTAGCGCATCACCTCCATCCGCTCGGCCTTGCGAAGGAAGGCGATCATGGCCACTACGATCAGCAATGCTTCGAGCCCCTCGCGCAGCAGGATCGTCGCCGCGCCTAGGAACGTCGACAGACCGCTTGCGGCGTCCGGGGACAGCGCAGCGTCCGCATCGTCGAGGAGGACGTCGAGGATCTGCGCTCGATCGGTGAGCGCATCGACAGTCCCTCTGCTCTGGATAGTGGCGCGGTACTCGCCCATCGCATCCTCGATCCGCTCCATAAGCGCACGATCACGGGCGGCCAGCGTAGGTTCGACCGGCTCGAACCCATCGAGATATGCGGACAATGCCAATTCGGCGGCGCGCTGCCTGTCCCCCGCACGATAGAAGGCGAGGCTTTCGGCCAGACGGCCGCGAACCAGCGACAGAGATCCGGTCTGTTGTCCAAGGACTTCGGGATGCCGGCGCAAATAGGCCATGAGGGCGTCTGCCTTATCCTCTCCGATCTTGCCTGCAAGAGATGCGGGCGTCGTGCCAGCGAGAGCTTTCAGATCCGGGACGAGCCCGTGAAGCCATTCGTCCTGCTTCCACAGCCGCTCCCCTTCCGTCGCGGCAGCGTCCGAAAATGCGAAATGACCAGCGTAGAAGGCTAGGGCCCAGCGATCATCGGCCGGTAGGCCATCGAAGCTCGGCATCGGGGTCCCATCGAGGCCTTGGGTAATAACCAAGTAGAGGGCGAACACGCTGCGCTGACGGCTGCGATCGGCATCTGTGAAAGCGACGGGCGGAGTGTTCAGCTTTGCGGCATCCGGTCCCTGACCGTCGCCGGTCGCGTCGTGACAGCTGGCGCAGTTCTGAGCAAACAGGGCCGCACCGCGCGCGAAGTTCGGGACCTTCTTCGGCGCCAGCGGCACAGGATAGGCCGCAAGCAGCGAAGTGGCTAAGCCGTGCGCAATTTCGGCGACTTGCTCGGCCTCGGCCTTGCTCTCGATGGCGCGCTGCAGACGTCCAGCTTCTGTCAGAAGCGCTTCCTGTTCCGGCTTGGGCGGCAGCGCGGCGAGCTTTGCAGCGATGGTCGCCGCGAACTCTTTCTGCTCCGCGTATTCGGAAGGACTTGAGATCGAGCCGTGCGATACCGCGCCGGGGTAGTCCACCGCGATGTAATCCAACAATCGCCACGTCGTTTCGACATCGCTCGTCTCCGCCCTCGCTTTACCCAAGAAAACGAAAGCCATTAGGATAAAGAGCAGTCCCAGGCGCACCGGTAAGGATATGAGATTCATGGGATGCCCGTGTGGAAGTTAGGTTCGATCGCCGTCGTATCGCCGATTTCGGGTCGGTGCAATTTGAGGCGTTCTAATTCCGGTCATTCGAGGCTCGTCTGTGCACCTTCTCGCAGCGGCTGCCCAGAAGACGTTGCCAATTTCGTTACTTGCCGGGATGAACCCAGGGAACGCGAGCCCATAGGGCGCCTTCCGAGCCAGCGACAGACCGAAATCGGGCGCGATGAGGCTTCAGGAGGGTAGGGCAACGACAGCACCGCGTTCACTATGTGCCGCTCCCGTAGCGGGCTCGATCGGCCTTGCTCAAGTCATTTCGTGCATCCCTTATGATAGCCAAGGACGACTGGAGAAATAGAGCGGCAATGACGACCGCCACAGCCAAGTCAGGCCATGGCGTTTGGGTCCAAGCGACCAGAACGGCGGCAACTATGACCGCAACGTTGCCGATCGCATCATTGCGGCTGAAGAGCCATACCGCACGCACGTTGGCGTCCCCCTGCCGGTGAGGAAGAAGCACCACGGCTGCCATCACGTTCACCACCAGTCCGACGAGTGCGAGAATCCCCATCATCTCGGCTTCGGGCTGATGCTGCACCAGCACGCGATAGCCGGTGTCGACGAGCACTCCCGCTCCCAGAACGCCGAGGAAGATTCCCTGCAGCAGGGCGGCCTTGGCCCGGGCCGCCAGTCCCCAGCCCACCGCCATCAGCCCGAGGAACGAGATCACTCCGTCCCCGATGAAATCGAGCGCATCGGCCTTCACGGATTGCGAGCCGGCGAGAAACCCACCAACGGTCTCGACGAGGCCGTATCCGGCGTTCAGCAGAACTACGATCCAAAGGGCGCGCTTGTAACCAGGCGTCACGTGCGAGAGATTCGGGATCTTGTCGTCATCCTCGCCTTCGTCGACGCGCGCAAGTCTGTAGCCGAGGCCGGTGATCGAGCGCTCGACCTCGGGCAGAGGGGCCGTCCCGTTTTCTGTTCGGAGCGTCATCTCCTGGGACGCGATCGAGACCTTGGCATCCCGCACGCCTGCGATCGAGCGCGCGGCGGCTTCGATCTTGGCAGCGCAGGCGGAGCAATCCATACCGGTCACGCGGTAACGAACCGCTTCGGCTGTGTCTGTTTCCGTCATCTTACACATCCTCGCATCAAGTCTTACCTTCCAGCCGCAGTCTCTTGTAAAGCGTCTCGACGGCACTGGAGAAATCGACCGTCTCGTGCCGCGCGCAGTGCTCTTCGAGGAATTGCAGTTGGGCCATCAGGCCGAACGTCGGCGGATTGAGATCGAGACCGACGTCCACGCCCGGCGGCCTACTCAACACGATTCCGCTCATGAAGCCCTGCGCCCAGGCCAGGTAGTCCTTTCGCACCTGCGGATCAGCCGCCGCATCGGCCGTGAACTGCCGGCATGTCGCGGCACCTAGCCCGACGATCTGTGCGGTCCGCGCGTCATGCTCTTCTGCGGCCACCGCGTTCCAGGCGAGCGGCCATATCACGCACGCGGCTACGAAATGTCGGATAGGGATGCCGGCCGAGGCGTGCTCGCCCCCAAGGCCTGATCTTCTCTCCGCTGAGCGCAGCCAATTCACGTCCGCAAGCCTACTTCTTGAATTTGGCCTGACCCGACTTCCCCTCGGCGGTCTTGATCGTGAGGGTGATCGTCGCGCCTGCCGGAATCGGATTCTTCGCGTCGCCTTTGAGCGAGTTCTCGCCTTGGGGCGCAAGGGTGACCGTTTCGCGGGCCGACCCACCGGCAATCAGCACGGCGCCGACATAGCCCTTTGTCGAGACCGGCTTCGCCTTGAAGGCCTCAAAGGCGTTGATGGTGACCGTGTTGCCCGACGTCAGAAGTTCGGCATCGATCCCGGCAACGTCGAGCATCAGCCCGCCGTTCGGTCCTTTTTCATAGTCCTCGGCGGAAACCGGCGTCGCGAACAAGATGGCAGCGATCAGCAACAGCGCGTACTTCATGACGGTACTCCTTGGCGGACGGATGGGTTCGATTGCGTGTTGGTCGGCTCTTCCCGCCTGAACATGGCGTAGAGCGCCGGCAGCACCAATAGGGTGAGGATGGTCGACGAGATGATCCCGCCTATAACGACGGTCGCGAGCGGCCGCTGCACCTCAGCGCCGGCACCGGTGGCGATCGCCATCGGGACGAAGCCAAGTGAGGCGACGAGCGCGGTCATCAGGACCGGCCGGAGCCGCGTCAGTGCGCCTTCCCGGACCGCGTCCACCAGCGCATGGCCTTCGCGTCGAAGCTTTTCGATGAACGTGATGATGACGAGGCCGTTGAGCACGGCGACCCCAGAGAGCGCGATGAAGCCGATCCCGGCGCTTATCGAGAGCGGAATCCCGCGCAGCAGGAGCGCCACGACGCCGCCGGTGAGCGCGAGCGGCACGCCACTGAATACCAACAGCGCATCGGGCATCGACCCCAAGCTGATGAATAGCAGCAGGAAGATTAGAAACAACGCGAGCGGCACGACGACCATCAGGCGCTGCGTTGCAGAAATAAGCTGTTCGAACTGGCCACCCCAACCGATCCAATAGCCGGCCGGCAGTTTCACCTTCTCCTTCACCTGATTTTGAGCATCAGCGATGAAGGAGCTGAGATCACGACCCCTCACGTTGGCTGTCACGGCAATCCGCCGTTTACCGTCCTCACGGCTGATCAGATTGGGGCCCGGCTTTAAATCGACCTGGGCAAGTTCGGATAGCGGCACGTAGCGGATTTGCGCGAGCAGCGAATTGCCCCAGAGCGCAGTAGTTGCCTTCGTCGGACTTTCGGTCGGCGGCAGCGGAACCGGCAACGATCTGATAGCATCGACATCCGAGCGTAGATTCTCCGGCAGTCGAACTACGATGTCGAAACGACGATCGCCTTCAAACAGGCGGCCTGCGCTCTTGCCGCCCACCGCCATTTCAACGAGATTCTGTACATCGGCGACGTTGATACCATAGCGCGATAGGATTTGGCGGTTCAGTTGGACGGTGAGCACCGGCAACCCCGCCGCCTGCTCGGCTTTGACGTCGGCCGCCCCCTCCACCCTCTGCAGAACTGCTTGGACCCGGCTCGCAGCCTGGATCAATTCGTCCAAATTGTCGCCGAATATCTTGACGGCCACGTCGCTCCGCACGCCCGAGATAAGTTCGTTCATGCGCTGCTGGATCGGCTGCGAGAACCCATAGGCGCTACCGGGCACGTTTTCCGCCGCCTCGTGGATTTCCGCCACGATAGCGGCCTTCGGCTTCTTGGGATCGGGCCATTCCTTTCTCGACTTCAGCATGATGTAGTTGTCCGAAGTGGATTGCGGCATAGGGTCGGTTGCAACCTCCGCCGTGCCGGTGCGGGCGAACACCTCCTTGACCTCGGGAAGCTTGAGTAATCGCTTCTCCAGCATCGCCTCCATTGCCACCGACTGAGTCAGACTGACGCTGGGGATGCGGACCACCTCCGTCGAGGCATCCAATTCGTCGAGGCTCGGAATAAACTCACCGCCCATGCGCGACGCCGCGATGCCGCAGACAACGACCAGGAGGGCCGCAACCACCGCGACGCCGAACCGGTTGCGGATCGACGCCGCGAGTAGCGGCGCATAAATGCGGCGCGCGGTTCGCATGAAGAAATTCTCATGTTCGGAGACCTTGCCGGTGACGAGGAGTGCCACAGCCGCCGGCACAAACGTCATCGACAGAATGCTGGCCCCGGTCAACGCCATCAGCACGGTCAAAGCCATCGGCGTGAACATCTTGCCTTCGACGCCGGTGAGCGTGAGGATCGGTAGATAGACGACGGCAATGATGAACGTTCCGAACAGGCTGGGGCGGATGACCTCTCGCGAGCCGGCGAGAATTGTCTCGAAGCGTTCCTCGCGGGTGAGAACGCGGCCGAGCCGGCGTTGCTCCATCGCCAGCAGGCGCAGACAGTTCTCGACGATGATCACGGCACCGTCGATGATGATGCCGAAGTCGATCGCGCCCAGGCTCATGAGATTGGCGCTGACCTTGTCTTCCACCATGCCGGTGATCGCGAACAGCACGGACAGCGGAATGACGCACGCAGTCGCGACCGCGGCCCTAAAGTTTCCGAGCGTCAGGAATAGCACGACGATCACCAGCAGCGCGCCTTCGAAGAGATTCCTCGCCACTGTTGCGATCGTCGCTTCGACCAGACGTGTGCGATCGTAGACGGTGTGCGTGACGATCCCCTCGGGAAGCGACCGTCCGATTTCCTTCAGCCTTGCGGCGACGCGCTGCGCGACGGTGCGGCTGTTCTCCCCGATCAGCAGCATGGCAGTGCCGAGCACCACCTCGTTGCCGTTCAGCGTTGCCGCGCCGGTCCGCAAATCTGTTCCTTCCCTGACATCGGCCACATCGGACACTCGCACCGGGATGCCGTTCCGCGAGCCGACCACGATTTCCTTGATCTCGTCGACGCTTGCGACCTGTCCAGGCGCGCGGACGAGGTATTGCTCGCCGTTGCGCTCGATGTAGCCGGCACCGACGTTGGCATTGTTCGAGGCGAGCGCCGCCATGATGTCGCGAAAGCTGAGTTTGTAGGCCATCAGTTGAGTGGGATCGGGTAGCACCTGAAACTGCCGTTCGAATCCGCCCACCGAATTGACTTCGCTCACCCCCGCAACGGTCCGCAGTTGCGGCCTGACGATCCAGTCCTGGATCGTACGCAAGTCGGTGGGACTGTACGCCTCTCCGCCCGCCTTGCGAGCCTCTGGCTTGGCTTCGATTGTGTACATGTAGATCTCGCCGAGCCCGGTCGATATCGGCCCCATCGCTGTCTCGATGGCCGGGGGTAGCTGGTCTCTGACCTGCTGGATCCGCTCGTTGACCATCTGCCTGGCAAAATAGATGTCGGTGCCATCCTTGAAGATCACCGTGACCTGGCTGAGCCCGTAGCGTGATAGCGACCGCGTGCTCTCCAGGCGCGGCAGGCCGCCCATGGCGGTTTCGATCGGAAACGTGATGCGCTGCTCGACCTCGAGCGGCGAGTAGCCTGGGGCCCGGCTGTTGATCTGGATCTGAACATTGGTGATGTCGGGAACCGCGTCGATCGGCAGACGCGTGAAATTCCATGCGCCGAAGCCGGCCATGGCGAGGACGCCGAACATCACCAGCCAGCGCTGGCGGATGGCGAAGGAGAGGATGCCGTCAATCATTGTCTTCCGCCCCTCCCTTCGCCAGTTCCGCCTTTACGATGAAGCTGTTCTTCGCCGCGTATAGATCGCCTTCCAGGACGCCGAACGTAACTTCCACGAAGTCCGGGTCGCGCTCGCCGATCTCGACATCGCGGGCCTCGAACTTCTCGCCGTCGCGGACGAACACGACCGTGCGGTTTTCGAGGGTCTGCAACGCCGAGGATTTCACTGCGACTGGCACCTTCTTAGCCGACAGGGTCAATCGGCCGGTGGCAAACAAGCCGGGGCGCAGCTGGTGTTCGGCATTCGGTACGACGGCTCTGGCGAGCGCGCTCTGGGTCTCACTGCTGCCGACAGGCGACACATACGAAATCTTCGCCTCAATTTTGGGTCCGCCGTCCGCTGGATCGATCAGGATTTGATCGCCGACCTTCACGCGGCCCAGGTCGCGCCGGTATACGGAGAAATCGACCCATACCGTCGATAGATCCGCGATGACGAACGCCGGCTTCTGCTCGGAAACGTATTCGCCGAGCGTGGTTTGGCGGTCGATGATCGTGCCCGCGAGAGCGGCCTTCAATTCGTAAGATGTCAGGCTTTGATTGCTTTCGACGATGGCAAGGACGTCGCCCCTTTCGACGTGGTCGCCAATTCGCTTGCGAACCTCCCGAACGACGCCCGGAAACCGGGGCGTGATCTGAACCAGCGATTCCTGGTTGGCCTGGACCATTCCGTTCAGCAGCAGGCTGTCGTGCAGCACCGCCGGCGCGGCCTTCGCAAGCTCTATCTCGGCGGCCGCTACCTTGGCGTCGCTCATCGCGATGCTGTCCGAATGCTCTTCATTTTCGGACTTCTCCGTCGCGACTGTCTTGGTCGTCGCCGGTGCCAACATCCGATATCCGGCATAAACAATTGTCCCGGCGACCAGAACGAAGACCAGATATCGGATCAGTGCTCGAATCATCTTGAGCTCTCGCGCGCGAGCGAAAGTGGATTGCCGACGAGTCCTTCGATGGTCGCTACGGCAACGTGGAAGTTCTGCGATGCCTCCTGCTCGCGCAGTCGCGCCTGTGTGAGGCTCGCCTGTGCGTCCAGCACCTCAAGCAGCGTGAAGCGGCCTTGGCCGTATCCATCCGAAATGGCCTGCGCCGCCTGCTCGGCTTTTGGGATCGCGGCTCCGCGAAGAATGGCAAGCTCCCGCAGCGAACTCTGCAGCGCGTCGTACGCGCGGCCTGCGATCACGATCAGCGTGTTCCGGTTCGCTTCCCGCTCCGCCCTCGTCTTCGCCAGGCTCTCCTGCGCCGAGAGGATGTTGCCCTGATTCTGGAAGAACACCGGGATAGGTACCGAAAGCGTCAGCCGAACGGCATCATCGTTGGTCTCGTTGAAGTGACGCCATCCGGCGGCGATGCGCACGTCCGGATAGGGCCTGAGCCGGGCCAGCAAGAGTTCCGCGTTCCGCTGCGCGTAAACTGCGGTCCAGCGGACCAGTTGCGGATTCGCCTCGATCGCGGCCACGACGGACTGAAACGATGGCGGCCGTCCGGTGGCATCGAGCCGTCCAGAGACGGAGGTGAATTTGGGTGTAGGATCTCCCATGAGGACGGCCAGTTCGCGCCGCGCGCTGGCGAGGGTCGACCGGAGCCGCTCCCGATCTGCCTTGACCAGAGCGGACGCCACTTCTGCCCGCCCGGTCTCTGCCGGGGACGATGCGCCTGATTCGACCCGCCGCTGCAGCAGTGGGGTCAACCTGTCGATGGCGGCGACCTGCTCGTCAAGAATCTGGATGCGACGCTGTGCGCCCAGCACGTTGAGGAAGGCGATCGCCGTCTGCGAGAGGACTTCCAACCGGACTGCCTGACGCTGGATCGCCGCCGTCTCGACACCCGCCGCGCCGGCCGCAATGCGCGCATCCCGCTTGCCGAACCATTCGAAAGCCTGGCTGATCTGCAGCGTGGTCTCCGCGGACTTCGTGCCCTGATACTTACCCGTGCCGAAGGAATTGTCCTGCTCATAGGACAGCTCCGGATTGAGCAAGGCTCCGGCCTGGATGCGCTGTCCCGTAGCGATCCCTACGTCCCGCTCGGCCGCGGTGAGACGCGGGCTGGCAGCGAGTGCGCGCGCAAGCGCGGACTTCATCGTGAGAGCCTGCGAATGTGAAACGCCCGTCAGCCACGGACTGACCAGGAATGCTACCGCACACGCAAAAAGCGCGGCCTTCTTCCGAAACATGAGCAGGTACCTGACCAAGCAGATCGATCGAGCGCTCGCGCGCTCCGAGAAGACGCTCAGGTCCGGTATTTGGGCGGCGGCGTATCGAGACCCGGATGATCCTCAAGGAGGAACGTCGCCGTAGCGTAAACCGGCGAGACCGACTTTCCCGTCGGCTCGGCTACCAGGACAGGCGGCGGAACGAGCAAGGGAACACAGGTATAGCAATGATCGACGACGGTGACGGCCGGCTTCTTCGAATCCTGGTCCGCTTTCCACGATGAACCGCCCAGTTCGAGTTGTGCGGCCCGCTCGACCGACGCGGGCGTCTCCTCGGCGCAGGCGATCTCTCCTGCTACCCCGACGAGGACATATGCAATCGCAAGGAAAACGGTCAGCAGCCCGCGCAGCTTGGGTGCAACAAGGGGTCGCCGATGTCCGATTTGCCGTTTCATCAGTCTATGCGTAGCAAGGACAGGGGCCGAACTCCATCACAAATTCGGTCTGGGAAGGCGCGTCGGGAAGGAATGGAGGGCGAATAAATTTACCCGGCGGTGCCGTACGGTGGCGGAAAGGAGAGTTGGCTTCCCGCTGCTTCGAGTCAGCCTAGCCCCGCACTGCCTTCGTACCGAAATCCCGCCCCTCGATCAGTGGGACGGTCGAGATGGCCCCCCGCCGCTGATATTTTTCCATGCCTGCGTCAGCCGATCCTGCCACCAGCGAACGCCCTCGTCGGGCGCCAAGCCGTGCTCCACAAAGAGCAACCTGCCGCCGGGTCGAAGCACGCGGCGCGATCACCCATCATTCCGTCAGGCAGGAGCGCCGACGCGCCAGGCTGCGGACGGTCCCGGCTGGAATCGGTTGTCAACCGCAGATTGCGCTCCAAAATGCCGTATCTTGTCGTCCGCAGTGGTGAGCCGATAGGTGTCGTGACAATAGGTGATCGCCCTCACCTGCATGTTCGGCTCAAGGCTTTTCAGACTGCGGACCTGCCCGCCACCTCTCATCACTCCGCTTGCCACGCGACCTCGGCCATGGCTTAGACCGCGATCGTGATGATCATGGCCCCGACAATATGATTGCTGTTCGCAAAGTGCGAAATCCCTTGTGGCAATCCACGGACACGCTGAGTTTGTCAGGTCCGAGGGCACGCGATCAAAGGATCCATAAAAACAGCAGCCGGACCAATCGGTGTGGGCTTCGAGGCTCGCAACGAGCTGATGTTGCCTATTTCATCGAAACCCGATCCACGCCTCGTCGCCTTAATCAGGATACTCGCGCGGCAAGCCGCGCGAGACTCCATTCAAGCCGCATGGTATAGTCAGGAGAGGGCGTCTTCTCTCCGCTGTTCGACGCCAAGAATGATCGCATTGCGCGTCAACGATCCGTAAGGCCGAGCATTTCTCGAAACCCTCGTCCCTAATACGAAGGAATACACCATCATCGCCGTTCGTCCGCTGCGCTTTTGTATTCCGCCATTGGTTGCGGGTGATTTGAACCTACGAAACTAAACCATTGATTTTGTTGGGGCGACGATTTGATGTTAAAAACCCGGCAATCCATTGAGATTGCTGGGTTGTTTGTATCGATCTTGGTTGCAGGGACAGGATTCGAGCTTCTGACTTCGTCAGAGGCACACTAAAGCGTTGATGTGCCCTCGTCGCGCGCCATCAGCGTTCTCGTTCCTGGATTCTAACCCGCTCACCATTCTGCTTCTTATCGGCATTGTCTTTGCCACTTCCCAACCGACGACGGTCTTGAACAGGTTCCATCACGGTTGCACGCGCGAATGAGTGCCCCCGCTCGAGATGTTCCGCAATTCGTTCCCTCACGGATCCCATGATGGCGTGCCGCGTGCGCTCATCCTCTGGAAAGACGCGTTCGAGCGCCTTCTCGATAAGGACCATATGGGATTGCGCGGCGACCAGATCGGGATCGCGAGCGGTTGTCGGTCGATCGGCTGAGCGAAATCTTTCCGCGGTCACCTGCCACCGGTTGCGCGGCACCTGTCGCCGTTCGATACGCGCACTGCCGCTTGCTGCGTCTATCAGCTTGATATCTTTCGCGACGCGGTCGACACCTTCCCTGCGCACCTGGATGCGATCGCCGGGCCTTGCCTTACTATCGGCGGTCGCCTTCTCAAGACCCACGCCCCAAACCTGATGCTGCCGGCCGTTGTCGAGCTCGATGGCCACGTAGGTGGATGGCTCGGCATCGTCACGATTGCGATAGGGTGCTCGGCCGATCTCGATCAAGCGCCCTGAGACACCCGCGTCGTAGTCAAGTGCTTTCGCGCCATCGTCCCGGGCAGTAGCTGAACGAACCGCTTCCTCCTGCGTGTAAGGATGTGTTCGGTTCCAGACGTCCTGCCGATCGGAAAGTGCCTGCCGATCGAGATCGGTCGGTTGATAGCCCTGGACTTCTATACCGCGAGCGCCGGCCTCGAGCCAGGCTTCGCGCCGGAATACCGCCGAGCCTCGGACGTGGAGTGCGTCCCACCGTCGATGTTGTGCCACGCTGACCATGTCGCGGACTACCTCCGCTGCGGCCAGACGCGTGACGAGACGATCTGCGGTGACCTTGAAAGCGAGATACTCGTCGCGCTCGTCGGCATAAAGGCGTGCCTCCCCTTCGCGTCCATCCTTTCCGGTCTCTGCCACCACGTAGTATTTCCGACGGATACGATCAGGGAGTGCATCCTCTTCGACCGTCGCTGCGGATGACTTGTCAGCCGACGCCGATTTCGCTCCGGGAGCATCGCCCGACTTATCCGTCTCCTGATCGCGTCCTGTGCGACCCTGCCGTTGAAGGCTAAATTCCGTGCCGTCGTCACGCGTGTCGTTCATGCTGCGGCTCATTTTTCTTGCGGCCGGGCCGTCGTGCCGGCGGGATGGCGTGGGCGTCGATATACTTCAGGGTCCAGGCCTTCATGTCGTCTTCGGAGAGACCTTCGAGATTGACATCCACATCCCCAAAATCGAATGAAGCGTTGGCAGGGATTGTGGAGGGGTCGGCCACCTCATCGTCGGTCATGGGCCGGGCCCGGAATACCGCGCGCAGCTCGGCAATCTCGGAGCGCAGCTCCTTGAGTTCGGCGTCGAGCAGTGCATTTGAGCGCCCCTTAGGCAGCTCCGGGACCGGGGCCGGCAGCAATCGTTGCAGGAATGCCTTGTCTTCGTAATAGACGATCTTATCGGCAATGATCGGCGGAATGCCCGTGCCGAGGATGAAGGCCTTGGATTTCGGAAGAAGCTTCAGCTCTTGCGGCAGCATCAGGGCGCGACGATGCTCGGAGACCGTTTCGCTGGTGGACCGCATCGCAAGCCCCTTCGGTCCGCTGCGGCTGCGCGCATTCACCGTATCATAGCCGATACGTTCCGAGAGCTCATTCGCCACGTCCTGCTCTTTCGGGGCAAACACGACCTCGACGGCGTGGTTGGTCATGAAGTTGCGAGCCGCGTCGATCCCATAGATCGCACGCAGCTGCGCCGGGCTCTGAACCACAGTGAGAAGGCGGATGCCGTATCCGGCGATGAAGGCGACCGATTTTGCCAGCACATTGACGTTGCCCAGCGCCGGAAATTCGTCGAGCAACAGCAGCACCTTGCGATTGAGTTTGGGGTTTTGTTCCGGCAGCTGGCGGGTATTGAGATCGACGACCTGCTGAAAAAGCAGATTGAGAAGTGGCGCCATGCGGTCGAGATTGTCAGGTGTCACCCCGAGATAGATCGACATGGGACGCTGCCGAAGTTGCCGGAGGTCGAAATCATTGGTCGAGGTTGCGGCATCGATGCGGGGATTGAGCCAGAGGCCGAGTCGGGCCGTCACGGTCTTGCGGACCGAGTTCAATGTGTTCTCGGAGGCCGCAAGGAAGTCGTTCAGCGCCGTAATGCAGTGCCGCGACAGCGGGGAACGACCGCCCGTGCGGTCGGCGATGATCTTGTCGAAGTGGGCCTTGATATCCTGGGTCGCTGACAGCTGGCGCAGGATCTCACCGATCGTCAATGGCAAGCCTGGCGTTTCCGCGACATAGCCGCCGATCGCTACAAAGGATGAACGTGCTGCCTCGAACCAGAACGGATCGCCGCGGCTTTCGGCCGGAAACAGCATCACAGCGATACGCTGCAGATCGTCATAGAGATCGGCAGGATCGCTGCGCACATAGCCCAGTGGATTGTAGCGCGCGGTGCGACCGTTCTCGTCGAGCGGATCGAACAGATGGACCTCCTGGCCGTGGCTAGCGCGAAAGCCGGACGATCGATCCCAGTTCTCCTTCTTGACATCCAGCGCAACGACCGAATCCGGCCAATTGAGCAAGTTCGGAATGACGTAGCCGACCCCCTTCCCGGCGCGCGTTGGGGCGTAGAGCAGCACGTGTTCCGATCCCCCGAAGCAGAGCATCTTTCCGTCTTTGCGGCCG
Organism: Bradyrhizobium campsiandrae; assembly: GCF_014529705.1. Taxonomy (GTDB): domain Bacteria; phylum Pseudomonadota; class Alphaproteobacteria; order Rhizobiales; family Xanthobacteraceae; genus Bradyrhizobium; species Bradyrhizobium campsiandrae. The sequence goes on from NZ_JAANIH010000065.1 coordinate 14,883, forward strand.
AGTAGTAGGCCGTCCTTGGATCGTAGGCCAGCGGCCTTGATCTCGCGCTCGGAGGCGAAACGGGCCTTGCCGTGAAGTGGAGGCGGACGGTTCCGCAGAATCGCGCCAAGCAGGCCAAAGACGACAATCAGCCCGGCAAGGGTCGACAGCGTCAGCCAGCGGTCAAAGCGCGGGTCGGCGCCATAGCGCGGCCAGCCTGTGGCGATCTCCGACCAGTGAAAACCGCCATCGTGGAGCCTGAGCCCGAGCAGCAGAACGTTCGAGGCGACCAGCAGGAAGACTGCGCCGGCCCCGAGCGCCAGCGTCGTGCCGAGGGCGGCTCTAGCGGGCGTGGTCGCGTTTGCGAACGGGATCATAGTAGATTTCCGAGATGCGGTAGCGGCCGTCACGCTTCTGCATTTGGACGACGACGTCGACCAGATGCAGCAACAGCGAGCGGATATCATCGCGCTGAAGGTCACGTCCCTCCGCGCTTTCCTTGACCAGCAAGGTCATCTGTTCGAAGGCTAGGCGAGCGCTGTCCGCGTGAACCGTCGTGATCGATCCCGGGTGCCCCGAATTTACGTTCCTGAGATAAAAGAAGGCGGTGCCGTCGCGCAGCTCCTGCAGCAAGATGCGGTCGGGCCGCATGCGCAAAGACGATTCCAGGAGTTCGCGGGGGCCGATCTTGGCAACGCCCTGCCCGTCCTTGGCATAGAGCAGCCGGACGCAATTCTGGTGCGGGATGACCAGCTCGGTGGTGTCTTCAATGGTGATGAGCCGTTCATGCGTCGGGATCGCCGCAATCAGCGCCTTGGACAGAGTGGTCTTACCCGAACCAGTCGCCCCCGAGATCAGGATATTGCGACGGGTGCGCACCGCAAGCTCAAGGAACTCGCGCCAGTGGCCGGCGTCTTTCAGCGCGAGCAGTCGATGCTCATCGACGGATAGCTCGTCGTTCGTCGCGCGGACATCTTCAAACAGCTTTGCCCGCGCCAAAGCGTCGAGGTTCATGGTCAGTGTCGAGGGCTTGCGGATCGTCAGGCTGACCATGCCGGTCGGGACCGCTGGCGGCACCACGATCTGACAGCGCTCCTCGCCGATCAGGCTGGTCGATACCACCGGGTGTTCCGGGCCGATGTCTTGGCGGGTATGGCCGGCGGCCGCGGTTGCAAGATGTGAGAGATAAGTTTCCGTGAGGGCTTCGGCTTCATGCCGGGTCCAGCCGTCAGGTCCTTCCACGAGGATCTCGCCGGGACGGTTGACGACGATTTCGGTGAGGGTGTTGTCCGCCAGGTATGGCGCCAGCGGCTCTAGGTAGCGCGCCAGCACCAGGCGGCCGCCATCGCGTTCGATCGATACGAGAGCGCTCATTTCGTCACCACAGCCGGGCCGACGATGCTCCCAGGGATCGTCCGGTCGAGAATCTGGGTGCGGGTTTCGATCCGGTGCAGTTGATAGACAGAGGAGAAATCGAGGTCGCGCGCGACAAAGATATTGACGAGCTCGCCCTGATTTTTACTCAGCGTCGGTGGAATGTTGATCGACTGCTCGACGGCAATGCCGGCGGCAGTGTTGGTCGCGCCAGCGGTATTGTTGATCTGGATCGATCCGTCTTGCAGTTGCTGGCGCCCGATCGAGGAGGCATCGCTGACGATCGACAGCAATAGCGCTGACCCGAAGCGCTCCCAGAAATGCGTGTCAATATCGCCATCGAACCCGGCGCGGCCGAGCGCATCCGTGGCAGGCGACGCCAGGGCCGCGATGACACCCGTCGGTGTCTTGGCACGGCTCCACAGAACAAACATGCGTTTTGAGCCCCGCCGCACATTGCCGCGATATTCGCCGACAATTTGCGTGCCCTTTTCCATGAGCACCACGTTGCCGGAATCCGACATCACGTCGCGCAGCACAACGCAGGAGACAAAACCCGCCACATCCGACGACATCGCGGTCTCCAGCACGCACGGAATGGAGGTGCCCTGGGTAACCAGAAGATTGCGATTGGGAAGCCGCGCCGCGCGCACCCCCTCGATCGGCGTGGGTTTCAGCTTGTCCGCAAGCTCGTTGCGTGGCTCGGCCCGCCCAAAATCATAGGGATCGATGGGGACGCTTCCGGTCGGGCCATTATGGGGCGGACGTCCCGACGCGACCGGCCGGTTATAGGCGAGCACCGGCGCGCGCCGTGCGCTTTCCAGCATCTGGTCCGCGGCGGGCACAGCGGGTGCCTGCGTGGCAGCAACAGGTGCGACCGGGATGGACGCCGTGGTGATGGGTGAGACAGGTGGCTCGGCGGCGGGCTCGAACGCCGCCGCCTGACGGATCATGAGCTTGCGGGCGGACTCGCTGATCGGCTTGTCGCTTTTCCAGGTCCCCCAGATGATCAGAAAGGCGAATGCGGTGAGCGCGAGCGCGCCGAAGCCGCGTTTGAGCATGGCTGCTCGACCATTGTCCTCTCCTCCCACCGGGGTGATTCCCCGCTCGCCGGCAAGCGTTTCATTCTCATGCTCGGTCATGTTGTGCCCGCCTATCGTGCCCTTGGGGTTGGAGATGGCCGCTTCGCCCGCCGCTCGATCGAGGGGCTTGTGGTGTTGGTGCCGGGATTGACCCCGACGGCATCGAACGCTTCGTTAAAGATGCAAAGCACAATATCGCCCTTGCGCAGCCGAAACTCGCGAGCCGTGGCGTGCACCACCACGAGCTCGCCGCGGACATCCTTAGGGACGAGACTTTCGGAGCCGTCCGAGTTGATCAGGTAGATCGCCGGAATCTCGCGATTGCCAGCGAAGCGGAACGTGGTTTCCTTGCCGTCGTCGAAGACGGCTTCGGGCTCGAGGTCGATCGAGCCTTGGGCCGAAAAGCGCCAGTTGCGCGCGCCATAGGCATGGTGCAGGTCAAACGTCTGCTCGATCAGCGCGCCTTCCCGCTCGGCGCCGCGGGCAGCCGCCTCAATGCGCCGCCGCTCGATCTCGTCGCCGGGGTAGGCGAAGCGGACGACGAAGTAGCTGTCGGCCAGCGTCGTCTCCGCGATCGACAACTCGAACTGATAGGAGCGTTTTCGTCCGTCGGGCCGCGTGGTGACGACCTGCAGATTCGTCGGCGGATGTTTTTCGCGCGGCTTGAGGAACAAGATCGAACCCGCTGGTGCTACTTCCCATGCGATCGCATCGCCGATCGCGACATGCGCGATCTCCTCGTCATCGGCAAACACAACCTGGGTCGAGGCGCGAATGACGCCGTTGACGCGGACCACATTGGCCGGGTCGTAGGTCACGGTGCGCACACGCGCATCACGTTGACCCGGTGCCGGCTGCTGCAGCGCGAGTACCGGCCCCGCAAATCCGAGAGCCAAAGTAATCCAGAGCGCGAAACGTTTCATGGCACGACCTCCGGATCGGCACGATATTCCGAAACCAGAAAGCCGAGCGGATTGATCAGGCGGTCGGCGGAGGACATCGGCGCGTTGGCATAAGAGAACGTCAGCGTCGAAACCCAATGGGTGACGCGGGTTTCCTCTCCCTTGCGGCTCTCTTTCATGAAGCGCACGGACGCGACGTTGTCGGCCAAGAGCGAGATCGCCTTGATCCGCACCGTCGCGACCCCAAAACGGCCTTGAACGACTTGCGGGCTTTCGGGATTGGAGCCGCGGTACCAGGCTGCGAAGCGGGCTTGTTCGCCCTGACCCGAAAGCAGGGAAATCGTGCGAAAGTTGGTTTCGGCTTCGGGATAGCTGTAACCTTCGCGCGCGCGCACGTAGCGCCCAAGAAAAAACTTGGTGACGGCTTCGTCGTAGCGCGCCGGCGTCGAATTAAGGGCGGAAACGGTGTCGACAATGCCGGTCGCATTATCGACCCGGATGACGAACGGCTCGACCGTCTTCAGTGGCGCCAGCGCTGCGACCGCACCGACCGAGACGACCGCCAATGCGCAAGCGCCTGCGGCAATCACCCAGGCTGTTCGCCGCGAGCGATGGGCCGACAGCAGCAGATCCTGTTCCCATCGCCGCGCATTGTCGAAGTAAGCTTTAAGGTCATCATGCCCAACCATCTCACGCCTCCTTGCCGCAAGCGCGGTAAGAGGCCGCAATGTCGGTCCAGTGGCCGGACGCGACGAGTTTGGTCGAAGGCGCTGATGGGCTGCTTTCGCCCTTCCGGGTGATGGGTGCGGACTGCGGAGCCGACGGCTCGGGTGTCGCGGGCGGCGCGCCGGATTCCCAATCCCACAAGGAGCGATTGAGCGGCCGCCGAGCCGTACCGTCACATGACGGCGGCCCCTTTGACCAGGTCCCGCAGCCGCCAAGCTGCCATGCGATGACGCAAATGATGAATAGTCGACGCCACATCGTTCTGATGCCCCTGTCATTCTTTGCCGCCTGATGCTGGCGACTTTGCTTACGCGGCCGTAGTCCCCTGCGAGTGTGTGCGCCGCATACTGCCGCCCTGCCGGCTGGCCCTGACCGCGGCGAGGCCGCGGCTGGCCGACCAGCGGGCGCCAGCATAAGCACCTCCGGCCGCGGCCGTTGCATTGGCAACCAATGGGCTCGTGACCAGTCGGCTTGCGAGCGACGCCCCGCCCCCGGCGAGACCGCCTGCGATAATCGGCAATTGAAGTGCGATGTATCCGGACAGACCAAGTACCGCGCTGATCGCGACGGCGGCCACGACCAACTCGCCCGCTGTTCCCGCGTTTGCCGCGAACCTGTCGATGAAGCCGCTAACGGTGGTTAACATCAGGCCGACCAGAGCGACCACCAGCACCAACAGGATCACAAAATTGGCGACCTGCCGGAGCCAGGCTTCCGTAAACGGGCGGGTCGCCTCGAAAAGTCCTAGGGCAATGAACACCGGGCCGAGCGCGATGACGACGCCAAGACCCACTTTTGCGTAGAGCAGGATGGCGAATTGCAGGAACGATCCGACGGCCACAAAGACCAGGAGAATGGCAGCAATCAGCGCGGGCGCGATGTTGGTTAGGCCAGCTTGGTCGTAGATCTTGTTGGCAACGTCAATCCCTTTGGATAGAAGCTGATCGAACGGAGCGCCGGAACTGGTATTCAGTCCAGAGCCCGCCAACGCATTGCCGATCTCCTTCGGCAACGAGTCGAAGAACAATCCCGTCACGTACTGTTGGAACGTGCTCGAGTTCGTCGCTAGCAGCACCACAACAACGATCCGCATCGCTCGCCAGGCGAATTCCATGATCGGCTCGGAAATCGCTCCCCGCATCACGGCAAAACCGTAGAGAATAACGTAGAGCATCACGGCGGTGCGCAGCGGACCATCGATGTAGGAGGCAAGATTCGAAACCGAGGTCGATACGAATGCTGTGATCGGTTGCTCGAACTCTTTCAAGAAGCTGTCGAAGACGTTAACGGCCATCGCGGCGGTCCTTATTTCAGGGCGTCTTTCATTTCTTGGACGGTGACTTTGTTGCGTGCTTCACTAGCGTTGATGCAATTTGGCGTCTTTGCGAGTTCGCCCGGGTTGTCGCGGCACGCCTTGAGAGTCACCGCAAGCTCGTCGCGATGTTCGAAAAACCAACCGACTGTTTTCGGTGGATGACTGGTGTCGGCCTCATTGCAGCCCGCGAGGCTGATTGTTGCGGGGAGAAACAGTAGGATAGAAGTCATCAATTTCATTGCAGGGCTGCCTTGATTTCATCGACCAATTGTCGCTGTCTCTCTCGTTCACGCTGGCCATCCATGTCCACGCGAGCCTGCTGGATCATCGCCAGACCCTGCATCCGGAGCACGTCGTTCTGCAGCAGCGCCTGTTCGGCCTGCAGGCGCGCTGACAGATCGAGAACCTCCTTGGCGTCGGTTGCCGAGCTGATGCGAGCTCTGAGCTCCTCAAGTGCATCGATGCGCTGCGAGGCGGTGTCGTATACCGCCTGGCCCATGGAATGCTTCGCCCCGGTCTGCCGAGCGATCCGGTCGAGCTCGCTCTGGTAGTACGAATTACCGCTGTTGCCGGCATAAAAGCGGTTTTGCGAAAGATAATGGTCGATGGCGTCGGCGAAGTTGCCGCCACCCTGCCCCGCGACCAGACGTTCGATGTCGGAGAACTGTTGGGGTAGAACTTTCCGGAACTCCGGCGTGTTCAGGAGCGCTCCAATGTCGTTGGCATTGGTCCGCTTGTTAAAGCTGTCATAGAGCTGCTTGGCCTGGCTCAATTGATCCTGTGCGACCCTGAGCTGCGACGTCAGGGTGTCAACCTGCTTCTTCAGCTCCGTCAGCTGCTCGAATTGCCGCGCAAAAACGCTTGGATCGAATACGATCTCAGCCCGTGCAGGTGAGGCAATCAGGAGGGTCACGACCGACAGGGAGGTGAGAACCGTAGGCATACGTTGGATCATCATTGGGCTTTCCTCCTCTCGGCGTGAAACACTGGCAGCCATTGCGCGGGGTCGTCGCCGACTTGTTTGCGAATGCGGTCGAGCAGCTCGACTGTTTCCGTGCGTCCCGACAAGACGGCGAGCGCATCATCGAAACCGCCGAGATCGAGTTCCGCCACCACCGAGTTGTGGCCTTGCTTGACCAGGAAGCGGCGGCTTTCAGGGGCGAGCTCCTCCTTGATCAGGCGGAATTCCGTGTCGGTCAGATGGAAGCCGTCGACATAGTCCGAGCGCGTACCCCGCGCGTTCGGCAGGAAAATCTGGGTCGGGCATTGTTCGACGATGGTGTGCGCAATCGGCGAGGCCAGCGCGTCCCGTGGCGACTGGGTGCCGAACACCATGACACCGTTCTGCTTGCGGATGGTTTTCAGCTTGTTGTTGGCGAGATCGCCAAACGCCTCGTCTCCGAGCGCCTTCCAGAATTCGTCAATGTCGATGATCAGGCGCCGGCCGTCGATCAGCCGCTCCACGCGATGGAACAGATACATCATGAGCGGCGTGCGAACCGAGGGGTGGTCCAGCAGGTCCGTCATGTCAAAACCAATGAACCGGGCGTCGAGACCGATGGCGTCGCGATCGCCATCCAGCACCCAGCCGAAAGGAGCGCCCCGGCACCATCGCTCGAGCCGCGCACCAATGCCCTCGCGGTCTTGTTGGCCGAGAAACGCCCGCAGCGTCCCGAACGAGCGTTCTGCCTGCCGCAGTTGACCGAGTGCTCGCAATCCGGAATCGATGCGCTCCTCCTCGACAACCGTCAGCGGGCGGTCCTCCGGCGTAACGAGTTTCCGGACCAGTTCGCCCAGGAAGGAAAGATTCGCTGGTGTCAGCTCCAGCGCCTTGAGCGGCGCGCAGCCGGTCGGGATGCCGTTGTGGAGCGTCAGATAGGTGCCGCCGGCGGCGCGTACGAAGATCTCGGCGCCACGGTCCTTGTCGAAGAAAACGTAGGACGCACCCAACCGCTCGGCCTGCGAGAGCAGGAAATTCTGCACGACGGTTTTGCCGGACCCTGAGGGACCGCAGATAAAGGTGTTGCCGAGGTCGCCATGATGAAGGGAAAAATAGAAGGGCGAGCCGGACGCCGTCTTGAGCATCGCCACTGCCGGTCCCCAATAGTTACCCGCTGGTTGTCCGGTGGGATAAGTGTGAAACGGAGAGAACGCCGCGAAATTCCGCGAGTTGATCGCGCCTGTGCGTGCCCGGTATTTGAATAGCCCAGGAAGTTGCGCCCAATAGGCAGCTTCGAGTCCAAGATCTTCCCGGGCGACAACGGCACCCGCATCGGCTAGGGAGCGCCGTGCTACGCTCATGTGATCCTGCAGCTGCGAAGGCGTATCGGCGTAGACCAGCAGCGAGAGGTGATGGTCTCCGAGCACGAATCGGTTGGATTCGAGATCGTCGAGCGCATCAGAGAGCTCGTCGATCTGCGAGGCGGCCGGATCCTGAGCGGAGACCAACTGGTTCTGTTTGCGCGTCAGGACCGTCTTGGCGTCGGCTTTCGCCAAAAAAGCGAACGATTGCGAGACGATGAGCTCAAAAGGCGCTGAGAGCAGCGCGTTCAATAAGCCAGGCCGCGTGGACGCCGGATATTCCTTGAGCCCGAACATGCCGGCGAACCGCGACCCGCCGGCTCCGCGGATTTCCAGAGCTTCGCGGCCGAAGATAACACGATTTGAATAGAGTGCGGGGCCGATCGGTCCTTGTGGCAACGGCATCGGCATCCATTCCCCGGAGGTGAGCGCATGGAGCAATTCCATCGGTTCTGAGAAAGTGATACCGTCGCGCTCCATCAATCCGACCGCACGGGCGCCGTAACGGTCGAGTGCCGCGACGATATCTCGCGTTGCATCGTCAAGCCGCTTCAGGGCCTCGCTGTCGATCTCGACGGAGTGCCCGGCGCTTCGGCCAAGCCGCCTGAAGAACGCGGCCGCCGTATCCGTCGCCGCGCGCCCGGGATGACAAACCAGTGTCAGATAGAGATCGTTGCGAAACAGCGCCTCCTTCTGGAGCTGTTCGCGATATTGTGCGTCGAGGCCCGCCGCAAAGGCCGATCGGAAGGTGCCGTCTGGATAGACCGACGTCCGGCGGCGCACCAGGTGGCTCCAGAGTGCGAGGCGCGGGTCTGCGACATTGCGCAAGGTGAGATTCAGCTTGCCGTGAAGATCGTTCAGATCCGAGGTCTCGGCAGTCTCGAATGAGGTCCCGTCGATCCGGATCACCGTGATCAGGGCTCGAGTTGTAAGACTGATCACAGTATCTGTGACGTGCCGGCCGAACGGCAGGTAGACGTCGGGCTCCGTCTCCCGGGTTTTGAGCGCCGCGTTACGCATAGCCGAGGTCCCTTGTTCGATATCGCCTGATGAGTTTGAGCGGCGCGCAGGATGATCCACCCCAGAACGTGGCGTTGCGCGCACGTCCTCGGGTCTCGATCCAGGCCAGTAGAATCCGGAACATGTTGGGGTCGTGCCGGCAGATGATGCGGCAAAGTCCGTGGATCGGAATCGCGACTAGGCCGTAGATGATGCTTCCGGCCACCAGAAACAGGATGCAGGAAAACATCACGTTGAGCGCCATCGCTTCCATGGTGACCCCGGCAATCATGGCCGGACGCGTGCAGGCGAGGAACAAGGTGTCCTCCGTGAGATGCGCGGCCTCGAACATCAATGACCGCCGGTCAAGGTTGAAACCACCTCTGAGGCGCCGAAGGTGATGGCGACACCGAGGACGACATAAGCGGCCTTGCGCAGATCGAGGTAGCCAAACATCCAGGCGATGCCGACGATGATGACCGCCAGCGTCGCCAGCAGGCGCGCAACGTTGCCCGTCAACATGTTGACGATGTTCTGCAGCACGCCCTCGATGTTCGCGGTCTGCGCCAGCGCCGGCTCTACCAAGCCGATGCTGAGAATTGCCCCCATGCAAAGCAGGGCGGCGGAGTGTTTAAGAGAAGAAGTCATGGCACGGCTCCGATTGGCATTGCAGCCGGACCCCCGCCCGGACCGCGTATCGAGTTCAGATGGAGAACGGCGATCCCTATCATTCATAGACGAAGGCAGATGCGCCCCGTCCTGAGCGATAGACGTCCCAGCGAGGATGCTCGCGGACCGACGGTTCAGGTTGATTGATTGGCGATGCGTCGCCGGTGGAACGCTCAGTGTCGGCGGACGCGGTCGGCTGGATTCTAGGCCCTGGCGTTTGGCTGGAGGCCCTCGTCCCAAAGCTTGCGACGACGCGGACAATCGCCTGGTCGCGGTCTGGGCTTTTGATGCTGGCCGCTTGTAGTCGCGCGTAAAACAATCTGCCAAGGCCTGCGATATGCTGACACGCGTCGAAGGTCGTGGCAGGCGTCAGCCCGGCCTGCTTTGTTTCCGCGGCATCAAGTTGAGCAAGACCAGTCCGGACCTGCTGGCCGGTGGCGATGGCCTCGGTCGCGAGCTGGATGGCTTCGTCACGATCGCTTGCCTGGATCGGAATCGATTTGCGCCCCTGAATTGTGATGAGCAGCGGCTCGAACGAACTCGCCTGCCGCACAACCGCCGTCAGCGGTCGCACCAGATCCGGTGTTGGAGCGCACTGTTCGACCAGAGCCGCAAATGCAGCAGGATCCATTGCTGATAGCCTTCTTGTCAGGAGCTGAAGACGTTCGACGCTATGCCGCCAGTACCAGGCTTGACGGCGCGTGAATCACAGGTCCGGAAATCTTCCCGCCCGCTCGGATCGCGCCGAGAGCGACATTGGTGATCGGCAATAATCCGGCCACGGCTTTGGTCGCCCCGATTTGACGAGGCGTACCGAGGCGGTCGAGATGCCATCCGGCCCGGCGCAGGATGCGCTCCATACGCAGATCAGTGACGGTCGCGATGGCTTGAAGGTCGCACTGCTGACCCCATTCAATCATTGCTGCAAAGAGCAGGAATGTCGCTTCGCGCAGGCCATTCTCTGCTGTCGTTGCGACGTTTTTAGTGTCAACGCAAAAGCGAGAGCTCTCCCAGATCCTCGCGGCTTTCGGTGCCGCGTGACCATCCAGCAACACTGGGAACGTATCTGCGAGCATGTTGGGCCCAGTGGTGGGCAGCAAGCGAACAGAGCCGACAACCTCGCCCTGCTCGAGCGCCAAGAGGTAAGTCGGCCTGTATGTGTCGTACTGATCGATTTCCAATCCGCCAGAGACGGAGACGTCCCAGTCGAGCCGTTCCTTGAACACGCGCCCTCGTAGACGATGCATTCCCATCGTCAGTTCGAAATCGCGCAGGAGTGCCGCACGGGTGCGGACAATGACTTTCATTCTTAACCTCAAGCTTACGAATCACAGCTTCGAGATCAAGAAAAGCAGTCGTTGTCACAGCGTTGCGCTGTCAGTTCTGACAGGGCGTCGCGAAGAGTGTTGGGGCCGCGAGCAACTATCGCAGCGCGCGATCGTCTCGCCCAGTCTCGAAAAACGTAGAGATGAGGATGCAGAGATCCGACAGGGCAAGAATGGAATCTCTCTTCCTCCGCAGGCAGAGAAAAAATCATTGTTTTGAGTGCCGCAGTTAGAGGCTGTTTCACTTCTCTCTGCAGTCGCGCTTGCCGTTGCTGCCTGAGAGCGGCGCTCAAACGATTCTGATTTCGAGTCTAGCAGGACGCAAGATTAGAATTGTTCTTGCCGCAAAGCTGCCGCAACGTGTCAATAGACGCGATGCACGCACAGCGCGAATCGTCGAGGGACTCGCGTTTTTACGGATAGGATAAGTGACTGAAGTGGCGCAATGAAAGATGTCAAACGAGCATGCGATGAGTTTGTCGATTGTCTTCACTCTGCTCATACAGAAGATGATTTTCGGCGTATCGCGGAACGAACAGCGCATGCATTGGGATTCCGTTGGTTCGCTTATCTTGGCCAACGCGCGAGTGGTCCCAATCTGATCTCATCTTATCCGAAGAGTTGGACCAGCCACTATTTTCGGGAAGGATATCACAATATCGATCCCGTTCTTCAGGAACCGCGAACGTCAAGTCGGATGATTCATTGGGACGGACGCGGCGCACGAAGTGCACGATCGGCGAAAGAGCGCCGGCTGTTTGACGACGCGCTCAGCTTCAAGATCAGGACCGGCCTGACCATTCGCATTCCCTCCAGCCAAAATCAGTTCGCGGCGTTCACCTTGGCGGCGGACGACCGCAGCCTTGGCCTCGATCGTTTCATCGAAACCTCTCAAGACATGTTGGAAATGGTGGGTCTCACCTACCATGCACATGTGAGTGCCAAGATCGGACGGACTTCGGTAGACGACGGGAGCATCAGCCCGCTAACTCAGCGTGAGCGGCAGTGTCTCGCATGGATCTCTGATGGCAAGACGATGCAGGATATTGCGGAGCTTCTTGATGTTACGCCGCGAGGCGTGAAGTTTCATCTAGACAATGCCAGGCGAAATCTTGCCGCTTTAACCCTACCCCATGCCGTGGCTCTCGCGTTTCGGCAGGGATTGCTCCCGTAGTGCGCAAAACAGCTATCCGGCCTGTAAGATGCGCCCAAAGATCGACCGTTCGATCAGGTTGGGAGACTGGGCGCTTGCACTTAGGGCGCGGGACTCTTTGGTACATAGCCACGGCGTGTTTTGCGGACGAGCCAAGTTTCGAGCGCTTCGACGGCCTGGACTCTCCCGGCAAACAGATCCATCCGCCGGCGGCCGCGTTGGCCAAGACGCCCCCATTCGCGCACCAACGCCGTATCACCGAACAGAGTCGGTTCGATCGTGAGGACATAGAACCTGGCCATATTGCAGGCCGGATCACACCGTTGGAGCACGAGATATGGCACCGTGAGTTCGGACATGCGTAAGAATCGCAACTGTCGAAACCGCAGTCCAATTAATTTATCGAATCGATCAGGCCTCTCGATTCAGAAGTGTAATACCGGTGATGAAAGCCATTGAGGGTGCTCAGCGACTGGTCTTGGAAAACATATCGGCTGTTGTACGCCTCTGACTGAGAAGAAGGTGGGCGTCGCCCTGCGGGCCGGGCTGTGGGCTACGCTGAAGCCCCGCGAGCGGGTCTTCCCCCTCACGGGCTGCCATCCCTGACGCGGAACAGCCCGAGTCGCCGAACAAGACAGCTGCTGAATCGATCGGAAGCTCCCGCGTATTCGTGTCGGACCTGAACCCCAAAATGCAAGCGATGCCTATGGCCTCGAGGACATCAAACGGAAGCGGAAATTGTCGCGGAGTAGCTGCCACGTGGGCAAATCTACTTTCGCTCCGGACAAAAGGACGGTGGCTGTTCTCGCAGTCAATCAGACCGACCCTGTATCCGAGGGAGGAACCATGTGCATTTCGGCTCACATGCTTTCGGTGAAGGACCAACCCCGCTCTCGAATGGGCTTTCCTTGGTTCTGGTACGGCCTTCCACGATCAACCCGCAAGGGGTTCGCTACGCAAGCGTGCGACCTCTTCGGCTTCGCCTGTGAGGTGACCGCAGCCGCCCCCGAACACGTCGGCGCCTGTCGAGCGGGGATGGTCCCCGCCGCAAGACGGGAGCCTTTCAATGTCGCACAATCTCACTCTCGCTCAGAACCACGCCTTCGACCTCGCCCGCACGCTGATGGTGCCAGTCGTCCTTTTCCAGGCCGAAAACGAATTCGGCGTGATGGTCTCCAGCGAATACGACGGCGATCAGGACGCCATCGTCCATGATTATGATCCGTTCGAGATTATGGACAGCTCGGTGTAAGGAAGGCTGTGAGAGCGCAGCCCGGCCCGGGACCGGGCTGCGCATAATCACAGTGACTGCAGAAAGGCCATGAGTTGATCCGGTGGACGATAACGTGCTGGCACAGTGGCGATCGGTTGAAGCCGACTCAACGCCGCTCCCTTCATGGCGAGGTCTGCCTCCATGTACATATGTGTCGTGCTTGGATGCTCGTGGCCGAGCCACAATGCGATAACGGTAATATCCACGCCCGACTGCAGCAGGTGCATCGCTGTCGTGTGGCGGATCGTGTGGGGCGAGACCGCTCGTTCGGCAAGGGCAGGAAGCTGGCACGCCGTCTGCGCAACGGCGTGCGCGAGCCGCTGCGTCACGCTCGAACGTGACAGTCGTCTGCCCGCGCTGCTCGGGAACAGATACCCCTGCGAGCCGGCGTCCGGCAGATGACGAAGCCACTGTCGGAGCGTCGCGGCGGTCGCCTTCCAGAGTGGAACGCTTCGTCGCTTTCTCCCCTTGCCATGGAGGTGTACGACTGGCGAGACGTCCAGCACCGCGTCATTGATCCGCAGGTTGATCGCTTCGGATACTCTGGCACCTGTGTTGTAGAGGAGCGTAAATAGTGCCTGATCGCGCCGCCCGGCCCATGTCGCGCAATCCGGTGCCGCGATGATCGCATCCATTTCGGTCCGGGACAGAAAGCCGAGCACGGCCTTGTCATGACGCTTCTGCGGGACGGCAAGGCTGCGCTCAATGACCGCAAGTGCGGTCAGATCTTCGTGGGCCGCATACTTGAGGAACGAGCGAATCCCCGACAGGCGCGCGTTACGGCTCCGTACGCTGTTCTTCCGCTCGCGCTCGAGGTGATCGAGGAAGGCGAGGATCAGCGTTGCATTCAGGTCAGCGAGGACGAGGTCGGTCGGCGCTTTGCCGATCGCCTTCTCCGCGAACGCGAGGAGCAGTTTGAACGTGTCGCGGTAGGCTGCGACCGTGCTGGGACTGACTGACCGCTGCTGACGAAGATGATCGACGAAGAAGCGCTGCAGGAGCATCGGGAACGAGGGAGTCACATCACTCATGGTGAGCCTCCTCGAACCGCGACGCGAGCGCCTCGAAGCGGCTTCCGGCGAGCGCCATCAACTCCGGCACAGCCTGCAAGTACCAATAGGTGTCGCCGAGATTGACGTGGCCGACGTAAGTCGAGAGTGCCAACATTGCGTTGTCGATATCCGCACCATCGGCTTGCCAGAGCATCAGCCGGCGGCAGATAAAGGTGTGCCGCAGATCGTGGATACGGATGGAAGAATGGCCGCCGCGCGGCGCGATACCGAGGCCCGGAGCCAGCCGAAGCCATGCTTGACGCGCAGTCCGATAGCCAAGGGCCTCGCCGCGGCGCTCGTCGAGGAAGAACGGCGCCGAGGGATCGGTCGAGCCGAACCTCGCCCGCATGCGGAGGTAATCTCTTAAGGCTGCCGTCGCGGTCGGGTGCAATGGTACTATGCGTGCCCTCTCGAACTTGGAGTGCTTCACCGTGACGTGGGTTCCAGCCTCGTGGAGATCGCCGCACCGAAGTCTCAGCGCCTCGGAGATGCGGAGGCCCGTCGCGGCAAGCAGGCCAAGTAGCGTCGGGAGCGTGGCCGGGCCGGCGCCAAATACGGGCGGAAGGGCCCGCGCGGCTGCGATGATCGCGTCCACCTCGGCCGGTGTGAAGACGTGTGGCGCCAGGCGCCGCTTCGCACGCCCGAAGGGTGAGCCTGCCGGGAACGCCGTCGCCGGCTCGGCCTCGGCCAGATACCGCGCGAATGGCCGGAGCACGTTGAGCCGCTGCGCCCAGGTGAACGGGTCGGCATGTAACGCCTTCTCCTTCGCCCAGCGCAGCACAATGGCAGATGTGAGGGGACCGTCATGGTCGCTTGCGTCGGCAAAGCGGGCGAAGGCGAGCGTGAGGCTACCCGACCGGTCCAATTTGAAGCCGAGCCGGCGGCGCTCGGCGAGATATGCCTCGGCGCGCGCGAGCATTGTGACTGGAGCGCTCATGCGACCGCTCCCGGCCAGGGCAACGCGACAGCCGATAATCGAGCGATGTCAACCCGCGCGTAGGTTGCGGAGGTGACGATGCTGCGGTGCCGCAAAACGTCAGCGATCTGTTTCATTGACGCGCCGGAGTTGACCAATCGGCTTGCGAGCGTGTGACGTAGGATGTGAACCCGGCTCCTGTCCCAGCCGAGCCGAGCGTAGGCAGCATGGACCGTCTTCTGCACCACGCGCCTACCAACCGGCTCGCCCAGCGGGGCGACATGACGAACGAAGACTTCACGCCGCGCGGTCGCTGGCCGCTCATGGAGAATGTAATCGACGAGCGCTTCGCCGGTCGCGGGCGAGAGCGGGAGTATGTCGGACCGCCGAGCCTTCCCAGCGGATACCTTTACGATACCTTCCTTCCAGTCGATATCATCAAGGGTCAGCCGAATGACCTCACTTGAACGTAAACCGAGATCGGCCAGACAACGCACGATGGCATAGCCCCGTCGTCGCGACGGACATGGCCTGTCGAACGCCGAGAACAGTCGCTCGATATCCGCTGCCGACAGAGCTTCCGGGAGTTCTGCATCCCGCCAGAACGCCGGGCGCGGTACTGCTTTGCCGAGATGAGCAACGTCATCGCCCACCAGTGCACGATAACGAAGGTAGCAACGGACTGCGCCAGCCATGACACGGATGGTGCTGGTGCTCCGGTCGGCGTCGCCAAGCACGAAGGTGCGAACGGCATTGGGTGTGATCGCGCCGAGGTCAATCGGTCCTGTGCCAAACTGCTCCCGGAGCAGGCGTCGTATGATGCGGCGGCGATGATCTCGTGTGCCCTGCGTCAGCCCCCAGACATCGCTCATTTTGGCGTCGAATCGGAGAAGCTCCATTTCGATCGCGTCGAGTGCTGGGGCCGCGACAATGTTGTGCGCGCGTAGCACGCGGAGCAGGTTGTTAAGCGCCGCCCTGTTGACTATCAGGCCGCGCGGAACTGGATGTCCGCATAAGCAGGTAGTCAGGTGGTCGGTGAGAAAGCGGCCGATCCGAGTCTCGTCGATGTCGCCTGGTCCAGCGCCCTCGCTGCGCAACCAATTGCCGAAGTGAAGAGCTGAGGCGGTATATCGACGGCGACGCTCAGCACAATAGCGACCACGTGCGAGATAGTCTGTGTAGAGGCCCATGATGGGCGAGAGAACGTTGCCGGGATCTTCGACCTTGAGCTGAAGTCTAAGTGGCACGGACATTCTTGATCTCCCTGTTGATGAGAGATCAATCTGAAGCTCAGAATTATGTGCAGTTCAAAGAAGAAACGACGGGCCACGACGCCCTGCGTTTCTGTCGATTGAGCGGCGGGCTGGCATCAGCTCTCCATAATCTCGAACGGATCATAATCATGCTTATGCGGATGTGAGCATAACCACGAATACGACCCCTGGTGCCCGGCTCATTGAGCCGGGTGACCGGCTGCCGCTGGCGCCATGCCGGCTGCAAGGGAGGCTTCGCCGCGCCGACGATGCGGCGACTGACGGTTGGTCAGCGCGCCCTTGCATTCGGCAGGCTTCGCGGCCGGTCGGGGATGTGCCGCAAGGCTAGGAACAAGTGAGACCAACAGATGAAGGGGCCGGATGTCGCCTGCGCGACTCCGGTGCAGACAAATGGACAAGAGAGAAATTGAAGAGCTGCGCGAAAAGGTTGGCTGCGCAGCCCTGCTGGAGAAGGACGGCTGGAAGGTCGACGTCAAGGAAAGCACCCGACGCGCGATCAAGTATCGATGCGAGAGCAACATCGTCATTGTCATTCACCAAGGCCGCGGCTGGTTCGATCCCTTGTCGCCAGCGAAAGGAGACGTGTTTTCGCTTGCCGAACACCTTGGCGCGGAGGGTTTTGTCGAAGCGTGTGAGCGCGTTGCGGATGTGGTTGGCTTCGTTCCCAGTGCACCTGTGTGGCAGCGCTCGGCAACGCCGAGGGCTCCTGGAGCCATTGCAGAGCGGTGGGGACATCGCCCCAAGCCGCGCCCGGGGTCGCGAGCCTGGAGCTATCTCGCCGGTGAGCGCGGGCTGCCGGCCGGCATCGTGAAGCAGGCGGTCGCCTGCGATCGGTTGCGAGAAGGCCCGCAAGGCAGCATATGGGCAGCTCATAGCGATTCTGCCGGAGCGCTCACAGGGTGGGAGGAGCGTGGACCGGAATGGCGCGGCTTCGCCACGGGCGGCGCCAAGGAGCTCTTTCGCTTCGGGCCGGCTGGCTCCGAGCGGATCTGCATCACCGAAGCGGCCATCGATGCCTTGAGCCTCGCCGCGATCGAGAGGCTGCGCCCTGACACCCTTTATGTCAGCACCGGGGGCGGCTGGTCCCCGGCGACGGATCATGCCATCCGCAACCTGGCCAAGCGCGCCAACGTCCGCCTTGTCGCCGCGACCGACAACAATCGGCAGGGCGACATCTATGCCGATCGTGTTCGTGCCATCGCCGGGGAGACGAGTGCGGAGTATACGCGATCACGGCCGCGCACCGACGATTGGAATGAGGATCTGAAGGCTCTGACGGCATCCGCTTGATGCGGCCCGCAAACGCGACGTGCAGGCTGCGTGGTGGCGCAGCGGCAAGGCCGTCGCATGAGTGTGGCCCTGATGCAGCCGGTGAGCCAGGAGGAGGAGATCAAACGATGAGAAAGGAGAGATGAAATGGGAATGAGCGCTGCCGCATGACCGGCCGTCGCGTCAAGGGTGAAGCTTCGCCCGCGTTCCGCGGCCCTTGACCCGCCGGACCTTCGATGCGGCCGGCGAGGAGGTGTGATGAAGGACTGAAGTGACGAAGGGATCAGGCGGATCGCTCGCACTGTCAGTCCGGCCAGGCTAAGAGGAGCCGCCCATGCACACCTCACTCTCCATCCGCAAAGTCTTCGAAGGCGTCGCGACGCGCCACGAGATGCACCGTATGTTCAACCGCCATCGCGGCAATCCGGCCATGGCCGAGGGCGAGGCTTTGCACCTCTTCGCCGGCGAGTGGTTCGAGATCGCGGAATCCGAGCATGACTCTATGCTCGAAATCTTGCCGCCGCTGTGGATGCGCGCCGACATGTTCGCGATGCGCGAATTTATGGTCGGAAGCGTCACCAGCATCTTCTTCGCGCTTGCCATCGACGGAAGGCGGCGCTGGTTCCATGGCTATTGCGATCTTTCCGATCGGCTGTCGCCGGAGCGCATGAAGGCGGCGATCATCGAGCGCGAGTCACGGCCCGTGCGCGCGATGACGCGCGACGAGCAGCTCGAGCACATCTGGTCGAGCACGCATGACGATTATCGCGGCTACGCCGGCGAGCGCTGGCCGCTGGCCATGCGCGACCGCCGCACCGTACTCGTCTATGCCGGCCAGAGCGGCACAGTCCTGAAGCTGCTCGACGACCTCACCGAGGCAGAGATCGCGGCCAAGCTGCCGGTGCAGTTCCGCCATCTGCCGGCGACGGTCGCGGCTTAGCTCGACCTCCCCTCCCCGCCCCGCGGCGGCCCGTCCTCGCGCCGGGCGTCGCATTTCAGCACCCGGCTAGGTGCCGGTCCACTCATCAACTCCCGCAACGCCGTGCCGTCCGTCGCAGCCCGCGCCGGCGGACGGCGGCGCGCGCCCAATTGGAGGACATTTCCCATGGCGCATGACGATCCGTTCACCCTCGACCTCTTCGGCAATACCGCCCTTTCATCCAGCCTCGGCCTTGGCGTCACGGCCTTCGCCGAGGATTTCGGCAGCGCTGACGACCATGAGGATGATCTGCCGCCGGCACCGCCGGCCCCGGCAGCGCAGGCGGTCGGATCGGCGCGGCGCTCAGAGTCCGATCCCCGCAAGCGCGGCGACAATTTCTATCTGTCCGGCGAGCGCGGCCTCGCAAAGGGCTGGAAGCAGCGCGCCCGCGATAGCATCGCCGCAGTTCGGCTCGCCGCACAGATCGAGGCCGAGGAGCGCCCCGCGACGGTCGAGGAGCAGCGGCAACTGATCCGCTTTACCGGCTTCGGCGCCTCAGAGCTCGCCAATGGCGTTTTCCGCCGACCCGGCGAAACCGAATTTGCGAAGGGCTGGGACGAGATCGGGGCCGACCTGCAGGATGCGGTCGATGAGGCTGACTACGCTTCGCTGACACGCTGCACCCAGTACGCTCATTTCACGCCGGAGTTCGTCGTCCAGGCGATGTGGGCGGGTTTGCTGCGCCTCGGCTGGCGCGGCGGCCGCGTGCTCGAGCCCGGCATCGGCACCGGCATGTTTCCGGCGCTGATGCCGCCGGTTCTGCACGAGGTCTCCCACGTCACCGGCGTCGAGCTCGATCCCGTCACAGCACGCATCGCGCAGCTATTGCAGCCGAGGGCGCGGATCGTCATCGGCGATTTCGCGCGCACCGAGCTGCCGGCGCGGTTTGACCTCGTGATCGGCAATCCGCCCTTCTCCGATCGCACCGTCCGCTCGGACCGCGCGCTGCGCTCGCTCGGTCTGCGGCTCCACGACTATTTCATCGTCAAGGCAATCAAGCTGCTGAAGCCGGGCGGGCTTGCCGCCTTCGTCACGTCCCAAGGCACGATGGACAAGGCGGATGGCTCGGCGCGTGCGCTGATTGCAAAGTACGCCGATCTCATCAGTGCCATCCGTCTGCCAGAAGGCAGCTTCCGCGCCGATGCCGGCACCAACGTCGTGGTCGACATTCTGTTCTTCCGGCGGCGCAAGCACGGCGAGCCCGAAGGCGACCTGTCCTGGCTCGACCTGGAGGAAGTATGCCCGGCGACCGAGGACGAGGGCGCAATCCGCGTCAACCGCTGGTTCGCGTGCCATCGCCGCCTTGTGCTCGGCGCGCACGCGCTGACCTCCGGCCCGTTCGGCGAGACCTACACCTGTCTGCCGAGTGACGGCGAGGACCTCGTGGCCGCGCTGGACGACGCGATCAACCTCCTTCCGGTCGCAATCTATGACGGCGAACCGGAGGCGATGGACCCTGACGACGAGTGCGAGGCGGTGCCGGCGAAGTCGGAGGGCTCGGCGAGCCTCACTGCGCGCGAGGGCAGCTATCTGCTCGATAGCCGGCATGGCTTGATGCAGATCCTTGACGGCCGGCCAGTTGCCGTCACGGTTCGCAAGGGCCGCAGTGCCGCCGGTGTTCCGGACAAGCACGCTCGGATCATCCAGAAGCTGATCCCGATCCGCGATGCGGTCCGCGAGGTGCTGAAGTGTCAGGAGCTCGACCGGCCCTGGAAGGACGCGCAGGTCAGGCTGCGTATCGTGTGGTCGAACTTCGTGCGCGCCTTCGGGCCGATCAACACGACCGTCGTGTCGACGGCCGAGGACGACGAGACCGGGGAGGTCCGTGAAACGCACCGCAGGCCGAACCTTCAGCCATTCCTGGACGATCCGGACTGCTGGCTCGTGGCCTCGATCGAAGACTACGACCTCGAGTCCGACACGGCGAAGCCGGGTCCGATCTTCACCGAGCGCGTGATCGCTCCGCCGGCGCCGCCCGTCATCACCAGCGCCGCCGACGCGCTGGCCGTCGTCCTCAACGAGCGCGGCCATGTCGACCCCGACCACATCGCGGAGCTCGTGCACCGTGACGCGGACGACGTCATTGCCGAGCTTGGCGGCGCCATCTTCCGCGATCCCAGCGGCGGGTCGTGGCAGACCGCCGACGCCTATCTGTCGGGTGGTGTGCGCGACAAGCTGAAGGTTGCGGAAGCGGCGGATGCGCTCGACCCTGTCTATGCGCGCAACGTGACCGCCCTGCGCGAGGTACAGCCCGCCGACCTTCGGCCCTCGGACATCACCGTACGCCTTGGCGCGCCGTGGATTCCCACCGCCGACATCGTCGCCTTCGTCAAGGAAACGATGGGCACGGAGATCAGGATTCACCACATGCCGGAACTGGCGTCGTGGACCGTGGAGGCCCGGCAGCTCGGCTGGATGGCCGCTGGCACGTCGGAATGGGGCACGGAGCGGCGGCACGCCGGGCAGCTTCTCTCTGATGCGCTCAACTCCTCCGTCCCGCAGATCTTCGACACCATCAAAGACGGCGACAGCGAACGTCGGGTCCTCAACGTCGTCGACACCGAGGCGGCGAAGGAGAAGCTCTCGAGGATCAAGACCGCCTTTCAGAATTGGATCTGGTCCGATCCGGATCGGACCGACCGACTGGCGCGGGTCTACAATGATCGTTTCAACAACATCGTGCCGCGCGCCTTCGACGGCTCGCATCTGAAATTGCCAGGCGCATCGGGCGCCTTCGTTCTCTACGAACATCAGAAGCGCGGCATCTGGCGCGTCATCGCCTCAGGTGCGACCTATCTCGCCCACGCCGTCGGCGCCGGCAAGACGATGACGATGGCGGCCGCGATCATGGAGCAGCGGCGTCTCGGCCTGATCGCCAAGGCCATGCTTGTCGTTCCCGGCCATTGCCTGGCACAGGCGGCGCGTGAGTTCCTGGCGCTCTATCCCGGTGCCCGCATCCTCGTCGCCGATGAGACCAACTTCACCAAGGACAAGCGGCACCGCTTCCTGTCGCGCGCCGCGACCGCAACGTGGGATGCGATCATCATCACCCATACGGCATTCCGCTTCATCGGCGTGCCGTCCGCCTTCGAGCAGCGGATGATCCAGGACGAGCTCGAGCTCTATGAGACGCTTCTCATCAGGGTCGAGAGCGACGACCGCGTCTCGCGCAAACGCCTCGAGCGCCTGAAGGAGGGATTGAAGGAACGGCTCGAAGCGCTGGCTACGCGCAAGGACGATCTCCTCACCATCGCGGAGATCGGCGTCGATCAGATCATCGTCGACGAGGCGCAGGAGTTCCGTAAGCTCTCGTTCGCCACCAACATGTCGACACTGAAAGGCGTCGATCCGAACGGCTCGCAGCGCGCCTGGGACCTCTATGTGAAGGCCCGCTTCATCGAGACGAAGAACCCGGGCCGGGCGCTGGTGCTCGCGTCCGGCACGCCGATCACCAACACGCTCGGCGAGATGTTCTCGGTGCAGCGCTACCTCGGCTACGCGGCGCTCTTGGATGGGGGCCTGCACGAGTTCGACGCCTGGGCCTCGACCTTCGGCGACGTCTCGACGGAGCTCGAGCTCCAGCCGTCCGGCAGGTACAAGCCGGTCACTCGCTTCGCCACCTTCGTGAACGTCCCCGAGCTGATCGCCATGTTCCGGTCCTTCGCCGACGTGGTGATGCCGGAGGACCTGCGGCAGTACGTCAAGGTCCCGGCGATCTCGACGGGCAAGCGCCAGATCCTGACGGCAAAGCCCACGCCAGCCTTCAAGCGCTACCAGGCCCTGCTCGACGCGCGGATCAAGGCGATCGAGACGCGCGACCGGCCGCCGCAGCCGGGTGACGACATTTTGCTCTCTGTCATCACCGATGGGCGGCATGCGGCGATTGACCTGCGTCTGGTCGATCCGGACAACGATAACGAGCCGAACAACAAGCTGAATCTTCTCGTCGCCAACGCCTTTCGCATCTGGAAGGAGACGTCAGACAACAGTTACGTGCGCGCCGACGGCAAGCCTTACGAGTTGCTTGGCGCGGCTCAGATGATCTTCTCCGACCTCGGAACGATCAGCGTCGAGAAGACGCGCGGCTTCTCGGCCTATCGCTGGATCAAAGACGAGCTTGTCCGCATGGGCGTGCCCCCGTCCGAGATCGCCTTCATGCAGGATTTCAAGAAATCGGAGGCCAAGCAGCGTCTGTTCGGCGACGTACGCGCCGGCAAGGTCCGCTTCCTGATCGGCTCCTCGGATACAATGGGGACGGGCGTCAACGCGCAGCTTCGTCTGAAGGCTCTCCATCACCTCGACGTGCCGTGGCTGCCGTCGCAGATCGCGCAGCGCGAGGGCCGGATCGAGCGCCAGGGTAATCAGCACGACGTCATCGACGTCTTCGCCTATGCTACCGAAGGATCGCTCGACGCGAGCATGTGGCAGAACAACGAGCGCAAGGCTCGCTTCATCGCCGCGGCGCTCTCCGGTGACATGTCGATCCGTCGGCTCGAGGACCTCGGCGAAGGCCAGGCCAACCAGTTCGCGATGGCCAAGGCGATCGCGAGCGGCGACCAGCGGCTGATGCTAAAGGCTGGGCTCGAAGCCGACATCGCCCGGCTCGAGCGTCTGCGCGCGGCGCATATCGATGACCAGCACGCCATCCGTCGGCAGATCCGAGACGCGGAACGCGACATCGAGTTCTGCACGCGGCGGATCGCGGAGGTCGGCAAGGATATCGAACGCCTCGTTCCGACCGTCGGCGACGCCTTCGCCGCGACCGTGGCCGGTAGGCGCTATGTCGAGCGCAAGGAGGCCGGCCGCGCCCTGATGAAGGAAATCCTGACCCTTGTCCAGCTCCAGCAGGAGGGTGAGACCATCATCACCTCGATCGGCGGGTTCGACCTAGAGTATTCCGGCGAGCGTTACGGCCGTGACGGCTATCGGTACAGCACCATGCTGATCCGCACCGGGGATACGCATGAGATCGAGTTGCCCCTCACGGTGACGCCGCTCGGCGCAATCTGCCGTCTCGAGCACGCGCTCGACGATTTCGAGGGCGAGCGGGAGCGCTATCGCCAGCGTCTCGCCGACGCACGTCGCCGGCTCGCCGCGTACCGGTCGCGCGAGGACGGCGAATTCGCGTTCGCAGCCGATCTCGCCGAGAAGCGCAGGCAGTTGGCGGAGGTCGAGAAAGCCCTTGCGACGGATGTGGAGGGCGGGGGCGAGAGCGCTATCGCAGCGTGATGAAGAAGGAAGGGAAAGGCCCGCTCGCAGATCGGCCAGGCCGGCAGCGCTGAAGCTCAACCGCCGCCTGCGCGATCCCAGCCCGTCGTCCTTCGCAGGGCTGTTAGCCCTGCTTGTCCAGCCTGGCGGGGATGCTCGGCCGCAGTTGTGCCGGCCCGACCGCTCCGCGGGGCCCGGGGGTGTCTTCGGGAAGAAGACGAGGAAGGGCCCGCAAGCCGCGGTCCGCGAACCCGAACAGGAGAATCTCATGCATCTCATCAAGATTGATCCGCGTGCGCTGAACGAAAATCCCGACCGCATGCGCCTGACGAAGTCGACGCCTCAGGCGGACGCCCTGCTGCTCGCGACGATCAAGGCGGTTGGCATCGTCCAGCCGCCGGTCATCACGCCCGAGAGCGGCGGCCGCAACGGCTATGTCATCAATGCCGGTCATCGCCGCGTGAAGCAGGCCATCGCCGCCGGCCTCGAGGAGATCGACGTCCTCGTCGAGGAGGCGGCGAACGACAACGGCGCCATGCGCTCGATGATCGAGAACATCGCCCGCGAGGCGCTCAATCCTGTCGACCAGTGGCGTGCGATCGAACGCCTCGTCGCACTCGGTTGGACCGAGGAGGCGATCGGTGTCGCTCTCAGTCTGGCAGTCCGGCAGATCAGGAAGCTCCGCCTGCTGGCAAACGTGCTGCCTGCCATGCTCGACCACATGGCCAAGGGCGACATGCCCGACGAGCGTCAGCTCCGCACCATCGCCTCGGCAGCGCTCGATGAGCAGAAGGAGGTTTGGAAGAAGCACAAGCCCTCCAAGGCCGATCCGCAGGTTTCGTGGGGGAGCGTGGCGCAGGCACTGACCAAGGCCCGCATGTACGCACATCACGCCAACTTCGGCGACGACCTGGCCCAGGCGTACGGCATCCAGTGGGTCGAGGACCTGTTCGCGCCGGCGGACGAGGACAGCCGCTACACCACGAATGTCGAGGCGTTCCTTGGCGCACAACAGGAATGGATGACGAACAACTTGCCGAAGCGCGGCATGATCGCGGAGACGACGAGCTGGGGCGAGGTCAAGCTCCCGCCGAAGGCGGAGCGCGTCTACGGCAAGCCGTCGAAGTCGGATTGCACGGCGATGTATCTCGACCGTGACGGCCGGGTGCAGAGCGTGCATTACCGCATGCCTGCGGCGAAGAAGTCGAAGGACAAGGGCGCGGCGGCCGGCACCGACGCTGCCGACGAGAGCACAGCGGTCTCGAAGCCGCGTCCCGACGTGACGCGCAAGGGCGTCGAGATCATCGGCGACCTCCGAACCGACGCTCTCCATGAGGCGTTGGCAGGCGCGCCCGTCGAAGACGATGCGCTGATGGCGCTGCTGATCCTCGCGTTCGCGGGCCAGAACGTCTCGGTCGATTCCGGTAGCGGCGGCACCTATTACGGCAACCGGCGCATTGCGCGCCATGCCGCAACGCTGTTCGATCAGGACGGCAAGCTCGTCCTCGACATGGACACGCTGCGCGTCGCAGCGCGCTCGATCCTAGTTGAGGTTCTCTCGTGCCGGGAAAACCGCACCGACAGCGGCATAGTTGCGCGCGTCGCCGGCGAGGTGCTTGGCGCGGACAACTTCCTGCCGAACATGGGCACCGACGACTTCCTGTCGTGCCTGTCGCGCACCGCGCTCGAAGGCTCGTGCAGGGACGCGTCGGTTCTCCCGCGCCAGAAGGTGAAGGACACCTGCGCCGCTTTGGTCGAGCACTTCAAGGAGGGCCGTTTTGTCCATCCGGCAGCGCTGTTTGCTCCGGACAAGGTCAACTTGTTGGCCTGGCTGGCGAAAAACGCCGCCACCGCCGCCGACGAGGCCGACGACCAGGTCGAGGACCCGGGCGCTGGCGATGCGGACAGCGGCGAAGCCTCGGATGACGAGGCGTTCCGTGAGGCGGCTGAATAGCCCGCCCGCCATCGACAATCCGAATGACACCCCGCCGCCGGCCCAGCCGGCGGCGGCTTCGTTTCCAACACCCATGAACAGGAGGACGTCCATGTCCGCGCAATTGATCTACGACCTCGTCCCGCTCGGAGCGATCATACGGTTTTCCGACGGCACGCCGCGGCCACCGGACCGGCACCGCAAGAAGCTCGCGGCCTGGGAACACCGCAACAGCGGCGGACGGCTGATCCGCAAGCAGGCAGAACGCCGCGTCGGCAACATCGTCATCGGCGCCACCATAACACTGCACGCCGGCGACTATGGCGGCGGCGGTGTTGTGGTGCTTCGCGTCCACCGGACCTTCTCGGTCGATAGCGACCTGAGGTTCGTCGTGACCGAACGCCCGAGGGTCGGTGCAGTCAGCGTGCTCAGCCGACCCGGCGAAGACGCCGAACTCGTCTATCTCGCCGGCAGCCGCGCCGACGCCGAATGCTGGCTGCAGAGCCACGGCTATCCGGATGCGGTTCTCGACGAGGTGATCGCCGATGTGCCGGCAGCCGAAGTCATGGAGGGGAGGACGGCTGCATGACTACGCCCTCACCTCTCACCACCGTGACGGACTCGAATCCTGGACTTCCCGAGGTCGAGTTCGGCTGCAGTAGCGACGGCTATCTCGTAGCTCGTGTCGGCGACACGGCGTTCGCCATGCTGCCGGGACGCGACGCCCGCCATTATCTCGCGACCGGCTGGCGCATCAACCGGCCGGTTGCTGAATGGAAGCGCTCTGACTTCTACGGCCATTCCGGCGGGCTCGCCGACGAGACGGCCTTTCGGACGAAGGTCGTGGAGAACGCAGAGCATCAGCGCGAGAAGCGTGCGCTCGGCCGTCGCGACACCGGCTCTAATGCGAACACGCCATGGGGTCCGTCGCAGGGTACAACCGTCTATGCGGAAGGCGTTGTCTGCCATTCGACGGCGGGCCACGGCGGCTTTCACCTCTCGGCCGAGCGCAACCGCAAGGTCAACCCTGTACTGCGCGCGCCGGGCGGTTGGTACGAGGAAGACGAGGCCTGGGCGATCGTGGCGATCACCTTCCCGCATCTGTTCACCGGCTACGAGCGGCGCTGCGCCGAGCGCACGATCAAGGATAGCTGGCCCAATGCGTGGGAGGCAATTTTCGGGATCGTGCTGCTGCCCGGCGAATCCCGTGAGAAGGATCGGCGCGCCTTTGAGAAGGAGCACGCCGACAACTGGATCGTCGTGTCGGCGATCACGTCGGATCAGCAGCCGGGCTTTGTTGAAGTCGTCGCCACGCCGGGCGGCAGACGCGGCGCGGGCACTGAGGAGCGACGTTTCCTCGTCCCGTCCGACGAGTACCGGATCGGCCGCTTCGGCTTCGTCGTCGATGAGACCCGCCACCCGGTCTATTCCGGACCATCGAGCTTCATCGGTTGGCAGGGAAGGACGTCGCCATGAAGGCTTCCTCCGAACGCCTCACCCAGCTTTCGCGCATGGAAGAGGCACGCCGTCAGACGCAGCGCCAGCTCGACATGATCGACCGGCAGATCATCCGCCGCATGACGACGCTGATCCCGCAACTCGGCCGCAAGCGATCCGGATACCGTCGCGGAAAGCCGCCCGACCCGAGCACTTTCCTCGAACGCTATCGTTCGAACCTTGCGGCGATTACCGCAGAGCGCCAGCCGGAGATCGACGCGCTATCGCGCAAGCTCGCCCGGCAGGATGTCGCGATCGAGAAGCTGCGGGCTCGATGCGTGCCGGAGTCTCGACCCGCTCGTGACGACCCGGAGCGAGCACATCGCAAGGACGAATGTCGCGGTCCGGCCGACTGTCGTCCCGGAAAGCGGCACGGCGCGGCGGCCTAGCGAGGCCGAAGCTGACCTTGCGGCTCGCTCAGGCGAACGTCTTGAGCACAGCGCGAAGCTGGCGCTCTGCAGGGTCGAACCTTTCCGCATTCGCCAACCCGGCCCGCACCCTGTCGGCCCTCTCCTCGGGTTTGCTGCGGTCTGCGCCCCCGGCGGTCCGCTTCAAGGCCAAGTCGCAAGCGACCGGAGACCGCCGATCTCGGCAAGGCCCGGCCGCGTTCGGCGCAGGGCTCCAGCAAGCTGGACCCTGCTTGTCCGCAGCCGGACCTCGCTCGCCTGGCGGTCCCCGGACCTTGAAGCGGCCCTCATCCCGGCGGCGCTGGGCGACCGCACCCGAAGGGAGGTCCGGCAGGGGCCGGATCGAACCTGACGGCGAAACCTTAGAAAGGAATTCACCATGACCAAACCTGCTCGTTCCTCTCGCGCCAGCGCCCGTGTCATCCCGCTTCGCAAGGGCACCACTCTCGAAATGGTCCGGCTCGCCTGCCCCGACGCGGCACAGGCACAGCGCATCTCCGAAAGTTTCGGCCTTGCGATCCTGGACAGCGGCGGCATCCGCGATCTGCATGAGCGGCTCATCATCGAAACCGCCGACGCGCTCAAGGACGGCCTGAGTGAACGCGCAATGCAGATTCACCTTCAACGGATCGTCGGCGCTTATGTTGGCTCCGCGCATGGCGCCGGCCAGTTCTACACCCGCGCAGTCACCGAAGCGCGAGATGCGACCGCCAAGCTCGCCAACGACGGCCGCGATGAGGACCTCGATGGTCCGGTCGGCTTCGATAGCCAGGCACAGCGCAAGCGTGAATTCGCCGCCGACATGGGCGTGCAGTCTCACGCGCTTCGCATGGCCGCCGAGGGCGCCGTCGCCGCCTACGAAAGAGTCGTCGGCGAGACCTGGAAGCCGTTCGAGCGTCCTGTCGACCACACGACCGACACCGTCGGCCGGAAGGCGGCCAAGGCACAGATGTCGGCGTTCGACTGAGGCCGCTGGCGGGGCTTCGGCCCCGCCATTCTCTTTCACCATTCAATGCCGGCCGGTCCCTGCGGGCCGGCCTTTTTCATGTTGCACGGCGCGACGGCGCAAACGAGCAAAGAGAAATAAATCGAGTTGGACTGCCCCTCGCGGCCCGTAGCGGCGTTCGGTCGATGCTCCGGCCCGCGCGGCAGCGCAACGGCTTTGCCGTCCTCCACTGACGTTCCGGTCCGGGGTCTCTGTCGCCACTCAGACCACGAGCGCAACCGGATGCGCGACCCCGCAGGTCTTCGCAGCGGACCTCCGCGACGGGCCGCGACGGGCGCGGTCTTCAACGGAGACTAGGATCATGACAGGTAAGGAAACGAAACCCCGCGCCGACATCTATGCGCGGATCACCGATCGCATCGTCGCAGACCTGGAGCGCGGCGTACGTCCGTGGGTCAAGCCATGGAATGCGGCCAACGCCGCTGGACGCATCACGCGGCCGCTGCGCCACAACGGCATGCCCTATCAGGGCATCAACGTCGTGCTGCTGTGGTCGGAAGCCATAGCGCGTGGCTTCACATCACCTATCTGGATGACCTTCAAGCAGTCGCTTGAACTCGGCGGTCACGTCCGCAAGGGTGAGAGCGGAACGATGGTAGTCTATGCCAACAAGTTCACGAAGACCGAGACCGATGAGCATGGCGACGACGTCGAACGGACCGTTCCGTTTCTGCGCGCTTATACGGTGTTTTGCGTCGATCAGATCGACGACTTGCCGGATCACTATTACGGGCGCCCGGCTCCAAGCATCGCGCCGGGGCAACGCATTGCGCATGTGGACGGATTCTTCGCCAATACGGGCGCAACCATCCGACATGGCGGCGACAAGGCATTTTTCGCGCCGGCGCTCGATCTTATCCAGATGCCCCCATTCGAGAGCTTCAGTGACGCGGAGAGCTACGCCGCCACGCTAGCGCACGAATGCGTGCATTGTACTGCGCCGGCGCACCGCGTCAATCGCGATCTCAGCCGCTACGCCAAAGATCGGAGCGAGCGCGCTCGCGAAGAGTTGGTCGCCGAACTTGGCGCGTGTTTCCTCAGTGCGGATCTCGGTATCGTACCCGAACTCGAGCCGCGCGCCGATCACGCAAGTTATCTTGCGTCGTGGTTGGAGGTGCTGTCCAACGAGAAGCGCTTCATCTTCTCCGCGGCCGCCCACGCTCAGCGGGCAGTCACCTATCTGCACGATCTTCAACCCAAGCCGGCCGAAATCGACCAAGCGGCATGAGGCGCAACGATCCGCGCCTCGGCCGCTTGCGCTCATCGTTCAACTTTCTAGAAAATGACGAAGGCCTCGCCTCACGGCGGGGCCTTTCCTATGTGCATCGTCTTGCGTGTGCCGGCCACTGGAGAGGCGGTGCTTCCCATCCTGACGGCGTAGGCGAGATGCGCCGGGCGGGTTCTTCTGGCTTCCGAGATGCCCGTCTGTTCCTGGGCGAGCGTCTTTCCGAAGCCGCAGAAGGCTGATGTCATCCACGATGCGAAAGTCCGGGGTTGTTATTGCGTCGGCTGGACCGGAGGAAAGCTTACGCGGCGCGCGCGAGTCTTTCACCAATGCGCCCGTCGTCGTGCGGTGTGGCTTGCCTGTCGCTCAGTCGTATCCTCATCGTTCGGCCTGTCGCGCCCAATGCGTCCTCGATTTGGCATGTCTAACCGAAGGCCGTCGTCGCCGCGCTCCGCCTCGATCAAAAGACCGCAACGGCCGTTCTCGGCTTTCTTCCCCTGGCCGCTGCGCGCCCATTCCTCGCGAGACAGGAAAGCCTCGCCCTGGCCGCCCTCTACTGCGTGGCGGCCCTTCGGGTGCGGCCCGATCGCCTCCGGTCAACGACAGCCATCGAGGTCGCGATGGTCGCGGCCCGAGAACGAAAGAGGACACGAACATGGCTACCATCGGCAACTTCACGGTCAACGGCAACGGCTTCGTTGGCACCGTCAAGACCCTCGCTCTGGGCACCGTCAAGACCAAGATCGTTCCGGCCGAACGCACTTCGGACAAGGCCCCGGACTACCGCATCTTCGCGGGCGCGAACATCGAGTTCGGCGCCATGTGGAAGAAGAAGTCCCAGGACACGGGCCGCGAGTACCACTCGGTCAAGCTGGACGACCCGAGCTTCCCGGCTCCGATCTACGCGACGTTGGTCGAGGTCGAAGGCGAGGAAGGCTTCTCGCTCATCTGGTCTCGCCCGAGTCGCGACTGAGACGCCGCGTAGAGGCTCCGCCGCGAGGCGGGGCCTTCACGCGTGGGCGAAAAGGAGAACGATTTGTGCAAGGTCTTGAACGCGCGCGTAAAGTTGGCAAGTGCATGCCTCATGGCGAGACCGCGAAGAGCATCGTCAGCAGTCACACTGCATCACCTGCGGCCCGTGGCGACGGCCCATCGCGTACAGGAGTGATTTTTCAGGCTGATGCTCACCTATTGCTCATCCAAATAGCCGAGCCAGCGCATCCGATTGCTCGGCGAATTTTCGGGCATTGGTCTTCCGAAGCCGTTCCAGGTTTTGCAGCTTCCATCGCAACCCGGGAAGCTGCTCCAAGTGCGGCACGCCCAGTAGCGACCATTCGGGAGCTGCGGCAACCAGCGACAGCAGGAAGCGGCGCTCATCGGCGCTCAGACCTTGCTGCAGTTCGCGCATCATTCGCTCGCGCGCTGCCAAGAGCGCATCGAGTTCAACGGGCTCGGCGGTCATGCCCGCGAAATTGTGCTCGAAATCCTGGCGGATGTCGCGCAGCGACGGAAACAGGACTTCGTGCACCGGCCGGTTATGGCTCGCGAGATAGATGACGAAAGCACGGCGGATGCCGGGCGTGATTCCCTCGTGCGCGAAAAGCTCTGTGACGTCGAACAGATCGCGGGGATGCTGCCGGTCCATCGCCGCAACCAATTTGCCGCCATACACGTCTTCGAACGATACCACCGGGATTTCGAGATCCGCTTGCAGCGTGTCGCGCGCAGCCGCTGTCAGCGACGCCATGTGCACCGGATGGACGGTGCCACGCATGACGAAATTGACCTCGATCTTCACTTCGATGCCGCCCCGACGCACCAGCAGCTTGGTCTCGCCGGACTCCGTTGCGGCCGGCGCATGGGTCTGGAAGCCCTGCTTCTGCAGGCGCGCGGCCGACTGACGAATAGCCTCGTTGATGTGCTGTAGCGCCTGCTCGCGCGGCAGTGTGTGGTCGGGAAACACCAGATCGAGATCGACCGACAGTCGCGGCATGTCGCGCACGAACAGGTTGATCGCCGTGCCGCCCTTGAGTGCGAACGTATCCTCGACGAGCACCAGCGGCGCCACGCGTGTCAGCAACCGTGCGCTGTCGAGGTAGATCTGGTTCATGGCTTCAACACCAGGAGCCCATCATCGGAGCGTGACACCCAGGCCCTGTCGCTGCCCTTGGGCAACTGAGACGGATCGAGCTTGCCGGCCCAAGGCTGCGAGAGTTCGCGGCCGAGCTGCAAGCACAGGCGAACGGTCTTGACGCTGGTGCACCGCTTAAGCAGGTCTCGCAGCAGATCGGCACGCAGGCTGTAGGTGCTTTCGACCAGCTCGCGCGCTTCTTGCAGCGGCTGCCGGACACCGACTTCGCTTAACACCTCCAGCAACGCGCGTTCCGGCGCCGAGACGAGCGGGCCGCTCTTGCGGTTCTCTAAAGGCCGGACATGTAGCAGCGCGCCAGGCTCTTCCTTGAAGAGGCGCTTGCGGTGGTACTCGGCTGGGAAGCGCTCGGTGAACCAGTCCGGAAGGCGTCCCGCTTTCCAGCCATAGAGGTGGAGGACAGGCCGTTGTGACAGGTATTGCCGTATACCGTACCAGTCGAGCGCGGACTTGCCACCGACAT
Source organism: Bradyrhizobium campsiandrae (assembly GCF_014529705.1). Classification (GTDB taxonomy): domain Bacteria; phylum Pseudomonadota; class Alphaproteobacteria; order Rhizobiales; family Xanthobacteraceae; genus Bradyrhizobium; species Bradyrhizobium campsiandrae. Next base: position 47,359 of record NZ_JAANIH010000065.1, read on the forward strand.
GCAATCCTTCAAAGCTCCGCTGGAGCAGGACGAGGCTCGGATGCAAGGCGGGCGGATCGTTTGGGCGGCAATACAAGCCGCGGGCCAGCCGTTGCAGCCAGCCGGCACGGACATAGTGGACGGCAAGGTCGGCCGAGATCCCGAGGGCGGCGAGGTCATCGGAGGTCAGCGGCGTCCCGGGCGCCAAGTGGGTATAGAGCTTTTTTAGTTTGTCCCTCTGAATCGTAGCCATGCTACGATAATATAGATTATTCCAAAGTCCCGCAAGTTTGGATTTGATGCTTATATCGTAGTCGAGCTACGATAAGTAATGTCAAACTAAATAAGATCTTCAAGCCTTTTCTGCGCGCGTCCTCCGGTGGAATAAAGGCCTCGGTTCGGTGTCTCCAGCGTTACCGGGGTTTTGCGTCACACCCTCCCGGGGCTGGAAAAGGCCGCCGCCTGCGTTGGATTTCAAGCGGGCGGCGTTTTTGTTCTTATTCTCGGCTCGGCCACCGAGCATCCATAGCACCGACTTTCGCCGCTACAGGACGCCCCACGCCCGATAGCGTCCCCGCCCGGTTGCCTCGCGCAGGCCGAGTTCGGCCACCAGGTTTTGGGCAGCACGGGGTGTGATCCCGAGCTCCGCCGCAATCATGCCCGCGGAGACGATCGGCCTAGTCAGCACATAGTCGAGGAGAGCCGGCAGATTTGAAGTGGCGCGGCGGCCGGCAAGTTTTCGGGCAAGCAGATTTCTGGTCATCAGCCAGCGGTCGTGGTCCTTACGGCCAGATTCGGCGGCGGCGGTCATGGCATCGAGTTGCACGACCAAACGCGCTGCGGCGTCGCGTGGCCGCCGGCGCTCACGCGGAATGTTCTTCAGCCCAGCATGCAGGCACGGCAGATGCCAGCGCGTTTTGCCGCGGTCCCTCAACAGTGCCGCGGCGAGCAGGTGGCCGAGCCACGGCGTGTGCTCGAGCGGCTCGATCTCACCCCAAGCGTCGGCGGCAATCGCCCCTGCTAGGCTCGGCGGCAGGCAGCGGGTTTGGTCGACCACGGCGCGCCAGTGGTCGAGTCGCCCCTCCTCATCCCAGTCGGGATCGTAGACGAGAGAATCCCGATCCGGCCGAAACCGAGTCTCGTCGGCAAGCCTGCGCTCCGCCCTAGCGTTCGCTGCGTCGACCGCGTCGAAGGCAGCGGTCAGGTGGGCATCGGTCTCAAGGACGCCGATCGGCCCTTGAAAATCCACCTCCTCCCGCTCCACGTCGTCGTCCACCTCAAGACTCCCCTCGCGTCCCTTCCGGTTGCTCGTCTCCTGTTCTCGCTCGCCCCGGCCGCGGAGGCTGGTGAGCCCGGTAGCTGACAGCGCCCACTCCGGCTTCGCATCGGCGATGCGCCGACGGGCGCGCAGCACCGCATGGGCGCGCGTCAGCTCGTGGGTGGGGGCGCGGACGTCCATGCCGGCGTCGTGGAGGACGAGGTCATCGAGGTGGACAAGTTCGCCGTCCAGCCACAGACTGGCGCAGGCATCAGTGAAGTGCGTCCGGCTGATTGCGCCGTCGCGGATTGGGCTTTTGGCCAGCCGCTCGTCGAGGCGGGCCAATGCATCCTCGGCGGCGGCGAGCGGTGTCGCTTTCACTTCCCAATTTCAGCGGCACAAACCTCATAAGTTGTTTAGGTTTAGGAGCTAAGACGAGCGAAATTTTCCGCTAACGATTTCACTGGTCGCTCGATTTGCCACACCGACCGCAAAA
>NZ_JAANIH010000066.1 GCF_014529705.1 Bradyrhizobium campsiandrae
AACTGCGCTTTGCGCAGCTGCTGGTCTAACCCACCCTACGCTCCAGCGTTGCGGTCGCCTACCACCCCTCCAGCACGATCTTGCCGCGCGACTTGCCGCTTTCGAGCAGCGCATGCGCGCGCTTGAGGTTGGCTGCGTTGATCGTGCCAAAGGTCTGGTCGAGCGTGGTGCGCAAGACGCCCTTGTCGATGAGGTCGGCGACGTCGTTGAGCAGATGATGCTGCGCGATCATGTCAGGCGTCTGGAACGAGGAGCGCGTGAACATCGATTCCCAGTGCACCGAGATCGCCTTGCCCTTGAAGGCGGCAATTGCAAATTCCGGGGGATCGTCGATCAGGCCGAACTTGCCCTGCGGCGCCATGAATTCGGCGATCGACTTGTAGTGCTGCTCGGTGAAGGTGAGACTTGCAACCAGCGCGACCGGCGGCAGCTTGAGCTTCTCGATCTGCTCCTTCATCGGCTTGCCGTGATCGACCACCGCATGTGCGCCGAGATCGAGGCACCACTTTTGCGATTCCGGCCGCGTCGCGGTCGCGACCACGGTGAGGCCGGTGAGGCGGCGCGCCAGCTGGATCAGGATCGAGCCGACACCACCGGCGCCGCCGGTGATCAGAAGCGTGCGCGGATCGACGCTCTTGCCGGGAACAGCACCCAGACGATCGAACAGCAATTCCCAGGCGGTGATCGAGGTGAGGGGCAGGGCCGCGGCCTGCGCGAATGACAGGCTCTTCGGCTTGTTGCCGACGATGCGCTCGTCGACCAGGTGGAATTCGGAATTGGTGCCCTGGCGCAGGATCGAGCCCGCGTAGAAGACCTCGTCGCCCGGCTTGAACAGCGTCACTTCGGGCCCGACGGCATCGACCACGCCGGCGGCGTCATAGCCGAGAATCTTGGTCTCGCCCTCGGGCGGGGCGGCGCGCTTGCGCACCTTGTAATCGACCGGATTGGCCGAGATCGCCTTCACGGCGACGCGGATGTCGCGTCCCCTTGGCTCTGGCTTGGCAGTCTCGAAATCGAACAGTGCGTCCTGATCATCGATCGGAAGCGATTTCTTGTAACCGACGGCCTTCATGGCTTGTCTCCATCAGATGGCGTGTTCGCCTGCGGTCCTAACTGTCGCGCTGGCTCCCATTTGGCAAGTACTGTACATTCGGGGAGATAGTCCCTGTTTGGATACTATTGGGAAAACACAGATGAAACGGCGCGAATTTGCCCGTCGTCCCGGCTGCTCGGTCGAAGCGACGCTGGACCTCATCGACGGCAAGTGGAAGGGCGTGATCCTCTACCACCTCCAGAGCGGCACCCAGCGCTTCGGCGAACTGCGCCGCATGATGCCCGGCATCACCCAGCGCATGCTGACCAAGCAGCTGCGCGCGCTGGAAGAAGACAAGCTCGTCATCCGCAAAGTCTATGCCGAAGTGCCGCCGCGCGTGGAATATTGCCTGTCCGAGTTGGGTGAGAGCCTGCGGCCGGTGATCGACATTCTGAAGGCCTGGGGCGAGAGCCACCAGCAGCGGCTGTCCTGCGCGCCACCACCTGTCGTCGTGAGGAAGCCGACTCGCGCGGCGTAAAGATCCGGGAGCGGCGTGCCGCTCCCGGAAGCGATTGCCTCAGAACGCGACCTGTGTGCGCATGGCGACGGCGTTGAACGTCGAGCCCGCATTGACAGCGGAGGTGGCGCTGGCCTGCTTGGAGATGTCGCCATGCAGATAGTCGAGCATGAAGCGGACGTTGTTGTTGACGTACCAGTTCAGCGCGGCGGTGTAGATGGTTTGCCGTCCGCCGGCGATGCCGGCCGCGGTTGCGAGCTGATCGTTCAGGTTCATCGTGCTGACGCGTCCTGCGATTTCCCAGGCGCCCCAGCCGCCGCCGGCGAGCGAGAAGGGATTGGCCGGCTTGACACCGCCATAGGCGGCGTTTGCGGCATTGTAGGCACGGCTCTCGCCGGTCAGGACGTAACCGACCTGCGCGTAGCCGCCCTCGAACTTCAGGCTGGGCGCGCCGAACGGCGGCAGGCCGGTATTGGCCGAGCGGTCGACGTTGAACCAGTAATATTCGCCCTGTGCCATCAACGAGCCGTAAGTCGCGGCCGCTTCGACACCGTAGGCTTGCGCCCCTGAGACGTTGGCGATCGCACCGGTGGAGATGAGCGAGGTCGGATCGATCCGCAGCTCGGGTCGATCGCTGAGCGTGAGCGTCTGCGCCTGCGTCACCAGATTGCGTGGCGGCTGGATCAGCCACTCCGCATCGGCGCCGATATGCACCGAATAATCCTTGCCGCTGATCGGGTTGCCGGCAATGCGGGCGATCGCGCCATATTGCTCGCTGCTGCCGGCCGGAGAGATGCTGGACGCAGAGTGGATCTGGCCCGTGGTCGGTCCGGTGACATAGGCACCCATCCACAGCTGATCGTTCCACCAGCGGGTGCCGATGGCCGAGCGGAAGTCGCCGGCCGCGATGTTCTGGGCGATGAGGCCGACCGAGGCGCGCTCCATGAACATGATGTCGTTGGAGCTGGTGGATTCATCGAGCGTCCAGGCGATGTCCATGACGCCGGCTTCGACCGCCATCTTGCCGCCGAACGGCTTCAGGCCGGTGTAGCTGAGATAGGCATTCTCGACGCCCGATGTGCCGCCGCCCGGAAGGAAACCGACAGCGGTGGCGCCGGCGGCGCCGGTGCCGCCGAAGCCGTCGGACGAGCCGCCGAAATCGTAGATCAGCGCATAGTTCCAGTCGCCGAGGAATTTGCCGACGACGCCGATGCGCGCACGGCGAAGGTTCTCGCCGCTGTCGAGCTTTTGCGGGCTCGTCGCGGCGGTGTCGGGACGATAATTGTAGCCGCCGACATCCCAGTGCACGCGGCTCGTAATGGCGATGCAATTCTGCTCGTCGGCGGTACAGATGGTGGGTCGATTGTTCGGCATCGTCACCACGACGCCGGACGGGGCGACCGGGCCCTTGACCGGAATGGCGGCGTTCGCATTGGCGATGGCGACCTTCGCCTCCGAGCGCGCTTCGGCCTTGGCTTCGGCTTTCGCTTCCTGCCTTGCTTTCGCCGTGGCCGCCGTGTTCGCGGCCGTCTGGTTCTGGAGCTTGTCGAGCTTCTGCTCCAGCATCTTCAACTGCTGCTTCAACAGCGCGATCTCCTGTTCGCTGTTGCTTGCCGATTGGGCCTGGGCCTGCGAGGCCGCCAGAGCACCGGCGAGACCAATCGCCGTGGCTGCAAGTCTTGTCCTGCTCACGTCATGACTCCATCGTTTGACGAACTTCCCCAAGTCGAGAACGGGAGAGTCTAGGATTGATCGATGACTGTCCCGCGACGAGCGCGGCCGGTTGCGCGGTTCCCACTGATGCAAATTCGCCGCAACCGAATCTGCCCGCGATGAGAATGCAAGATGATGCGCATCATGCCAACTCGCGGTCCCAGGCAAATTGTCATTCCGCACGCAGGGCTTGTATGCCGAAGGTGCGGACGAACCCCGAATATTGCCGCCCGGCGCCCTTCTATTGGGGGGCGAACGCGCCTATATTCCGTCGTCTTTTCCAAGAGGTAGGAATGTTTCGATCGATCTCGACCGCCGTCCTCACGGCATTGTGCATAGCCCTTGCGGCCTGCCTGAATCCGACCGCGGCGCAGGACCGTCGCGTGCCGTCGTCGCCGGCCGAACTGCGGCTGTCCTACGCGCCGATCGTGCAGCGGGTGCAGCCGGCGGTCGTCAACGTCTATGCTGCCAAGGTGGTGCAGAACCGCAATCCGTTGCTGGACGACCCGATCTTCCGCCGCTTCTTCGGCGGCGGCCTGCAGCAGGAGCAGGTGCAGCGATCGCTCGGCTCGGGCGTGATCGTCGATTCCTCCGGACTCGTCGTCACCAACGTCCATGTCATCGAAGGCGCGGACCAGGTGAAGGTGTCGCTGTCGGACAAGCGCGAGTTCGAGGCCGAGATCGTGCTGAAGGACTCCCGCAGCGACCTCGCGGTGCTGCGCCTGAAGGACGCCAAGGAGAAGTTTCCGGCGCTCGAGTTCACCAATTCGGACGAGCTGATGGTGGGTGACGTCGTGATGGCGATCGGCAACCCCTTCGGCGTCGGCCAGACCGTGACCCACGGCATCATCTCGGCGCTGGCGCGCACGCAGGTCGGCATCACCGACTACCAGTTCTTCATCCAGACTGACGCTGCGATCAATCCCGGCAATTCCGGCGGCGCGCTGGTCGACATGAACGGCCGGCTCGCCGGCATCAACACCGCGATCTATTCGCGCTCCGGCGGCTCGCAAGGCATCGGCTTTGCAATCCCTGCCAACATGGTGCGCGTCGTCGTCGCCTCCGCTAAGAGCGGCGGCACGGCGGTGAAGCGGCCGTGGCTCGGGGCGAAGCTGCAGGCGGTCACGCCCGAGATCGCCGAGAGCCTTGGCTTGCGCTCGCCGACCGGCGCGCTGGTCGCCAGCGTGGTGCCGAACGGCCCGGCTGCGAAGGCCGGCCTGAAATCGTCCGACCTCATCACCGGCATCGACGGCCAGACCGTCGATGATCCCAACGCCTTCGATTATCGCTTCGCCACGCGTCCGCTCGGCGGCACCGCGCAAATCGACGTGCAACGCAGCAGCAAGCCGCTCAAGCTGACGATCGCGCTCGAGCCCGCGCCCGACACCGGCCGCAACGAGCTTGTCATCACCACGCGTTCTCCGTTCCAGGGCGCGAGGATCTCCACCATCACGCCCGCGGTGGCTGACGAGCTGCATCTCGATGCCGACACCGAAGGTGTCGTCGTCACCGACATTGGCGACGGCACGGCGGCGCAAAATGTCGGCTTCCAGAAGGGCGACATCATCCTGTCCGTGAACAACCAGAAGATCACTAGGACGAGCGATTTGGAGAAGGCCGCCAAGGAGCAGCCGCGGCTCTGGCGCATTGCGGTCGTGCGCGGCGGCCAGCAGATCAACGTCACGCTGGGCGGATGAGTCCGAAGCGACCACAGGAGACGCCAACTCTCTTCGCCGCGGCGGGGCTCGATCACGATGCCCCGCATCCGCTGCCGGACCGGCTGCGGCCGCGCGCACTGTCGGAAGTCGTCGGCCAGGATCACATCCTCGGCCCGGACGGCGCGCTGACGCGCATGCTGGAGACGCGCACGCTGGGTTCGCTGATCTTCTGGGGGCCGCCCGGCACCGGCAAGACCACGGTGGCGCGGCTGCTCGCGGATGCGACCGACCTGCACTTCGAGCAGATCTCCGCGGTGTTCTCCGGCGTTGCCGATTTGAAGAAGGCGTTCGATGCTGCGCGCGCGCGGCGCGAGATGGGCAAGGGCACGCTCCTGTTCGTCGACGAGGTGCACCGCTTCAACCGCGCCCAGCAGGATTCGTTTCTGCCCGTCATGGAAGACGGCACCGTCGTCATGGTCGGCGCCACCACGGAGAACCCGTCGTTCGAGCTCAACGCGGCGCTTTTGTCCCGCGCGCGCGTCCTGGTGTTTCGCTCGCTCGATGCCGCCGCGATCGAAAAGCTGTTCGCGCATGCCGAGGCGGTCGAGGGCAAGAAGCTGCCGCTCGATGCGGAAGCACGCGCCGTGATCGTGCGCATGGCCGATGGCGATGGCCGCGCATCGTTGACGCTGGCCGAAGAGGTCTGGCGCTCGGCACGCCCGGACGAGATTTTCAATGCGGCGCAATTGCAGGACATCCTGCAGCGCCGCGCCCCGATCTACGACAAATCGGCGGACGGCCACTACAACCTGATCTCGGCGCTGCATAAATCGGTGCGCGGCTCTGATCCCGATGCCGCGCTGTATTATCTCTGCCGCATGCTCGATGCCGGCGAGGATCCGCTGTTCCTCGCGCGCCGCGTCGTGCGCATGGCGGTGGAGGACATCGGCCTTGCCGATCCGCAGGCGCTCGTCATTGCCAATGCGGCAAAAGACGCGTTCGACTTCCTCGGCCATCCCGAAGGCGAGCTCGCGATCGCGCAGGCCGTCGTCTATCTCGCCACCGCGCCGAAATCGAATGCGGTCTATACGGCATTCGGCACCGCGATGCAGGTGGCCAAGCAGGCCGGCTCGCTGCTGCCGCCCAAGCACATCCTGAACTCGCCGACCAAGCTGATGAAGTCGGAGGGCTACGGTGCAGCTTACGAATACGACCACGACGCCCCCGACGCCTTTTCCGGCCAGGACTACTTTCCGGAGGCCCTGGGACGCCAGACCTTCTACGACCCGCCCGAGCGCGGCTTCGAGCGCGAGATCCGCAAGCGGCTGGACTATTGGGCCAAGCTGCGCAAGGAGCGGGGTGGCTCACGCTAGAGCTCGTCGTTTCGTCGTGACGGCAGGCCGCTTTTAGGCTAGGCAGGCAAGCATGAGCCGCCGTATCAAGAGAACCAATCAAGAGCCCCGTTCGCGCGATGAGCGCAAGGAATCGCGCCCGTTCAAGGCCCGGAGCGTGAAGAAGGCGGGGCCGCGTCCCGGTGGCAAGTCCGGTGGCAAGCCGCCGCGCTTTGCGGGCGAGCGTGCCGAGCGGCATCGGCCCAGGGCTAAGCTGGAGAGGGCAGAGGCGGAAAGGGTCGCGCCGGCAAAGCCGATCGAGGCGCTGCTGCCGACCAAGGTGCAGACCGTCACGGTGACGGCCGACGAGAACAACATGCGCGTCGATCGCTTTCTCGAAGCGCGCTTTCCCGGCCTGTCGTTTTCCCATATCCAGCGCGTCGTCCGCAAAGGCGAGCTGCGCGTCGATGGCAAGCGCGTCGACAGCAAGGATCGGCTGAAGGAAGGGCAGAGCGTCCGTATTCCACCGCTGAAGCTGGATGCGCCGAAGGTCGTTGGCGAGCTCTCGGAGGCCGCGCAGAAGACGCTCAAGGCGCTCAAGGAGATGACGATCTATGAGGACGACGACGTCCTCGTGCTGAACAAGCCGGCCGGCCTTGCCGTGCAGGGCGGCTCGGGCATGACGCGGCACATCGACCAGATGCTGGAGGTGATGCGCGATTCCAAGGGCCAGAAGCCGCGCCTCGTGCACCGCATCGATCGCGAGACCTCGGGTTGTCTGCTGATCGCCAAGACGCGCTTTGCCGCCTCGCATCTGACCGGCGCGTTCCGCTCGCGCTCGGCGCGCAAGGTCTATTGGGCGCTGGTGCCGGGCCTGCCGAAGCCGAAGCAGGGCCGCATCTCGACCTTCCTTGCGAAAGAGGAGAGCGAGGACGACACCATCATGCGCATCGCGCAGCACGGCGACGAGGGCGCCAGCCACGCTGTGACGTATTACGCGGTGGTCGAGACTGCCGGCAACAAGCTGACCTGGGTGTCGCTGAAGCCGGTAACGGGCCGCACGCACCAGCTTCGCGCCCACATGGCCCATATCGGCCATCCCATTGTCGGCGATCCCAAATATTTCAACATCGAGAACTGGCAGCTGCCGGGCGGCTTGCAGAACCGCCTGCATCTGCTGGCGCGCCGCATCGTCATCCCGCATCCCCGCGGCGGCCTGATCGACGCCACCGCGCCGCTGCCGCCGCACATGCAGCAGTCGTGGAATCTGCTCGGGCTCGACGCCAGCCGGTTCGATCCGATCGAGAACGCGCCGGAGGAGTAGGGCGGAGCCTCTGCTGTTGGCCCCTCAATTCCGAAACTGCTCCAGAAACATCCGCAAACTATCATGCGGGCTCTCGACATCGGTGATCAGCCAGCCCTCGGGACCGTTGACCAGGATGAAGTTCAGCGTCACGGGCCGGCCGTGATTGTCGAAATTCGCCGCGACGTAGGTCTTGTCGTATTCCTTGCGGAGGATTGCGATCGCAACGGGGCCGAGCTTCCAGCTCGGGCTCTGCACCAGGAAATCATAGGGCTCCGTGCGCGGCGCCGACCATGCCTGGCGCAAGGGGGGATCGAAGAATTGCCGGGCCGTGGCGTCATCCCGCGGCAGGCCCCGGGACAGCTCCGGCGCGCCCTCGCCGTAATAGGCATAGACGTTGCGGACCAGCGATTCCGGGGTGCGAAAGCCGGCCTCGGCGGCGGTGAGCCAAAGCCCGGCCAACAGGGCCACGATGCCCGCAAGTTCCCTCATGCCCGCCGCTCGCTTTATCGGCCACAGGTCTTACTTTAAAAGCCGATCCTACTCTAAAAACTGCCTTCAGAGACCGGGACCGAAAACTCACATGCGCGAATTGTTCGAAGACGCAGCGGGGCAACCCCCACCGGATCCCCGGGAATCGGCGCGTGCCTCCGCTCGGACACCGCTGCGCAAGCGCTTCTACAAGGAGGCCGGCGTCACGGAGGCCGAGGGCGGCTTTGCCATCACGCTGGATGGCAAGCCGATCCGCACGCCATCCGGCCGCCATGTGGTCATCCCGGCGCGGGAGCTCGCCGATGCCGTCGCCGCGGAATGGGCGACCCAGGGCGAGGCGATCGATCCGGTGACCATGCCGCTGACGCGGATCGCCAACAGCGTGGTCGAGGGTGTGGTCGACCGCGTCGAGCTCGTCACGGACGACCTCGCCAAATATTTCGAGACGGACCTGCTGTTCTATCGCGCCGGCCATCCCGAGGGCCTGGTGGCTCGCGAGGCCGCGCATTGGGACCCCGTGCTGTACTGGGCCGCGGACACGCTGGGAGCGCATTTCATCCTCTCCGAGGGCATCATGCATGTGAAGCAGCCGGACGAGGCGGTCAGGGCCGCGCGGGCGGCGCTGCCGGGGAACCCCTGGTCGGTTGCGGCGCTCCACATGGTGACCACCCTGACCGGATCGGCGCTCCTGGCGCTGGCGCTGGCCCATGGCGTGCGCGACGCCGGCGAGGTCTGGTCTGCCGCCCATGTCGACGAAGACTGGAACGTCGATCAATGGGGCGCGGACGAGGAGGCGGCCGCCCGCCGGGCCGCCCGCCTCAGGGATTTCGAGGCCGCCGTGACCGTCTTGGCGGCCGTGAACCCGGCCGCGGCCAAAGGTCCTTAACGAGAGGTTTACGAGGGCCCCTTAGGGTGGGACCAGCGTTCCCTGGGCCTTCCGTGATGACGACGCCAGTCAGCTCGATCCTGCCGGTCAGCGCCGCCAGCCCCGTGGCTGATGCGGCAACGCCCGATCTCGTGCTGCAGGCCGGTAGCGTCGTCGATGCCAGGGTCGTCAGCCTGCTCGCCGACAATCTGGTGCGGATCGCAATTGCCAACCTCTCGATGGACGTGATGTCCGAGGTGTCGCTGACCCCAGGGCAAAATCTCCAGCTCGCGGTGTCGCAGAACGACGGCACGATCAAGCTTGCGATCGTCAACGGCGCTGGCGGGGCGAGTGCCGATCAGGTCACGCTGACGCCGACGGCAGCCTCGCTGGTCGACAGCCCGTCGCTGGCGCCAGCCGCCACCGCAGTCCGCGATCCGCTGACGCCGGCCGAGCAAGTCGCCGTCACCGTGGCGTCGGCCGATGCCGTGACCAGGCAGGGCAGCCAGGCGCCGCTGTTCGCCAACCTGGCTTCGGTCGTGACCGGCAGCGATCTGCCCGCAGGCCTGAAGCAGGCCGTGCTGGACGTGCTGGTGCAACAGACGCCACTCAACACCGCCCTCGATGGCGGCGATATCGAATCCGCCTTCCAGAAATCCGGCCTGTTTCTCGAGGCTTCGCTTGCCGCGGGCGCGACGCCGCCGTCGGGCGCGGCGCCGGATCTGAAGGCGGCCTTGCTCGTGCTGCGCCAGACACTGGCGCTGTCGTCGGGCGCGGTCGAAACTGGCGTGTCGCCGGCCCCGGTGCAAACCACCGCGCCGCCGACGGGCGCTACCGCTGTGCCCCAGACCACGGCCGCCGCACTTCAGGTGGTCGGCGAGGCCGTGCAGACGGCGTCGCCAATGCCTGACGCTGGCGTTGCCCAACCCGCCCCATTGCCGCGCGACGCTGCGCTTGCGGCTGCCGTCTTGAACGACATCGCTGGTGGCGCGCCACAGGCCGCGCTGCCGCGGGCCATCTCCGCAGGTCTCGCTGCGAGCCTGCTGCAAGAGGTCACGCAGAACCTTCCGCGCCTGACCGGCAACCTGCCGGGCTCCAACAAGGCCGTGCCCGACGGCCACGTCTTCGACGCGGCCGCGCGTGGGACGACGCCACCGCCGTTTCGCGGAGCATTGCCGGCGCCGCAAGCGATCGCCTCGCCATCGCTCGCACCAGACGCGCCGCTCGCTGCGACCCTGCATCGCCTGCTCGGCGACACCGATGCCGCGATCGCGCGACAGACGCTGTTGCAGGTTGCCTCGCTGCCCGACCGCACCGACGCCAGCGGGCATCGCATCGATCCGACCGTGCCGCATTGGAATTTCGAGATCCCGTTTGCGACCCCGCAAGGGACCGCAATGGCGCAGTTCGAGATCTCGCGTGACGGCGGCAACGAGACGCCGGATACCGCCAAGCGCGCCTGGCGCGCGCGCTTCTCGCTCAATATCGAGCCGGCAGGCCCCGTGCACGCGCTGATCACGCTGAGCGGCGACAAGACCTTCGTCCGGATGTGGGCCGAGCGGCCGGCGACCGCGCAGCAATTGCGCGCCGGGATTGGGGAGCTCAACCAGGCGCTGACCAAAGCCGAGCTCCAGCCCGGTGACATCGTCGTGCGCGATGGGATCCCGCCGCAACCGGCGCCGGCACGCGCCGGGCATTTCCTGGATCGCGCCACATGAGCGAGCCATCCAAACTCGCAATTGCGCTGCACTACGAGAAGGGCAGCGGCGCGCCCGTGGTGGTCGCCAAGGGCAGGGGCACGATCGGCGCCAAGATCGTCGAGATCGCCAAGGCCCATGACATCCCGATCGAGGAGAACGAGGTGCTGGCCGGCGCGCTCTCCAAGGTCGAGCTCGGCGAAGAGATTCCGCCCGACCTCTACAAGGCCGTCGCCGAAGTGCTGGTGTTCGTGCTGCGGCTGTCGGGCCGGGGCCGGTAGCGCGCCTCTATCCATGCGTCATTGCGAGCTGCCGTAGGGTGGGCAAAGGCGCGCAGCGCCGTGCCCACGATTTCCATATGGTGGGCACGCTGCGCTTTGCCCACCCTACGGCACCGCCTGCTTGGCTGCCTCTCAACCCAGCTTGAACAACGCCTGCAAGAACTCCACCACGGCCTTGCGCGATTCCGCAGCCGTTGTGGGATTGCCGCCGACATGCGGGTTGAGCTCGACGCATGCATCCTTGTAGGTGAAGGGTGCGTTGGTATCGGCGTTCATCAGCACGCCGCCGTCGCCTTCCCTGATGTGGCAGTTGCGCACGGTCTGCGCATTGGCCGACACCGTGACTGTGCTGACCCCGAGCAAGCCGCTGTCGAAGCCATGCGCGCTATCAGGGTATTCGGTCAGCGCCACGTCGCGGCCCGCGGCCTTGAGCCGCTCGACCAAGGCCTTGCAGCTCTTCACCGGGTTATAGTCATCGGGCGTGCCGTGGAAGATGCGGATCGGGCGCGCGCCGACCTCGGTGTCGCTCTGATAGGTCGTCGAGCAATCCGGATAGAACGGGATATAGGCCGCGAACTGCACGCCCGATTTGTTCCAGAGCTTGTTGAAGCGGTCGAGGCTCGCGTAAAGCGTCGCCTGTCCGCCGCGTGAAAAACCCATCAGCACGATGCGGTCAGGATCGACGCGCGGGTGCTTCGCCAGAATCTCCAGCGAGCGATAGGTGTCGATGATCAGGTTGAGCCGGCCGAGCAGGGCCTGGTTCGGGCCCGTCACCGTCAGGCCGCGCCCGGTAAAGCCGTCGATCACGAAGGTCGAGATGCCCATGGCGTTGAATTCGCGCACCCAGGCGTCCGTGGTGGCGCCGACGCCGCTCGAGCCGTGCATCAGCACCACGACGGGCATCTTGCCGGTGCCCTGTGCCACGCGGAATTCGCCGGCGACCGTCACCGGCTTGCCGGATGCGGCATCGCCGCTGAGGAATTGCTGGTCGGACAGGGTGAGGGACGGGATCGGGAAGATCTCGGTCCGGGCCGGGGAGTCCTTGGGAAGCGATTGAGCGCCGGCCAACCCGGCTGAAGCGCAGAGCGCAATGAGCGTCACCGCGACACGAAATGCCGTTGGCATCTGATCCTCCCTCGATATTTTTGGGAAGTAGATCAACGGCTGCGCACGCTGTCAATTTGCGCGGTCGCGCTATGCCTTCTCGGCCGGCTTCTTCGCCGTCAGCGCCTGGTCGATGGCGAATCCGCCGATCTCGCTCATCGCCTGCGAGATCACGTCGCCCTTGCGCGCAAAGCCGCTGGAGAGATAGTCGAACTGGGTCCGCGCCAGCCGCAGCACCTCGATCGGCACGGAGATCACCGTCTCGTTGAATGCGTCGACGGAGGCGCGCAAGGTCTCGAGCTCGGCGGTGAGCTTGCCGATATGGCTCTCCGCATCCTGCATCAGCATGAGCAGCTTGCTGCGCTCGCTATCGAAGCCGGCCCGTTCGGCGGCTGCAGCCGCGGTGACCTCCGCAAGCTGCGTCCGGAGCGCGGCGATCTGATTGACCATGGCGTCGGAGGCGAGTTCGGCGGCTTCATACCGCTCGGCGAGCCGCTTGTTCTCCTCCTGCTGCTCGTGAAACAGGCGTTCGGCCGACATCGCCCGCTGCGCCAACGATTCGATCAGGCTTGCTGCGCGCAGCAGCATCTCGCCGTTTCGCCCCGACACCATGCTGGCCATGCGCCGCAGGAAGTCGGTGGTCTCGGATGCGCTGTTCGCAGGCAAGGGAACGACCGTGGCGGACATGGGGGTGATGCTTGCAGCCGGACGTGATGACCGCCGCCGTACCGACTGAGCTCACGCAACATTCGGCGCCTGATCGCAAGCGTGGAGCAAGCCTGAATCGGCAGGCCCGGTCAACCGGCGCGGCGCGACAAATTGGCGGTCCCGCCGGCCGCGACAGTTCAGGCGCCGTTTTGCCGGCCGATCCGCCCCAGATGGGTGAAGCCGAAGCCTGCAGCATATTTCAGGCCATAGCCCAGCGCCCGGTCGATGCCGATATGGGCGAGCCAGATCAGGGCGATGGACAGGGTGAGGGGCGAGGCGAGGCCGAAACCCAGCGTCAGCAGCGCCACCGGGGCCATGTAGCTGTGGGCGGCGTTGTAGACCAGCGCGCCGAATTTGGCGTCGACGAGGTAGGCCAGGAAACTCAGATCGGGGACCAAGAACAGCAGGGCAAAGACCCACCAGGAGCCATCCCAGGCCCAGTAGAGCACCACCATCCCGGCAAACAAGGTCAGGCCCTCCAGCCGCAGCAGGATGTTGACGCCGCCCGTTGCCGCGCCGGTCTCGGCCGTTGCTTCGCTCATGCTCGTCTCCCGGGGGGCAAAACCTTGGAATTCCTTGCGCTTTCACGCTGCATCAGGGCAGCCCTGCGGCGCCGAAAGCGGCTTCCCGGTCCGCAAAATGCCGTGTTAGAACGCACCGCACTTAAGGCTTAAGAACTGGCGGGAGCAAATGAAACATATTCTGGACGCGCTTGAAGATCGTCGTGCCGCCGCCAAGCTCGGCGGCGGGGAGAAGCGCATCGAGGCGCAGCACGCCCGCGGCAAGCTGACCGCGCGCGAGCGCATCGAGCTCTTGCTCGACAAGGGATCGTTCGAGGAGTTCGACATGTTCGTCGAGCACCGCTCCACCGAGTTCGGCATGGAGAAGAACAAGATCCCCGGCGACGGCGTCGTCACCGGCTGGGGCACCGTCAACGGCCGCAAGACGTTCGTCTTCGCGAAGGATTTTACCGTATTCGGTGGTTCGCTCTCCGAAACGCACGCGCTGAAGATCACGAAGTTGCAGGACATGGCGATGAAGGCGCGCGCGCCCATCATCGGCCTCTATGACGCGGGCGGCGCCCGCATCCAGGAGGGCGTCGCCGCGCTCGCCGGCTATTCCTACGTGTTCCGCCGCAACGTGCTCGCCTCGGGCGTGATCCCGCAGATCTCCGTCATCATGGGCCCCTGCGCCGGAGGCGATGTCTATTCGCCTGCCATGACCGACTTCATCTTCATGGTGAAGAACACCAGCTACATGTTCGTCACCGGCCCCGACGTGGTGAAGACCGTCACCAACGAGGTCGTCACCGCCGAAGAGCTCGGCGGTGCCTCGGTGCACGCCACCCGCTCCTCGATCGCGGACGGCGCCTTCGAGAACGACGTCGAGACGCTGCTCCAGATGCGGCGCCTGATCGACTTCCTGCCGTCCAACAATTCGGACGGCGTGCCGGAATGGCCGAGCTTCGATTCCATCGAGCGGATCGACATGTCCTTGGACACGCTGATCCCCGACAATCCGAACAAGCCCTACGACATGAAGGAATTGATCCTGAAGGTCGTGGACGAGGGCGACTTCTTCGAGATTGCGGAAGCCTTCGCCAAGAACATCGTCACCGGCTTTGGCCGCATTGCGGGGCGCACTGTCGGCTTCGTCGCCAACCAGCCGATGGTGCTGGCCGGCGTGCTCGACTCTGACGCATCGCGGAAAGCGGCGCGCTTCGTTCGCTTTTGCGATGCCTTCAACATCCCGATCGTCACCTTCGTCGATGTGCCGGGCTTCCTGCCGGGCACCGCGCAGGAATATGGCGGCCTGATCAAGCACGGCGCGAAACTGCTATTCGCGTACTCGCAGTGCACCGTGCCGCTCGTCACCATCATCACCCGCAAGGCCTATGGCGGCGCCTTCGACGTCATGGCCTCCAAGGAGATCGGTGCCGACATGAACTACGCATGGCCGACCGCCCAGATCGCTGTCATGGGCGCCAAGGGCGCGGTCGAGATCATCTTCCGCTCTGACATCGGCGACCCCGACAAGATCGCCGCCCGCACGAGGGAATACGAAGATCGTTTCCTCTCACCCTTCATCGCCGCCGAGCGCGGCTATATCGACGACGTCATCATGCCGCACTCGACGAGGAAGCGCATCGCGCGCGCGCTGGCGATGCTGAAGGACAAGAAGGTCGAGGCGCCGGCGAAGAAGCACGACAATTTGCCGTTGTGAGAACTGAGTAGGGTGGTTTAGGCGAAGCCGTAATCCACCAGCGGAACTGACCGTGCCGAGATCTTGGTGGGTTACGCCCAGCGAATTGCGCTTCGCGCAATCGCAAGGCTAACCCACCCTACAGGTTCGATCAAAATCCTATGACCGAAGATGATCTCACCGACGAAATCTCCGACATCGAAGACCGGATCGAGCGGCTCGCCGAGATCGCCGAGCGGTGTCGGAAGTACATTCTGGCCTCCAAGATCGCGATCGGCAGCGGTGCGGCGCTGCTGCTGATCACCATTCTCGGATTGTTTGGATTGGGTCAGACTGCCGCGCTCGGTTCGATCGCGCTGGTGCTCGGCGGCATCGTCTCGCTCGGCTCGAATATCAGCACGTTGCGGCAGACGGACGATGCGATCGGTGCTGCGGAGGCACGCCGCTCGGCGCTGATCGGCAGCATCGATTTGCGTGTGGTGGCCGACACGCCGATGAAGCTGGTGTAGCGCTGCGCCTCACGCGGCAGTCCTCACGGTCAGCGCCTGCAGTTCCACGCGGCATTCGGCGGCGAAGGCTTGCAGCCGCTCTGCCGTCTGCTGGTCGAGGATCGCTTTCGCCAGACGCTCGGCACGGGCGATCTGCTCTCTGAGATAATCGATGCGGGCCATGTGTCACCTTCCGCGGCAAGAAACTTGAGTCGATAATTTGAAGCAAATTGCTTCGTTCCGGTGTCCCTGAGCGTATGGCTAACTCCGGGTTAACGATGTGCGGTGGATCACATCCCGCGCGCCGGATCCGCCGCCGCGAAATGCGCCATCTGGTCCGCGTGGGCTTTGGCAAAGGCCGGGCGGCTGGTGGCGCGCGCGACATAGGCGCGGCAGGCGAGACTGTCTGCCAGACCGTCGAAGCCGTCGACGACGCGCAGCACGTCCGCCATCAGGATGTCGGCGACGGAGAAGGAGCCTGCCAGCCATTCGCGCGCCGCAAGCACCGGCTCGAGATGCTTGAGGCGAAGCTTGAGGAAATCGTCCACGAACTTCCACGCCGCGGTGTCGGTCGGATGTTTCATGAATTTCGACATCGTCCAGGGCAGGCTTGCCATCTCCACCGAATTGAGCGCGGCGAACACCCATTCCGCTGCTTCGCTCCGGCCGCGCGGATCCGATGGCATCAGCTCCGGATTGCGCTGGCCGAGATGGAGCAGGATCGCGCCGCTCTCGAAGATCGAGATGTCGCCGTCGGTCAGCCACGGCACCTGGCCGAACGGCTGGTGCGCGAGATGCGCAGGCCCACGATCGTTGAAAGGCGTGCTGACGACGCGATAGGGCAGCGCAGCCTCTTCCAGCGCCCAGCGCACCCTGAGGTCGCGGACATAGCCGCGCGGCGGCGGGGGAACCCAGTCGTAGGTGGTGAGGGTGAGGTCGGCCATGCGAAGTCTCCGCGCTGTCTCAAGCCGAGGACGGACGGAGGCGGCGCGTCCCGACAGTGGGCGCGAATTTTTTCACGGAGCTCTCCAGGCAGGGTCGCAACCCGCCAGCCTACCGGCAGGCCGGATAGCCGAAGCGTTTGACGATGTCGCTTCCCGAGATCGAATGGAAGGCGAAAGTGTCCATGAAATGGTTGTCGGTGACGTATTGGCGCAGGGCGGCGTTGTAGGTGCTGGCCATTTGCTGCGTGCGCGCGGGGCTGAGGATGCCCTTTTTCATGGATCCGCCGGCGTGAAACAACAAGGTCGCGCCTGGCGTGACGCAGACATTGCGGATCGACAGGAACATCGTGCAGGCGGATTGACAATGGCTGTCGATGCGAAAGCGCTCGCCCGAGGCGTTGTATTGCTGGATCACCGACAGGAATCGATCGAACTCGGCCGGCGTGGCCGCGCCGTAGCCCATATGCAGGGACGATACCGAGCCGTCGGCATGGGCCTGTTGTCCGGCCATGCTGCCGACAGTGAAAAGGAATGCGAAGGCGCCCAGCGTGCGCGCCAATTGCTGCCATCGTTTCAAGGTGCTCTCCTCAACTGCTTGGGGAAATTGAATTTGTGCGAGAGGGTATGAGTATTCGCTCTTCGACTGCCGCGGATCGTGGATCTCAATCTACGCGGGAGCGCGCCGTCCTGTCACCAGTGCAAGGAACCTGAACGCGCGATTCAGCCGCAGTTCATGTCGCCGTCGCGACACTTCCTCTGCATCACGCGATCGATGAATCAAAGGATATCTCCATGGAGCGCCGGAACTTTTTGAAACTTGCAATCGGGGTCGCGGCGGGAGCTGCCGCGTTCACCACCGCCGCACAGGCTGCGCCGCTGGCGCCGCAGGTGCTCGGGAACGGCAGCATGCCATCAGCCAATCCGGACGCCCATCCCGCCGTCACCAGCAGCGAGGAAGCGGCCCAGCTCAAGCCCGAGCAAGTGCGCTGGGGTCACGGCCACTGGCATCACCGTCACTGGGGTTGGCGCCATCGTCACTGGGGTTGGCGCCGGCGCTGGCACCGCCGCCATTGGCGCCACTGGTAACGGCGAGCCGGGATGAAAAAGGGGATCGCGATGGCGATCCCCTTTTGGTCTCGGGCTCTCAATAGAAATGGCCGCGCAGGCGGCCATTTCGCTGATGCAAGCAATCAGAACGGACGGCAGCGGCCGGCGTACCAGCGGAAGCCATAGGGACAAACGCGCGGACGCACCACGACGACAGGCGGGGCAACCACGACCGGACCGGGGGCCACGACAACAGGACCACGCATCGGACGGCAGCCGCCGTAAGGGCCGCGGTACCAGCCCGGGCCGCAACCGCCGGCGGCGCTGGCCGCCTCGCTGAAGCTGACAACCGCGCTGGCGAGCATCACGGCGGCAAACAGATATTTCATTTGATGATCCTTCTTGTCCTTGGCCTTCTTGTCCTTGGGGCAAATCCCCGGGCTGCGCGCTTGCGGCGCACATTGAATCAAAAGACACGATTCGACACGTTAAATCTGGCACGTGCCGGCACGTCGCGATCCAAACCTGCCAATCATGACCTGAATGCGGCCTGAACACTGCCCCCATATGGCCTGAAGCGACAGGCCACGTCGCTAGTGACCCAGAAAGCCCAGCACCAGCTCCTTGTACTTCTCCGGCGCCTCCAGGAAGACGAGGTGCCCGGTGTCCGGGATCACCTCGGCCCGCGCATTCGGCATCTTCGCGGCAAACGCCTTTGCGAGCTCCGCGTTCTGTCCCATCTTCGCCCGCAAGGATTCCGGCGCATTCGGTCGGCCCGGCGCGTTGTGATCGTCGGCGCCCATGATGAACAGTGTCGGCTCGGTGATCTCGGTGATCTCATGCGCGACCGGCTCACGATAGATCATCTGGCCGGAGGAGACGAAGGCGCGCAGCCAGCGCGGGTAGTCTGCGCTGCCCTTGATGTTGAAGCGCGCGTCGATGAACGGCGTGATCGCCTCCGGCGGCAGCTTGATCGCGTAATTGGTCTGGAGCTGTTTGCGATAGCCGTCGGCGGTGAGCTTGTCCTCGGCCGCGATGATTGTCTCGGTCGGCGTCGGCGGCACGTAAAGGCGATAGTCTTCGAGGCCGATCGGCGCCGTCAGCACGAGGTGGGCGATGCGATCCGGATAGGCGCGCGCGATGCGCACGCCGAGCATGCCGCCGAGCGAATGCGCGACGATGTCGACCTTGTTGATCCCCAAATGATCCAGCAGCGCGACGGTGTTGCGCGCGAGCGTGTCGAAATGCAGTTCGCCCACCGGCTTGGACGATTTGCCGAAGCCGATCTGGTCCGGCACCACGACGCGGTAGCCGGCCTCGCCCAGCATCTTGATGACCGGGGCCCAATAGCTCGATGGGAAATTGCGCCCGTGCAGCAGCACGATCGTGCGGCCATTCGGCTGCGCCGGGGCCACGTCCATATAGGCCATGTTGAGCTGTTCGCCGTCGTTCACGACCGGCAGCAGATGCACCGCATAGGGATAGGCAAAGCCCTCGAGCGCGATGCCATAGGGCTCGCGCTGGTGTGCGTCGGCGGCGTGCGATGTGGCGAGTGGTAGAGCGAGCAGGGCGGCTGCGAGGACGGTCGAGAAGATGCGGGTCATAAGGATCTCCGTCATGCGCGGGCAAAAGCGCGAAGCGCATCTTCGCGCAAAAGGCCCGGGCATCCACGTGCCAGCGGCAATAAAGGCGTGGATGGCCGGGTCAAGCCCGGCCACGACGAGAGCGAGCGTTCACACGCGATTGTGTGCCGTCACGAGCAGAGCGTGATCAGTCCTTGCCGTTCCCGAACAGCGCGGCGAACTGCTTCTCGCCGGTGCGGGTGAAGTTCACCACGCGGCTGCCGGGGGTGGCATCGCGCGCGGCCCATTTCAGCTCGGCGAAGCGCTGCATCATGGCGGCGCCCAAAGTGCCGGCGAGATGGTGGCGCCGCTCGCTCCAGTCGAGGCAGGCCTTGCAGACCGGGCGGCGGGGATGGCTGAGCATCTCAGGCGAGATCTGCAGATGTTTGGCCAGGAAGCGTTCGCCCTCGGCCGTCAGCTCGATGTCCTGCTTCTTCTGCTTCACCAGGTGGCGCGACCGGAGCGAGTCCAGCATCTGCACGCCGAGATCGCCGGCGAGGTGGTCGTAGCAGATCCGCGCACGGCGCAGCGCCGGATCCTTCGGCCCGGTGCGCACGCGCATGTGGCCGGTGCGCGCGGCAAGGCCGGCGAGGCCTTCGAGGACGCCGGCGACGTCGTCGTCGGTGAGGCGGTAGTAGCGGTGACGGCCCTGCTTCTCCGGCTCGACCAGCCCGCCGGCCTCGAGCTTGGAAAGATGCGAGCTTGCAGTCTGCGGCGTGATGCCCGCTTCCTGCGCCAGCTCGCTCGCCGTGAGCGCGCGTCCGTTCATCAGCGCCGTGAGCATGTTGGCGCGGGCGGGGTCGCCGACCAGCGCAGCGACCATGGCGATGTCGGGTCCGGATTTCATGCTTCGATGGTAGCCGAAGCATTGTAGCAGGGCAAGGGCGTAGCCTCTCACGGCCTCGTCATTGCGAGGAGCGCAGCGACGAAGCAATCCAGGCTGTCTCAACGGAGAGATTCCTGGATTGCTTCGTGCGCTCGCAATGACGAGGGAAAAATCAGGAGCCCCCATTATGTCCGTTACCGTCTTCATCCGCTACCAGCTCGATCCCTTCAAGCGTGCCCAGTTCGAGGACTATTCGAAGCGCTGGCTCAGCATCATCCCGAAATGCGGCGGCGACCTGATCGGCTATTTCATGCCGCATGAGGGCACCAACAACATCGCCTTCGCGCTGATCACATTCGACAGCCTTGCTGCGTATGAAGCCTATCGCGCGCGGCTGCGGCAGGATGCCGAGGGCATGGCAAACTTCCACTTCGCCGAGGACAACAAATTCATCCTCGCCGAAGAGCGCACCTTTCTGCGCAAGGTGGTAGTGTAGGCCGTCAACTGACGAGGAGACGCCCATGATCGCCGTGATCTTCGAGGTCTGGCCCAAGCCGGACCATCGCCAGGATTATTTCGACCTCGCGGCCGATCTGAAGCCGCTTCTGCAGACCATCGACGGCTTCATTTCGGTCGAGCGGTTCGAAAGCCTGACCGAGAAGGGCAAGATCCTGTCGCTGTCGTTCTGGCGGGACGAGGCCGCCGTGCAAGCCTGGCGCAACACGATGGAGCACCGGCGCACCCAGGCCAAGGGCAGGGCCAAGATCTTCGCCGACTATCACCTGCGCATTGCCAGCGTTATCAGGGACTACGGCATGAATGATCGCGAAGAGGCGCCGAAGGACAGCCGCGCCGTGCACGACGCGCACTAGCGCTCATGAAGGTACGTGCCTATCTCTGCGCGGCCAACAAGGGAGCGAAACATGCATGTGACGACTGCTGACAAGCGCGCGACGTTCAGGAAGATGCACGAGAGCGGCTGCTTCATCTTGCCCAATCCGGTCGATGTCGGCGGCGCCAAGGCGTTGCAGCATCTCGGCTTCAAGGCGATTGCGTCCTCGAGCGCGGGCTTTGCCTGGACCATCGGCAAGGCCGACAATCGCGTCACCGTGGACGATGTCTGTCAGCATCTGGCAGCATTGAGCTCTGCGGTCGACATCCCCGTGAATGCGGATTTCGAGGGCGGATTTGCGGTCGAGCCGGATCAGGTCGCCGATCATGTCGAGCGCGGCGTGCGCACCGGTGTTGCGGGCCTCTCGATCGAGGATTCCACCGGCGACAAGGACAAGCCGCTCTATGAGCGTGCGCTCGCGGTCGAGCGCATCAAGGCCTCGCGCAAGGCGATCGGCGACAGCGGCACCTTGCTGGTCGGCCGCTGCGAGGCGTATCTCTGGGGCGTGACCGACCTCAAGCTCGTCATCGACCGGCTCACCGCCTATGCGGATGCTGGCGCCGACTGTCTCTATGCGCCGGGCCTGAAGACGCGCGAGGACATCGCCGCGGTGGTGAAGGCTGTCGCCCCCAAGCCGTTCAACCTGCTGATCGGCGGCTCCGGCCTGTCGTTGCAGGAGGCCGAGGATCTCGGCGTGCGCCGGATCAGCGTCGGCGGCTCGCTCGCGCGCGCCGCCTGGGGCGGCTTCATGCGCGCGGCCCAGGAGATGGCGGAGAAGGGAACGTTCAACGAGCTCGGCGGCGGCTATCCCGGCGGCGAGCTCAACAAGATGTTCGGCTAAAAAGCGAAGCGGCGGGATCTTTCGATCCCGCCGCTGTCGCGTCGTGTCGTGATTCGTTACTTCGCGCCGTCAGACGGTGTCTGCGTATCCGGGGCCGGCTTGCTCGGCGCAGCACCCGTGGTCACGCCCGGCTCGGTGTTGTTGCGCGGCGTCACGTCACGCATGCCGGGAGGCGCGGCCGGATTGGCAGGAGCCGTCTGCTGGGCGGTCTGCGTCGCCGGCGTGTTGCTCGCCTGGTTGCCCGTGCCGCTATTGTTCAGGCCATAGAACACGGCGCCCAGCACCAGGGCAATAGCCACCGCGAACAGCGCGATCTTGCCGCTGGAGGCGGGGCCTTCGCCAAGCTCGGGATCGGCCTGAAGGTCGGCATCCCTCCGCGCCGCGCGAAGGTACTCATCGTCGGCGAGACTCGGGCGGTACGGATCGTTGGGAAAACGGTCGTCAGCCATCGATAGATCTCCTCGTTGATTGCGGTCTGACAACCCGTGGATGCGCGGTTCTGTTCCGCGCGCGTTATGCTTTCGTCGCATGTTGCCCTCGGACGCGGAATCGGGAACCTGTCGATGTCGGAACCGTGAGCGGTTCCATCGGGGAAGCAAGGAAACAAGGCGATGTGGAACCTGCCGCCGAGCGATAGCGTGCTGCATGTCCTCTCGCTGGTCGCGGTGGCAGCGCAAGGCATGACCGCGGCGCTCGCAGCCGGCCGCCGCAGCATGGACTGGTTGGGGGTCTGCTTCCTCGGCTGCATCACCGCACTCGGCGGCGGCACGCTGCGCGATCTCTTCCTCGGGCATTATCCGCTGGTCTGGGTGCAAAGCCCTGTTTATCTCGCACTCGCCGGCGGTGCCGCCTTCCTCACCATCCTGGTCGCACGACTGGTGCACCGGCTGAAGACTGCCTTCATCGTGCTCGACGCCATCGGGCTCGTCGTCTTCACCATGACCGGCTGCGACATCGCCTGGCAGATGGATGCCTCGCTGCCGATCGTCATCGTCTCCGGCATGGTGACGGGCTGCGCCGGCGGCGTGCTCCGCGACGTGCTCTGCAACGACGTGCCGCTCTTGTTTCGCTCCGAGCTCTACGCCAGCGTCTCGGTGGTGACGGGGTTATTCTACGCCACCGCGTTCGGCCTGAAGCTCAACGCCGAGCTCTGGACCATCCTGACCTTCGTCCTCGGCATCAGTTTTCGTCTGCTCGCGGTGCGCTACAAATGGGAGATGCCGAAATTCGTCTTCACGGGGGATGAGGAACGCTAGGCGTTCTCTTCCACAGCTCTACCCACGTCGTCATTGCGAGCGCAGCGAAGCAATGCAGAATCTTTCCGCGGAGGGACTCTGGATTGCTTCGCTGCGCTCGCAATGACGGAGAAGGAGCGTTGACTACGGCCCCTGTCCGCGCGCCTTCGCCACCTGCGCCGGTGTCACCAGCGGGCCGGCATTGCCCCAGGAATTGCGGATGTAGTTGGTCACCGCCGCGATCTCTGCGTCCGACAATTGTTTGGCATAGCCAGGCATCTCCCCGGTGTTCGGGGCGCGCGGCGTCGTCACGGTGTGGGCGCCGTCGAGGATGACGCGCAAGGTCGAGGAGGGGTTGATGGATTGCAGCAGCGCATTGCCCGGCAAGGGCGGATAGATGCGCGGCGCGCCCGAGCCGTCGGCTTCATGGCAGGCGATGCAGAATTTTGCGTAGACCGCCTGGCCCGCTTTCATCTCGGCATCGTCAGGCGGTGTCACCTTCGGCTCGCGTCGCACCGGCGGCAGGTCCTTCAGATACACCGCGATCGCACGCACATCGGCATCGCTCATCTTCGAGGTCGAGTTGACGATCACCTCCGCCATCGGACCGCCGGCATGGCTCTTCGCATTGCGGCCGCTCTGGAGATACTCGGTGATGTCCTCGGCGCTCCACGATTGCAGCCCGCTCCGCGCGGCACCGTCGAGCCGCGGCGCGTACCAGCCATCGAGCTCGCTGCCCGACAGCGCCTGCGCGGTCTTGTCCGCGCCAAAATAGTTCTTGGGCGTATGGCAGGCCCCGCAATGGCCGAGCCCGGTGACGAGATAGCCGCCTCTGTTCCACGTCGCGCTCTTGCTCTGGTCCGGCTCGAACAGGCCGGGCTTGAAGAACAGCGCATTCCAGGCCCGCATCAGGGGACGATAATTCAGCGGCCAGCGTAGCTCGGGCGGCTTGTTGCGGCTGACGAGGGGGGCGAGCGTGCCGAGATAGGCGCGGATCGCCAGCGTGTCGTCCTTGGTCATGCGGGTGAAATAGGGGTAGGGGAAGGCGGGGTAATACAACGAGCCGTCAGGCGCGGTGCCGTAGCGCAAGGCGCGGGTGAAATCAGCGTCGGTCCAGGCGCCGATGCCGGTGTCGCGCTCCGGGGTCAGGTTCGGCGCATAGATCGCGCCAAACGGCGTGTCAATGCGCTTGCCCCCGGCAAACGGCTTGGCGGGATCGGCGGTGTGGCAGCCCGCGCAGTCGCCGGCCTCGACCAGCGTCTTGCCATAGGCGATCAGCTCGGGCGATGGCTCGGCGGCGAGAGCGGCCGTCGTAACCGCACTGCACAACAACACAACAGCCAGAATCGTCCGCATCAAAGGCCTTCTCCTGCGACCATTCGTCGAGCGCCGGATCGTGACGGCGTCATGTCGTTTCGCGGCGACAGGGGTATGGTGACACAAATTGAAAATCGCCAATGCCTTTCCGGCCACGAAATTGCGTTTTTTTCCCGTCGTCGCGGAAGCTCCAGATTTGTGATGCGGAGCGTTAAATATCCGACATAGAGTGGCGGCGGTGGTCGGCGCGCCCTAGCTGAAAACAACGGGCAGGCAACGGCTTAAGTGGCCAAACGCCCAAAAGGGCGGAAGAGGACAAGAATGGGCATCAACCAGGGTCCGATCAGTCTCGATCAAAAATACACCCAGCAGACAGGACACGTCTTCACCACGGGCATCCAGGCGCTGGTCCGTCTGCCCATGGCCCAGATCCGCCGCGACCGCGCCAATGGGCTGAACACCGCGGGCTTCATCTCCGGCTATCGCGGCTCGCCGCTCGGCGGCTACGACCAGCAGCTCTTCGCCGCCCGCAAGCACCTCGAACAGTACAACATCAAATTCCAGCCCGGCGTGAATGAGGATCTGGCGGCGACCGCGGTCTGGGGCTCGCAGCAGCTCAACCTCTCGCCCGGCGCGAAATACGACGGCGTGGTCGGCATCTGGTACGGCAAGGGCCCCGGCGTCGACCGCTGCGGCGACGTCTTCCGCCACGGCAATGCCGCCGGCTCCGCCAAGAACGGCGGGGTGCTGTGCCTTGCCGGCGACGACCACGGCGCCAAATCCTCCACCGTTCCGCATCAGTCGGACCACGCCTTCATCTCGGCCTTGATGCCGTATCTCTATCCCTCGAGCATCCACGAGATGATCGAGATGGGCCTCTTAGGCATCGCGATGTCGCGCTATTCCGGCTGCTGGGTCGGCATGAAGGTGATCACGGAGACGGTGGAGACCACCGCCGAGATCGACCTCACCGACGAGATGAAGCCCTTCATCATCCCCCCGGATTTCGAGCTGCCGCCCGGCGGCCTCAATCTGCGCTGGCCCGACGACCGCTTCGAGCAGGACCGCCGCCTGCAGGACTACAAGGGCTTTGCCGCCATCGCCTTTGCCCGCGCCAACAAGGTCAACCGCGTCACCATGGATTCGCCGAACGCCCGCTTCGGCATCATGGCCTCGGGCAAGAGCTATGAGGACGTCCGGCAAGCCCTGCGCGAGCTCGGCATCACCGAGGAGGTCGCCGCCAAGATCGGGCTTCGTCTCTACAAGATCGGCATGCCCTGGCCGCTGGAGCCGGAGGGCGTGCATCAATTCGCCGTCGGCCTGGAGGAGATCTTCATCGTCGAGGAGCGCCGCGAGATCGTCGAGAATCAGGTCAAGCAGGTGTTGTTCAACTGGCGCGACGACGTGCGGCCGCGCATCGTCGGCAAGATGGACGAGCACGACAAGCGCTTCCTGACCTTCGCCGCCGAGCTCAGCGTCGCTTCGCTTGCGACCTCGCTCACCGAGCGACTTCTCAAGCTCGATCTCAACCCCGAGATCGCGGAGATGCTCCGCGCCAAGGCCGACTGGTTCAACGGCCGCCAAGCGTCCCAGATGATCCCCACGGCGCCTGTCTCCCGAACCCCTTACTTCTGCTCCGGCTGTCCCCACAACACATCGACGAAAGTTCCCGAAGGCAGCCGCGCGATGGCCGGCATCGGTTGCCATTTCATGGCCTTGTGGATGGACCGCTCGACCGAGACCTTCACCCATATGGGCGGCGAGGGCGTGCCGTGGGTCGGCATCGCGCCCTTCACCAACGAGAACCACATCTTCGCCAACCTTGGCGATGGCACCTATTTCCACTCCGGCCTTCTCGCCATCCGCCAGGCGGTCGCCTCCAAGACCAACATCACTTACAAGATCCTCTACAACGACGCGGTCGCCATGACTGGTGGCCAGCGCC
The DNA here is from genome assembly GCF_014529705.1 of Bradyrhizobium campsiandrae. Lineage (GTDB taxonomy): Bacteria > Pseudomonadota > Alphaproteobacteria > Rhizobiales > Xanthobacteraceae > Bradyrhizobium > Bradyrhizobium campsiandrae. Next base: position 26,062 of record NZ_JAANIH010000066.1, read on the forward strand.
ACGACGGCGATCTTTCGCCGCAGCAGATCACCTTCCAGCTCCACGCCGAGGGCATCCGCGAGATCTATCTGGTCTCGGAAAATCCCGATGCTTATCCAGCCAGCACCATCGCGCCGGGCGTGAAACTGCACCATCGTGACGAGCTTCAGGACGTCATGAAGATGTGCCGCGAATACAAGGGCACGTCCGCGATCGTGTTCGTCCAGACCTGCGCAGCCGAGAAGCGGCGCCGCCGCAAGCGGGGCCTGATGGAGGATCCGGCGCGCCGGGTCATGATCAACCCGGCCGTTTGCGAGGGCTGCGGCGATTGCTCGGTGCAGTCGAACTGCATCTCGGTCGAGCCATTGGAAACCGAGTTCGGCCGCAAGCGCGCCATCAACCAGTCCGCCTGCAACAAGGACTATTCCTGCCTGAAGGGCTTCTGTCCGTCTTTCGTCACCGTCGACGGCGGCAAGCCGCGTCACCGCGCGCCGGCCGATCTCGGTGACATCGGGGCGATCGCCGAGCCCGCTTCAAAGCCGACGCTCGATAAGCCCTATAACATCGCCGTGGGCGGCGTCGGCGGCACCGGCGTGCTCACCATCGGCGCGCTGCTCGGCATGGCCGCGCACATCGAAGGCAAGGCCTCGATGATCCTCGACATGTCCGGCCTGGCGCAGAAAGGCGGCGCAGTGCTGAGCCACGTGCGGCTGTCGGACCATCCGGCCGAAGTGACGTGCTCGCGCATCGTCACCGGCACCGCCGACGTCGTGCTCGCCGCCGACGAGGTGGTCGCGGTCGCCAAGGACACGATCTCGCTGTGTGATACCAGCCGCACCCGCGGCATCATCAACAGCCACGTCATCCCCACCGCCGATTTCGTTCTCAACCGCGACTTCAACTTCCAGACCCGCAAGCTCAACGGCCTGCTGGAGACGGCGCTGCACAAAGACACCGTCTTCTTCGATTTTACCACGCCGGCCGAGCAGCTGCTCGGCGATGCCATCGCCACCAACATGATGATGATGGGCTACGCCTATCAGAAGGGGCTGTTTCCGCTGTCGGCCGAAGCGATCGAGCAGGCCATCGAGATCAATGGCGTCTCGATCAAGATGAACAAGGAAGCCTTCCGTCTCGGCCGCCTCGCGGTCGCGAACCCTGCGCGTCTCGCCGAGATGCTGAAGGGAACGGACGAAGTCGCCGCGCCCAGGACGCTGGACGCCATGACGCTCGACGAAATCATCGAGCATCGCAGCAAGCATCTCACTGCCTACCAGAACGGCCGCCTCGCAAAACGTTATCGTAAGCTGGTCGACCAGGTCCGCGATGCCGCGGTCAAGGGCGGCTACGGCGATGCGTTGCCGCGCGCGGTCGCGGTCAACTACGCAAAGCTGCTTGCCTACAAGGACGAGTACGAGGTCGCGCGCCTTTTCACCGATGGCGCCTTCGCAAAGCAGCTCCAGGACCAGTTCGAGGGCGACTACACCTTCAGCTTCAACCTGGCCCCGCCGATTTTGGCGAGCGGCGTCGACGCCCTCGGCCGCCCGAAGAAGCGCGCCTTCGGCCCGTGGATGCTGAAGGTGTTCGGCGTGCTGGCAAAATTCAAATTCCTGCGCGGCACGCCCTTCGACATCTTCGGCCGCAGCGCCGACCGCAAGCTCGAGCGCGACCTGATCGCGGGCTACGAGAAGGACGTCGCCACCGTGCTCGGGCTGTTGTCGCCGGTCACGCACGACACCGCGGTCGAACTCCTCTCGCTGCCCGACCGCATCCGCGGCTACGGCCCGGTGAAGGAGAAGGCGGTCGCTGACGCCAAGGCGCGGTACGCGCAGCTCGCGGCTGATTTGGCCAACCCGCCGCCGGCCCCAAGGCAGATCGCGGCGGAGTAAAACGGTCTCGTAGGGTGGGTTAGCCTTGCGGATTGCGCGAAGCGCAAACCGCTAGGCGTAACCCACCGTTCCGCCACCGTGTTGAAAGCAACAGGTGGGTTACGCTATCGCTAACCCACCCTACAAATTTCTCTTTGAAATCAGTCCCCGTTCTACTGTGCATGGGGTTGTTTTCGATCGATCGGCCCGTTTTCGCAGAAAGCGAAAAATCGCTTGTGCCGTCGGGCAAAACACCTTTAGGATTTTAGCCACCGCAAGCGAGAAGTTGCGCTCACCCGCTGCACCCGCAGGGCGGAATATTTCCGCGCTTGCCAATCCGTCCGGTGCGGTTCAGAAAAAAGAGCGAAGAAGAAACGCGAGCGGAGACCTCTGTTTTGACCATTAAGGGCAAAGCCTACATTGCCGGGATCTACGAACACCCGACCCGGCATGCGCCGGACAAATCCACCGCCCAGCTTCATGCCGAGGTCGCCAAGGGGGCGATCGAGGATGCCGGGATCAGCAAGGACGATGTCGACGGCTATTTCTGCGCGGGCGATGCGCCCGGCGGCGCCTGGCCGATGGTCGACTATCTCGGCCTCAACACCAAGAAGCTGCGCCACGTCGATTCCACCGAGACCGGCGGCTGTTCCTACATCATCCATCTCGGCCATGCCGCCGAAGCCATTGCGGCCGGCAAATGCTCGATCGCGCTCATCACGCTCGCCGGCAAGCCGCGCACCGGCGTGATGCCGCCGCGCGCGGCCGGTGCCGAGGCCGATTTCGAGTCCGCTTACGGCGCGACCACGCACAATGCCTATGGCATGTGTGCCATGCGCCATATGCACGACTATGGCACCACCAGCGAGCAGCTCGCCTGGATCAAGGTCGCGGCCTCGCATCACGCCCAATACAATCCGCATGCGATGCTCAAGGACGTCGTCACCGTCGAGGACGTCTTGAACTCGCCGATGATCTCCGATCCCCTGCATCGCATGGATTGCTGCGTCGTCTCCGACGGCGGCGGTGCGCTGATCGTGACGACGCCGGAGATCGCGAGGAGCCTGAAGAAGCCACTTGTGCGCCTGATCGGCCATGGCGAGGCGATGAAGGGCCCGCGCGGCGGCAAGGATCTCGATCTCACATACTCGGCCGGTGTCTGGTCCGGCCCGCGCGCGTTCGAGGAAGCCGGCATCACGCCGAAGGACATCAAATACGCCTCGATCTATGACAGCTTCACCATCACGGTGCTGATGCAGCTCGAAGACCTCGGCTTCTGCAAGAAGGGCGAGGGCGGCAAGTTCGTCGCCGACGGCAATCTGATCTCGGGCGTCGGCAAGCTGCCGTTCAACACCGATGGCGGCGGCCTGTGCAGCAACCATCCGGTCAACCGTGGTGGCATGACCAAGATCCTCGAAGCCGTCAGGCAGCTGCGCGGCGAGGCGCATCCGAAGGTGCAGGTTCCGAATTGCGATCTCGCTATCGCCCACGGCACCGGCGGCCTTTTGGGCGTTCGCCACGCCGCCTCGACGGCCATTCTGGAGCGCGTGTGATGAGCGAAGTGAAAAAGTATCCGGCCCCGGTCACGAACCCTGAGACATCAGCGTTCTGGGACGCGGCGAAAGAGGGCAAGTTCATGATCAAGCGCTGCACCGCATGCGGCGAAGCGCATTACTTCCCGCGCTCGATCTGCCCGTTCTGCTATTCCGACAAGACGGTGTGGGAGCAGGCATCGGGCGAGGGCACGATCTACACCTACAGCCTGATGCGGAAATCGCCGACCGGTCCTTATGCGATCGGCTACGTGACGCTGAAGGAGGGACCGTCGGTGCAGACCAATTTCGTCGACTGCGATCTCGAGAAGCTGAAGATCGGCCAGAAGGTGAAGGTGGTGTTCAAGCCGACCGACGGCGCACCGCTGCCATTCTTTACGGTGGCGTAGTTGTTATTCCCTTCTCCCCCTGTGGGAGAAGGTGGCGCGAAGCGCCGGATGAGGGGTTTTCTCGACGGAAAACTTTCTGTGCGGAAGCAACCCCTCACCCAAACGAGTTTGCTGCACGGCTCTCGCAGCCCTCTCCCACAAGGGGAGAGGGCACACTAACGGGCGCCGCTGCTCGCTGAGACAACTACCGGGAGGAAGCCAGCAACATGTCCGCCAGATACGAAGACCTGAAAGGCCTGAAAAACCTCGGCCAGAAATATGCCTACACCGATCGCGAGGTGATGCTCTACGCTTACGGCATTGGTCTCGGCGCCGATCCGATGGATGAGAACGAACTCGCTTTCGTCAACGAGGGCACGTTCACGCCGCGGCCGCTGAAGGTGGTGCCGACCTTCGCCTCCGTCGCAGCGTGGGGCTCGGGTCCTGGCGAGATGAACCTCAACCGCGTCATGGTGGTCGACGGCGAGCGCGACATCACCTTCCATCAGCCGCTGCCGGTCGCGGCCAACATCACCGCCGATTCCTCGGTGCTCGAAGTCTACGACAAGGGCAAGGACAAGGGCGTCGTCATCAGCCACCAGACCGTGCTGAAGAACGAGAAGGGTGAGAAGCTGGCAACGCTGGTCGCCTCGCGCTTCGCCCGCGGTGACGGCGGTTTTGGCGGGCCGAACCTGATCCAGCCGGACCCACACAAGATTCCCTCGCGTAGCCCCGACAAGACCATCGACATCGTCACGCGCCCTGACCAGGCGCTGGTCTACCGCCTCTGCGGCGACCGCAATCCGCTGCACTCCGATCCCGAGTTCGCCAGGAAGGCCGGCTTCCCGCGCCCGATCCTGCACGGCATGTGCACCTACGGCATCACCTGCCGCGGCGTGCTGCAGACCTATGCCGACTACGATGCGTCAGCCTTCCGCCAGCACGTCGCCCGGTTCTCCTCGCCGGTCTATCCCGGCGAGACCGTGACCATGGACCTCTGGAAGGACGGCAACGTGGTCTCGTTCGAAGCCAAGGTGAAGTCGCGCGGGGTGACGGTGATCAAGAACGGCAAGACGGTCTTAGGATAGGAGCGCACGGGCCGTGGTCTCCCTCGCCCCGTTCTTACGGGGAGAGGGTGGGATGAGGGGCTCTCACCACGCCCTGTGACAGTCGTGAGGCCTGTACCCCCTCACCCGGATCGCAAGGGCGATCCGACCTCTCCCCGCAAGCGGGGCGAGGTAAGAAAAACAAACAGGGAGAAGCCACCATGGGACTACTCGACGGCAAGGTCGCGCTGATCACCGGCGCGGGCGGGGGGCTCGGTGAGGCCTACGCAAAACTGTTCGCGCGGGAAGGCGCCGCGGTCGTCGTCAACGACCTCGGCGGTCCCCGGGACGGCTCCGGTGCCGACAAATCGATGGCGCAGCTTGTGGTCGACGCGATCAAGGCCGAGGGCGGCAAGGCGGTCGCCAACGGCGCCGATATCTCCACCATGGAAGGCGGCCAGTCGGTGTTTGACGATGCCATCAAGCATTTCGGCCGCGCAGACATTCTGGTGAACAACGCGGGTATTCTCCGCGATCAGACCTTTCACAAGGCCAGCGAGGCCGACTGGGACAAGGTCATCAAGGTGCATCTGAAGGGCACCTTTTGTTGCACCATGCCGGTGTTTCGCTGGATGCGCGAAAACGGCGGCGGCGTCATCGTCAACACCTCCTCGACCTCGGGCCTGATCGGCAATTTCGGCCAGACCAATTACGGCGCGGCCAAGGGCGGCATCTGGGGCCTCTCCAACGTGCTCGCGATCGAGGGCCGCAAGTACAACATCCGGATCTGGACGCTGGCGCCGGGGGCCCTGACCCGCATGACCGCAGACCTGCCCCGCTATAAGGAGAACCCCGGCGCGGCGCTGGGGCCGGACGGCATCGCGCCGGCCGTGCTATACATGGTCAGCGATTTGTCGGGCGATCAGACCGGCAAGGTGCTGGGCGTGTCCGGGCCCCGCGGCGTGCGCGAAATGCGGATGATGGAAATGGAAGGCTGGAAACCGCCGCATACGGGCTGGAACGCCCAGGACATCGTCGATCATGCCAAGGAGATCTTCTTCTCCGAGGAGCAAATCAAGATGGGTGCGCGGCGGTTCTAGCGACACGACAGAGAGAAACAAGGACGACGATGAAACTGACCGCCGACGCCAAGGGCACCTTCGCAATCGCGCCGACGCCGTTCCACGACGACGGCCGGATCGACGAGCGCTCGATCGACCGCCTGACCGACTTCTACGAGGAGGTCGGCTGCGACGGTGTCACGGTGCTGGGCATCCTCGGCGAGGCCCCGAAGCTCGATGCCACTGAAGCCGAGCAGGTGGCGGTGCGCTACGTCAAGCGCGCCAAGAAGATGCAGGTCATCGTCGGCGTCTCCGCGCCGGGCTTTGCCACCATGCGCTCTCTGGCCAGGGCCTCGATGGACGCAGGCGCGGCCGGCGTCATGATTGCGCCGCCGCCGAGCTTGCGCACCGACGACCAGATCGTTGGCTATTTCAAACAGGCGGCCGAGGCGATCGGCCCCGATGTGCCCTGGGTGCTTCAGGACTATCCGCTGACCTTGTCGGTGGTGTTCACGCCGGCCGTGATCCGCAAGATCGTCATGGACAATCCGAACTGCGTGATGCTCAAGCACGAGGATTGGCCGGGACTGGAGAAAATCTCGGCGCTCCGCAACTTCCAGAAGGACGGCTCGCTCCGTCCGCTCTCGATCCTCTGCGGCAATGGCGGCCTGTTCCTCGATTTCGAGATGGAGCGCGGCGCCGATGGCGCCATGACCGGCTATGCGTTCCCGGAGTTGCTGATTGATGTCGTGAACCTCTCCAAGGCCGGCAAGCGCGACGCCGCGCATGATCTGTTCGACGCCCATCTGCCGCTGATCCGCTACGAGCAGCAGCCGGGTGCGGGCCTTGCCGTGCGCAAATATGTGCTGCAGAAACGCGGCATCATCGCCTCTAGCGCCCAGCGCAAGCCTGGCGCCACCATCACGCCGGCGGCGAAGGCGGAGGTCGAGTACCTCTTGTCGCGCGTTGCCCGCGTCGACAAGCGCGCCAATCTCGGCCCGCAATCCAGCGCTGCAGGCTAGTTGAATGGCAGAGACATCACCATCGCGCCCGGCGTCGACGATCCTCCTCCTGCGCGACGGCGCGCAGGAGGTTGAGATCTTCATGATGGTTCGCCATCATCAGATCGAGTTCAACTCGGGCGCGCTGGTGTTTCCCGGAGGCAGCGTTGATGCCAGTGACAATGAGATCGTTGCCCGCCCCGAATTCTATTCCGGCGGCGAGGGCTTGAGCGAAGCGGAGCGCGGTTTCCGAATCGCCGCGATCCGCGAGACCTTTGAGGAGAGCGGCATCCTGCTGGCGCGCTCCAAGGACTCCGGCTCGCCGGTTGATGCCAAGCGCGCCGGCGAGATCGCCGACGCGCATCGCGTTGCGCTGAACGAGCACAAGACCAGCTTTCTCAGCATTTTGGCCGACAACGGCCTTCAGCTCGCGCTCGACACGCTGGTGCCTTACGCGCACTGGATCACGCCGGAGGGCATGCCCAAGCGGTTCGATACCTGGTTTTTCCTCGCGGCCGCGCCGCCCGACCAGCTCGGCCTCCATGACGGCCGCGAGTCGACCGACTCGATCTGGCTGTCGGCACGCGAGGCGGTGGCAGGCGGCGAGAGTGGCCGCTTCAAATTGCCGTTCCCGACCACGCGCAATCTGATCCGGCTGGCGAAGCAGCCCACGGTGAAGTCTGCACTCGACCATGCCAAAGGCATGTCCATCGTCACGGTGATGCCTGTCATGACCAAGACCGACACCGGCCGACAGCTCCGCATTCCCCGCGAAGCCGGCTATGACGGCGAGGTATTCGAGGTGGGTGCGGTCGGTTAATACACTTCGACACGCAACGAAGTATTGGTGAGCGCCAACGCGCTAGGTTCCGTCCGTCGTGGAAAGGACGGGGCGCGTCATGGATACCAGGCAGGACACCAACATCGCCGTCGAGCTGGCGCTGCTGGTCGCGCTGGCGACGCTCTGGGGCGGCTCCTACACTTTCATCAAGCTCGGCGTCGCCACCATCCCGCCGGTGACGCTGATCGCCGCGCGCACGACGGTGGCGGGCCTGCTGCTGCTCGTCGTCATGCGGGCGAGGGGCATCAGAATGCCAACGGATGGGCCGACCTGGCAGCGCTTCGCGTTCCAGGCCGTGCTCAACAGCGTCATCCCCTGGACCCTGATCGCCTGGGGCGAGCGCCACGTCGATGCCGCGCTCGCGACCATCCTCAATTCGGCCGGGCCCATCTTCACCTTCCTGCTCACCGCCATCGTCACCCGCCACGAAGCGACCACCCCGCGAAAACTGTTCGGCGTGGTCGCGGGCATGGCCGGCATCCTCCTGATCGTTGGCGTCGATGCGTTCCATGACATCGGACGCGGCCTCGTTGCGGAAGCCGCAATCGTCGCCGCCACCATCTGTTACGCCTGCGCCGCGATCTTCGGCCGCAGCTTCAAAGGCCTCGATCCCATGGCGCCCGCCGCCGGCTCGCTGCTGGCGGGAGCGGCCGCGCTGATCCCGGCCTCGCTCGCGCTCGAGCAACCCTGGACGCTGTCGCCTTCGCTGAGCTCGGTCCTGGCGCTGCTGGCGCTTGCGACCTTCTCGACCGCGGCGGCGTTCGCGATCTATTTCCGCCTGATCCAGACGCTCGGCTCGGTCGGCACCACGGCCCAGGCTTATTTGCGCGTTCCAATCGGGGTTGCGATCAGCGTCGCTATCCTGGGTGAGACCCTGAGCCGGACCGCCTGGATTGGCCTTGCCTGCGTCGTCCTCGGGGTGGCCGCCATGACGATCCCGGCACGGCGGCCGGCTGTCGCTAAACCATCATGAAAAACAGGCCGTTCCGGAGGTCGGAGGCATGTTCCCCCCAGGGGGCGAGACGGCGTATATTGGGTTCATATGGAGTCCGGTTCCGCCCCAATGCCCGTCGAAACGCCACCGAATTCGCCGCCGAAGCGATCGTTTTCGCTGTCGATCGGCCAGATGACGTTCGGCAGCTTCATCCTGGTTCTGGCGGTGATCATCGTCACCTCGACCGCCAGCGTGATCGCGATCCGGCATATCGATGCGACCTTCGCCGAGCTGCAGCGGCTGCAAAGCGTCGGCGATCTGGCCGAAGATATCGACCGCCGCATGAACGATTTACGGCTCGCTGCCCGTGACTTCGTCACCGATCCCGGCGCCGGCATCCAGTTCAAGCAGGTCGGGGAAGCCGCCTCGACCTTGAGCGACCTCCTCAAGAAGACCCGCATCGAGCTTGCCCCCGAGCAGCAGGACATGATCGACGGCGTCTCCGAGCGGCTTGCGACCTATCGCAGCGGGCTGGAGCGGATCTCGACCCTGATCGACCGCCGCGCCCAGTTGCTCGCCGGGCTGCCGCCGCTGCGCGACCAGTTCGACGCAGCGGTTTCCGCAAGCCGGGACCGCGAACTCGCCGCCCGCCTGTCGGAGGCGCAGAGCCGGATTGCGCTCGGGCTGCTGGCGCGCAATCCGTCCGCTGCCGAGCAAGCCGCGCAGAGCATGCGGGCCATGGAGATCGCGGACAGCGGCTTGAAGTCGGCCGTGAACAACTACGCCGATGCCCTCATCGCGGTCGCCGTCCGCGAACGGCAGATCGCCGATATCGACCGGGAGGTGCTGGGCACCGAGGGCCGGCTGATCGGCCGCGTCACCGAATTGCTTCGCGACGTCAGCGACCGCCGCGGCCATGTGCTGTCGCGCGATTTCGCCCGCACGCTTGCGGAGGCGCGCTGGCAGAGCATCGTGCTCGGCAGCATGGGCGTGCTGATCGGCATCCTCGCCGCCGGCTTCGTGGTGCGGCGGACGGTGCGTCCGCTCGCCCAGATCGCGCGCTCCATCCGTGCGCTTGCGGCGGGCGAGAAAAGGACCTCGATCCCCTCGGCCGATCTCGACAACGAGATCGGCGATATCGCACGCGCCGCCGAGGTGTTCCGTCGCGCGCTGGAGGAGGCCGATACGGCCCGCGAGGCGGCGGTACGTGCGCTCACCGAGCAGCGGCTGGCCGAAGAGAGCTATCGAAAACTGTTCGAGGGCTCGGTCGACGGCATTTACGTGACGACGCCTGCGGGCGATCTGCTCAACGCCAATCCGGCACTGGCGCGGATGATGGGCTATGACAGCCCACAACACCTGATCGACAGCATCAACGACATCGCCCATACCATCTACGTCCATCCCGAGGCCCGAGAGGAATATCAGCGGCTGATGCACCGCGACGGCATGGTGCGCGAGTTCGAGTATCAGGTACGCCAGCGCAGCGGCAACATTCTCTGGCTTTCCGACAGCGCAACCGGCGTGCGGGACGAGCAGGGCAGGATCGTCCGCTATGAGGGCACGCTGCGCGACATCACCGACCAGAAACGGGCGGAAGACGCCATCGCCGAAGGCCGGCGCCTGCTCCAGCAGGTCATCGACACGGTACCCGCGGTCATCAACGTCAAGGACCGCGACCTGCGCTACGTTCTGATGAACCGCTATATGGCCGGCATCTTCGGCATCGAGCCTGGCGAGGCGCTCGGCCACACCACCGCCGATCTGATGTCGCGCTATGGCGCGGCAAAGACCGACGAGAACGACAAGCGCGTGCTGGCCCTGCGAAAGGGGCTGGGTTTCTACGAGGAGGAGTACCAGGACGCTTCCGGCAACATGCGGCAATGGCTGGTCAACAAGCTGCCGCTGCTCGATGCCGAGGGCGAGATCGAACGGATCGTCACCGTGGCGCTCGACATCGGCGAACGCAAGCGCGGCGAGCAGGAGATGCGCAAGGCCAAGGACGCCGCCGAAACCGCGCTGCGCAATCTGCGCGAAACCCAGGCCTCGCTGATCGAGGCGGAAAAGCTCGCCGCCCTCGGGCGCCTCGTCGCCGGCGTCGCCCATGAGGTCAACAATCCCGTCGGCATCAGCCTGACTGTCGCCTCCGCGCTGGAGCGCAAGACGGCGATGTTCAGCGCCGAGGTCGAGCGCGGCGAGCTTCGCCGCTCGACGCTCAACGACTATCTCAACACCAGCCGCGATGCGTCCTCACAGCTCGTCTCCAATCTCAACCGCGCGGCCGAACTGATCCAGTCGTTCAAGCAGGTTGCGGCCGACCGCAATTATTCGGACCAGCGCACCTTCGACCTCGCCGACCTCACCGAGCAGGTCGTGATGAGCTTGCGCCCGGGCCTGCGCAAGCAGAACCTGACCCTCAACGTGGAGTGCCAGCCCAACCTGACCATGAACAGCTATCCCGGTCCGTACGGCCAGGTGCTGACCAATCTGTTCCTGAATTCCGTGGCACACGCTTTCCCGGATGGACGCGCGGGCGTCATCGACATCCGGGTGCGCGAGTCCGGCAAGGACAATGTCGAGATCATCGTCTCCGACAATGGCTGCGGCATGTCGCTCGACGTGCGTCGCCGTGCCTTCGATCCGTTCTTCACGACACGGCGCGACCAGGGCGGCACCGGTCTTGGACTGCACATCGTCTACAGCATCGTCACCAACCGGCTCGGTGGGCGGCTGGACCTCGATTCCGAACCGGGCGGCGGCACGCGCATCCAGATCATCCTGCCGCGCACCGCGCCGCTGGAGCAGGCTGCCGAATAGATCTGTGGCTAATCGACGTCTACGAGCTTGTGCAGGGTGGCGCCGAAAATCAGACTGGCCTTGCCGACTAGCGCGGTGCCGGTCATTTCCGCGCGGGTGTCCGTGTAGGTCCCGCTGACGCCGATACCGACCGGGGCAGGGCCACCGAACAGCGGATTGTCATCGCCGCGCGGCGAAGTGTGCCGTTGCACCAGCACCTCGCCCTTGAAGCTGTGGTCGTCCTTCACGACGTAGCTGCCGGTGTAATAGAGGTAGGCATCGCCGCCAAGAATCTTGCCGTCGCGAAAAAGAATCACGCCGCTGCCCTTGCCTGTTCGACCATCGAGCAGGCTCACGTGAATCGAATAGAGGCCGTTCTTCATAACGTCCCGAGGCCGGCCGCCATCGCCCAATGGCGTAACCGGTGAGCTTTTATGCCAAAGCGCAACTCCCCGCGCAACGCGGCAGTTTTGGCGGCGGCGATGCCCCCGTGACGGCAGGCGAACCGTAATCGTCCCGGCTTGTGTGTGACGCTGAAATGACTGTCTGATCATGCAGTGGGGCCAGTCGTTGCGAATCAGAGTTGGCCCGCGAAATGCATAACCATTGTTGCACTGGCCGCGGGGTGCTGGAGCAAGACGAACGTGAGCAACTGGATCAATTCCGGCGGCGATGAGCCGCATCTGTACAGTGCGCGTCCCACCAATTTTAGTAAACAACGACGGCGGACTGGCCGTCCGACACGCTGGCGCAGCGCGGCAGGTCTTGCTTGTGCGCTGGCCCTGATCGCGGCGGTGGCCCCCCTCGGGCACGCACGCGACCGCGGCCAGTTCGTCAACACCAGCGCCGAGCTGAAGGCCTGGTTCGACGGCTTGCGCAGCGGCAAGGGGCCATGCTGCTCCGATGCCGACGGCTCCGCGATCTCGGACTCCGATTGGGAGAGCAAGGATGGGCACTATCGTGTCCGCATCCCGCGCCTCGGTTATGTCATCGAAGGCAAGGAGCAGGAGCTGGTCTGGGTCGACGTGCCCGAGGAGGCCGTGATCTCGGAGCCCAACCGGGTTGGACGTACCATGGTATGGCCGATCTACGGCTATATGGGCGTCACCATCCGCTGCTTTATGCCCGGTAGCATGACCTAGCGCGGCAGTAAGCCTCCCGGCGCGCCAATCGTCCGTGTCAGGTGTATTTCTTGTCGCGTTCGAGCAGCTCGATGGAGATGCCTTCGGGCCCGCGGATGAAGCAGATGCGGACGCCGGGTCGGATCGTGGTCGGCTCGCGCGTGAACGTCACGCCCTTGGCCTTGATCTCGGCGGCGACGGCGTCGATGTCCTTCACGGTCAGGCCGAAATGGTCGAGGCCCTGGTGCGGGTGCGGGGGTGGTGGGCTGACGGCGCTGTCGCCCTGCAGCGGCGCGATGAAGATCTTCGCCCCACCGAGATTCACGTCTATCCGCCCCGGTGCGCGCACGATCTCGCCGCCGAGGATATCCCGTAGCCAAGCCGCGGTCGCTTCCGGATCGGGGCTGCGCAGATGGACGTGATCCCAGGTGACGACGACAGGCATTTCAATTCCTCCCAATAGGGGCTTGGCGATGTGGCAGCGCATGTTAGCGGCCCCGATCGACGATCGCTACTGCGGTCCCGTCCAAGATTGGCACGGTCGCGGGAACCTTGGTGCGTCTCGTGGATTGAGGGAGGAGGCGGGTGGCGCAGCCATGAACGCAGGGTCTGGCCGGATTGGACTGGGAAGCTTCGTCAGGAATGGCGAGGGTTGGCCGCGCCCCGGGTCCGCAAAGATCTGGTTCAAGCGTGGCGTGCTGTGGCTGCTGGCCGCGATCGTCGTTGGCAGCGCGGTCTGGTTGCTGATGCCGCCTTCCCAGGGCAACGTCGCGCAGACCCAGCCGGTGAGACTGGCGCTGGCAAGCATCGATCCAGCTGCCCCGGCGAGCGCCTCCGATACCTCCTCCGCGATCCAGGCTGCCGGCCTCGACGGGCTGAGGATCTCGTCGCAGACTTGGCGCCGCGGTGGGCTCGGCGCGAAGGCACTCGTGACCTTCACCGTGCGAAATGACAATGACTATGCCGTAAGGGATGTCGAGATCGTCTGCGCTTTCACGCGACGCGACGGCAGCCATCTGACTGACCGCAGTCGCGTTCTGGCCGACATCGTCGGCATGAAAAGCCGCAAGACCTTTGCGCGAATCCCGGTCGGATTTGTCAACGTGAACGCCGATCAGGCGAAGTGTTCGCTGGTCACGGCGCGGCGCGCCTAGGGGCCGCATTCGGCTATCGGAAAAGTTACCATGGTCGCCCCTTGGCCAAATTGTTGGCGTTGCCATTTGAACCTGAGGGCTGGGCGCAGGAACCAATTGAAGGATCGCCGGTTGAGGCGAAAAGCCCACGCGCGGGTGCGGCGGGCGGAGCGTGGCCAATGCCCATCTTTCGGTATTTCATGTTCGTCGGTGGAGCACTGCTCGCACTGTTGTTCGCGGCGGGTTTGGTTTGGCCGGCATCCCCGGCCGTGCAGGCTGTTGCGAGTGCGGGCTATGACCAGCCGCTGATCCGGATTCGGTCCGATCGCCATCTGCCTGAGCGTGTGGTGCTCGATACCAGCCAGCCCACCATCGCAGCGCCTGTGGTGAAGACAGCGGCCGCCGCCACCCCTCAGCCGCCGACGCAGGCGGACCCGCTGGCCGACCTGTCGGCGAAGTCCCGGGTGCGCGAGACATTTGCCCAGTTCACTCCGAAAGCCGATGCCAAGCCGCAGGCTCAGCTTGCCCAGACCCAGGCTCCGCAGGTCCAGGCGCCGGCTCAGCCCAAGCGCAAGGTGGCCCGGGCCCGTCCTGCGCCGCAGCGTGGCCAGCCGATGATGCTGGTGGCACAGCAGCCGCATTTCGGCCTGTTCAACACGACTTGGTAACAACGCCTTCCTCCGCGCCTCGAATAAGGTTGAGGGGGCTTTTTATTGTCTGACCTCTCTGCTAATTCGGACCGGTCCGAACTCGATGGGCTGGCCTGCCAGCGCAAAACCACGGCAGTTCGGGTTTCGGCCCAATACCTGGGGCCAGGGCGCTCGTAGCTCAGCTGGATAGAGCATCGGATTTCGATTCCGAGGGTCGGAGGTTCGAATCCTTCCGAGCGCGCCATTCCGGTCCCAAACCACGAACGTTTTGGAGGGGGCTGGGTTTGCCGAGAATAGCCGCTCTGACGGCTTCCTTGCTGCCGACGATTTTCACCGATTTGTCACCGACAATGATAGCGCCGATCAGCGTGCGCAGATACGCCTTGCGCGCGGGCGTTTCGCCATTATCGAGGAGATCGGTCATGAGATTGCTGAACGCAGCAACCTTTTCAGGGTCAATGCTGGCCGATGGCAGCGCTTGCGATGCTGCGTGGTCATAGGCCGCTTGAGCCTTCTCGCGGTCGGCTTTGAGTTCGACGATTCGCTCGCGAAGAAGATCGTCGAGTTCGACGATGCCCTCCTCGATTCCGCGATAGAGCCGCTTGAGGCGATCTTCGGCATCGACGACCTGGGATTTCAACGAAGCGAGGCGGCGATCAACGGCGGCGGTGCGTTCCCGGCGCCGGGCGGCAATCGCGGAGAGCAGTTCGGTCAGACGCTCGGGCGTGAACATGTTCTCCTTGAGCGCCGTCAGAACCAGATCATCCAGGAAAGCCATCCGGATCGTGTTCCCCCGACAGGCCGTTGGTCCCTTCTGCGCACGGCTGGCGCAGGTGTAATAGGCGTAGATGCGCCCCGTGCTGGAGGTTCCGGTCCGCTGCGTCATCCCCCCGCCGCAATGAGCACATTTGGCAAGTCCGGTCAGAAGGATCGGACCAGTGACCACACGCGGGGCTGTGACCTTGGGATTATTGGCCACGAGGCGGGCCTGGACGCGATCGAACAGGTCTTGCTCGACAATGGTGGGAGTTGCGATCTCGACGATTTCCGAGGCGGGTTTACATTCGCCCGTCCTGGCGGACCGAACATTGTAACGCCAGCGGCCAACATAGACGGTGTTGGTCAGGATATGGTGCGCGGGACCGACGCCAAAGGTCCCGCCCGCCTTGGTCCGATAACCACGTCCGTTGAGCCATTTGACCAGTTGCTTGATGCCGAGCGGTGGGGTGCCGGTCCTGGTGTCACCTTCCGCGTAGAGGCGAAAGATGAGCCGGACGGTCTCGGCCTCGACGGGCTCGACGGCCAGGTGCTTCTTGATTTTCTGCCCCCGCCGCTCGGCTTCGACAATGGAGTAACCGAGCGGAGCTGAAGCGCCGTTCCAGAACCCTTGTTTGGCGTTCTCCTTCATCGCCCTCGTGACGTTCTTGCCGTTTTCCTTCGAGGTGTACTCGTCGAAGATGCCGATGATCTGGCGCATCATCTCCTGCGACGGATCGGTGCCAGTCGGCTGCGTCATCGAGACGACCTCAACGCCGTGACGGCGAAGCTTGCGGATCGTCAACTCCATCGTGGCCCCGTCGCGGAAAAACCGCGAAAAGGAATGCACGACGATGACATCATAAGGATGATCTGCGTCACAGGCCCGTTCCAGCATCGCCTGAAACACAGGCCGCCGATCGTCGGTCGCGCTGGCCCCGGGCTCGACATACTCATCGACGACAGTCCAGCCGCTCGACAGACAATGACGCGTGGTCAAGTCGCGCTGCGAAGGAATCGACACCTCGCCCTCCGCCTGCCGCCCGGTCGAGACCCGCAGATAAACAGCGGCTCTCAACGGCGCGGGACAGTCCGTTGCGGCAAGACTTGTTCTTGATTGCAAGTTCTGGGTCATTGACAAATCTCTACGGTCTCGCGCGATTTCGCGTGATCGCGCTGTTTCAATCTTACTATTGATCGGGCGGGGACGTCACGCCGCCATCAAGTCAAATTCCACATGAACGCGGTCATAGGGAAATTCAACGCCCCCACGTTCCGTCCGCTCCAAAATCCCCGCGCCCAGCAGCAGCGTCACGTCGGAATGAACCCCCTTGAAGTCTCGATCGACCCGACGCGCGACCTCCCGGATCGTCAGCGGGCCGGCTCCGGTCATCGCGCGCACGATCTCCATGCGCTTGGGCGCCAGCACCCGCCAAAGGTCGCTGACACTCTCGAATGAAATTCGGTCGTCGCCAGCCTTACGCTGCCCGTGCGCAGTCGCCAGGATGCGGCGCGTCAGGTCGTTTTGTGTCTCGACGCCCAGGATAACCGTCCGCATGCTCTATCTCCGTTTATTCACGTCGCGCCAAAAATCCGCCAGCAGCCGCTCCAGACCACGAAACGCATAAGGGCTTTCCTTGCCATCCAGGTGGCGATGATCGCCCTTGCCGCGCTCATTGTCGTAACGCACGCGGCAGACGCCGTTCACCACATAGGCGAGCCGGTATTTGTACTTGTGCGGACTGCCCGAGATGGGCTCGGGAACTTCCCACACAACCAGTTCGGCGAAGCCGGGGCTGACGACAAGCCGGGTTCGCGTGATCTTGCGCGCTTTGGCCATTGATGGAAATTCTTACATCAAAAGACTCGTGATGTCAATGAATACATCAAGATCTGACAATTCCGACGGATTTGTTTGTTTTCCGCGAGTGGAAGTATCGCCGTCCTGGGACCCATGCAGCCCATCGGGCGTCATCCCCGCTTCCGTATTAGAGGGTTCATCGGCTCATCGGGCACGGCGGTGCCGCTTCGTGGTGAGCGAGCACCCCCAAACAGCGCATCCAGTTGCTTGCCGAGCCAGGTTTCCAACACCTGGATCTCGGCGTCGGAAACGCGAAGAGAGCGGTCGATCTCGAATTCAACCGACCAGCCGGCCTCCTTGTCCAGATTTCTTCGTCGCCCTGTCGCCGGCCGCCGCGGTGGGCGAGCCGCTTTCCGCTCAACGGCCATATTCCAACCCGCGGTCAGGTGTGCGCGCGCTGGATCGCGGAGCGGCGCGGGCGGCCTCCTGCGCGGCAGGTGGCTTTGTGGGCGGCTGCATCGCCCGATCTGCCGATGGCCGGCTGTGAAGTCGGTCGGCATGTTTCACCGGGAGAGCGGCCTGTTCGATCACGGCGATCGTCGACGTCTTGGTGTGTCCGCTGGACAATCGCCCGGCGAGCTGCGCGCGCCGGTCTTCCGCGGATGCGGGTTCGGCCTGCTGTGTGCGATCCAGCGGCAGACGGGAAGAAAGAAGCGCCTCTATCTGGGAGCGATCGACGACGAGCCGGGTTTCGTCGCGGGCGCGGCTTGCGGCTACATAGGCGGCATGGCGATCGAACCGGGGATCGAGCAGGACGACCGCCCGATCGACGGTCATGCCCTGCGCGCCGTGCACGGTGCTTGCGTAGGCCCAGCCGAGCCTGGCTCGCCCGCGCTCGTCGGCGATGTCGGCGGGAACAAAGCTGATGCGGCGCCTGTCGATGACCGCCTCAATGCGGATGTTGCCGGGCGTACTCGGTTCTTTCGACGGATCGGGATGGACGGCGGTCACGGTCGCAACCGTGCCGTTGACGACACCAAGCTGATCGTTGCGGAGCTGGAAGCGGATTTGGTCGCCGGCCGCGATTTCGATGCGGGTTGTCTGACCCGATGGCGTGACCGCCTCGACGCTGGCTTCCGCGCTGTGAATGACGCCCTCACGTTTGAGTTCAGCGCGAACCGCCCGCGAGATATCCGCGACCTGCTTGTTGGTCCGGGCGATCAGGAGGGTGAAGCTGTCGGGATGCTCGGCTCTTGCATGGTTCCGGAGTTCGACGATCCGCTGCAGCGTAGCCCGGTAGGTGGGAGCTTCTTCGAAGCAGCCGTGCGCCTGGAATGCGTCAAGCGCCTCATTGGCCCGACCCGTGCCAAAATCCGTCACGGCCTGCCGCGCCCAGGCGTCACGCTGGCGGACAATGGTGTCAACGCGCGTGGCCTCGACACTGCGAACGACGAGATCGAGGCCCGGGCCCGCGCCGATCGCCTGCAATTGCCGGCGATCGCCGACGAGGATCGCCTTGGCTTGCGCGCGTTCGACCTCCGACAGCAGCGCATGCATCTCCCGCGAGGACAGAAGGCCGGCTTCATCCACGATGAGAACCGACTTGTCGTCAAGGAAGCGCTCGCCCTTCTTGAGGCGTTCGACCCAGGACGCGGTGGCCCGCGCTTCGATGTTCAGGTCCTGCTGAATGGCGCGGGCGACACGCCAGGCGGTGGCCGTGCCGATGACGCGATGCCCCGCCGCTTGATAGGCCCCGACGATCGGCGCGAGCGTCGTGGTCTTGCCTGAGCCGGGCGCGCCTTCGATGACGACGATGGCGTTTGGGCCGGTTGCGGCTTCAGCGGCGAAGGTCTGTTCGGCGCTCAACCCTTGCGCAGCGCTTCGCGCCTTGATGTCGGCAGGATCGATCCCGACCCCGCGCCGGTCAGCCAGTCTTGAGGCGGTCGCAACCAGATCACGCTCGATCGCGATCATCTCCGGCGTCGAATAGCGCACCTGACCGATAGCATCGCGGCCGATTTCGACGAATGTCCCGGAGGTGACAAGCTGATCGACCTCCCCGTCAACCCGCGACAGTGGCAGGCCGAGCCCGACACTTGCCGCGTGAACGGAGCGAACCAATTCGCGGCGGTCGACGACGCTTTCATGCTGCGTCAATTCTGCCGGCAATGTCGCCACCCGCTCGGCGAAGATGCGCCCGGCATCCCCGACGACAAACTCCCGGGCAGATCGCTGCTGGAGCGCCGCGCGGATATCACCGTCAAGACCGGCCGATTGCGCCGCCTCACGCCAGACGGTCTCGCGATCAGCGTCCAGCTCTTTCGCGTGGCGCGTTGATTTGGCGACAGCGGAGGCCAGCGCAGCCGATGAACCGCTGGTCGTGCCCGCCTCCGCCAGCTCCTTTTCGATTTCCTGCCGCCGCGCAGAAAAATAGGTGATGGCTTGGTCGCCGATGCCGGCCAGCTCGAACGTGCCGTTCCGCCCGACACGATCGATGCCGAAGCCGAGATCGGTCATCTCGTTTGCGAGGGCGGCATGATAGACAGCGCCGGCCGCCATCTTCCAGTCGCGCAAGACGGTGGAATGCAGTGCACCCACCGTGCCGTCGGCGCGTGTCGCCATGTTCAGGACGACGGCATGGGTGTGAAGGTTCGGATCACCGAAGAGGCGACCATCGGCATGCTCCGCCGGTCGGCTTTCGCCGTGCTGGAACAACGCGGCCGTCAGCGCGACCTTTTCGACGTATGCGCCATCTTTGCCGCGGCGCGCGTATATGGCTTCCTGCTCGATCGTGGCAAGGGTGGCACGGACGGCGCGCTCCTGGGCAGCTTCGAGGTTGCGCCGCAGATCCTCATCCGCGAATGCCCACGCCAGCGACACCGAGCGCGGCGCGGAAAATGTCAGGTCGAAGGCGGGGACACGCCGAATCGCCTTGCCGCCTGAGTTGGTGATGAGCGACTGCCCGTTCTCGCCGAGCCCTTCATAGAGGCGGGCGAATTCTTGTCGCTGGACCGTTGCTGCATCCCGCCGGCCGAGGTCGCCGCGCGGCGCATACCAGACGCCCTCCGGCTCTCGGCTGCCAAGATAGTATTCGGCGCCGCGCACATAATAGGCGCTGGACGCCGCAACATTCCACGTTGCAACCACTGACGCGGTCTCCAGAATCGAGGCCACTTCGATGCCGCGTTTTCCGGGGAAGGAATTGGATTCTGGCCCGACGATTGCTGTTTCTACTCAGAATCCAGAAACGCGGAAGAACAGTGCATCCCGTTTTCCCGGCACTCGCCAGATGCTCCTGCCGGTTTGCTAATGGCTCCGCCCTCGCGCGGGACAAGAAAATTCTTCGGCCTTTCGCGGCATAAACGGCCTCCTCCCCGAAAGCCGGGGCCCCTCCATTTATTCCACGGTGCCGAAGAGTTCTCTTGCCCTTGCTACCCCGCTGCTCGCCGCGAGGCAGGGGTGCAGCGCAGCGCTGCAACCCAAGCTCAAAGGAGCAAGATCATGTCTGCCAAGAATGTCGAAACCGTTGTCGAGAGCGGGACTGAGCGTTTCATTCCGCTCAACAAGCTCAAGAAATCCCCGAAAAATGCCCGCAAGACGCCGCACAGCGAGGCGTCGATTGAGGCCTATGCGGCCAGCATCGCCGCGAAGGGCATCCTGCAAAACCTTGTCGTCGAGCCGGAACTGGATGCGGGTGGCGCGGCCACCGGGTTCTATTTTGTCACCATCGGCGAAGGCCGCCGGCTGGCGCAGCTTCTGCGTGTCAAGCGCAAGGAGATCAAGAAGACCGAGCCGATCCGTTGCGTCATCGACACCGCCAACGATCCGCACGAAATCAGCCTCGACGAAAACGTCACCCGGGAAAACATGCATCCCGCCGACCAGTTCGAGGCCTTCAAGAAGCTCGCGGACGAACGCGGTTTCGGTGCGGAGGAGATTGCTGCCCGGTTCGGCGTGACACCTCACGTAGTGCGGCAGCGCCTGCGCTTGGGTGCTGTCTCGCCCAAGCTGATGCAAGTCTACCGCGACGGCGATCTGGCGCTCGACCAGTTGATGGCCTTTGCCATCACCGAGGACCATGCCCGGCAGGAGGCCGCCTACGAGCGGCTATCCCATAACCGGGACGCCAGCACGATCCGCCGCTTGCTGACCGAAACTAATGTAGCCGCCACGGATCGCCGCGCGATCTTTGTCGGCGCGGAAAAGTATACAGAAGTGGGCGGCACGATCCTGCGCGACCTCTTCACCGAGGATCGCGGCGGCTATTTCGAGGACGTGGCGCTTCTCGATATGCTGGTCGTGGCGAAGCTTGGGCGCGAGGCCAACGCCCTGATGGAGGCTGAGGGCTGGAAATGGGCGCAGGTCTTTCTGGACTTCCCCCACAGCCACGGGCTGCGTCGGACCTATCCGCAAGCGGTAGAACTGTCGGCGGAAGATCAGGCCGCTCTGGACGCCGTCAGGTGCGAGTTCGACAGCCTGACGGCCCAGCATGAAAGCGACGAGGAACTGCCTGATGAGGTCGATGCACGCTTCGGCGAGCTTGAGGCCGAGATCGAGCGTCTTGAGGCCAAGCGTCAGGCCTACAATCCCGCCGACATTGCCCGTTGCGGGGCCTTTGTCATCCTCAATCATGACGGCACCGTGCGCATCGAGCGCGGTTTTGTAAGAGCCGAGGACGAGAAGCCAGACACGGAGGCAGTGAACGCGAGCGACGAGGGCGAGGAGGATGGCACCCTCGATGACGACGGCGGAACAGTCCCGAACGGTATGGCCCGGAGTGGGAATTTGGAAGGGGAGGACGAGGACGCCGACGATCACAAGCCGCTGTCGGACATCCTGATCCGCGATCTCACCGCGCTCCGCACCCTCGGGCTTCGCCTCGCTCTGAGCGAGCAGCCGGAGATCGCCGTCGTCGCTGTCACCCATGCGCTGTCGGCGCAAATCTTCTATCGCGGCGCGGACGCCCACGCTCTCGATATCCGCCCCGCAAGCACAATGCTGGCTTCCCATGCGGATGGTATCGAGGATACCAAAGCGGGGAAGGCATGGGCGGATCACCACGCCCGTTGGGCGGCGCAGATGCCCCGCGACGTGTGTGGCCTCTGGACGTTTATCGTGGAGTTGGACCCTGACAGCCGCATGGCTTTGTTCGCGCATTGCGCAGCGCTCACGGTCAACGCTGTAAAACTGCCGACGGAGCGCAGGCGCCGGGCGATGGCAACGGCGGACAGGCTGGCGGAGGCCGTGTCGCTCGACATGACCGCGCATTGGATACCGACCGCGCGGACCTATTTCGGTCGGGTCACCAAGCCGCACATTCTTGCCGCCGTGCGGGAAGCCGTCGGTATCGAGGCCGCTGACCGGATGGCGGACATGAAGAAGCAGGACATGGCGGAAGCTGCCGAACAGTTGGTGATCGCAACCGGCTGGCTGCCCGTGCTGATGCGGACACCGCGAACCGCGCAGGAGTGTACAGAGCAGCCACAGGCCGATCTCGTCACGGAGACAAACCCTGACGCGTATTCCGCCGCCGCCGAGTAATCGGCACGGCCGGGACCGCCACGCGGTCCCGGCTTCTCATCGCAAGGATGTCGAAAGTTTTTGGCCGCGCGCCTGATGGCGCGCGGCCAAGCTCATGATGCTCACGCCCACGACCGGCGCATTGTGGAAAGCCAGACACTTTCCGCTCAAGACTAATAAGGGGAAGGCGCGTTGTGGCCGGCGCCCGTGAATCCGTTCCGAAGGCGATGCGGCACATCAATCCAGTCGGATCAGTCGCCGTTGCGGCGGGACCAGATCAGCGTAAAGCAGGCGTCGACGCCCTGGCGTTCACCAGCGAGG
>NZ_JAANIH010000067.1 GCF_014529705.1 Bradyrhizobium campsiandrae
TCGCCGCCGTAGCGGGCCGGCAGATCCTGCGCGCGAACCTTGTCGCGCAACACCTTGGCCATCAGGCGCAGCACCTGGTCGCCGACGCCGTGGCCGAAATTGTCGTTGAAGGTCTTGAAGTGGTCGATGTCGAGCAGCAGCACGCTAAGCGGCTCGCCCCAGTCCGCCGTGGTCTGCGCCTTGCGCAGGAATTCGTCCAGCGCCCGCCGGTTGGCAAGGCCCGTCAGCGTGTCGGTCCGGGCCCGCTCTTCGGATTTGGACAGCGAATCTCTGATGACATCGAGCTCGCGGGTCTTTTCCGCAAAGCCCGCCTCGAGCCGTGTCGTCCGCGTCGCCGCCCGCGCCAGCTCGTTCATGAGCTGGGCCACCAGCGCCTTCGGATCGACGCCGGCCTGGCCCTGATCGGCCACCTCGCTGATCGCCTGCATCTGGGAGCGGTTGTCGGCGATCGCGGTGGCCAGAAACTCCCTCGCCGCAGCCATGAGGCCATGGAGCCGCTCGGAGGTGTCGACCATGACGGCGCTGACCTGGGGCGCGATATAGGTCTCGAACAGGTCCTGATTGGTCCTGGAGTCGAAGGGGCGGCTGTGGTCGATCAGGAGATCGATGGCATTGCGCAGATCGTCCTGGCCGCCCGCGTAATACTGGAACCAGATCGCGAAATTGGTCGGGGTCGGCGGAATCCGCTGTTCTTCCATGCTCCGCATCGCCCGTCCGGCGATGGACGCGGCATAGTCGTAATCGGGATCGTCGAAAATGGATTCCATCGGCTGGCGCGGGTGCTGTTGGCGGCCAACCTCGCACCGACCCCTTAATCCGATCCCAACGACGGCCTCAGTAGTTATGCGGGGAGCGGATCGACGGGTTCCTATGTTGCGGCAACCCATTGACCCCCCGAGGACTTCTATGGCCTAGTCCGGCCTCTTCAGGCCGCCGAAACCACGAAAACGCAACGATTCCATGACCTCCGAACGCTATAACGCCCGCGACGCCGAACCGCGCTGGCAACGCATCTGGGACGAACAGGCGATCTTCGTCTCGAAGAACGACGATTCGCGGCCGAAATACTATGTGCTCGAGATGTTCCCCTACCCGTCCGGGCGCATCCATATCGGCCATGTCCGCAATTACACGCTCGGCGACGTGCTGGCCCGCTTCATGCGCGCCAAGGGCTACAACGTGCTGCACCCGATGGGCTGGGACGCCTTCGGCCTGCCGGCCGAGAACGCCGCCATCGAGCGCAAGGTCGCGCCCAAGGCTTGGACCTACGACAACATCGCGGCGATGAAGAAGCAGCTCCGCTCGATCGGGCTGTCGCTGGACTGGTCCCGCGAATTCGCGACCTGCGACCCCAGCTATTACAAGCATCAGCAGAAGATGTTCTTGGACATGCTCGCCGCCGGTCTTGCCGAGCGCGAGAAGCGCAAGCTCAACTGGGATCCGGTCGACATGACCGTGCTCGCCAACGAGCAGGTGATCGACGGCCGCGGCTGGCGCTCGGGCGCCATTGTCGAACAACGCGAAATGAGCCAGTGGGTCTTCAAGATTACGAAGTACGCGCAGGAGCTGCTGTCGGCCCTGGATCACCTCGACCGCTGGCCCGACAAAGTGCGACTGATGCAGCGCAACTGGATCGGCCGCTCCGAGGGCCTGTTGATCCGCTTCGCGCTGGATCCGGCGACGACGCCCGCCGGCGAGAACGAACTGAGGATCTTCACGACGCGCCCGGACACGCTGTTCGGCGCGAAATTCATGGCGATCTCGGCGGATCATCCTCTGGCGCAGGCAGCGGCCGCGAAGAACCCTGGGCTTGCGGAGTTCATCTCCGACATCAAGAAGATCGGCACCGCGCAGTCGATCATCGACACCGCCGAGAAGCAGGGCTTTGACACCGGCATCAAGGCTGTCCATCCGTTCGATCCGAACTGGAAGCTGCCGGTCTATGTCGCCAATTTCGTGCTGATGGAATACGGCACGGGCGCCATCTTCGGCTGCCCCGCGCATGACCAGCGCGACCTCGACTTCGTCAACAAATACGGCCTCGGCAATACGCCAGTGGTGTGCCCCGAGGGCCAGGATCCCAAGACGTTCGTCATCACCGACACCGCCTATGACGGTGACGGCCGCATGATCAATTCGCGCTTCCTCGACGGCATGACCATCGAGCAGGCGAAGGAAGAGGTTGCAAAGCGCCTCGAGAGCGAGCTGCGCGGCAACGCGCCGGTCGCCGAACGCCAGGTCAATTTCCGCCTGCGCGACTGGGGCATTTCGCGCCAGCGCTATTGGGGCTGCCCGATTCCGGTCATCCACTGTCCGACATGCGACGTGGTGCCGGTGCCCGACGACCAGCTGCCGGTGGTGCTGCCGGAAGACGTCAGCTTCGACAAGCCGGGCAACGCGCTCGACCATCACCCGACCTGGAAGCACGTCACTTGCCCCAAGTGCGGCGGCAAGGCGAGCCGCGAAACCGACACCATGGACACCTTCGTGGATTCGTCCTGGTATTTCGCGCGCTTCACCGATCCCTGGAATGAGACAGCGCCGACCACGCCCGATGTCGCCAACCGGATGCTGCCGGTCGACCAATATATCGGCGGCGTCGAGCACGCGATCCTGCATCTGCTCTACAGCCGCTTCTTCACCCGCGCGATGAAGGCGACCGGGCACATCGCGCTGGACGAGCCGTTCGCCGGCATGTTCACGCAAGGAATGGTGGTGCACGAGACCTACCAGACGGCCGATGGCGCCTGGGTGCAGCCGGCCGAGGTGAAGATCGAGGTCGGCGGCAATGGCCGCCGCGCGACGCTGCTCTCCACCGGCGAAGACGTCACGATCGGCGCGATCGAGAAGATGTCGAAGTCGAAGAAGAACACGGTCGATCCCGACGACATCATCGCGACCTATGGCGCCGATGTCGCCCGCTGGTTCATGCTCTCGGACTCCCCGCCCGACCGCGACGTGATCTGGAGCGACGAGCGCGTCCAGGGCGCCTCGCGCTTCGTGCAGCGGCTGTGGCGGCTGGTGAATGACGCCGCGGAACTCGGCAAGAATGCCCCCGCGGCCCGGCCGGCCTCGTTCGGCGACGACGCGACGGCCTTGCGCAAGGCCGCCCACGGCGCGCTCGACAAGGTCACATCAGGCGTCGAGCGGCTGCACTTTAACGTCTGCCTCGCCCATATCCGCGAATTCACGAATTCGTTCTCGGAGGTGTTGCAGCGTCCGGGCCAGCCCGCCCCTGACCTCGCTCCAGATTTGGCTTGGGCGGTCCGGGAGGCCAGCCAGATCCTGGTCCAGCTGTTCTCGCCGATGATGCCGCATTTGGCCGAGGAGTGCTGGCAAGTCTTGTTTCAAAACGGTCTGGGCCAGCCCGGGCTGGTTTCCGAGGCCAGTTGGCCGCAAATCGAACGCGATTTGCTGGTTGAAGACAGTGTGACCCTGGTGGTCCAGGTCAACGGCAAGAAGCGCGGCGAGGTCACGGTTGCAACAGCGGCCCAGAATCCGGAAATCGAGGCTGCCGCTTTGGCCCTCGATGCTGTAAAACTCGCCCTGGATGGCAAGCCCGTCCGCAAGGTGATCATCGTCCCCAAGAGGATCGTGAATGTTGTCGGCTAGGATCCGTATCGCAGCCCGCCTGCTCGCGGTTGCCGCCTTGGCGGCGCTGACGGCCGGCTGCTTCCAGCCGATGTATGCCGAGCATACCGACGGCACCCCCGGCTTGCGTGAGAAGCTGATGGGTGTCGAGCTGCCGCCGATCGACAAGCCGAACGCCTCGCGCGAGGCCCGGGTCGGGGTCGAGGTCCGCAATGCCCTGGCATTCAAGCTCTACGGCTCGGCGACGGGCATGCCGCCAACCCACCGCCTGGTGATCCGCTTCACCAGCAGCAAATCGTCGCTGATCCTCGATCCCGCCACCGGCCTGCCGAACACCGAGAATTATGGCATCGACTGCCAGTACAATCTGGTCGACGTTGCGACCGGCAAGTCGGTGATGACCGGCACCACGTTCTCGCGCGTATCCTACGACCTGCCCGGCTCCTACCAGCGCTTTGCCCGCAACCGCGCGCTGCGTGACGCCGAGGATCGTGCCGCCAATGAGATCGCCGAGAACATCAACACAAGGCTCGCCGCGTTCTTCACCGCGGGCACCTGACAAGCTTCCGTCTAGACCCGATGGTCGCGCTGCGCGGAAAAGAGATCGACGCCTTCCTCGCCCGCCCCGATGCGGGCCGTCCCATCATCCTGCTCTATGGTCCCGATGCCGGCCTCGTGCGCGAGCGCGCCGATGCGCTGATGGCCTCCGCGGTCGACGACCCCAACGACCCCTTCTCGCTGGTCAAGCTCGACGGCGACGAGCTCTCCGCCGAGCCGTCACGCCTGGTCGACGAAGCCATGACGGTGCCGCTGTTCGGCGGTCGCCGCGCCGTTCGCATTCGCGCCGGTTCGCGCAACTTCGCTGCCGGCGTCGACACCTTGGCCGAGATGAGCGTGAAGGATTGCCGCATCGTGATCGAGGCCGGCGAGCTGCGCCCGGAATCGCCGCTGCGCAAGGTCTGCGAAAAGGCCAAGACCGCCGTGGCGATCAGCTGCTATCCCGACACCGAGCGCGATCTGGCGAAGCTGATGGAGGACGAGCTCCGCATCGCCAATTTGCGCATCGCGCCGGATGCCCGCGCCGCGCTGATGTCGTTCCTCGGCGGCGACCGCCAGGCCTCGCGCAACGAGCTGCGCAAGCTCACGCTCTATGCGCATGGCCGCGGCGAGATCACCCTGGATGACGTGATGTCCGTCGTCGCGGACGCGTCCGAGCTGAAACTCGATCCGATCGTCGACGGTGCCTTCGCCGGCCGGCCCGACATCGTCGAGACCGAATTCGCCAAGGCCATGATCGCCGGCACCTATCCCGGCGTGATCATCTCGGCGGCGCAACGCCAGGCCGCGTGGCTGCACAAATCGGCGCTCGCCATCGCCGACGGCACGCCGGCTTCCGCCGTGCTCGACAGCGGGTATCCGCGCCTGCATTTCTCGCGAAAGCCCATGGTCGAAACCGCGCTGCGCAATTTCAGCGCGGCACGGCTCACCGCGGTCATCGAGCAGCTCGCGACCGCCGCGCTCGACAGCCGCAAGCAATCCACCCTCGCCGCCGCCATCGCCCAGCGCACGCTGATGGCAATCGCCGTGAACGCACGGCGGAGGGGTTAAGGCCTCCACGTCATTGCGAGGAGCACTTGCGACGAAGCAATCCAGAATTGAGCCGCGGAAAGATTCTGGATTGCTTCGCTCCGCTCGCAATGACGATGTGGAGAGAGCTGCGCTCGCAACGACGAAGCGAAGCGTCAAATCCGTCATCCTGAGGTGCTCGTTCTGCGCCCTTTCGCAGAACGAGCCTCGAAGGATGAACGGCCCCGATGCAGCCGGGCCGTCACCCTTCGAGGGCCGCCGAAGAAGCGGCCACCTCAGGGTGACGGGGAGAACGTCGGCAGCCTACAGCGCCCCCTTCGCGAGCCGCTTCATGACCTCGTCGAGCTGGTCGAGGTTGCGGTAGTTGATCTGGACGGAGCCGCCGGGATCGCGGTGGTTGACGGTGACCTTGAGACCGAGCGCATCGCTGACGCGTTTCTCGAGATCAATCGTATCAGGGTCCTTTTCCTTACCGCCCGTGGCGCGGGCCTTTTGCGGCTTGCGCTCCGGCACGCCCTCTTCATGGGCGAGCGCCTCGGTCTGGCGGACGTTGAGGCCCTCGGCGACGATGCGCTTGGCGGCCGCAAGCGGATCGGGCACGCCGATCAGCGCGCGGGCGTGACCGGCGGTCAGCTCACCGGTCGCGATCAAGCCCTGCACCTCGGCCGGCAGCTTGGTCAGCCGCATCATGTTGGCGACGTGGCTGCGGCTCTTGCCGACGACCTTTGCGATATCGTCCTGGCTGCGTTTGAACTCATTGGCGAGCGCGTGATAGCCCTGCGCCTCTTCCATCGGGTTGAGATCTTCACGCTGCACGTTCTCGACGATCGCGAATTCGAGCGCATCGCTGTCGCTGATGTCGACCGGCACGATCGGCACTTCGTGCAGGCCCGCCATCTGCGAGGCGCGCCAGCGCCGTTCGCCGGCGATGATCTCATAGCGATCCTGCGCGCCCTTCACGGGGCGCACCACGATCGGCTGGATCACGCCGTGCTGCTTGATCGACTCCGAGAGCTCCTTGAGCTCGGTGTCGGAAAAGGTGCGGCGCGGATTGCGCGGATTGGCCTTGATGAATTCGATCGGCACCTTGCGCTGCGCACGCGGACGGTCGACGTGCTGGGCCTCGCCGCCGACGTCACCGATCAGACTTGCAAGACCCCGGCCCAGTCGCGAACGCGCTTCGTCGGCCATCGCCAGCTCCCTTGGATTCACGCTGCAGCACTCCAGAACTGAATTGTCGTAGGGTGGGCAAAGCGAAGCGTGCCCACCGATTGTTTGTTTGGAAGATGGTGGGCACGGCGAAGACGCCTTTGCCCACCCTACGGCGCTACGTCCATATCAATGCGTGACGCGCAGCTCGCGCTCGCGCTGGATCACCTCTGTGGCGAGCCGCAAATAGGCTTCGCTGCCGACGCATTTGAGATCATAGACCAGCACCGGCTTGCCGTAGGACGGCGCCTCCGAGATGCGCACGTTGCGCGGGATCATGGTCTTGTAGACCTTCTCGCCCATGAACTGGCGGACGTCGGCGACGACCTGGTTCGACAGGTTGTTGCGCGAGTCAAACATGGTCAGCACGATGCCGTGGATCGACAGGTTCGGGTTCAGCGTCGAGCGCACCTGCTCCACCGTCTGCAGCAATTGCGACAGACCTTCGAGCGCGAAGAACTCGCATTGCAGCGGCACCAGGATCGCGTCCGACGCGGCCATCGCATTCACCGTGAGCAGGTTGAGCGAGGGCGGGCAGTCGATCAGCACATAGGTGTAGTCGGCTTCGGGCGAGACGTTGTTGTTCAGCGCACCGATCGCGTCGCGCAGCTTGAAGGCGCGGCCTTGCGTGGTGCCGAGCTCGAGCTCGAGGCCGGAGAGATCCATCGTCGAGGGAGCAATGTGCAGCCGCGGCACGGCCGTCGAGACCACGGCCTCGCGCAGGCTGGATTCGCCGATCAGCACGTCATAGGTCGAGCAGGAGCGGTTACGCCGATCGATGCCGAGGCCGGTCGAGGCATTGCCCTGGGGATCGAGATCGACGATCAGGACACGCTCGCCGATCGCGGCAAGTGCCGTGCCGAGGTTGATTGCTGTGGTTGTTTTTCCCACGCCGCCCTTTTGATTCGCCAGCGCCAGGATGCGCGGGTGGCCATGCGGCACGGCTCCAGCTTCATCTTGAGTCTGCTCTTGCTGCGGCTCGTCAATTACGGTCATCGAAATTCCCCAACTCAACCCCTGAACGCATCACCCGCGGCGTTCAACCGAAGTCAGCTCGACGATCCAGCCGTCACCCGTCCGGCTTCGGTGGAGCTGCGGCTGAATATTCCAATATTTAGCGGCTTCGGTCAATTCAGCCTCTACATCTTGACCCTTTGGAAACAACGCCTGTGCGCCCTGGCGCATCAGCGGCTCCGCAAAGCCGATGAGTTGATGTAGCGGAGCCAGCGCACGCGCGGTGACGCAATCGACGGAGCCGGTGATTCTATCCACATTATCCCCGATCTCAGCGAGATGTACGACTCCCGGAGATGTTGTGACGCGAACAGCTTCACGCAAAAACGCGGCCTTCTTGGCGATTCGCTCGACGAGATGAACGCTCGCCCCTGGCGTCCCAGCCATGGCGCAAGCCAGGACCACGCCGGGAAAGCCACCGCCACTGCCGAGATCGGCCCAGCGCCTGGCCGTGGGCGCGAGATCGACCAGCTGAAGCGAGTCGGCGATGTGCCGAGTCCAGAGCTGAGGCAGGGTCGAGGGCGCGACCAGATTGGTCTTGGCCTGCCACTCCCGGAGCAGTGCGATGTAGCGATCGAGGCGGATTTCCGTTTCATGTGAAATGGGCGCCAGCTTCAGCGCTGCACGCTTGTCGGCAGCGATGAGGGAGTCGAGTGCCTGATCGTTGGCGCTGGCCTTATCGAACTTTGGTTTGGCTGGCGCCGGGTCCGGTCGATGACGAGCGCCCTCGTCCGCTCCAGGTCGTCGCGATAGCGGTCTGTCCCCGCCCGATCCGCGCTGTTTCACGTGAAACGCCTATGCGATTGCTTTGGACGACTTTCGGGACTCGCGCCGCAGATAGGCCGCGAGGATGCCGAGTGCCGCCGGTGTCATGCCGTCAATCCGACCGGCCTGGCCGACGGTGAACGGGCGGGCCTTCTCCAGCTTGGCCCGGACCTCATTGGAGAGACCGGGGACTTGGCTGTAGTCGACCTCCGACAGCACCATCCCCTCATCGCGCCTGAAGGCTTCGACGTCGGCACTCTGGCGCTCCAGATAGACATCGTATTTGGCGTCGATCTCGAGATGGGTGGCGATGACGGGATCAACGACCGCCAGCTCCGGCCAGATCGCGCGGACTTGGGCCCAGCCAATCTCGGGGTAGGCCATCAGCTCGAAGGCCGACCGGCGCTGACCATCCCGGTTCAGGGACAGGCCATGCTTGATCGCCTCGTTCGGCGTAATCGTGAGCGACTTCGAGAGCGTCCGGGCAGCATTCAGGGCGTCCATCTTGGCGCGATGATGCTGCGTCCGGGCGCTGCCGACGCAGCCCAGCGCGATCCCCTTCTCGGTCAGGCGCTGATCGGCATTGTCCGCCCGCAGGGTGAGCCGGTACTCGGCCCTGGAGGTGAACATCCGATAGGGCTCGGCGATGCCGCGGGTGACCAGGTCGTCGATCATGACGCCGAGATAGCCGTCGGCGCGGTCGAACACCGTTAGCGCCGCACCGCTGGCAGAGAGGGCCGCATTGAGGCCCGCCACGATGCCCTGCCCGGCGGCTTCCTCATATCCCGTCGTGCCATTGATCTGTCCGGCCAGGAAGAGACCGCGCAGACGCTTGGTCTGCAGGGTCGGATCGAGCTCGCGGGGATCGATGTGGTCGTATTCGATGGCATAGCCCGGCCGGACCATCTTGACCCGCGCGAGGCCCGGGATGCTGGCGAGGATCGCGAGCTGAACCTCCTCGGGCAGCGAGGTCGAGATGCCGTTGGGATAGACAGTCGTATCGTCCAGGCCTTCCGGCTCCAGGAAAATCTGATGGCCATCGCGGTCGCCGAAGCGGACGATCTTGTCCTCGATCGACGGGCAATAGCGCGGTCCGGAGCTCTTGATCTGGCCGGAGTACATCGGGGAGCGATGGACGTTGGCCCGGATCACATCATGGGTGGCTGATGTGGTGCGGGTGATCCCGCATTGGATCTGGGGGGTCGTGATCCGCTCGGTCATCACCGAAAACGGCTCCGGGGGCTCGTCTCCCGGCTGCATCTCGACCGCCGACCAGTCGATGGTGGAGCCGTCCAGACGCGGCGGCGTGCCGGTCTTGAGGCGCCCCAGGGTGAAGCCGGCGCGCTCGAACGACGCCGAAAGCCCCATCGCCGGCGCTTCGCCGACCCGTCCGGCGGGCCAATTCTTCTCGCCGAGATGGATCAGACCACGCAGGAAGGTTCCGGTGGTGACGACCACGGCCCCTGCTCGAAGCTCTCGCCCATCGGCCAGGCGCAGTCCCGTGACCCGGCCATCGACCACGATCAGTTCGTCGGCTTCGCCTTCGATGACGGAAAGCCTCTCGGTCTGCTGGATCGCAGCCTGCATGGCGGCGGCATAGAGCTTCCGATCCGCCTGGGCCCGAGGACCGCGGACGGCGGGCCCCTTGCGGCGGTTGAGAACGCGAAACTGGATGCCGCCGGCATCGCCGACCCGCCCCATCAAACCATCAAGGGCATCGACTTCGCGCACCAGATGACCCTTGCCGAGACCGCCGATGGCGGGATTGCAGGACATCGCGCCGACCGTGGAGAAACGGTGCGTCACCAGAGCCGTCACTGCCCCCATCCGGGCAGACGCAGCCGCGGCCTCACAGCCGGCATGACCGCCGCCGATGACGATGACGTCGAAACTCTCTCGCTCTGCTCGCATGCGCGGACTTCTAGCTCAGTGGCTGAAAAGCCAAAAGGGGAAACTGAGTGAGGAGGGTGTTTCACGTGAAACGGGATCGTCAGCGGACGATGACGCGTCGCGAAAACAACCCATGCACAGTAGAAGATGCGACTGTTTCACATGGAACAGACGAACTTGGCGCCGGCGTCAACAGGGAGAGCGAGCGCTTGTTCCACGCTCCGTCATTGCGGGCGAAGCGAAGCAATCCAGACTGCCTCGACAGCGATAGCCTGGATCGCTTCGTCGCAAGGGCTCCTCGCGATGACGGGAGAGGATGTGGGTCCGAGCGGCAGCTGCAATCCACGGCGAGCGCGCCGTGGATCTTGTTTCACGTGAAACAAAGCTAAGCCGTGGACCCGCGTTTCACGTGAAACACAAGAAGCGGAACAAGCTCTAGTTCTAGATTGAAGAACTAGCGCTACTTTCCAATACAGAATTTCTGGAAGATGGCTCCAAGGACGTCCTCGACGTCGACCCGGCCAAGCAGCCGGCCCAGGGCATAGGCGGCCGCACGCAGCTCTTCGGCGGCCAATTCCTCGCCCTCTTCTACAAGCTCCAGACTCCGGCGCAAGCTGTCCGCCGCCCGGCTCAACAAATCCCGTTGGCGGGTCCTTGTCACCAATCCGCCCTCGCTTCCTCCGAAGAACTCAGCCGCGAATGTCACGAGTGCATCGACCAGCTCCGGAATGCCATCGCCCCGGCGCGCCGAGATTCTAAACTCGCCGCTGGGACGAGCTGCGGACTCGCCGAGGTCGATCTTGTTACGCACGGTCCAGACCGAGCCGCCCGACGTCATCGTGTCCGGATCGGCGGGCCGTTCTCCGTCCACCAGCCACAACACGAGGTCAGCGTCTTCGGCGCGCGCCCGCGCCCGGCGCACGCCCTCCTGCTCGACCGGATCATCGGTCTCACGGATGCCGGCCGTGTCGATGACGGTGACGGGATAGCCGTCGAGGTCGAGCTGCACCTCGATGACGTCGCGCGTGGTGCCGGCATGCGGCGAGACAATCGCGACCTCGCGGCGGGCGAGCTGATTCATCAGCGTCGACTTGCCGACATTCGGCTCGCCGGCGATCGCAACCACGAGCCCCTCGCGCAGGCGTTCCGAATGTCCCTGTGCCGCAAGCACTTCTCTGATCTCGTCGTGCAGCGTCCTGATCGCCTTCACTGCCGGCGCCTGCAATTCCGCAGGCACATCGCCTTCATCTGAAAAATCGATGCCGGCTTCGATCAGCGCCGAGGCCTCGATGATGCGCTCGCGCCAGTCTCGCGCGCGATTACCGAGCAGGCCCTGCAGCTGGCGCAGCGCCTGCCGGCGTTGACGGTCGGTGTCGGCGTGGATGAGATCGTCGAGGCCCTCGGCTTCGGTGAGGTCGAGCTTGCCGTTCTCGAAGGCGCGGCGGGTGAACTCGCCCGGCTCGGCCGCGCGCGTATTCGGAATATCGGAAATAACGGCGAGCAGCGCCGCCAGCACGGCGCGTCCGCCATGGGCGTGAAATTCGGCGACGTCCTCGCCGGTCGCGCTGCCCGGCGCGGGAAACCACAGCACGACCGCGTCGTCGATCGGCTGGCCGGCCTGATCATGGAGCAGCCGGCGGCTCGCCTGTCGCGGTGCCGGCAACCGGCCCGCCAGGGCCGTCAGGACCCGGCTGGCCTGCGGGCCCGACACGCGCACAATGGCGATCGCGCTCGGCGGACGGCCGGACGACAGCGCAAAGATGGTCTGGTCTCGCGGGTGCATGGCCTATTTGTCCGGCTGGCAGAGAAAAGGCAAACGGCCCGTTCCTGATCGGCTCTCGTCCGGTATTTGCTGCGGTCTGGCCTGCAGCAAAAATCTTATTGCGACGCAACAAGGCCATGGTGCTTGCCGCAAAAGTCCGGCCTCCAAGTCGGGCGGCTCGGGAAAGATAAGGAATTATACAAGTTTATCAGAAGGATAAAGGAACACCGAGCAGTACCTCCATATTCCCTCATGCTGCGCTTTTGCTGCAGCAAAGCCGCACAACGGAAAAGGGCGCCCGAAGGCGCCCTCAAAACCTTGCTGCACTGCAATCAAGTGTTCATGGAGTCGAAGAACTCCGAATTGCTCTTGGTCGAGCGCAGCTTGTCGAGCAGGAAATCGATCGCGTCCATGGTCCCCATCGGATTGAGGATGCGGCGGAGCACGTACATCTTCTTGAGCACCTGCGGATCGGTGATGAGCTCCTCCTTGCGGGTGCCGGAGCGCGAGATGTCGATCGCCGGGAAGGTGCGCTTGTCCGAGACCTTACGGTCCAGGATCAGCTCCGAGTTACCGGTGCCCTTGAACTCTTCGAAGATGACTTCGTCCATGCGGCTGCCGGTATCGACCAGCGCGGTCGCGATGATAGTCAGCGAGCCGCCCTCCTCGATGTTACGGGCGGCACCGAAGAAGCGCTTCGGGCGCTGCAGTGCGTTGGCGTCGACGCCGCCGGTCAGCACCTTGCCTGATGACGGCACCACCGTGTTGTAGGCACGGCCAAGGCGGGTGATCGAATCGAGCAGGATGACGACGTCACGGCCGTGCTCGACCAGGCGCTTGGCCTTCTCGATCACCATCTCGGCGACCTGGACGTGACGCACCGCCGGCTCGTCGAAGGTCGACGACACTACCTCGCCCTTCACCGAGCGCTGCATGTCCGTGACTTCTTCCGGGCGCTCGTCGATCAGCAGCACGATCAGATAGCAATCGGGATGATTGGCCGTGATCGAATGCGCGATGTTCTGCATCAGCACGGTCTTGCCCGTGCGCGGCGGCGCGACGATCAGCGCGCGCTGGCCCTTGCCGATCGGCGCGACGATGTCGATGACGCGCGCGGACAGGTCTTTCCGCGTCGGATCGTCGATTTCCATGCGGAAACGCTGGTTCGGAAACAGCGGCGTGAGGTTGTCGAAATTGACCTTGTGCTTGGCCTTTTCCGGATCCTCGAAATTGAGCGTGTTGACCTTCAGCAGCGCGAAATAGCGCTCGCCCTCTTTCGGGCTGCGGATGTGGCCTTCGATGGTGTCGCCGGTGCGCAGGCCGAAACGGCGGATCTGCGAGGGCGAGACGTAGATGTCATCAGGGCCCGGCAGATAATTCGCATCGGGCGAGCGGAGGAAGCCGAAGCCGTCGGAGAGCACTTCGACGACGCCCTGGCCGACAATGTCGGTCTCGGCCAGCGCGAGCTGCTTGAGGATGGCAAACAGCAGCTCCTGCTTGCGCATGGTGCTGGCGTTCTCGACCCCATTCTCCTCCGCGAACGAGACGAGCTCGGCCGGCGTTTTGGACTTGAGGTCTTCGAGTTTGATTTCCCGCATTGGGGTGGTCCTGTGAGGTAACCTTGGGAGGGGGGTGCGAGGAGGCTCTGAAATGCGGACGTGAGAAGGTAAAGTCCGCAGGTCTGGCAAGGTTAAGTGCCCGTGGGGCTTCAAACCTGATGCGGTGTCCGGCCTCTGAAAAGCTCAGACACAACCACATCCGCCTGCGTTGGGTGGGATATCGCCAATATAGAAAATCGCTTGTCACTCCGCAAGCCGAAGCGCTGAGCGATCATTCACGATTGTTGCCTAGAACGGCTTCACGATCACCATGATGACGATGATGATCATCAGGACGGTCGGCACCTCGTTGATACCACGGAAGAATTTCTGGCTGTGCGGGCGCTGGTCGGCCGCGAAATCCCTGACCCAGCGGGAAAAAAAACCGTGGACCGCGGACATCGCCAGCACCATTGCCAGTTTGACGTGCAGCCAGCCGAAGGTGAACCAATGGCCGGCCCAGGCAAGGTAAAGCCCGGCGATCCAGGTCGCGCCCATCGCCGGATTGATGATCGCCTTGAGCAGGCGGCGTTCCATCACCTTGAAGGTTTCGGACTGTTTCGAGCCGATTTCGGCCTCGCAGTGATAAACGAACAGCCGGGGCAAATAGAGCATTCCGGCCATCCAGGAGATGACCGCGATCACATGCAGCGCCTTGATCCAGAGATAGACGTCTTCAAACATGTCCGGCGTCCGATTTTGCGCCCAGCCATCAGGCGGTCTGGGGATAGTAAGAACTCGTTAAGGTCTCGCCTGCACACATATCTGTCCGTAGCGCCTTCCTCAAATCTAGAATCTTAGATTCTTAAAGGTTTGAGTCTGAATGACGGTGGATTGGACTCATGCAATGACGTCCGCTGCTTCGCGTGCGCTTGTTCACATCGCCCAACATCTTCCTGCTGGTTCCAGCCTGCCCGGATAAATCATCCGTGCTCAAAGGCTTGCGCGTTTTCATCCGCAGCTTATCAAAGGGGTTGTCCGCGCTATCCCGCATTGGGCTGGCCGGGCCGCCGGACTTGTCCTGACGGGCAGCGGTGTGAAGAAAATCGGCACTTATCCCGCCCCTGGTGTCGCGCATCCCTTTCCGAGGGGTTAAGCTCCACAGAAATCCACAAACCACACCGTCCCCATACAAAGAGTTTTTGTGCCGACCTCGAACAATTATTTCCATCTGCACCTCGTCTCCGACTCCACCGGCGAGACCCTGATCACGGTCGCGCGCGCCGTTGCCGCGCAATACGCCAACGTCACGCCGGTCGAGCATGTCTATCCGCTGGTGCGCAGCCAGAAGCAGCTCGACCGCGTGCTCGACGAGATCGAGGAGGCGCCCGGCATCGTGCTGTTCACGCTGCTGGAGAAGGACCTGGTCTCCAGGCTCGAGGACAAGTGCAAGGCGATCAATGTTCCGAGCCTCTCGATCATCGGCCCGGTCATGCAATTGTTCGAAGCCTATCTTGGCGCAGCGACCACCGGCCGCGTCGGCGCCCAGCACGTGCTCAACGCCGAATATTTCAAGCGTATCGACGCGCTGAACTACACGATGATCCACGATGATGGTCAGCATGTCGAAGGGCTCGAGGAGGCCGATGTCGTCCTGGTCGGGGTATCCCGCACCTCGAAAACGCCGACGTCGATCTATCTCGCCAATCGCGGCATCCGCACCGCCAACGTGCCGCTGGTTCCCGGCATTCCCGTGCCGGCGCAGTTGGAGACGCTGACGCGGCCGCTGGTGGTGAGTCTGCATGCGACGCCGGAACGGCTGATCCAGATCCGCCAGAACCGCCTGCTCTCGATGGGCGCGGAATCCGGATCCGGCAGCGACACCTATACCGACAAGCAGTCGGTCACCGAGGAGGTCGCGTTCGCGCGCAAGCTCAGCGCCAAGCACGATTGGCCGCTGCTCGACGTCACCCGGCGCTCGATCGAGGAAACCGCCGCCGCGATCATGAAGCTCTACAGCGACCGCCAGCGCAACCGGCCGTCGGAATAGTCTTCGAAATGGCTCTGTGGCGCGTCACATCTCCGTTGATCCTGGCCTCGCAAAGCAGCGCGCGAAAGATGCTGCTGGCAAACGCCGGGCTCGAATTCGTGGCGATGACGGCCGATATCGACGAGCGCGGCATCCAGGCCGCGTCGAAGCTTTCAAATCCGCGCGAGATCGGACTGTTGCTGGCGCGCGAGAAGGCGAAGGCGGTTTCTGCCCATCGTCCGGCAAGCTATGTGATCGGCGCCGACCAGACGCTGGCATTGGGTGAGCGTCTCTTCAACAAGCCCGCCGGCCGCGCACAGGCCTTGGCGCAGCTGCGCGATCTCGCTGGCCGCACCCACGAACTGAATTCCGCCGTTGCCGTGGCGCATGACGGCAGAATCGTCTTCGAGCATGTCTCGATCGCCCGCATGACGATGCGGCAGATGTCCGAAGCCGAGCTTTCGGCCTATCTCGACGCCGCCGGCGATGCCGTCACCACCAGCGTCGGCGCCTATCAGCTCGAGGGCCTCGGCATCCATCTGTTCGAGCGCATCGAGGGCGATCATTTCACCATTCTCGGCCTGCCGCTGCTGCCGCTGCTTGCGTTCCTGCGGCGTGAACGGCTCATTGCGGTGTGACTAAGAGGGGTTTTTGCAGGGATGGTTTTGCGCTGATGCGGATCCTCGGACTGACCGGCTCCATCGGGATGGGCAAATCCACCACTGCGAAGCTGTTCGCGGAGGCCGGCGTGCCTGTCTACGACGCCGATGCCGCCGTCCATCAGCTCTATGAAGGCGAGGCGGTGCCGGCGATCGAGGCCGCCTTCCCCGGCACCACCGTGAACGGCAAGGTCGATCGGCCGAAACTCTCCGCGCGCGTGGTGCATGATGCCGCCGCGATCAAGCAGCTCGAGCAGATCGTCCATCCGATGCTCGGCGCCTCCCGGCAGAAATTCTTTGCGGAGGCGGAAGCCGCCAAGGCGCCGGTCGTCGTGCTTGACATCCCGCTGCTGTTCGAGACCGGCGGCGAGAAGCGGGTCGATGCGGTGGTCGTGGTCTCGACCTCGCCGGAGCTTCAGCGCGAACGCGTGCTGGCGCGGGGAACCATGGACGAAGCCAAGCTCAACGCCATCATCGCCAAGCAGACGCCCGACGCCGAAAAGCGCCAGCGGGCCGATTTCGTGGTGGATACGTCACATGGACTTGAGCCGGTGCGCGCCCAAATCGCGCACATCCTGGCCGAGGTCGTTAAGATGCCGCAGCGGCGAGCCTGATTCGCCGCTCCGAAGCGGCGTCTCAAAACCATGCGCGAAATCGTTCTCGACACCGAAACCACCGGCCTCGATCCGCTCCGCG
Source organism: Bradyrhizobium campsiandrae (assembly GCF_014529705.1). Taxonomy (GTDB): domain Bacteria; phylum Pseudomonadota; class Alphaproteobacteria; order Rhizobiales; family Xanthobacteraceae; genus Bradyrhizobium; species Bradyrhizobium campsiandrae. The sequence continues at coordinate 16,741 of NZ_JAANIH010000067.1, forward strand.
GCGATCGCCTGGTCGAGATCGGCTGCGTCGAGATATTCAATCGCATGCCGACGGGCCAGACCTATCACGTCTACATCAACCCCGAGCGGGACATGCCGGCGGAGGCCTTTGCCGTGCACGGGCTGTCGGCCGAATTTCTCTCGACCAAGCCGCTGTTCCACGAGATCGTCGACGAGTTCTTGGACTTCATCGGCGATGCGCCGCTGGTGATCCACAACGCCTCGTTCGACATCAGCTTCATCAATGCCGAGCTCGACCGGATCAAGCGCCCCGCGATTCCACGCGAGCGGCTGGTCGATACGTTGCTGCTGGCGAGGCGCAAGCATCCCGGCGTGTCGAACCGGCTCGACGACCTCTGCTCGCGCTATTCGATCGACAATTCACACCGCACCAAGCACGGCGCGCTGCTCGATTCCGAATTGCTGGCAGAGGTCTATGTCGACCTGGTCGGGGCGCGGCAGTCGCAGCTGCTGCTGGCGTCGGACGCCCAGGAGATTCGCGTCAATGCCGCCGGCGATGCGCCGCGGCGGCAGCGCCTTGTGCCGCTGGCGCCGCGGGTGACGGACGCCGAGCGCGAGGCCCATCGCGCCTTCATCGCAACGATGGGCGACAAGGCGATCTGGAACGAGTACCTGCCCGCTCCAGCCGCCTCGGCAGCCGAGTAGCTTGCCGCTCAGGCCTGACCGGCCGGCTGCTGAGCGGCCATCTGCCGCTCCATGTTCTGGCGATAGAGGCCGACGAAATCGACCGGATCCAGCATCAGCGGCGGGAAGCCGCCGTCGCGCACGGCGGTCGCGATGATCTCGCGGGCGAACGGGAACAACAGGCGCGGGCATTCGATCATGACCAGCGGATGCAGGTTCTCCTTCGGCACATTGGCGATGCGGAACACGCCGGCATAGGCGAGCTCGAACGAGAACATCAGCTTGCCCGCGGTCTCGGCCTTGCCCTCGACCGACAGCGTCACCTCGAACTCGGTTTCGCTGAGATTGTTGGCGCCGACATTGATCTGGATGTTGATCTGGGGCGGCTGGCTCTGCTGCTGCAGCGAGCTCGGCGCGTTCGGATTTTCGAACGACAGATCCTTGGTGTATTGCGCCAGCACGTTGAGCTGGGGAGCCTGGGCCGCGTCGGGAGGGGTGCCGTTACCGTTGGTCATGAAAAGTGTCTCCTTACCCGATTGGGGCTGAATTTCGCGGCGGTTGGCTAACATAGGGCCGCCTCGGTCCACAAGGACGAACGGCTCCGGAGGGTCGGTCCGGGCCTCCCCCGCAACTGTGACGTTTGACCGGCCCCGGAGGCGAAATCGCACGTTAAACGCTTGAAGATGCGCGATTTCCGCCCAGGATCGGGTTTCCCCTTAAGCATAAAACGCGCTACACTTGACACTGTGCCAAAAGGCGCCATTGGCCGGGCTCATTTTCGTGCCTACATCCCGCAGACGAGACACGCGGGCCAAAAATGGTGATGTCATCTTGCCGTTCCGGTATGGAACGGTCTACTGGCCGGATTGATTTTCCCGGCAGCGACCCCAAAGAGGCTTGGCCCCAAGATTTGGGTGAAGACCAGAAAGCGACACGACGTGGACATCTACACCATCATCTTCCTTGCGCTGGCGGTCTTTATCTTCCTGCGCCTGCGTAGCGTGCTGGGGCAGCGGACCGGCAACGAGCGGCCGCCGTTCGACCGCACCGCTCGCAATGCGCTCGGGGGTGCCCCGGACAAGAACGTCGTGACCATGCCGGGCAAGGTGATCGACCAGCCGCCGCTGGCTCCGACCGCCGAGCCGGCCCCGCCGTCCGACCGCTGGAAGGGTCTGACCGAGCCCGGCACCGCGTTGGCCCAGGGTCTCGATGCCATCGTCGACAAGGATTCCACCTTCGATCCGCGCCACTTCCTGTCAGGCGCCCGCGGCGCCTATGAAATGATCGTGCTGGCCTTTGCCAACGGCGATCGCCGCTCGCTGCGCGACCTCTTGTCCTCCGATGTCTATGAGAGCTTCGACGCCGCCATCAGGGAGCGCGAGAAGAACGAGCAGAAGACCGAGACCCGCTTCGTCTCGATCGACAAGGCCGAGCTTGTTGGCGCCGAGCTGCGCGACCGTACGGCGCAGCTCACCGTGCGCTTCGTCTCGCAGATGATCTCGGTCACCCGCGACAAGGCCGGCAACATCGTCGACGGCAACGCCGACAAGGTCGCCGACATCACCGACATCTGGACTTTCGCCCGCGACACCACCTCTCGCGATCCGAACTGGAAGCTGGTTGGCACCGGAAGCGCGAATTAAGAGTTTCCTGAAGCACGGCGCGACGGCACTTTGCGCGGGCCTCGTCGTGCTGGCTTCGTTTTCGCTTGGCGCCGAGGCCGCCCGGCGCCACTACCGCAGCCACCACCATCACCTTCCCGACACCGCGGCGATGCCGCGGCGCGCGCTGCCCTATCCGCAGCTGCCGCTGCCGTTCGAGATTCCCGGCGCGCAATATCTGCCGCTGGCATGGGCCGACGTGAAGGGCTGGAGCGAGGACGATCATCTCGCCGCGTACAAGACCTTCCGCGCCAGCTGCCGCTCGATCAACGCGCAGACCGGCGCGCCTGAGCCCAAAGCGCTGGGCGGCGCGTTGAGCGAGCCCTGCCGCGCCGCCAAGTCGCTGGAGCCGACCGACGACGCCGGCGCAAGGGCCTTCTTCGAGGCGAATTTTTCGCCGCTGCGGATCTCGCGCCTCGGCGAGCCCGACGGTTTTGTCACCGGCTATTACGAGCCTGTGCTCGAGGGATCGCGGACGCAGACCGATGTCTATAACGTTCCGGTCTATCGCCGCCCGTCGAACCTGTTCGTGCGCGGCTTCAATCAGGCCTCCGTCAGCCTGCCCAACAAGGGGCCGGTCTATCGCAAGATCGGCCGCCGCAAGCTGGTGCCATATTACGACCGTGGCGAGATCGAGGATGGCAAGATCGCCGGCCGTGGGCTGGAGATCGCGTGGCTGAAGGACCCGACCGATTTGCTGTTCGCGCAGATCCAGGGCTCGGCGCGCATCAAGTTCGACGACGGCTCGACCGTCAGGCTCAATTACGATTCCTACAACGGCTATCCCTATACGGCGGTCGGGCGCGTCCTGATCGAACGCGGCATCATTCCGAAGGAAGAGATGTCGATGCAGAAGATCAGGGAATGGATGGCGCAAAACCCCGACGGCGCCAAGGAGCTGCGGCGGCAGAACCGCTCCTACATCTTCTTCCACGAGGTCAATCTGTCCGACAAGGACGAGGCGGTCGGCGCCCAGGGCATCCCGCTCACCGCCGGCCGTTCGATCGCGGTCGACAAATCGCTTCACGTCTACGGCACGCCGTTCTTCATCGAGGGCGAGCTGCCGATCGAGTCCGATCGCGCCAAGACGCCGTTCCATCGCCTGATGATCGCGCAGGACACCGGCTCCGCCATCATCGGGCCTGCCCGCGCTGATCTCTATTTCGGTGCGGGGCTTGAAGCCGGCCGCGTCTCGGGCCGGCTGCGCCATCCCATGCATTTCGTGATGCTGGTGCCGAAGAGCCTTGATCCCGCACCGCGCGCCGCGCGGCTGCCGGTGCCGGATCCGCGGCCGTCGGAGAAGATCGCAAAGCTGTTTCCGCAGACCGATCCTGCCAAGGATGCAAGGAACGAGACCGTTGCCATCGCAGGCCCGGTGCCGTTGCCGGCGCCGCGTCCTGTGATAGAGCCTGTTCGCGAACCGCGCCGGCACATGAAAACCCGTTCCCACCAGCAATGAAGCGATCGTCCCGTCCGCCCGTGCTGGATCCGCCGCGTCCTTCGCCGCGCCGTCGTGGCTTGAGCGAAGAAGACCGCGAGCTGTGGGACCTCGTAGCGAAACAGGTCAAGCCGCTGCGGAAGCATCGCGCGCCGAAGCTGCATGCGGCGCCGCGTGCCGAGCCTTCGGTCGCGGCCACAGTTGCGAAGCCGACGCTATCGCCGCGGCCCCTGGCTGCGGCCCCGGCCTCGCGTCCCTCCAAGCCGGCGATGCCGCCGCTGGCCCCGCTTGGCAAGCGCGAGCGCACAAAGCTGTCGCGCGGCCGCAGCGAGATCGACGCACGGCTTGACCTGCACGGCATGACCCAGATGCGCGCGCACCGCGCCCTCACCGGCTTCCTCCAGCGTGCCCACCACGACGGCCTGACCTTCGTTCTCGTCATCACCGGCAAGGGCCGCAGCGGCGGCGAAAGCGGCGTGCTCCGCCGCCAGGTGCCGGAATGGCTGAGCCTGCCGGAATTCCGCGCCTTCGTCGTCGGCTTCGAGGAAGCTGCTATCGGCCATGGCGGCGAGGGCGCGCTGTACGTGCGGATCCGGCGGGCGAGGTATTAGTGGCTCTACACCTCTCCCGCTTGCGGGAGAGGTCGCGCCGAAGGCGCGGGTGAGGGTTCTCTCCTCTTGGGGAATCCCTTTGCGGAAAAAGCCCTCTCCCCAACCCTCTCCCGCAAGCGGGAGAGGGGGCGCACTGCCTGTGCGGCTACTCAGAATTCCTAAAACGGCCGGACGATTCCGACTCGCGGGATCAAGGTGATGATGAGGCCGAAGATGTTGGTCTTCCGATCCTGTTCCGGAATCAGCGTGGTCTCCCGCTTCGCCGGCAACATTTTCACCGCATGCAGGATCAGGACCATGCAGACCGCCCAGTTCGAGACCCAGCGCGAATAGTCGAACACCATCGCGAACATCACGAGATAGAACAGGCTGACGCCGATCAATGCCGCGATCATGAGGCGTCGATGCGTCGCGTTGGCGAGCGCATCGATCAGGTTGGCGAAGAAACGCCACAGCGGCGTGTGCAGCCAGATCAGCAGGGCAAAGACGGGAATGCCGAGGCTGTTATGCGGCAGGCGGCCCCAGGTGTCCGCAATCTCCTTCGAAAGCGGCTGGTACCAGATGTAGGCGAATTGCAAGAGATCGGTGCGCGCGGGATCGGCCATCCGTGTCTTCAAATAGGCGACGAAATCCGCTTCCGGAATCGGCATCGTTCCCAGGAATTGCGCGGCGAAGAACAGCGCGGAGACCACAACCAAAGCGATGACGCCGAAGGCGACGTTGCTGCGATTGCAGCCGTAGACGAGATAGTGCCTGGTGACGACGATGGTGATGATCGTCGGCACATACATCAAGAGATGAATGTGGTGGATCAGCACGAGGATGATCGCAAACAGCGCCGCCGTCGCCACGAACAGCAACGAGGCGGCCGGCATCAGCAGGAGGACGATCGAAAGCGCGCAGCCATAGATGTCGAAATGGCCGAGCGTGTGCATGAAGTTTTTGAAAAAGAACGGCGAGCCCGCGATGAACACGAACAGCGGCAGCGTCCGCGCCGTGAAGCCGAACGTCTTCTGGAACAGTCTTGCGTAAAGCCCCAAAGTCACCAGCCAGGTCACGCCGGCAATCGCGAACACCAGCCAGACCGGCACCTTCTCGGTGAACACAGCAACGAGCGCGCCGACCAGCGCGCGCTTGATGAAGCCGAAATGGTAGTCGACGACGAGGTGGATATAGGGGACGTAAGGCGGCAGCTTCACCTTATGAATGAAGACGCCGACGATAACCGCGGCGTTGATCGCGAGCAGCAGCCGCCAGGGGTTTTGCAGAATGTTAGCGGGCATGTGCCACTCGGCGCGCACAAACCTCCGCCGTCATCCCGGCGAAGGCCGGGATCCATAACCACGAATGTTTGCACTGAGGCAATGCTGGGGCCGCTATCTTTTCCGACAAGAGCCATTTGTGGCTATGGGTCCCGGCCTTCGCCGGGACGACGGTGTCATAGATAGCGGACCAAGCCAAAATTACAAAATGAACCGGCTCAGATCCGCGTTCTTGGCAAGATCGCCGACGTGCTTCTGCACGAAATCGGCGTCGACCTGAACGGTCTCGCCGCTGCGGTCGGGGGCGGTGAAGGAGATCTCGTCCAGCACCCGCTCCATCACGGTCTGCAGCCGCCGCGCGCCGATGTTCTCGACGGTGGAGTTGACCGCGACCGCGACGTCGGCGAGTGCGTCGATCGCGCTGTCGGTGATGTCGAGCGTGACGCCCTCGGTCTGCATCAGCGCGACATATTGCTTGATCAGCGAGGCCTCGGGCTCGGTCAGGATGCGGCGCATGTCGTCGCGGGTCAGCGCCTGCAATTCGACCCGGATCGGCAGCCGCCCCTGCAATTCCGGCAACAGGTCGGACGGCTTTGCGACGTGGAAGGCGCCCGAGGCAATGAACAGGATGTGGTCGGTCTTCACAGCGCCGTGCTTGGTCGAGACCGTGGTGCCTTCGATCAGCGGCAACAGGTCGCGCTGCACGCCCTCGCGCGAGACGTCGGCGCCGGCGCGGCCTTCGCGGGCGCAGATCTTGTCGATCTCGTCGAGGAAGACGATGCCGTTGTTCTCGACCGCGCTGATCGCCTCCAGCGTCAGCTGGTCGGTGTCCAAGAGCTTGTCGGATTCCTCGTTGACGAGGATCTCGTGCGAGCCTTCCACCGTCAGCCGCCGCGTCTTGCTGCGGCCGCCGAGCTTGCCGAAGATGTCGCCGATCGAGATCGCGCCCATCTGGGCGCCCGGCATGCCCGGGATCTCGAACATCGGCATGCCGCCGCTGGAGGACTGCGTCTCGATCTCGATTTCCTTGTCGTTCAGTTCGCCGGCGCGCAGCTTCTTGCGGAAGGATTCGCGCGTCGCCGAAGAGGCATTGGCACCGACCAGCGCATCGAGCACGCGCTCCTCGGCGGCGAGCTGGGCCCGCGCCTGCACGTCCTTGCGCTTGCGCTCGCGCACCTGGGCGATGGCGACCTCGACGAGATCGCGCACGATCTGCTCGACGTCGCGGCCGACATAGCCGACCTCGGTGAATTTGGTCGCCTCGACCTTCAGGAACGGCGCGTTCGCCAGTTTTGCCAGGCGCCGCGCGATCTCGGTTTTGCCGACGCCGGTGGGGCCGATCATCAGGATGTTCTTCGGCAGCACCTCTTCGCGCAAGGAGCCGGTGAGCTGCTGCCGGCGCCAGCGGTTGCGCAGTGCGATCGAGACGGCGCGCTTGGCGTCGCCCTGGCCGACGATGAAACGGTCGAGTTCGGAAACGATTTCGCGGGGGGAGAAGTCTGTCATGGCACCTTAGCTAGGATTGGAAGCCGGCGGCGACAAGCCGCTTTTTGGGGCATCAAAGGATCGGCGGGCCGGATTGCCACTGCTTCACGGCCTCGATCGGATGGATGAGCATCAGGATGTTGAGCGTCAGATTGTCCCGGATGTGCAGCGCCAGCATGATCTCGAAGGCAAGCCCGAGCGCGACGGTTGCGGAAATTGGCAGCACGCGCGCGGCGAGGAACCCCAGCACCATGAATAGTGTGTCCGAGACCGAATTGACGATGCTGTCGCCGTAATAATCCAGCGAGATCGTGCCGGCGCGGTAGCGCTCGATGATCACAGGTGAATTCTCGACGATCTCCCAGGCGCCCTCGATCAGCATCGCGACGATCAGCCGCGCCGGCCACATAAGCCGCCGCGAGAGCAACAGCCACGTCAATCCGTAGAACAGGAAGCCGTGCAGCACGTGCGAAAAGCTGTACCAGTCGGCGATGTGCTGGGAGTTCTCCGAGCTGTTCACGACGCCGTGCCACAGCTTGACATAGCCGCAGGTGCAGATCGGCACCCGTCCCATCGCAAACAGGATCGAGGCCTGCAGCGCCAGCAAGAGCAGCGCAATGCCGACCCAGGCAAGCAGCGCCATTGCGGTTTGGGGCCGGCGGGCGCCGTGGGCAGAACTCATCCCTCAGCCGGCCGTCAGCGCTTCGATGGTGATGTTGCGGTTGGTGTAGACGCAGATGTCGGCGGCGATGTCGAGGGAGCGGCGGACGATGGTCTCGGCGTCCTTGTCGGTGTCGACAAGGGCACGAGCAGCGGCCAGCGCGTAATTGCCGCCGGAGCCGATCGCCATGACGCCGGCCTCGGGCTCGAGCACGTCGCCGGTGCCTGTGAGCACCAGGGAGACATCCTTGTCGGCCACGATCATCATGGCCTCCAGCCGGCGGAGGTAGCGGTCGGTGCGCCAGTCCTTGGCGAGCTCGACGGCGGCGCGGGTCAGCTGCCCCGGATATTGCTCCAGCTTGCTCTCCAGCCGCTCGAACAGCGTGAAGGCGTCGGCGGTGGCGCCGGCGAAGCCGCCGATCACGTCGCCCTTGCCGAGCCTGCGGACCTTTTTGGCGTTGGACTTGATCACGGTCTGGCCGATCGAGACCTGGCCGTCGCCGCCGACCACCACCTTGCCGCCCTTGCGGACCGTGAGAATCGTGGTGCCGTGCCAGACCGGCGAGCTGTTCTGGGAATCCTGCATGAATGACCCTCGTTGTCCGGGCTGATTTAGGCGGTCAGAGCTGAGGGCACAACGGGCCGTTCCGGGCCGAATTCGCTCACCATAGGCAGAAGTAGAGCCCCCGCCAGCCGTTCCCGCAGTAGCGAAGGCGTCATTTGGCTGTTAAGAGACTGGCGTTTTCGGACCCGAGCATGATCCGGAAAAGTGGGTCCCGGTTTTCCGGGTCAGATTCATGCTCAAAAAGAAGCGAAAGCCTTCAATGCGCACCGCGACGATCAAGCGCAAGACCAAGGAAACCGACATCGAGGTCTCCGTGAACCTCGATGGCTCCGGCGTGGCCAATATCGCGACCGGCATCGGCTTTTTCGACCATATGCTCGATCTCCTCGCCCGCCATTCCCGCATCGACCTCACGGTCAAGGCGGTGGGCGATCTGCACATTGATTATCACCATACCACCGAAGACACCGGCATCGCACTCGGCCAGGCGGTCAAGCAGGCGCTTGGCAACATGGCGGGCATCACCCGCTATGCCGGCGTCCACATGCCGATGGACGAGACGCTGACGCGCGTGGTCATCGACATCTCGGGGCGCCCGTTCCTGGTGTTCAAGGCCGAATTTCCGCGCCACAAGATCGGCGAGTTCGACACCGAGCTGGTGCGCGAGTGGTTCCAGGCCTTCGCCATCAACGCCGGCGTGACTCTCCACGTCGAGACCCTATATGGCGATAACAGCCACCATATCGCCGAGTCCTGCTTCAAGGGTCTGGCACGGGCGCTGCGGACGGCGGTTGCGATCGATCCGAAGGCTGCGGGCGAAATTCCGTCCACCAAGGGGTCGCTCGGCGGCTGACATTTGTCGTCTCGGCGGCGACACATCGCCGGCGGCGTCGACTTTATCTCTCGAGAACGGGGCATCGAAAATGCCTGTCTACACAGTTCATGCTCCCACCCCAGGCGGGGCCGATCTGCGCGCGACCGACAGATTCGTGTTCGTGCGCGACGGCTTCCATTTCTGGGCCATGATCTTCGGCCCGATCTGGCTGGCCTGGAACAGGCTCTGGCTGGCGACGATCGGCTGGTTCGTCGTCCTCGCCGCGTTCGATGCCGGGCTGTCCAGCCTCGGGGTCGGGCGCAGCTCGATCTTCCTTGCCAACATCGTCGTCGCCTTGCTGATGGGGTTCGAAGCCTCGAGCCTGCGCCGCTGGACGCTGTCACGCGGCAGATGGCGCCAGCTCGACATCGTCGTCGCCGACGATCACGACACCGCCGAGCGCCGTTTCTTCGAGCGCTGGAGCGAAAAGCAGCGCGGCATCGTCAACGATCAACGGGCCGTCGACCGCGGCGGCCCGCCGCCGACCCGCAACACGCCGGGCCAACCATTTTCGAACCCGCCGCCGATTCCGGCCGGCGGCATCATTGGATTGTTTCCAGAACCGGGAGGGTCAAGATGAGCGTCGCCATCATCGATTACGGTTCCGGAAATCTGCATTCCGCCGCCAAGGCCTTCGAGCGCGCCGCGCGCAGCCTGGAAAATCCGCAGAAGGTGTTCGTCACCAGCGATCCCGATCAGGCCTATGAGGCCGACCGTCTGGTGCTGCCTGGCGTCGGCGCCTTCGCCGATTGCCGGCGCGGGCTCGATGCCGTCAACGGCATGGTCGAGGCGATCACCGAAGCGGTGCGCGTCAAGGCGCGGCCGTTCTTCGGCATCTGCGTCGGCATGCAGCTGATGGCGAGCCGCGGCAAGGAGCACGTCATCACCGAGGGCCTGAACTGGATCGGCGGCGACGTCGAGAAGATCACGCCGCGCGACGAGAGCCTGAAGGTCCCGCACATGGGCTGGAATACGCTCGAGCTGCTGCAGGAGCATCCGGTGCTGAACAAGCTGCCGCTCGGGCCCAAGGGCCAGCACGCCTATTTCGTGCACTCCTATCACCTCAACGCGGTCAATGAGGCTGATGTCCTCGCGCGCGCCGATTACGGCGGTCCCGTCACCGCCATCGTCGGCAAGGACACCGCCATCGGCACGCAGTTTCACCCCGAGAAGAGCCAGCGCTTTGGCCTGGCCCTGATCTCGAACTTCTTGCGATGGAAACCGTGATCCTCTTTCCTGCCATCGACCTCAAGAACGGCCAGTGCGTGCGCCTCGAGCAAGGCGACATGGCGCGCGCCACCGTGTTCAATCTCGATCCGGCCGCGCAAGCCGCAAGCTTTGTCGCGCAGGGTTTTGAATATCTCCACGTCGTCGATCTCGATGGCGCCTTTGCCGGCAAGCCGGTCAATGCGCAAGCGGTCGAGGCGATGCTGAAGACGATCAAGATTCCGGTGCAGCTCGGCGGCGGCATTCGCGATCTCGCGACTGTCGAAGCCTGGCTGGAAAAAGGCATCACCCGCGTCATCATCGGCACCGCGGCGGTGCGCGACCCCGAATTGGTGAAGGCGGCCGCGAAGAAATTCCCCGGCCGCGTCGCGGTCGGTCTCGATGCCCGCGACGGCAAGGTCGCGGTCGAAGGCTGGGCCGAGACCTCGCAGGTCACGGTGCTGGAGATCGCCAAGCGGTTCGAGGATGCCGGCGTTGCCGCCATCATCTTCACCGACATCGCGCGCGACGGCCTGCTCAAGGGCCTGAACCTCGATGCGACCATTGCGCTCGCCGACGCCATATCGATTCCCGTGATCGCCTCCGGCGGTCTCGCCTCGATCGACGATGTGAAGGCCATGCTGACGCCGCGCGCGAAAAAGCTCGCCGGCGCCATCGCCGGGCGTGCGCTCTATGACGGCCGGCTCGATCCAGCCGCCGCCCTCACCCTGATCCGCGACGCGCGTGCGTAATGGTTTACGCATGATCTTTCGGAAAACCGCTTCGCACTTTTCCGGATCATGCTTTAGGAGCTGACTCATGTTCAAGGTGCGGGTGATCCCCTGTCTCGACGTCAAGGACGGCCGCGTCGTCAAGGGCGTCAACTTTGTTGATCTCAGAGATGCCGGCGATCCCGTCGAGGCCGCGATTGCCTATGACGCCGCCGGCGCCGACGAGCTGACCTTTCTCGACATCACCGCTACCCACGAGAACCGCGGCATCATGCTCGATGTCGTCAGGCGTACTGCCGAGGCCTGCTTCATGCCTGTGACGGTCGGGGGCGGCGTGCGCGAGGTCAACGACATCAAGACGCTGCTGCGCGCCGGCGCCGACAAGGTCTCGATCAACAGCGCCGCGGTATCGCGGCGCGAGTTCGTCAAGGAAGCTGCCGAAAAATTCGGCGAGCAATGCGTGGTGGTCGCGATCGACGCCAAGCGGGTCAAGCGCCCGGGCGGCGACCGCTGGGAGATCTTCACCCATGGCGGGCGCAACTCCACGGGCATCGACGCCATCGAATATGCCCAGGAAGTGGTCTCGCTCGGCGCTGGTGAAATCCTGCTCACCTCGATGGACCGCGACGGCACCAGGCAGGGCTTCGACATTCCGCTGACGCGGGCGATTGCCGACAGTGTTCCCGTTCCCGTGATCGCATCGGGCGGCGTCGGCAATCTCGACCATCTCGTCGACGGTATCCGTGACGGGCACGCCACCGCCGTGCTGGCCGCATCCATCTTCCATTTCGGCGAATTCACCATACGTGAAGCCAAGGAGCACATGTCGCGGCGGGGCCTGCCCATGCGCATGGATGCCTGACGACTCCCGTTGCTAAAAGTGCTAGAGAGGCAAAAGCGATTGGCCTCCGGTCCGGTGTGTTTCTGAGTATTCCGATGCCGCGTTTCACCATCCACGATCTCGCCGAGACCATCGATGCCCGCGCGGCCTCCGGTGGCGAGGCCTCCTATACCCGCAAGCTGCTCGAGAAGGGCGCCGAACATTGCGCCAAGAAGTTCGGTGAGGAAGCAGTCGAAACCGTAATCGCAGCAGTCGAAAACGATCGCGCGCATCTGATCGCCGAAAGTGCCGACCTGCTCTATCACTTCCTTGTGCTGCTCAAGGCGCGTGGCGTAAAGCTGGAGGAAGTGGAAGCGGCGCTGGACAAGCGTACCAATATGTCAGGGTTGGAAGAGAAGGCTTCGCGCAAAGGCGGCTAGGTCAAGCCGTTCAGATCGCAACGGAGAAGGCGGCGACATGGATATCCGCGCACCCGAGCAGCAGTATAATCCGTACCGCGTTTATACGCGCGAAGAATGGGCGCGGTTGCGTGACGACACGCCGATGACGCTGGAGCCCGGCGAGTTCGACCGACTGCGTTCGCTGCACGACCGCCTCGACCTCAAGGAAGTCGAGGACATCTATCTGCCGCTGTCGCGTCTTTTGTCGATCTATGTCGATGCGATGCAGCGCCTGTATTACGCCGAGCGCCAGTTCCTCAACATCCGGGATCGCAAGGTGCCCTACATCATCGGGGTCGCGGGCTCCGTTGCGGTCGGCAAGTCCACCACAGCCCGCGTGCTCCAGGCCTTGCTGGCGCGCTGGTCGCCGCGTCCGAAAGTGGAGCTGATCACCACCGACGGTTTTCTCTACCCGAAGGCCCTGCTCGAGCAGCAGGGCATCCTGCAGAAGAAGGGCTTTCCGGAGAGCTACGACCTGCCGCTGCTGCTCAGCTTCCTGTCCGACATCAAGTCGGGCCGCCGCCATGTGCGCTCGCCGGTCTATTCGCATCTGACCTACGACATCGTCCCGAACGAATGGGCCGAGGTCGACCAGCCCGACATTTTGATCGTCGAGGGCGTCAATGTCTTGCAGACCGGCAAGCTGCCGCGTGACGGCAAGGCGGTGCCCGTGGTCTCCGACTTCTTCGACTTCTCAGTCTATATCGATGCGGACGAGGCGGCGCTGCGGCGCTGGTACATCAAGCGCTTCCTGGCGCTGCGCGACACCGCCTTCACCGATCCAAAGTCCTACTTCCACCGCTATGCGCTGCTGTCCGATGAGGAGGCCACCGCTACGGCGACCGCGATCTGGGAGCGCACCAACCTCGCCAATCTCGAGGACAACATTCTGCCGACCCGGCCGCGCGCGACGCTGATCCTGAAGAAGGGCGCCGACCATGCGGTGGAGAGCGTGGCGCTCAGGCGGCTGTGAGCCGTGCCTGTTACGCGCCAAAGCTCTTCGGCGAGCCGGCCACCGCGACACCGCCGCCGGTCGTGACCTTCATCACCGCAAGCCCGCGTTCATTGGTGCCGTCGGCACGGAAGCGGAACAGACCGTCGATGCCGGCGAAGCCCGAGGGGTTGGTAAGCACGTCGGGAGAGAAGCGCGTGGTGCCTTGCGTGCGCGCCAGCGCGGCGACGAGCGCGACCGCATCATAGGCGAGGGTCGCGGTCCGGATCGGCTCGGCGCCGTATTTGGTGCGGTAGCGGCCGGAGAAGGCGCGAAAACCTGCCGGATCCGGCGCGGCATAGAGGCCGCCCTGCAAGGCGGGGCTGGCATAGACGCGCGGATTGTCCCACAGGCCGGTGCCGAGCAACTGGATGTTGCGCAGATTTGCGCCGGCCGCCGTCATCGCATCCGCGACCGCGACGACGGCGTCGCCGTCATCGGCAATGAACAGCGCATCCGCGCCGCCGAGCGCCTGCGCCACGTTGCGTGCCGGCGTGGCGCGGTCGGCGCCGTATTTCTCGAACGCGACGATGCGGCCGCCGCGCCGCGGCACCGCCGATTTCACGGTGGCTTCGACGACATTGCCATAGGCATTGTCGGGCACCAGTACGGCGACGGAGCGTTTTCCGATCCCGGCGGAATATTCGATGATGCGGTTGACGTCGGATTCGGGGAGGAAGCTCAGGAGATAGACGCCGCGGCCGGCGATACTCGAATCGGTCGAGAACGCCATCACCGAGATGCCGCGTGCGCGTGCGACCTGCGCCACTGCCGGCACCGATTGCGCAAACAGCGGCCCCAGAATGATCTCGGCGCCCTCCTCGACCGCCTGCTGCGCGCCGGCCTGCGCGCCTTGCGGGCTGCCATTGTCGTCCTTGATCAGGAGCTGGATGTTCGGGTTCTGGAACTCCGCTAGCGCCATCTCGGCGGCGTTGCGCATGGATTGCGCCGCGAGCCCGGCATTGCCGGCGGCCGAGAGCGGCAGGATCATCCCGACCTTGACCCCGCCGGTGCCCGCGGTTGTCGCCTGCTGCGGCGGCCCGGCCGGCTGGGCCGGCGGCGGGGAGCTCGAGAACGGATTGGAGAACTGGCTGAGGCTCTGCTGGACGCCGGCGCAGGCCGACAGTAGCGGCGTGCCGAGCAAGAGGCCAAGCGCGCTTCGCCGGGTCGCCCCGGACAAACGGGGCCCCTGAACGGGAGACTCTGGATCACGCGGGCCCATGGCAGCTTCTCTTCTGACCGGCGATCGCCCACCGGCCACACCAACACTTCGCCGCGACAGAAGCCGCGGATTCAGGCATATTGTCGGCAAATAGTTAACCAAAACAAAAGGATAATACGCGCTTAACGCGACCGACCCTCAAGCCCTGGCCAGCTCCCCGCCGACCGTCACCACGCATCAAGGCAGCGTTTCCGCCGCGAATATGGCCCGGATGCTTCATTCCCGAGGGAATGTGATGCCGTATGGATCACATTCCAGTCCTTCCTCGCCCCAGTTCGATATCCTCCACCGGCACGATCTTTTTCGAAGGGCCGGTTCCCAGCCCCGGAGATCATGCCTAAGTTCGAATCATTATGCGCGCAAAGCCGGCCCCGATAAATACGCCTGAAGGCACAGACGCCGCTCCCCGCGGCTTCTCCATCGACGCCCATCGGCTCGCGGCGCCGAAGCCGGCGGCGGGCCTCTATCTGGTCGCCACCCCCATCGGCAATCTCGGCGACATCACCCTGCGCGCGCTGCAGACGCTCGCGGGCGTCGACGTCATCGCCTGCGAGGACACCCGCATCACGCGGCGCCTGACCGAGCGCTACGACATCTCGGCGCAACTCAGGGCCTATCATGAGCACAATGCCGAAGCCGCGCGGCCCAAGATATTGGAGGCGCTAGCCGCCGGCGGCTCGGTCGCCCTGGTGTCGGACGCCGGCACGCCGCTGATCTCCGACCCTGGATACAAGCTGGTGCGCGAGGTCTGCGCCGCGGGCCATGCGGTCTACGCGCTGCCCGGCCCGTCCTCGGTGCTGGCGGCGCTGTCGGTCGCGGCGCTGCCGACCGACCGGTTCTTCTTCGAGGGCTTCTTGCCGGCGAAGTCCGCCGCGCGACGATCGCGCCTGGCGGAGCTCGCCCGCATCGATGCGACGCTGGTGATGTTCGAATCCGGCAACCGCGTGCAGGACACGCTTGCCGATCTAGCCGAGCTCATGGGCGCGCGTGAGGCCGCGATCTGCCGCGAGCTGACCAAGCTGCACGAGGAGATTTCGCGCGCGCCGTTGACCGAGCTTGCACGCGAGGCCGATACGCTGGAGACGCGCGGCGAATTCGTGCTGGTGATCGGCCCCCCGGCGGCGGATGCCGACGTGCTGACAGCGGATGCGCTCGACGATCTCCTGCGCGAGCAGCTGTCGGCGCACAGCGTCAAGGACGCCGTCGCGCATGCGGTTGCGCTCTCGGGGCGCCCGCGCCGCGAGGTCTATGCCCGGGCGCTCGAGCTCGCGAAGGATCTGCGGGGCGGCGATGGCGAAGACTAAGATCCCGGCCGAACCGAAAATCGCCTCGCCGGAACGCGTCGCCGCGTTCCGTACCGGCATCTCCGCCGAGAGCCGCGCCGCGGCCTATCTGATGGCGAAGGGCTACCGCATCCTCGCCAAGCGCTACCGCACGCCGCATGGCGAGATCGACCTCGTGGCGCGGCGCCGCAACCTGATCGCCTTTGTCGAGGTCAAGGCCCGCGCCAGCCTCGATGACGCCGCCTATGCGGTGACGCCGCGCCAGCAGCAGCGCATCATCGACGCCGCCCAGGGCTGGCTCGTGGCGCATCCCGAGCATGCGGAATTCGAATTGCGATTCGATGCCATGCTGATTGCGCCGCGCTCGCTTCCACGTCATGTGTTGGCGGCATTCGACGCCTCGACCTGAAAGGCAGACCATGAAACTCAATGTCGCCGTCCAGATGGACCCCATCGCCCGCATCAACATCAAGGGCGATTCCACCTTTGCGCTGCTCCTGGAGGCGCAGAAGCGCGGCCATGGCCTGTCCTATTACACGCCCGACAAGCTCTCGATGGTCGGCGAGGAGATCGTCGCGCCGGTCCAGCTCCTGACCGTGCGCGACGAGCCCGGCGACCATTTCACGCTCGGCGAGCCCAAGCGCGAGGCGTTGAACGGCTTCGACGTGGTGCTGCTGCGGCAGGACCCGCCGTTCGATCTCGCCTACATCACCTCGACGCATCTGCTCGAGCGCATCCATCCGAAGACGCTGGTCGTCAACGATCCGGCCTCGGTGCGCAACGCGCCCGAAAAGCTGTTCGTGATGAATTTTCCGCAGCTGATGCCGCCGACCTTGATTTCGCGCGACCTCGACGAGATCAACGCGTTCCGCGACAAATACGGCGCCGTCGTCATGAAGCCGTTGCACGGCCATGGCGGCGCCGCGGTGTTCCGCGTGATGCCGCAGGACATGAATTTCGGCTCGCTGTTCGACATGTTCTCGGTGACCTTCAAGGAAGCCTGGGTGATCCAGCAGTTCATCCCCGAGGTGAAACACGGCGACAAGCGCATCATTCTCGTCAATGGCGAGTTCGCAGGCGCCGTGAACCGCGTGCCGGCGGCCGACGACCTCCGCTCCAACATGGTGCGCGGCGGCGCGGCGCAGGAGACCGAGCTGACGCCGCGCGAGCGCGAGATCTGCGCCACCGTCGGCCCGGCGCTGCGCGAGCGTGGCCTGCTGTTCGTCGGCATCGACGTCATCAACGGCAACCTCACCGAGATCAACGTCACCTCGCCCACCGGCATCCGCGCCATCGCGCGCCTCGGCGGGCCTGACGTTGCGGCGAAGATCTGGGACGTGATCGAGCAGAAGCGGGGGAAGTAAAGAGCAAGACAACACTTAGGTCTGGCTGCAGGTCAACAACGCCTAGCTAGCAACGCATGGCGTGGAGCATTTGGTTGCCAAGCAATCTTTTGCAACCTGAGAGTGTTCTTACGCTATAGATTATTTGCGAAGCTCTGCTCAATCAATGCTATTCGCCGCCGCATGTCTTGAGCCCACGGTAGCCGTCCGTGTTCAAGCAAGGAGTCTTCTATCTCCTTTCGGATGAAATGGATCTCATTGTTACGTCCGATTTCATGCCCCTTCGCCGCGGACAGGACCCCTTCGGACCATAGTTGAAATAAAGCCTCGATTGGCGCTCGCCCTAATTTAAAGTCCTCGGTTATCCACTCATGATCGATCGCGTCGTAGACGACGTCCAACATATCAGGCCAATCCACTCGGTGCGAAACCCAATACGCAAGCTCACGAATGCCGTCCACGAACGCCCGCGGGTCTTTTGCATCTCTAACTATGCTATACGCTACGTTAGCAGCCCAAAAACCAATCGCTTTGACGTCGGGCCGCGCAAGTGACTTCGTCTTCAATTCATTGAAGATCTCTTGCGCTGAACTCTCGGTGGACCGGAACATCAGTTCGCTCCCAGTATTTGAAGCCATGTCAATCGTTCGCTTCGCAGTTGGCTTCGCCCAAAGTCGTCCATTTAGATCACGCAGCCTCCGCTGATCATCGCGGCTTGCTAAGCTCTCTCGAATTGAAAGGCCGAGCGACGCAGCGTTGTCTATAACGTCATCCTTTTCGTTCTTTCCTAGGTTGATTTCTTGAGCGAAGGTAAGAATGGAATGGAAGATACGAGTTGCCTCATCTATATCGCCTTGAGCTAAGAAATGTTCTCCGAGAATCTCACCAAGTCGACTGGCAACTGCCGCGAGTTCTGGCAGATCAGTCCGTTGCGACGCCCATTCGAAGACGTCGTGCAAGATTCCTTCGGCCTCGGCATATCGGTTGCGAGCTAGCAGCAGAGCTGCATAGTTAAAGTAGGCAGCGCTCGCGGCTACTTGAAAGTCACTGCTTGCGAATAGGGTTGGCACTAAGTTTTTTATCGATTGGAGACAATAGTAAGCCGTTCGCGGCTGTCCCCTCAGGTGCTCCAGGCTATTAGCTAGAGAGGTGGCCCATTCAACGAATGTGTGAACAGGCGCTCCTTCGATGGGAGCGCGCAGCAATTGCGTGTGAACAAAAGCTTCGGGAAAGTCTTCGGCAAGACGGGTTCTAAAAACACCAAATGCAGCGGCGGCAGTTGGCGACAATATCGCTAGCGACTCTGCCGCCAACACCAGTTGATCAGGCCGTTGGTCAAACGGATGAGCACGAACAAGTCGTTTAAGAACGAACCATTCACCAACGAGGTCTGGCTCGAGGGGGTGAATCTCTTTCGCAAGAGGCTTGCCCTGAGTCATTTCTTCCATGAGCGCGAAATTAAAAGCTTCCTGTGAAAATGGAAAAACTTCAAGCGGAAGGCCACTGGTTGCCTGAGGAACGGGAAGACCACCCATCATTGTAGCAAGTGCAAGCGCATTTTCGTGACGTTGAATATCGAGATCGTCCCGCGCTAATACCCTCCATCGAAACTGCTCGCGATCAAGGATATCGTTGAGAAGAGCTTGTATGCTCATCCCTGGAGCCGCTCTTCCATTTTTCAAGGCATCAGCTGCCAAAGCGGCAAAGAATGGACGGCCAAGCGGATCGATCTGCTTCAGGTCATCGAGAACCTCCTCGTCACCTTCCGATCCGCTAAGAACGTGTCCTACAATGCGCCGAAGAGCCTCCGTTCCAAGCGGCTTTAACTCTAGGTATCTGTCGCTTTCACCGAGTTTACGGGTGAACTTCCTAATATGATCGGCGTGACCCGAGAAAAATCTTTGCCACCAGCCTCCCGATGAGTTGCTGCGCTCTATGAGAAGGATCCTAACGGGATGTTTGAAAGCGTTAATGCTGTGCTGCTCGATAATAATATCGATGACTGCGCGAGCGACGACAGGCGCCTCCATCACATAGTCCCAAACTAGCAGAGTTGGCTCGAATGCTTGGAACTGCCTGAACTGCTCCGGCTTGGCAATTTCCGACGCACTATAAAAAAAGCCGGCGTGCCATCCAATTGTCTTTGCCTTTAAGCAAAGCTCAAGGGCCAGGCGGCTCTTTCCTGAGCCCGCTGGACCGGTTAGCAGCGTCCAAGAGAATTTCTCGCTCTCGTTCAACCATTGCTCTAAAGTTGCTAATTCGCTTTCGCGCCCCGCTAGCGGAATTCGATTTTCTGCGGCAAAGAAAAAAAACCGCTCTCCTCCTTCGTTCTCTCTAAGCGTCAATGGCGGACGAAAACTATCTGTTAGCGGTCCGCCTTGTCGTGAGAAAAAACGCCGCATGGTCGCTGCGGGAACAATGTAAGCGGTCGAGCTCTCGATAATCTGAACTAGATCGCTGCGCCGCAATTCACGACGGCCAGAATAAGCGGCGATCTTTAGTAGTTCGATCAGAGCTGCATCGGTCGCCCGGTCACTTTCAGACGGTAGAATTCCAAATATTTCGCACCGTTTTCGCATCCTTTCCCTCGTGCGCGTTTCTAATTCGCGAAAAGACGGTGCTCCGCATTGCCATTGCACTCGGCTCAAGAGATTGATGCAGAGTTCGTCGTCGGATGCGCTTGTCAGCCAATCGGCCAACTCATCGGACAAGGGTAGCGTTCGCAGAAAATCGCGGAGAATGCGCAAGCGGGTTCTGTCATAGATTGCGTCGCTCCAAAGTCGCAATCCTGGTATCCCTTCTGGAAATCCAGCGTTTTTCTCCTTTGCGATTCGAGATGTCGTTAGATAAATTGATTGGACCGCCAAGTCCGAATTCGCAGACTGGAGCCGCCAAAAGGCATTTATCGTCTCGACTACACTTGGCGTCCTAAGGGAAACCGAGCTTGAAGTACGTTTCACTTGAGTCGCCGTAAGGGCCTTCCCGGCCAGGACAGCGTAGTCCTCGGCTACCTCCAAGATCAGAACCCCGTCCGCTTCCAGCGAGAGCCAAGCGTCAACAGATACGAGTAACTGGTAAGCGTAGCCTCCAATAGAGGCAACCGCCTGACGGGATAGATCGCTGCTTGGGACGACAATGCCGTCGGGAGCATTACTCATCGAGTGCTCAAAAGTAGGCAATTAAGACACAAATACCGAGCCATTTTGGGGCTCTACTATTAGTCGAGTCAAGGAAGGTTGCCGCCCTGGGGCTGCGCAGGCGCGGCTTGTTGTTCGTCGGCATCGACGTCATCAACGGCAATCTCACAGAGATCAACGTGACCTCGCCCACCGGCATCCTCGCCATCGCACGCCTCGGCGGGCCCGACGTGGCGGCGAAGATCTGGGACGTGATTGAGCAGAAGCGGGGGAAGTAGGCGCCGCGCGTAGCCCGGATGGAGCGCAGCGCAATCCGGGACACTCACGACGTACGCCGCAGCCCCGGATTGCGCTTCGCTCCATCCGGGCTACGGAGATCAACCTGTCCCCTCCCCCTCACTAACCACCCGTTCACCATGACGCCCCGCGTTCTCATCCGAAAGCATGAGGACGCTCCTCGTGTTTCTACGGGGCCGGCGCCGACCGACTAACGCGGCGTTCACCATCCGCCCAAAACTCGCGATGTCACCGGCCGTCACATTCGGCCTCGCAACACCCCTTATACTTTTACTCCCTACTCATCGATGCCGGGGGAACCCGCCACGTGCGGTTCGAGTGCCCCGCGTAAGAGTAGAAGTGTATGAACACCGCACGCATTGTCGTTCTCGTCATCGCGCTGGGCGCCGGCGGCGTCGCGGCGTATCTGGCGAGCAGCTACGACAACAAGCCCGCAACCCCGCTGCCGGTGGCCGAGAAGCTGCCGACGGTCGAGGTGCTCGTCGCCAAATCCGACATCCAGCTCGGCCAGGCCGTGAAGGCCGAAGACCTGCAATGGCAGACCTGGCCGCAAGCGACGGCCAGCAGCGCCTTTATTCGCCGCGACAACAGGCCCGATGCCCAAACCCAGATCGCCGGCTCGATCGCGCGCGTGCCGTTGATGCAGGGCGAGCCGATTCGCGAGCAGAAGCTGGTGAAGGCCGATGGCTCCGGCTTCATGGCCGCGATCCTGCCGACCGGCATGCGGGCCGTGTCCACCGAGATTTCAGCCGAGACCGCCGCCGGCGGCTTCATCCTGCCCAACGACCGCGTCGACATCGTGCTGACGCGCCGCCTGAAGAATCCTGACGGCGCCAACACCAATGGCCCGACCGGTGGCAACGACCTGATCCTGTCGGAGGTCATCCTGACCAATATCCGCGTGCTCGCGATCGACCAGGCTCCGAAGGAGAAGGACGGTCAGAATGCGGTGCTCGGCAAGACCGTCACGCTCGAGCTGCGGCCCGACCAGGTCGCGGCGCTTTCGGCCGCGCGCCAGGGCGGCACGCTCACACTCGCTTTGCGCAGCATCGCCGATGCCAACGCGGCCGACAGCTCGCCGGAGGACCAGGCGCTGCGGCGCCCCGGCGGCGTCAGCGTGATCCGCTACGGCGTGCAGGCAAGACAACTGACGTCACAGAAGTGATGGGGACAGCATGAACGACGGGGACTATCGGACAGGCCCGCGCATTCGGGGGAAGCGCGCCGGCTCGTTCTGGGCAGGTGCAATGCTGATGCTGGCGCTGGTCGCAGCGCCCGATCTCGTCCGCGCGGCCGATGCGCCGGTCGGAGACCAGGCGCCGATGCAGGCGCCGGACCTCGGCGTGTCGCCGGTCGCGAGCATCGCGCCGGCGCGGACGCGCTCGTTGTCGCTCGGCATCGGCAAGTCTGTGGTCATCGACCTGCCGCGCGAGGTCAAGGACGTGCTGGTGGCCGATCCCAAGATCGCCAACGCGGTGATCCGCTCGTCGCAGCGCGCCTATATCATCGGCGCCCAGGTCGGCCAGACCAACGTGGTGTTCTTCTCCGCCGACGGTCAGCAGGTCGCCTCCTACGACATCGCAGTCAAGCGCGATCTCAACGGCATGCGCACGGCACTGCGCCAGTCGCTGCCGGGCGTGCAGATCGAAGGCGTCGGCGACAGCGTGATGCTGACGGGCTCGGTATCGAGCCCGGTCGAGGCCCAGCAAGCCGGCGACGTCGCCGCCAAGCTGGTCGGCGGCTCGGACAAGGTCGTCAACAACATCGTCGTGCGCGGCCGCGACCAGGTGATGCTGAAGGTCGTGGTTGGCGAAGTCCGCCGCGACATCGTCAAGCAGCTCGGCGTCGATCTCAGCGCCAGCCTGAACGCCGGCACCGCGGTGGTGAATTTCAACAATTCCAACCCGTTCACGGCGAGTGGCGGACCGCTGGTCAGCAACAATGGACTCGGCGTTGCCGGCCTCGCCAAGGGCGTTGCCACCGTCAGCGCCACCATGCGCGCGATGGAAACCGCCGGCGTGATGCGGACGCTGGCCGAGCCCAGCCTGACGGCGATCTCGGGCGAGTCCGCGACCTTCGTCGCCGGTGGCGAATTCCCGATTCCCGGGGGCTACGCCTGCGATCCGACCACGCATGTCTGTACCACCCAGATCACCTACAAGAAGTTCGGCATCTCCCTGAACTTCACCCCGGTCGTGCTCAGCGAAGGCCGCATCAGCCTGCGCGTGATGACCGAGGTGTCGGAGCTGTCGAGCCAGAACGCCATCACGGTCTCGCAGGCGCTGTCCGCGAGCACGACCAATTCGATCACCATCCCCTCGGTGCAGACCCGCCGCGCCGAGACCACGCTGGAAATCCCCTCCGGCGGCTCGATGGCGATGGCCGGCCTGATCCAGCAGCAGACCAAGCAGGCCATCAACGGCCTGCCCGGCGTCGACCAGGTGCCGATCCTCGGCGCGCTGTTCCGCAGCCAGGACTTCGTCAACAACGAGACCGAGCTGATGGTGATCGTGACGCCCTATGTGGTGCGCGCCGTCGCCCAGAAGGAATTGTCGCGGCCCGACGACGGCTTCGCGCCGTCTTCGGATGCGCAATCGGCGCTGCTCGGCCGCATGAACCGCCTCTATGGCATCGCGCGCCGCGTCGATCCGATCGACGGCGATCGCGGGGATTTCGGCTTCATCATCGACTGACACGGGCGGTTTGGGGACCGGGGCAAGACACGGGGAAGAGGGGACCAGGCGATGACCAAGACATCCGCCGATCGACGCCGCAATCTGCGCATCGCGCTCGCGCTGACGGGGCTCTCCGTCGCGCTGGGAGCCTGCAACACCACGGGTGACGTCGTCACCACCCAGACGGTGCCGACCGACTACCGCCTGCGCCACCCGATCGCGGTGCAGGAAGGCAAGCGCTCGATCGTGATCTTCGTCGGCAAGGCGCGGGGCGGGCTGTCGCCCGCGCAGCATGCGGACGTGATGGGCATTGCCCAGGAGTGGGCGCGCGAAGGCACCGGCTCCGTCGTCGTCGACGTTCCCATCGACGCCACCAATTCACGCGCGGCTGCGGCGACCTATCACGAGATCCGGGCCGTGCTCGGCAGCGGCGGCGTGCCGTCGCGCGCCATCGTCCAGCATCGCTATCGCCCCGAAGATCCCGGCCTGCTGCCGACCATCCGCCTCAGCTATTCCAAGATCACTGCGGTCGCCGGCCCCTGCGGGCTGTGGCCCGAGGACATGGGCCCGTCGATCCTCGATCCCGGCTACAACGAGAATCAGCCCTATTTCAATCTCGGCTGCGCCACCCAGCGCAACCTTGCCGCGATGATCGACAACCCCGCGGACCTCGAGCAGCCGCGCGCGGAGACACCGGCCTACACGGCGCGGCGCGACATCGCCTTTGATCGCTACCGCAAGGGCACCGCGACCACGACCACCTATCCCGAGGCCGACAAGGCCAAACTCAGCGATACAGGCAAATGACCGGCATCGACGACGAAGCGGCGGACGATCCGCGCCACCCCGACGAACACATTGCGCCGGTTCCCCGCATCTCGGTGCAGGCTTTTTGCGAGACCGAGCAGACGCTGGCCGCGGTGACCGCCGCAGGCCAGGACCGTCGTCTCGCCAAGGCCCATCTCACCGCGAAGGAGGGCGGTCTCGCCGCCGCGATCGAAGTCTACGACACGATGCCGACGCCGAACGTCATCGTGATCGAATCCGACGGCACCCGCGACATCCTCGAGGGGCTCGACGATCTCGCCGGCGTCTGCGATCCCGGCACGCGCGTGGTGGTGATCGGCAATCCCAACGACACCGCGCCCTATCGCGAGCTGGTGCGCCGCGGCGTCAATGACTACGTGGTCGGCCCGGTCGAGACCATCGACGTGGTGCGCTCGATCTGCAGCCTGTTCTCGGCATCGGAAGCCATCATCACCGGCCGCGTCATCGCCGTGGTCGGCGCCAAGGGCGGCGTCGGCGCCTCCACCGTCGCACACAACGTGGCCTGGACGATCGCGCGCGACCTCGCGCTCGATTCGGTCGTGATCGACCTCGACCTCGCCTTCGGCACCGCCGGCCTCGACTACAACCAGGATCCGGCGCAGGGCATCGCCAACGCGGTGCTGTCGCAGGACCGGCCGGACACCGCGCTGATGGAGCGCCTGCTCGCCAAGTGCACCGAGCACCTCAGCCTGCTTGCTGCGCCGGCGACGCTTGATCGCGTCTATGATTTCGGCGCCGAAGCCTTCGACGCGATCTTCGACACGCTGCGCATGACGACGCCCTGCATCGTGCTCGACGTGCCGCATCAATGGTCGGCCTGGACCAAGCGCGCGCTGGTCAATGCCGACGACATCGTCATCGTGGCCGAGCCCGACCTCGCTAACTTGCGCAACACCAAGAACATGCTGTCGGTGCTCAAGGCGGCGCGGCCGAACGACCGGCCACCGCTCTACTGCATCAATCAGGTCGGCATGCACAAGCGAGCCGAGATCGACGTCAAGTCATTCGCCAAGACGATGGAAAGTCAGCCGCTCGCGGTGATTCCGTTCGATTCGAAGCTGTTCTCGACCGCGGCCAATAACGGCCAGATGATCGCAGAGGTCTCCAAGAGCCACCGCACCACCGAGCTGTTCCAGACCATGGCCAACCGCCTCGCCGGCCGCGGCGAGGTGCGAAAGCCGAAGCGCTCGCTGCTGGCGCCGCTGTTGAAGAAGCTGAAGGGCAGGTCGGGCCGCGGATCGGCGCCGCATCGCAAGGCGTCGTAAGCGCGAGCGCGCTTTGCTCGCGAACAACACAGGAGCGGCGGAGAATTATTTCTCCGCCCTCTGCTGCTGCTTCTTTGCCAGCAGCTGCCGCAGCGCCGCGATCTTGGCCGCGGCCTGGTCCGGCGGCAGATCGGCCTTGACGAGGATTTCAGCCTCGGCTTCGCGGCCCTGCAATCCCAGCACGAGGGCGAGATTGGCACGGACCCGCGCGTTGTTCTGATTGCGCTGATAGGCGCGGCCGAGCACCTGTTCGGCCTTCGACAGATTGTTTTGCAGCACATAGGACAGGCCGAGATTGGACAGCACGGTCGGCTCGTCGGGCACGATCTTCAGTGCCGCGGCGTAATATTGCTGCGCTTCCTCGTTGCGGCCGAGCTGGTCGAGCGCCGCGCCCTGCGCCGACAGGATGCGCCAGTCGGGGTCCTCGGGGGAGTGCGCGCGGCCCAGCACGTCGAAAGCCTGCTGGAAATTTCCATTGTCGGCGAGCGCGCGGCCGTAGCCGGCGAGCAGCGCCTTGTTGCTGGGATGGGCGAGCACCGCCTGCTCGAACACGGCGACCGCCTGGGCGCGTTGGCCGCTCTCGCGCAGCGCCTTGCCATATTCGAGGACGATATTGGGATCGTTCGGCTTGGCGCGATAGCGCTCGCGAAGAGCGCCCATGTCCGGCTTGCCGTCGGCCGCGGCGACAGGTTCGGACTTGCCGCCGAGCGCGCCGGTCACGTCGTCCAGGCTCGTGGTCTGGCAGCCGCCGAGGGCGAGCACCGCGAGCGCGGGTAGCAGGAATCTCGCCGGGGAGGAGGCAAGGGACGAACGCTTGGACATACTCTGATCACCGCCGGCGGACTGATCAGAGATGCTTTGCCGATTAACGCTAAAGTCCCGTTAAGAAACGGCCCGGGTTCGGCTCAGTCGGTGAATTCCGCACCGAACTCGCAGCCGATGCGCCAGCGCAGGCGGCACTGACGTGAATAGTCCGGCGCGAAGATGATGGTGAATTGCGGCGGCACTTCCAGAAACTCCGCCACCACCTTCACGCCGCCGTCCGAGATATCCGTGATGGTGCAGTCCCGCGGCAGCGAGCCCGCGCCGAAATGAATCTTGGCCAGCCGGCTGCACACCCGTCGTTCGCTTCTGCGGCGATTTGCAAGCATTTGAATTCTTTACCCGTTAGATCACGGCCCATCCCGCAGCCTTAGGAGTAGCGGACATGTGTTGGGATGTGCTGAGCGCAACCGGTCGCATTCGAGGCGTAGTGTCGGCACCCTGTTTACGATTGGTTAGGGCACCGCGGCGCCGTCATTTTCGTTCCTGTATTGTTCTTGTCACGGCCATCCCCGTCTGCTACCCTCGATTGTAAGAGGGGCAAATCTGGTTCGAGCATGGTTCAGCGGGTTTCGACAGTCGCCTTTGAGGGGATCGAGGCCCGTGCGGTCGACGTGCAGGTGCAGGTTGCGCCGGGCTTGCCGGCCTTTGCCATCGTCGGTCTTCCGGACAAGGCGGTCTCGGAGGCGCGCGAGCGCGTTCGTTCGGCGCTGATCGCCTCGGGGCTGGCGCTGCCGGCGCGGCGGATCATCGTCAATCTGGCGCCCGCCGACGTCCCGAAGGAAGGCAGCCATTACGATTTGCCGATGGCGCTCGGGCTGATGGCCGCGATCGGCGCGATTCCGCCGGATGCGCTGACCGGCTTCACCGTGCTCGGCGAGCTCGGCCTCGACGGCTCGATCGCGCCGGTGGCCGGCGTTCTGCCCGCCGCGATCGGCGCCAATGTGCGCGAGGAAGGATTGATCTGCCCGGCGGCCTGCGGCTCGGAGGCGGCCTGGGCGAGCCCGGACATCCAGATCGTTGCCGCGAGCTCGCTGATTCAGATCGCCAATCATTTCAAGGGCACGCAGGTGCTGTCGCGGCCGGTGCCGAAGGTGCACGAAGCCGCAAGCTCGCCGCTCGATCTGCGCGATATCAAGGGCCAGGAAAGCGCCAAGCGCGCGCTGGAGATCGCGGCCGCGGGCGGACATCATCTGTTGATGATCGGCGCGCCCGGCGCCGGCAAATCGATGCTGGCGGCGCGCCTGCCCTCGATCCTGCCGCCGCTGTCACCGGGCGAGTTGCTCGAAGTCTCGATGATCGCCTCCGTCGCCGGCGAGATCGAGGGCGGTGCGTTGACCTCGCGGCGGCCGTTCCGCTCGCCGCATCATTCCGCCAGCATGGCCGCGCTCACCGGCGGCGGCGCGCGGGCAAAGCCGGGCGAGATCTCGCTGGCGCATCAGGGCGTGCTGTTCCTCGACGAACTGCCCGAGTTCGATCCGCGCGTGCTGGATTCGCTGCGCCAGCCCTTGGAGAACGGTGAGGTCTCGGTGTCGCGCGCCAATCATCGCGTCACCTATCCGGCGCGCTTCATGCTGGTCGCGGCGATGAATCCCTGCCGCTGCGGCAATGCGTTCGAGCCCGGCTATGCCTGCAAGCGCGGCCGCGTCGATCGCTGCACCGGCGATTACCAGGCCCGCATCTCAGGGCCCTTGATGGACCGCATCGATCTGCGCATCGAGGTCCCGGCCGTGACCGCGGCCGATCTGATCCTGCCGCCGGCGGCGGAAGGCTCCACTGAGGTCGCCGCGCGCGTGGCGGCTGCGCGCGACATCCAGATTGCGCGCTACAGGGAAGCGGGCCTGCCACATGTGCGCACCAATGCCGAGGCGCCGGCCGCAGTGCTCGAAGATATCGCAAGGCCCGACGCCCAGGGACAAAAGCTGCTGCGCGACGCCGCCGAGACCATGCGCCTGTCGGCGCGCGGCTATCACCGCGTGCTGCGCGTGGCACGCACCCTCGCCGATCTCGACAATGCCGACAAGATTGGCCGGCTGCATCTGGCCGAGGCGCTGTCCTACCGCGCCCTCGCGGAGGATATGCGGCAAATGGCGTGAGCAGGCTGCCCATCGGCCTCTCTCGCCTAAGCTCGAGAGCGAGCAAGCTCCACCTCGAATTCGTGCACACGAGCTACCGGCCTTGGAAGCTCACACTTGCGCCGGTTTCCTGCATTCCAGGTAGAGCGATTCTGCCTTGTATTCACTCCCATCGGACGCCACTTCGAGTCCGGATCGCTCCCAGCCTTCGATATCGCTGCTGTTCCAGGAGCAAACCTTGATATCGACGAAGCCGGCATCCATCAGCACGGCGCGGAGATTGAGTCGGTCCCACATCCATTGATGGGTTTCTCCGCGGGCTCGCGCGTCACCGAGAACGAAGTTCTCCAACCTGGTCCGCAATCCCCTATTGCCCCTGACGCCTTGGGAGGCACGACGAACGCTTTGCTCGAAAATGCTGGACACCGCGCGATCGTGGCGCAATGACGCTTCACGCGTTCCGTCATCCGTTGTCAGACTTGCATTGTATGCGGCGACGTATCGCTCGAGATCCGGAACGGCGAGGCGCTGTATCCCCCCAGGCTTGAGGACGCGAAAGATTTCCTTCTGGAAGCCGAGCACGCCGTCGCGGTCGATATGCTCCATGATATGTGAGTGATATACGGCGTCGCCCGAATTATCGGGGAAGGGAATTCCCTTCCGGAGATCGTGGCAGATTGCGGTTCCGCGCATGGCCCGGACTCGCTCAGCCCGGTCGCGCCGGATCAGCGGCGTCACCAGCGGAAGCAGCCAGCGATGGCGGTGCAGGATGATGTAGATCGACCAATCGACGTTGACGCAGAGCTCCGACGTCTTGGGACCGCAACCGAGATTGATGATCAACGGACCGGCGCTCCGTTGTGCGTGAGCTTGCGAACTACGCATCACCGTGCCGCCAACCTTCATCGCGTCGGACTGCAAGCCCGCTGCGCCTACTGTACTCGCCATCGGATACTCGGTTCAAAATGCTAGTTGCGGCGCCCCGAATCCCAGCAAGCGAAGCAAGAATGAGGGATCCCTGCCGACCGGCTAGGGGTAGCGGTCCAAGACGAAACTATTGCGACAGACCGGTCAATCGCCCGCGTATCAACCCGGCGGTAACGACTTTCCTTTACGCTCTGCAAACCATAAGGCCCACAAGTTCCCGCGCGGCCTTGGCGAGTAGCGTGTCATGTTGCGTTTCAAGATCCTGGCCTCGGTGATTCCCCTGTTGGCCGCTGCGGTATTCGCCCGCAGCGAGATCGGACCGGTCTCGCACCCCTGCATCGCCCTCGGCGATACCTCCGTCGAGCTCACCTCCCTGTTCTGGACCGCCGGCGTCCACGTTGCCTTCACCGACGATCCGTCGCGGGCCACCGTGCGGGTCCAGATCACCGACGATGCGGATGCTGCGGACTTCGCTGTCGTGGACGATGGTCTCGGCTCCGACACCGAGTCCTGCCAGGCCAATCCGGCGACCCGCCTCGTTACGATCGCCACGCAACCGGTCGATGGCGGGCCGGTCATCTATCTCTCTGCCGATGGCCCGGCCGATTACCGCGTCTATGTCCGCTCGAAGACGTTCTCGCAGCGCGAGGCCGCCGCGCTGATCGTCGGTGCCCGAGGCGACCATCCGCGTCCGCTTCAGGCCGCCTCGCTCTGAAGCGCGATCGCGCTTCAGACTGTTGTTTGAGCATGATCTCCGCGCAAACGCGTTCCGCGTTTGTCGCGAGGGAAAACCGCTGCACACTTTTCCGGATCATGCTCTGAAGCATTAACACCTCGTCAACCCTGTTTCGAGGCCGCTCCACGGCCTCAAGCTGTTTGCAAGGTCGGCAAGACATCGTCGCGCACGGCGGGAGCAGGTTTCGGACGAGGATCGAGGTCGGTGGCAATGGATCGGACGTTCCGGATCAAGGCGCGCATGCGCCGTTTCAGGCGCCGCCACCCCAGGATAGCGTTTGCGATCCGCTCATTCATGATCTTCTCGGCCACGTTCGGCGGGGCCTATGGTTTCGTCACCGGCAGCCGCTCGGAAAATTCCGGCTATGATCCCAACACTTTTGCGATCGGTGCGAGCTTCCTGTTCGCGCTGGCCTGTCTTGGCCTTGCGACGCTCAGCATGCGGCTGCGCTTCGTTGCCAAGCGGATGCGCAAGCTCGCCGCCCACAACGAGGCGCTGATCGATCGCAATTGGGAGCTGAAGGAAGCCGAGGAGCGTGCCCGCAGCCTGTTCGAATCGCAGGGCGACCTCATCGTGCTGCGCGACCATCAGGGCCGCATCACCTTCGCCAATGACGCCTATTGTGCCCTGGCCGGTCAGGCGCGCCGCGCGCTGATCGGCACGCGGTTCGACTTTGATGTGCTGGAACAGGGAGACAGCGCGCGCGAGAGCAACGGCACGCGCATCCACGACCAGAAGATCGCAACGCCCGTCGGGGCGCGCTGGATCGCCTGGCGCGAGGGCCTGGTGCGGCACGATGCCGGCCAGCCCGCCGAATTGCAGAGCGTCGGGCGCGACGTCACCGACCGCACCGAAACCGAACGCGCGCTGTCGGAGGCCCGTGATCAGGCCGATGCCGCCAACCGCGCCAAATCGCGTTTTCTCGCGATGGCCTCGCACGAGATCCGCACCCCCCTGAACGGCATCATCGGCATGGGCGGCCTCCTGCTGGACACCACGCTGACGCCGGAACAGACCACCTACGCACGCGCCGTGAAAACCTCGGGCGAAGCGCTGATGGCGCTGATCGAGGAGCTGCTTGACTATTCCAAGATCGAAGCCGGCAAGCTCGATCTCGACCAGCGTCCCTTTGCACTCTCGACCCTGATCGAGGAGGTCACCGAGCTGCTGGCGCCGCGTGCGCAGGCCAAGAAGCTCGAGATCGCGGCTTATGTCGACGAGCGATTGCCGCTGGAGGTCACCGGCGATGCCGCGCGGCTGCGCCAGGTGCTGCTCAATCTCGCCGGCAACGCCATCAAGTTCACCGCATCCGGCGGCGTCGCGCTGATCGTCGAGCCCGGCATCTGGCCGAACGAGATCAGCTTCCTGGTCCGCGACACCGGCATTGGCATCGCGCCAGAGGCGCAGTCGCGCATCTTCCGCGAATTCGAGCAGGCCGATGACCGCGTTGCCCGCACCTATGGCGGCACCGGGCTTGGCCTTGCCATCAGCGA
>NZ_JAANIH010000068.1 GCF_014529705.1 Bradyrhizobium campsiandrae
ATGAAGTGCCGACCGCGATCTTGCTACGAAACGCAGCCCTTCAAGGCTTCGGTGGGCATCGATCCGATCGATCGGCGGCCCAGCTCGGGCGGCCACCCGGGCTGGGCCATTCCTCACGGAACGGGGCTCATCCTAACCCGGCGCGCTAATACAAGGGTGGGCAAAGGCGCGCTTGCGCCGTGCCCACGATCTCTTTCAAGATCGCGAGACATGGTGGGCACGCTGCGCTTTGCCCACCCTACAAATCCGCCGGCGCTGAACCAGGACCCTCCCCATGAAACTCCCCACCTCGCCCTTCACCGTCACCGACTGGAGCAAGGTCGAAGCCACCTCGCATCCCGGTGAGACCGGGCACGCGCTATGGCGCACGCTCAACATCGGCGATCTCCGCGTGCGGATGGTCGAGTATTCGCCGGGCTATCTCGCCGATCATTGGTGCGATCGCGGCCATGTGCTCTACGTCCTCAAGGGCGAGCTCGACAGCGAGCTGCGCGACGGGCGCAAGTTCAAGCTGACGCCGGGGATGAGCTATCAGGTCTCGGATTTCGGCGACGCCGCGCATCGCTCGTCCACGGCAGTCGGGGCGACGCTCTTCATCGTGGATTGACGGAACTATCCTTCAGGCCGAACGGGTGCAGCGCAAAATAGCAAACCATTCGCAGCTCGCTGCCAACGCGTGCCGCCTTGAACTGGCCCCAATATTTAGCTACATTAACGAGCATCGATCCTTGGCCGAACGACTGGCTGCGGCGCTTCATTTCAAATGGGCGAGCACGTTTCAGGTATTTCTCCAAAATCGACCAACCGGGACGAAAGGCGCGAATCCTCGCGCTCTGGTCCCCCTGAGTGCATCGTCACTTGAAAAGGAACTAACTATGACTATGGGCACCGTGAAGTGGTTCAACAGCCAAAAGGGTTTTGGTTTCATCCAGCCCGATAACGGCGACAAGGACGTTTTCGTCCACATCAGCGCCGTCGAGCGCGCGGGTCTGTCGACCCTCAACGAGGGCCAGAAGGTGTCGTTCGACATCGTCGCGGACCGCCGCAGCGGCAAGTCGGCCGCCGACAACCTCCGCGCCGGCTAGCCAGCCGCGCCACGCGACCTGACCGCGGACGTGCCGGTTAGGTCGTTGAATTCGAAAGACCCCGCGGCCGGGATTCCGGTTCGCGGGGTTTTTGTTTTAAGCCGTCATTCCGGGGCTCGGAGCAAGATCAAGCCGTTTTCTTCAAAACCGAGACGAAGAACCCGTCCGTCCCGGTGCGCCTTGGCGTCATCAGCCAGCCCTCAGGCGACTGCAGCGCGGCGTCTGCAAAGGCCTCGGCTTGGTCCCAGAGCACGCTCGCCGTCTGCTCCGGCGGCACTACCGCGAACTCCGGATGCCTCGCGACGAAGGCCCGCACCTGCTCGTTGTTCTCCTCCGAGAGCACCGAGCAGGTGATGTAGGCGATGCGGCCGCCCGCCTTCACCAGCGGAACGGCGCGGGCGAGCACCTCGGCCTGGTCCTTCAGGCGAATCTCCAGCGCGCCCGGGCGCATCCGCCATTTGGCGTCGGGGTTGCGGCGCCAGGTGCCGGTCC
Organism: Bradyrhizobium campsiandrae; assembly: GCF_014529705.1. GTDB lineage: Bacteria > Pseudomonadota > Alphaproteobacteria > Rhizobiales > Xanthobacteraceae > Bradyrhizobium > Bradyrhizobium campsiandrae. The sequence continues at coordinate 1,578 of NZ_JAANIH010000068.1, forward strand.
CCGTGCAGGGCGCGTCGATGACGACGAGGTCGGCGCTGGCGTGGATGTCTTGAAGCGGATCGGCCTCGCCCTTGGGCGTGCGGACATCGGCGTTGTGGACGCCGGCGCGCGACAGCCGTTCATGGATCGGCGCAAGCTGACGCTTGTCGCTGTCGGTCGCGATCAGCCGGCCCTTGCCCTGCATCTGTGCCGCGAGCGCCAGCGTCTTGCCGCCGGCGCCGGCGCAGAGATCAATCACCTGCTCGCCCGGTTTTGCCGCGGTGAACAGCGCCGCAAGCTGCGATCCCTCATCCTGCACTTCAACGGCGCCCTTGATGAAGTCCTCTTCCGCCTGGATTCCCGGGTTGCGCGCGTCGGCCGAAAGCTCGATGCGCAGGCCATTTGGCGACCACGGCGTCGGTTTCGCATGAAGATGAGCCAGCGCCTTCAGCACCTTGTCGCGATTGGATTTTAGCGTATTGACGCGCAGGTCGAGCGGGGCCCGGCTCGCCATGGCCACGGCCTCGGCGACACGGTCCTCGCCGAACACTTTTGTCAGGTGCGGATCAAGCCATTCCGGGTAGTCGCCGGCGACAGCGGCAGGCACATCCTGCAGCGACCGCGAGGCTAGCGCCGCCTGCTCGGCCTCCGTCAGCGGCTCCGGTGCAAACCGGCTGCCGTCGAACAAAGCGGCCATGGTCGCGATGTCCATGTGGCGCTCGAGGCGGAGCATGCCGATCAGGCGCGCGCGGGCGGTGTCGGAATCCATCAGATGCGCGCTGGAGGAAAAGCGGCGCAGCACGTCCCAGACGAGGCCGGCGATGGCGGCGCGGTCGCCGGAGCCGGCGAAGCGGTGCGCGGTGCCCCACTCCTTCAGCGCCTTCGCCGCGGGCACGCGGTCCTTCTCGATGGTGTTGATCACTTCAATGGCTGCGGACAGCCGGGCAGCGGGAGTCATTTGAATCTTTCAGGTGAGATCCGACGGTTAACCGTCAGATCAACAACAAAATCTTGAGTGCGAAGTAGATCCACATCGCCAGCAGCACCAAGACGCCGGCAAGCCAAACCGTGGAGCGGCGGCCGAGATCGTTCGAACTAACAAACACGCCGGCATGGGCAAAGCGCGTCACCACGAACACCCAGGACATCAAGACGATGAAGAGATCGGCGTGGCGGAGCGGCAGCGCCAGCGCGATCAGGGCGTAGAACAGCACCGGCAGCTCGAACTGGTTGCGGTAGCAATTGGCGATTTGGGTGGCGCCCTTCGGCCAGTTCGGCTCGCCCAGCGCAATGTCGCGGATCTTGGTCTCGCCCGAGACCAGCGCCTTCCGGCGCCCGAAGACCATGCCGATCAGGAGCGCGAAGGTGAGCCCGATCTGCACGAAGACAGGCAACAAAACCATTTGAACTGACATCGGAACTTTCCCGTGAGGCGGCACGCGGCGGACCGTCAATAGCCGCGACTCCCCGCGCTGACAATCGACGAGTTGAACCGGCGTTCCCACAGCGGCGACCAACTGCCGATCGTTCAAGCGATTTTGGCCCGTTTACGGACCTGCAAGGCGAGACCGCCGAGAGAGCACGATGAACACCCTCTCCAGCCTATGGGCCGAATCCGCTGACAGTCAGCTCGGCATCTGGATGTCGGCACTGTCAGGCGTGGCGGCGGCGCTCGCCGTCGCGCTGGCGCTCACCGTGTATTTCCGCCTGGGTTACCGGACCTGGCGCGACGTCGTCAGGCATGGGCTGGCGGCACTTGCTGCCGTCGCCTTGCTGGGTTTCGTCGCCTACGACATGCACCACGCCGCGCTCGCTTTTCTCGGCCTCAACCCGTCCAAGCCCGCGGTCGAGTTCGAGATCCGGATGCCGCGGGAGACGCTCACGGCCGCATCAGCCGACACCCAGATCGAGTTGCACACCGACCGCAACCAGACCTTGGCCCTGATCGACGGAATGACCGACCTTGCCGACGGCCGCGCGGTGCTGCGCGGCGCGGTGGCACTGACCTACCGCACCGCCGACCGGGTGCTGGTGCTGAACCTGCCCGGCAAGGGCACGTTCGAGTTCCGCCTGCGCCTGCCTGCCGCGCCGCATCGCACCGAGCAGTTCGGCCCGTGGCACCTCGCCGATCGCATCGCCGCGCCGATCGCAAGCGGCGTCGCGCAGCAGGACGCCTACACGATAAGGTATCGCGTGCTTTAAACTTTGTTCGTCGCGATCCATGCCGGTGTTGTCATCGTTCCGACGCGCGGCGACGGCTACGATGATCGCATGTCCGAATTTCGTCTCACCCAGATTTCCGACACGCATCTCGGCCAGCGCTTTCCCGGCCTGATAGCGAATTTCCAGGCAGTCAGCGCGCACATCGACGCTACGCGGCCCGATCTCGTCATCAACACCGGAGATGTGTCGTTCGACGGCCCGAGCGGCCGCGAGGATGTGGAGTTCGCGAAAAGCCTGCACTCTGCCCTGCCCGTCGAGTGTCGCTACATCCCCGGCAATCACGACATCGGCGATAATCCGACCGCGCTCGGACCTGCGCCGAAACCGCCGGTCGCGGAAGCCCATCGCCAGCAATTCCGCGACATCATCGGCGAGGACCATTGGTCGTTCGATGCCGCGGGCTGGCGCTTCATCGGCCTCAACTCGCTGGTGATGAATTCAGGGCTGGCCTTCGAGGCCGAACAGTTCGACTGGCTCGCTTCTGACATCGCTGGGGTGAACGGCAGGCCGGTCGCGCTGTTCATCCACAAGCCGCTGTTTCTGAACCTGCCCGACGATCCTGAAACACCGGAGACCTCGATCCGCTACGTGCCGCAGCGGGCGCGTGCGCGCTTGATCGAAATGTTCTCGCGCGTCGGTCTCCGCCTCGTCGCCAGCGGGCACGTGCACCAGCGCCGCGACTTCACGTTTCGCCATATCAGGCACGTCTGGGCGCCGTCGGCCGGGTTCAAGATCAACGACACGCGCCAGGATCGGATCGCGATCAAGGAGACCGGCCTCGTCGAGTACCGCTTCACCCCCGACAGTTTTGAAGTCCGCCACATCCGTGCGCAGGGCCAGGTCGATGTCGATATCGAAGAGGTCCTCGCCCAGATGGACGGCGAGCACTAGCTCAACACGCGGGCACTCTCCCTTATCCCAGTACCATTTAGCGTCAATTTTCACCTGCGAATGCTCCGAAATGGCTAATGACAACGTTGTCATAAGTTCATATCGTTCGCTCCAGCGGTCTTGGGCCGCGACAGGGGAGCGACCATGCAGTTCTTGGCCCGCTGGGATAGCCAGCGCCTTTCGACGACCACGCGCGGCATTCCCGTGGTCGACGGCCTGCCCGCGGAGGAGATCGGCCGCCAAGGCTGGCAACCCGCGCAGGGCGATCTCGCCCTGCCCGCCCTCACTTTCGATGAGACCGCCTTCGCCGCCAATCGGGACTTGTTCCTGCGCTGGTGCAAGAGCGCGAGCGTTGCGGTTGCCCCGCACGCCAAGACGCCGATGTCGCCGAAGCTAGCGCGCTCGCTGCGCGAGGCCGGCGCCTGGGGCACGACCGTTGCCAACATCCAGCAGGCTGCGGTGTTGCTCAGCCACGGCGAGCGGCGCCTGCTGCTCGCCAACGAGATTGGTGGGCTCGCGGCCGGCCGGCGGCTCGGCGCGCTGCTGAGGGCCTATCCCGATGTCGAGCTTCATGCCTTCGCGGATTCGCCGGCGGCCGTCGCGGCATTGGCCGAGGCGGCGTGCGTTGCGAACCACAGCGGCCTTTCCGTACTGATCGAGCTCGGCGCCGGCCGTGCCGGCGCGCGCGATCGCGCCGCGGTCGAGGCAACGATTGCAGCCGTGCTCGCGGCCGATCGACTCCTGCTCGGTGGCGTTGCCACTTACGAAGGTGCGGTCGCAACGCCTGATGCCGATGCGACCATGCGCGCGATTGCGGCCCTGATGAAGCGCACCGGCGAGGCCTTCGCTTTGGTACGCGCTGCCGCCCCGCATCAGAAGCTGATCATCAGCGCCGGCGGCTCGGCCTATTTCGACGTCGTGGCCCACGCGCTCGCGCCCATTGCAGCGGCCGACGGCAATGCCACCGTCGTGTTGCGCTCGGGCGCGCTGTTCTTCGCCGATCACGGCATCTATGCCCGCGCCTTCGCGGAGCTCGATCGGCGCGGCGGCCTTTTCATCGACGGCACGCATCATTCCGCGGCGGACAGCTTCCGCGCGGCGCTGACGCTCTGGGCCGAGGTGCTGTCGCGGCCCGAGGCGGGCCTTGCCATCGCCGGCTTCGGCATGCGCGATGCCTCGTTCGACCAGGGACTGCCGATGCCGCTGCGCGTCTTTCGCGACGGCGTGGAACTGGACGGGCTCGCAGCGCGCCTGTCGGTCACCCGCCTCAACGACCAGCATGCGTTCCTGTCCGTGCCTTCCGACGGCCCGCTCGCGGTCGGCGACATCATCGCTTTTGGCATCTCGCATCCCTGCACCTGTCTCGACCGCTGGCGCATCATCTTCGGTCTCGATGCCGACGGCGTCGTGACGCGCGCCCTCCCCACCCAGTTCGGCTGAGAGCGAAAGCCGCGATGAATTTCCTGCCGCTCTGGCGCTATCAGAACCAGCTCATCGACGGGGCCATCGTGACGCTCGAGCTGACGGTGATCTCTGCGGTCTGCGGGCTTCTGATCGGCGTTGCCGGCGCAGTCGCCCTGAAGGGCCGCATAACGCCTTTGCGCTGGCTGGTGCGCTCCTACATCGAGCTGTTCCGCAACACGCCGTCGCTGATCCAGATCTTCATCATCTTCTTCGTGCTGCCGACGTTCGGCCTGAAGCTGCCGGCGTTCGAATCCGCGGCGGTCGCGCTCTCGCTATATTTCGGCGCCTATTCGGTCGAGATCATCCGTTCAGGCCTCGACTCCATCCCGCGCAGCCAGGTCGAGGCCGGGCAATGTCTCGGACTGTCAGGCTGGCAGGTATTCCGCCACATCGTGCTGCCGCCGGCGCTGCGCAACGCCTATCCGGCGGTGACCAGCCAGTTCGTGCTGCTGCTGCTCGGCACCTCGCTCGCCTCGCAGGTCGCGGCCGACGAGCTGTTTCATGTCGCCGGATTCATCGAAAGCCGCACCTATCGCAGCTTCGAGGTCTACGCGGTGATCTGCGTCGTCTATTTCGCGATGGCGATGGCATTCAAGGCGCTGTTCGCGATCATCGCGGCGGCCGCCTTCCGCTGGCCGCGACGGCGCTGAGGGACAGGCGATGCGATCCTTCACCCTCATCGATCTCGTCTCGCTGTTCGCGGCCCTGCGTTGGACCGTCGCGCTGGTCGTGCTCGCGCTGGCCTTCGGCGCGCCGCTGGCGCTCGGCCTCGCACTCGGGCGCATCAGCCGCTTCAGCGGCCTGCGCTGGGGGATGGCGGCGCTGATCCAGACCATCCAGAGCGTGCCACTGCTCGGGCTGTTGTTCTTCTTCTATTTCGGCATGCCCGTCTTCCTCGGCATCCAGGTGCCCGCGATCATCGCAGTCACCGTCGCCTATACGCTCTACACGGCGGCCTTCCTCGGCGAGATCTGGCGCGGCGGCTTGGATGCCGTGAAGCAGGCGCAGTGGGAGGCCGGCGCCTGCCTTGGCCTCTCCGCCTGGCAGCAATTCCGCCACATCATCGCGCCGCAGGCACTGCGGCTGTCGCTGCCGCCGACCGTCGGCTTCCTGGTGCAGCTCATCAAGGGCACCTCGCTCGCCTCGATCCTCGGCTTCGTCGAGCTCGCCCGCGCAGGCCAAGTGGTGAGCGCTGCGACGTTCCAGCCACTGCTCACCTACGCGCTGGTCGCCGCGCTCTATTTCGCGCTGTGCCTGCCGCTCACGCTCTGGTCCCGCTCCCTGGAGGCCCGCCTCGATGGCTCTCGTTGAAATCCGCGACGTGCACAAGACTTTCGGCAAGGTCGAGGTGCTCAAGGGTGTCTCGCTCGATGTTAGGGAAGGCGAGATCGTCACCATCATCGGCCGCTCCGGCTCGGGCAAATCGACGCTGCTCCGCTGCATCAATGCGCTGGAGAGCGTCGATTCCGGCGAGATCCGCGTCGAGGGCCGACACGTCCACGCCAAGATGCCGGACCTCAAGCAATTCCGTCAGCGCGTCGGCATCGTGTTCCAGGCCTTCAATCTGTTTCCGCATCTGAAGGTTGAGCGCAACATCACGCTCGCTCCGCTGCTGACCGGCCGCATCGGGAAATCAGGCGCGCGGGCGCTTGCCGAGGACGTGCTCACCCGCGTCGGCCTCGCCGACAAGATCGACGCCTGGCCGGAGCAGCTCTCCGGCGGCCAGCAACAGCGCGTCGCGATCGCGCGGTGCCTGGCGATGGCGCCTCACCTCATGCTGTTCGACGAGGTCACTTCCGCGCTGGATCCCGAGCTGGTCGGCGAAGTGCTGAAAGTGATGGAGGCGATGGCGAAGCAAGGCATGACGATGATCCTCGTCACCCACGAGATGGGCTTTGCCCGCAACGTCGCCAACCGCATCGTCTTCATGCACCAAGGCCGCGTCTGGGAACAGGGTCCGCCGGCAAAACTGTTCGCCAATCCAGAGACTCCCGAGCTCGCAAGCTTCATCGCTTCCGCGAAATGATCATCCACCCATACGTCACCAGGAGACCGTCATGAGACCATTGAAGTCCCTCTTTGCGATCGCAGCCACAGCGATCGCTGTGCTCGCTGTCCCCACCCTCGCCCAGGCCGACAAGCTTCAAGACGTGCTCGGGTCCGGCAAGCTGCGCGTCGGCATCCTCACCGATGCCGCGCCCTGGGGATTCAAGGACGAGAAGGGCGAGATCGCCGGTCTCGACGCCGATCTCGCCAAGCTGATCGCGGCCGACATGGGCGCAAAGCTGGAGCTCGTCCCGGTGACGGGCGCCGCGCGCATTCCGAGCCTCTTGTCCGACAAGATCGACATCCTCATCGCAGGCCTCGGCGCCACGCCAGAGCGTGCCCAGCAGGTGATGTTCTCGCAGCCCTACGCGGTGGTGAATCTCGGCGTCTACGGGCCTAAGTCGATTCCATCAGCCACCGGCAAGAAGCCCGACAATCTCGAGGGGCGCACCGTTGCGGTCGCCAAGGGCACGACGCTCGACGTCTGGCTCACCGACAACGCGCCGAAGGTGAAGCTGGTACGGTTCGAGGACACGCCGGCGGCGCTCGCCGCGTTCCTCGCGGGCCAGGCCGACACCTTCGCCGAGAACAGTGCCATCGCAATCAAGGCGCAGGAGCAGAACCCGTCCAAGGAGATCGAGCTCAAATTCCTGATCCGCCAGTCGCCCGCCCATGTCGGCGTGCGCCAGGGCGAGCAGAACCTGCTCAACTGGATCAACACCGACATCTTCACCAACAAGCTCAACGGCAAGCTCGGCGCGCTGCAATTGAAGTGGTTCAAGGAAGAGCAGACGCTGCCGACGCTGTAAGTTTCAGACCGGCTGCCGCGACCTCTGCGGCAGCCCCCTCACGAGGAGTATTCCGAGATGATCAAACGTTATGTTGTCGGCTCGCGCATGAGTCAGGCTGTCGCGGCGGGCGGCATGGTGCACATCGCCGGCCAGGTCGCCGACGACCGCAAGGCGGGCATCGTGTCACAGACGCAGCAAGTGCTCGCCAAGATCGACGCGCTGCTGAAGGAGGCCGGCTCCGATCGCTCCAAGCTGATCGCGGTCAACGTGTTCCTGCCTCACATCACCGACTTCGACAGCATGAACTCGGTCTACGACGCCTGGATCGATCCGGCCAATCCCCCGGCGCGGGCCTGCGTCGAAGCTCGCCTTGCCGATCCCGATCTGCGCCTCGAGATGACCGCGGTCGCCCTGCTCTGACGGCTGTCCTTACATTCAACCTTTGGCCGACACCGGCGATGGTGCGGCCGCGAGGCATCCCATGCATACCGGACTTTTCCACGAGATCGACTTCGAGAAGGACCAGAAATGGTCGGGCCATCTCGGCATTCCCTTCTCGATCGACCGCTCTCCCTATTTCCAGCTCAAGATCCCGATCTTCCGGATCAAGAACGGCACTGGGCCGAAACTGCTGCTGATGGCCGGTAATCACGGCGACGAATATGAGGGCGAGATCACGCTGACACGGCTCTATCGCCGGCTCGATGCCGCGTCCGTCAAGGGCGAGATCACGATCCTGCCCTTCGCCAACCTGCCGGCGGTGATGGCGGCGCGCCGCCGCTCGCCGCTCGACGAGGGCAATCTCAACCGCGCTTTCCCCGGCGATGCCGGGGGCACACCGACGTTCCGCCTGGCGCACTTCCTCGAGCACGAGCTGTTTCCGCGCCACGACGTCGTCTTCGATATTCATTCTGGTGGAACGTCGATGGCGCATGTGCCTTGCGCGCTGATCGAGCGGCAGGGTCCGCCCGAGATGTTCGGCCATGCGATGCGCCTGATGGAAGGGCTTGGGATGCCCTTCGCTTTCGTCGCCGCGAACGGCGCGGCCGCGCCGACCTCGATGGCGGCAGCCGCACGCGCCGGCGCGATCGGCTTATCCGGCGAGTTCGGCGGCGGCGGCACTGTTACACCGCAGACGATGGCGCTGACCGCCCGCGCCGTCGATCGCCTGCTGCTCGCACTCGGCCTGGTTCAGGCGCCGGTGCTGGGGCCGCACGCGCCGGTCGAGCGGGCCACCGAATTGCTGGCGCTGCAAAGCCACGCACAGGCGGTGTTCGCGACGCGCCGCGGCTGGTTCGAGCCTGCGGTCACGGTCGGTGCGCGGGTCACGGCCGGCGATATCGCCGGCTGGTACCATGATTTCGAGCGCCCGGAGCAGGCCGAAGAGGTGCTGCGCTTCCCCGCCGACGGCATCGTGATCTCGCAGCGCCTGCACACCGACAGCCAGAGCGGCGACTGCCTGGTCCAGGTCGGCCGGGCTCTCGCGCGTGACGAGGGGATGCGCTGAGCGTTGGAGAGACCGCCGACTTCGTCTAACTTCGGGAATCGATGACCGATCCGGCCAAGCCGAGCTATGACGACGTGGTGCGCATTCCGGCGGCGACCGGCCGCAGCAATGCGACCGGACGGCCGCCGCGCATCGAGGAGGTAGCGGAGCGCGCGGGCGTGTCGCCGATCACGGTGTCGCGGGTGCTGCGTCATCCCGAGAAAGTCAATCGCGACACCCGCGAGCGCATTCTCGAAGTGATCGAGGCGACCGGCTACGCCTCCAACCCGCATGCGCGCGCGTTGCGCTCGGGGCGGTCGAACGTGGTCGTTGCCTTCGTCTCCAACATCCTGAGCCAGCAGTTTGGACTCGCGGTGCGCAGCCTCGCCGCGACGCTCGAGCCTGAGGGCTTCGAGGTGCTGGTCGGCCAGACCTCCTACTCCTATGCCAAGGAGGTCGCGATGATCCAGTCGCTGCGGGGCATCCGGCCCGCGGCGGTGATGTTCACCGGCGTGATCGAGCTCGAGGAGAATCGCGCCGCGCTCGCCGAGCTCGGCATTCCCGTGATCGAAACCTGGGCGTTTCCGCGCGATCCCATCGACATGCTGGTCGGCCTGCCCAATGCGGATGCCGGCGCCATGGCGGCGCGCCGATTGGCCGGGGCTGGACACCGCCGCGTCGCCTTTATCGGCCGCAGCAGCGGCCGTGGCGTGCTGCGCCGGGACGGCTTTTGCAAGGCGGCCACGCAGCTCGACCTCACTGTTGTCCACGAAATCAGTGTCGGTGAGATCACGGGGCTCGTCGACGGCCGCGCCGCGTTCGCCGCCCTGCTCGACCGTGGCGATGGTGTCGACGCCGTGTTCTGCGCCAACGATCTGCTCGCGACCGGCGCGCTGATCGAGGCCCGCGCGCGCGGCCTGTCGGTGCCGCGCGATCTCGCCGTGCTCGGCTTCGGCGACAACGACGTTGCCGATCAGATCATGCCCGGCCTCACCACCATCTCGTTCGACGCCGCTTCTGTCGGTCGCATTGCGGGCGAACTGCTGCTGGCGCGGCTGTCAGGCACACCGCGCGCCGAGCAGCGACTGGCCGTCGATCTGTTCCTGGTTGAACGTGGCAGCGTCTGAGCGTGCGGCTCAGGCGACGCTCTTGAGATCCTGCTGAATCGCGGCGAGCAACGACTGCAGCGCTTCGCTGCTCACGCGCGGAGCTGCGACGTCGTCGGCCGGCACAAATTTGGCGGGCTCGGCCGCCTTGCTCGGGCGCTTGGGAAAGCGCGGCGGAGGCGTCGGCATCGGAGGCTGCACAAACGCGCCGCCATCCTCGACGTGGACGAACTTGCCGTGAATGACGTCGTCATGGCGGCCCATGACGTACATGGCCACCCAATAACCGGCAGCCAGAAGGATGACGCAAAAAATACCGATCTCGAACATCGCAACACCCTAAATATGCGCGATGATTCAATGCCTTCGCCGAGACGTCAATGAACCCTCGGTCACACACTGCCCCTTTGCGGGCAGGTGTGGCCGATTGGTGACTCTTTGTTAACCACCGATGTCCCTGATGTGACACCGGCGCAACGCCAAGGCGCCCTGGAAGGCGTTCCAGGCCTTCAGACGTCGCTTCAGCCCCTGCGGGCTAAGCCTTGTCCGGCCCGACGCGGACGAGCTGCTTGCCGAAATTGGCGCCCTTCAGGAGGCCGATGAAGGCGCTGGGGGCGCTCTCCAGCCCCTCGGTGACGAATTCCTTGTACTTCACCTTGCCGCCCTGGACCCAGCCGGACATGTCGCGCAGGAAGTCGCCATGGCGCGCGGCGAAGTCGGAGACGATGAAGCCGCGGAAGGTCAGCCGCTTGGTCAGCGTCGCCCGCATCAGCGACGCGGCCCATTTCGGCGGCTTGGCTTCGGTGTCATTGTAATGCGCAATCAGGCCGCAGACCGGCACGCGCGCGAACGGATTGAGCAGCGGAAACACCGCCTCGAACACGGCGCCGCCGACATTCTCGAAATAGACGTCGATGCCTTTCGGGCAGGCCTCTTTCAGCTTCGCCGCCAAATCAGGATCGCGGTGATCGATGCAGGCATCGAAGCCGAGCTCCTTCACCACGTAATCGCACTTGTCCTTGCCGCCGGCGATACCGACCGCGCGGGCACCCTTGATCCTGGCGATCTGGCCGACAGCCGAGCCGACTGCGCCTGAGGCACCTGCGACGACGACGGTCTCGCCTGCCTGCGGCTTGCCGATGTCAAGCAGGCCCGTGTAGGCGGTCATGCCGGGCATGCCGAGCACGCCGATCGAGGTCGAGATCGGGCCGAGCTTGGGATCGACCTTGATCAGGCCCTTGCCGTTCGAGATTGCATGCGTCTGCCAGCCGGTCCGTGCGCGGACGATGTCACCCTTGGCAAAGTCCGGATTGTTGGAGGCCGCAACCTCGCTCACCGCCTCGCCTTCCATCACGCCGCCGACCGGCACCGGCGCGGCGTAGGACGGGCCCTCGCTCATGCGCCCGCGCATGTAGGGATCGAGCGACAGCCAGATCGTGCGCAGCAGCACTTCGCCTGCGCCGGGCGTGGGAATTGCGAATTCCTCGATGCGGAAATCAGATGATTTTGGTTCGCCGACGGGACGCGCGGCGAGAACGATGCGTTTGGCGCTATGTTGACCTTGGGACATGGCTTCCTCCACTTTTCTGTCATTGGAGCGAAGCGAAGCAATCCAGCTGCGTCAACACAAAAGACTGGATTGCTTCGCTGCGCTCGCAATGACGAAGGAGAGACCGATAACTAACCCCCGCCCGGATAGTTCGGCGCCTCGCGCGTGATGGTCACGTCGTGGACGTGGCTTTCGCGCAGGCCCGCGCCGGTGATGCGGACGAACTGCGCCTTGTCGTGCAGCTCCTTCATGTCCTTGGCACCGACATAGCCCATCGCGGCGCGCAAGCCGCCGGCGAGCTGGTGCATGACGTTGCCGACGGGGCCCTTATACGGCACCTGGCCCTCGATGCCTTCGGGCACGAGCTTGAGCGAATCCTTGATGTCCTGCTGGAAGTAGCGATCGGCAGATCCCCGCGCCATCGCGCCGACCGAACCCATGCCGCGATAGGCCTTGTAGGAACGGCCCTGCCACAGGAACACTTCGCCCGGCGTCTCGTCGGTGCCGGCGAGCAGCGAGCCGACCATGGCGATGTCGGCGCCGGCGGCGAGCGCCTTGGCGAGATCGCCGGAGAACTTGATGCCGCCGTCGGCGATGACGGGGATGTCGGACTTCTTGGCGGCCTCGACCGCATCCATGATCGCGGTGAGCTGGGGCACGCCGACGCCGGCGACGATGCGCGTGGTGCAGATCGAGCCCGGGCCGATGCCGACCTTGATGCTATCAGCGCCCGCATCGATCAGCGCCTGCGCGCCGTCCGAAGTCGCGACGTTGCCGGCGACGACCTGCACGGAGTTGGAGAGGCGCTTGATGCGGTTGACCGCATGCAGCACGTGCCGGGAATGGCCGTGCGCGGTGTCGACCACGACGAGGTCGACGCCGGCATCGATCAGCCGCTCGGTGCGCTCGAAGCCGGTGTCGCCGACGGTAGTCGCGGCGGCGACGCGAAGGCGCCCCTGCGCGTCCTTGCAGGCGAGCGGATGGGCGACGGCCTTTTCGATGTCCTTGACGGTGATCAGGCCGACGCAGCGGTATTGATCGTCGACGACCAGAAGCTTCTCGATGCGGTGATGGTGCAGCATCCGCTTGGCTTCGTCCTGGCTGACATTCTCGCGCACGGTGACGAGGTTCTCGTGCGTCATCAGCTCGGAGACTTTTTGCCGCCGGTCGGTGGCAAAACGCACGTCGCGGTTGGTGAGGATGCCGACCAGCTTGCCGGGCGTCGCCTTGCTTGCCCCGGTGACGACCGGAATGCCGGAGATGCCGTGATCGCTCATCAGCTTCAGCGCGTCGTCGAGCGTGGCTTCGGGGCTGATGGTGAGCGGGTTCACCACCATGCCCGACTCGTAGCGCTTGACCTGCCGGACCTGGGCGGCCTGCCCTTCGGGATCGAAATTGCGGTGGATGACGCCGAGGCCGCCGGCCTGCGCCATGGCAATCGCCATGCGGGCCTCGGTGACGGTGTCCATGGCCGAGGCCATGATCGGGATGTTGAGCGGAATGGCGCGGGTGACGCGGGAGCGGATGTCGACCTCGCCCGGCATGACGTCGGACAGGCCCGGCTTGAGCAGCACGTCGTCGAACGTAAAGGCTTCGCGGATGCCCTGAAGTTGCACCGTGGCCATCTGCCAACTCCTTCCTGCGGCCCTGCCGCAAATAAATATGGATGAGCGCCGCCCTCGGCGTACCTTGCGGCATCGCCTTGAGAATCGGAGCCCATCGGTGGGGTTGACGCGGGTCGATAGCATGTCCGCGTGACGAATCAAAGCAAATCGGACCGCTGGCCAGCCATGCACAGGCTTTTTACGCAAATTCAGCGGGGATTGCCCCTCGCCGCCGTCATTCCCGGGCGCGGCGCCTGCCGCGAGCGCAACCCCGACGAGAGGGTCACACCGTTGTTACGCGGGATTTAGGTGCTATGCGTCGATCCGCAATGGTCCGGCGCCGATGGCGGTGATAAGCCGCAATCCTCGCCCTTCCCGCCGAACTCCATTACCAATCCGACATGGTCGACAAGCAACGCATCATTCCGCTGATCGTGGCCACGGCTCTCTTCATGGAGAACATGGACTCAACCGTGATCGCCACGTCGCTGCCGGCGATCGCCGCCGACATCGGCACCAGCCCGTTGACGCTGAAGCTCGCGATCACCTCCTATTTGTTGTCGCTTGCGGTGTTCATCCCGGCAAGCGGCTGGACCGCCGACAGGTTCGGCGCGCGCATGGTGTTCGCGATCGCCGTCGGCGTGTTCATGATCGGCTCGGTCGGTTGCGCGCTGTCCGGCTCAGTCACCGACTTCGTGTTCGCGCGCGTACTGCAAGGCATGGGCGGCGCGATGATGACGCCGGTCGGGCGCCTCGTGCTGCTCCGCTCGGTCGACAAGAGCGCGCTGGTCAACGCCATGGCCTGGGTGACGGTCCCGGCCCTGATCGGCCCCGTCATCGGCCCGCCGCTCGGCGGCTTCATCACCACCTACGCCTCGTGGCACTGGATCTTCCTGATCAACATTCCGATCGGCCTGCTCGGCATCTTCATGGCGCTGCGCTTCATCGATCCGATCAAGAGCGAGACGCAGGAGAAGTTCGATCTCTACGGCATGATGCTCGCCGGAATCGGGCTTGCCGGCATCGCCTTTGGACTTTCGGTCGCCGGGCTCAATTTGTTGCCCTGGAGCACGGTGGCGGCCCTGGTTGCGGGCGGCGCGATCTCGATGACGCTTTATGTCATTCACGCCCGGCGGACGGGATCGCCGGTGCTGGATTTCTCTCTGCTCAGGCTGCCGACGTTGCGCGCGGCCATCATCGGCGGCTTCCTGTTCCGGCTCGGCATCGGCGCCCTGCCCTTCCTGCTGCCGCTTCTGATGCAGATCGGCTTCGGATTGTCGCCGTTCCATTCCGGTCTCGTCACCTTTGCATCCTCATTGGGGGCGATGGGCATGAAGACGCTGGCCGCGCGCCTGATCCGCGCCTTCGGCTTCCGCAATCTGATGACGGTGAACGCGATCGTCAGCGCCTTCTTCCTCGGCGTCTGCGCGCTGTTCACTGTGACGACGCCGCTCTTGATCATCATGGTGATCCTGGTGGTCGGCGGCTTCTTCCGCTCGCTTGAGTTCACCGCGATCAACACGGTGGCCTATGCCGATGTCGAGAGCCCGCAGATGAGCCGCGCCACCACGCTCGTCAGCGTCAATCAGCAGCTCGCGGTCTCCGCCGGCGTCGCCGTCGGCGCGGCTTGCGTCGAGACGACCATGTGGTTCAGCCATGTCAGCGAGCTCAACGCCACCGTGTTCGCGCCCGCCTTCGTCGTGGTGGCGCTGACCTCGGCGGCTTCGAGCTGGTTCTTCTGGCAGATGCCTGCGGACGCCGGCCACGAGATCTCCGGCCGCAAGGCAATCGAGGTCGCAAGCCGCAAGGGCGCGGCGAAAAGCGCCGCCAACGCCGCCGTCAAGGCCGCGACCGAAGATACGCAGGACATGCGGGATCAGCGGCTGGGGTGAGCCAGCGCAGGTCAGATGCGAAGGAAGAGACAAGCAAGCTATGGCTGGATGCGCCTCGCTCGCCCAGTCTCCAGTCGCGCGACGAGCGTCTATCTTGGTGTAATGCGGTAGAGCGTGACACCCAATCCCAGCGGCTTGTCCAAGGGAGTCTCCAGGCGCAGCTCGCCGATGTCCACATACCCCGTATAGTCTTCGATCTTTTGCAGGCTGGGGTCCGGCGGAGTCGGATCGGATGCATGCTGGAGATAATATGCGAGGTTGCTCCTGGTCGCGTCGATTTGATAGCGTTCGACCCTCACCGATCCATAATAGTTGTTGTTCTGGAATATGTTGGATATCAGAATGGAGACATTCTCCGGTGTGTCGGTCCGGGTGTTGGCGTCGTTGTTGAACACCAGATGCGGGTCGAAATTGTAGACCATGGCACTGGTCGAGTTCTGGTCACTGGTGACGAACGCGCCAAGATGCGACCCCGAGCTGCCCGGCGTGACGGCAACCTGATTGCGCAGGCCCGTCATCAGGTTGTACATCCTGAACACGTTCATCGGCGGCTTTGGCAGGAAGTTGTAAGATTCCGCCGCGCCGTGGGTATGCAGCAGACTGGCCCCGTTCGTGATAGAGGAAGCGGCCGGTCCGCCATAGACGAGCCGGTCTTCGATGGTCAGGAACGATCCCATCGTCACGCCCTGGGCTAGCGCCTCCGGCAGGAACGCCGCAACCCAGGCCGCCGACTTGTGCGACGTATTGACGTCGCCGGTCGTGCAGCTGGAGGCCCCCCATTCCGAAAGGAACAGCGGCACTTCGCCCATTCCGGGATTGGCTGTCCTGAGCGCGCCAAGCTTGGTCCTGTAGGCACCGGTCATCTGCCGGAACAGGTTGAACGGCTCAGTGACGTCGGCATCGCAAGCGTGATCGGCCGTAGTTGTACGAAGCGCCTCAACCGAACCATAATAATGAAATGAAAAGCGATTGAGAGGCGCATTGAACTTGCCGCCGTAGGGCGCCGCGTAGGGATTGAAGGTCTGCTCGAGGAATTGCTCCTCCAGCGAAGCCCCCGTCCCCTGTGGCCGCACGATCAAATTCCAGCCCGCTAAGGCAGGGCCAGCCATCTCGATGGTCTTGCCGCTGTAGAGGCTGTTCTGCGCGAACTCGGCGTTCATCGAGGTGACCGCCTCGGCGAAAATCTTCTGCACCGGAAGCAGACCACGGCCCAGACGGCGCACGTCGCCATTGTAGGGAAAGCCCAATTGCCGATTGTCTTCGTCGGCAATCGCGTACGCCTGCGAAAATCCACCGATGTCATAGCCATTCGGGTCGATCCACCACAGCCAGCGGCCCCACGGACCTAGGGGCGCGAGGGTGCAAACGGGCGCGGCTTGGTTCGAACGGTTGCATGTCGGATAATCGGCAGCAATGTCCATTTCGTTGCTGACCTCGAAAATCGCCGTTTGCGCGCCGGCGGTGAACGCCTTGGTGGCGATGTACCGTACGAGCGCCTTGGCGTAATCCTTGTAGTGATCGATGATCTTCTGGCCGTTCGGGTCGCTCGGATTCAGCCGCCGATCACCCCACGTCTCGGCCGGACCGTACTGCACGAAGCTTGTCGGCATGTGCGAGGCGACTGCCATGTGAGGAGAAAGATTGGCCTTGATCAGCCATTCGATCTGCCAAGCCAGCGGGAAGCAATCGCCTGCGGTAAAAGTGCCACCGGAATTGGTGCCGAAATGTCCCTGAACGTCGATATCGCAATATTCGTCGACGAGCAGCAGGCGGGCCCGCTTGACCCCGATACCCGACAGCATCGGCAGCATCTGATCGGCCAGCGTATCGGGGCCACCGCTCACAGCCCCCGGGGCGTTGCCGTCCTGGAAGATATTCTTCAACGTCGGCAGAACATCCCCGCCATTTTGTGGAAATGTCGATGTCGCATCGATCGAAATCGTCGCGTCCGCGGCTGCCGGCACTGTGCTGGCGCCCAGCGCGACGATCATCAACAACGCGAGCAGCCGTGTTCGACGCCATGTCCCGCTTGCTTCGCCTTGATCGACAGAGGAATTCAGATAGCGCATGTCATTCACCATCGCTTCTCTGCGGGACGTCCAGAGATTGCAATGTTAACTGATAATACCATTATGTTATGATTATGTGATGCATAGTCTCGACACCGATGCAGCTATCAGACATGCTACGCCCCGAAGCCGCGGCGATCGCTTGGCCGCAGGAGAGCATTGAGACCTGCTTCGTTTATTCTCCGCCTGGAGCGGGCGGCGATGCGGGCGATCCCGACCTGATCCAGCCGCAGTCTAAACGCGCATCGATTTCGGTGGCTTGCTCGACGAGGGCGCCTATTGCTGCAGCGGCACCAGCGCATAGCCGACGCCCCTGACGGTCGCGATCGGTGCGGCCGTTCCGTCGTGCTGCATCTTGCGGCGCAGCCGCACGATCAGATTGTCGACCGTGTGCTCGCTGATCTCGCGGGGATCGCGATTGGAGATCACATCGAGCAGAAAGTCGCGGCTCAGAGGCTGTGTCATGTGGGACGCCAGCGCGACCAGGATGTTGAACTCCCCGGAGGTCAATTTGACCATGCTGCCGTCGGGCCGAAACAGCTCGCGACGGACCGGATCGAGAATCCAGCCATCGAAGGTGATGATGGACTCCTTGGTCCGCCGCATTACGCTGCGGATGCGAGCGAGCAGCGTGCGCAGGTTGATCGGCTTGGAGACGTAGTCGTCGCCCCCCGCCTCGAGCCCCGACAGCACGTCGTCATCGGAGTCGCGGCTGGTGACGAAGATCAGACCGCACTGCTCGCCGAGCCGCAATTCGCGCGCCAGCGCGATGCCGTCGGCATCGGGCAGGTTGACGTCGAGCAGAACGATGTCCGGTCTGAGGGCGGCCAGCCCGGCACGCAGTTCGCCCCCGGTCGCCATGCCGTGCACGACCATGCCCTCCTCCTGGAGGAACGACGTCAGCATCAGCCGGATCTCCGGCGCATCTTCAACCACGAGTACGATCGTCGACATCGGCCCCTTCGAACACGCTGTTGATGGCTGCGGGCACTAAAGCGCGATGAGATCAAGATGGATCGTCATCGCGCTTCAGGTTGTTGTTTGAGCATGATCTCCGCGCAAACGCGTTCCGCGTTTGTCGCGAGGGAAAACCGCTTCGCACTTTTCCGGATCATGCTTTGGCCTGCTCTGCCCGGCGACTTCCAGCTCCCGCAAGACCGGCCTGATTTGCCGCCGGAGCGCCCTGACCGCCTCATCCCGTTCGTTGCGGCTCGCCCCTGCGGCCTTCGCCGCCGTCAGCGCATCGTCCGCGCGAGCGGCAAGTTCGGGCATGCGCAAATTGGCCGCGCTTCCCTTGATACGATGAGCAACGCCGGCCAGGTCCCTCGGTGCCAGGTCGCCCCGCGCCAGCTCGCGGTCCAATCCCCTCAGGCTCGCCGCGAACAATCCCTGTAATTCGTCGATGCGGTCACGCTCGAACACCTCTTCGAGCGTGAACGATCCGTGAGTCTGCTGCGGAGCAAGGAACGCTTCGATCTTCCAGGCGACTTCGTCAGGCGCGAGCGTCGAGGCCAGCAGGAGATCGGCCCCCTCCTCCAGCACGCGCCCATCCTCGCCGTCGCCGGGCACGGCCACGATGAACATCCCCATGCCCCCTGCTTCGGCGCGCCGGCGCAGCGCCTGCACAAAGCCCGATGGCGGGCTGACTGCGACGATCGCAGCGAATTCCCGTGCCGCCACCATGGTGCCGGCAGCCTCGAAGGATTGAGCGGGAAAAACACGAAATCCCAGGTGCTGGAGCGGACCGTGCGTGACCTTGCCCGGATCCCCCACGACGAGAACGTCGCCGCCGGCCTTCAGAGATACGCTCGGGCCGGACGCCGGCCAGTGCCGCGATCGCAGCGCGCCCTCGATCGCAGCGTACAATGCTGCGACGTCGATCGGTTTCGCCAGATGTCCGTCCATGCCCGCGGCAAGGCACGCGGCAACATCCTCCGACATGACATTGGCGGTCAAGGCGACGATCGGTACCTGGCCGTGTGGGGGCGGCAACGCACGGATTCGACGTGTCGCCTCCAGCCCGTCCACGTCGGGCATCTGCATATCCATCAGGACGGCATCAAACCGCGCGCTCCGCACCAATTCGAGCGCCTGCTCGCCTGATGTGACGAGTGCAATCCGGTGACCGGCCTTTTCAAGGATTCCGCGGGCCACCATGGCGTTGATGGGAAGATCCTCGACCAGCAGCAGGTTGAGCGGCCGTACAGGGGCAGCCCTCTCGGTCGCATCAAACTCGTCCGGCTCATCCACCGCAGGAAGCGGCAGCCAAAACCGAAAGCGGCTGCCCTGTCCCGGCGCGCTCTCGACGTCAATCTCCCCGTTCATGCCGTCGACGAGCCGCTTACAGATGGCAAGTCCGAGACCCGTGCCGCCGAAGCGCCGCCGGATCGTGGCATCCGCCTGCTCGAATGCCTGGAACAGATGCGCCCGCTGCTCAGGCGTGATCCCGATGCCGGTGTCCGACACACAAAAATCGATCCGCGCCTGATGCTGCGCTTCGGTTGCCGTGACCTCGATGGTGACGCTGCCCGCGCTGGTGAATTTGAGAGCATTGCCGATCAGATTGAACAGGATCTGTCGCACCCGCGACTGATCGCCGAGCACCCATTGCGGCACGAGCGGCGCGAGCACCAGCCGGAGGCTCAACCTCTTCTCCTGGGCGCGCGGCGTCATCAGGTTGACGATCTCGCGAAGGCTCTGCCTGAGATCGAACGGTGCGCGCTCATAGACTTCGGCCCGGCGCTCGAGCTTCGAGATGTCCAGGATGTCGTCGAGGATGTTGAGCAACCCCTCCGCCGACGATTTGATGATCGAGATGCGCTTGCGCTGCGATGGCGGCAGCGGCTCGTCGAGCGCCAGTTGCGCCATGCCGAGGATTCCGTTCATGGGCGTGCGGATCTCGTGGCTCATCACCGCCAGGAAGTCAGCCTTGACGCTTGCAGCCGCTTCCGCCGCGTCCTTGGCTTCGCGCAGGTCGAGATTGATCTGCTGCTCGCGCGCGATGCGCAGATATTCCTCGCGCCGCAGCCGATTGAACTGGGTGCGCGCCACCGCGCCGACGACATAGCCGACCAGCACCACCAGCCCGATGATCGTCAGATCGAGCGAACTCTCCGGATCCGGCCTGAGGACCGCCCAGAACAACAGGCTGACGATGGGTGCATAGGCGCTCATCAACGCGACCCAGCGAAATCGCCCGGGGATGCACAGGTTGAGCGCGATCGCGATCAGCGGCAGCAACAACCCACCGTGGCGGATCAGGCTCGGATGGTTGAAGACGAGCGCATTGAGCGTGAAGAAAACGAACTGATGCAGATACGTGATCGCGACGATGCGGGCGTAGCGGGTCGTCCGCAGCACCGCGACCACCGCGGCAACCGCCGACAGCGCGATCAGGAGCCGGATCTCGCTGAAGAATGCCAGCCGCGGGCCTGCCATTGTCATGAAATCCAGCGGCACGAAGGACAGGCTCGCGACCGTCTCGGCGAGCATGCACAACAACGCCATCGCGCGCGCCGACTGCCAGACGCTCGCCGAAAACGCCTCCTCCATCCTGCCATCACGAAATTCGCCGCTCGGCCCAACGAGCCCGCGAAGGTCGAATTCTACCGCCGGCATACCGGCCAATTCCTCTCGCCTGCCAACCACGCACATCATTTGCAGGAGCGGTTCGCCTTCGTCCAGAGCCAATTCCGGCTGACACCTCGCGGCGCGCCTGCAATCAACCGCCGTTGATGGTGGTTTCCGTCCCTTTCGCCTACCAGCCCCTTTCAGTTGATCCCAGACACGTCCGGCGTCGCATCACGCGCGGCCCCCGCGTCACGACCAGTTGAGTATGGCTTTCCTTCATCACGACATGCGCACACGTCTCGCGAACTTCAATCGGGTCACCCTGGCCGTATTCCGCGTCCTCGTGCTGCTTGCACTGGCCCAGACGGCCGGTATCGGATCGGCGCTCGCGGCAACCACCTGTGCTGACATCAACGGCGGCGCCTTCAACGTGGGCGGAGCTGACAACCAGTCCAGCACGTTGTCGCTGACCGCCGGCGACGTCATCACATTGAATTACACCTTCATCGTCGACACCACGTTCTTCTATGGCATCGAGCTCGGTGTCGGCGGCCACTATGCCGATGGCTCCAGCAGGGTGTCGGGCACGCTGCGGATCACCGTAGCGACGACGGGCACGCAGACCTTGAACTGGCACTCCCTCAGCGAAGGCATGCCGTCGCAGATCGACGTCACCGTGGTCTGCACGGCCGCGGTCATTCCCGGCCCCGTGGTCACCAGCGCCAATCCGGCGTCGGGCCCGGTCGCCGGACAGCAGACGACGATCGTCACCGGCCAGAACCTCACTGGCGCGACCTCGGTCAAGTTCGGCGGCGTGAACGTGCTCGGTTTCACCGTGTTGAGCGCGACGCAGATCTCGGTCATCACGCCACCGCATGCGGCGGGCGCGGTCGACGTGACGGTGACGACGCCACTCGGCACGGGCACCGGCACGGCGATCTATCGCTACGCGGCCATGCCGGATCCGACCACGGATCCGACCGTCAAGGCCATGGTCGACTTCCAGGTCCACACCGTGCAGGTGATGGGTCAGCAACAGATCGACAACGTGCAGGACCGGCTGACCGAGCTGCACAATGATGACGTGCCCCTGGTCAGCAACAGGGCCGCTTTCGCGCAGATACCGGCGCCGCAGAGACATTATGGCCTGCCAGCGGACGCCAGCGCGAATGCGGGCGCCTCATCCGATGCAGCGCTGCCCGCGGCAAAACCGAGAGATGCACAGGCGGCGCCGGAGGCGTTCGGATCCGATTCATCGCTCCGCTATTGGACCGCAGGCTCGCTGCAATTCGGCCGGGACACGACTTATGCCGACGCCAAGTACAACGTGTCGTCGACCGGCATGACCGCCGGCGTCGATACCCACCTGACCCGAAACCTGAAGGCTGGGGTCGCCATCGGGTTCGGCATCGATCATGCGACGATCGGCAGCAACGGCTCGCGCATCGATGCCAGTGTCTGGTCGACGCAGGCCTATGCCAGCTATCGCGTGGCGCCGCTCTGGTTCATCGACGGCGTCGTCGGCTATGCAGGCGGCCGGCTCGCAAACTATCGTTATGACGGCACGGCGCTGGCGTTCGGCTCCGGCGAGCGAGGGGCCGGCGACCTCTTCGGCTCGCTGGCGGTAAACCACGAGATCAAGCTCGACCGCTGGAAGATCACGCCCTATGCGCGGTTCGACCTGCAATGGATCCGGCTCGACGGCTACGCCGAGACCGGCGCGGGCATCTACAACCTGACCTTCAATCAGGCCTCGGCTGTCGATCTCGCGAGCATGCTCGGAACGAAGTTCAGCCATTCAACGGACACCGCGGCCGGCACACTCAAGTCGAGCGTCGAGCTCGCCTATCGCCACAGCTTCAACGGCGGCTATACGCAGTTCGTCGCCTACAGTCTCGACCCCGCGACGCCCTACAGCCTATTCGGCCTGGCAGAGAAGCGCGATCAGGCCCTGATCGGTCTTGGCCTGGAACTGCAGGTGAACAAGTCGCTCAGCCTCAGCGCGCGGTTTGACGAGTTGATCGCAAACCAGGCGAGGAGCGAGCGCGGGCGGGCACAAGTCAAATTCGGATTCTGAGGCGGCACCAGCATTGCTCGACATCAGTCGCAGTAACACCTTCACAAGGCTTCAACACGGATTCCGGAGACCAAGATGATCGCTGCAGGCAAGCCGGCCCGCACAAGATTGACCGCTCGGCCCAAAGCCCGGGACGAAACAGGTTGGCTCCTGGCCGTAGCCGCCGCGTTTCTGATCGTTCACATCGTCGGCTTGACGATCACAGCGCGCGCCTTCGCGGGCCAGACAACGACCGGACAATCTGCGATATCGGAATTGTGCGATTAGCGTTGCCGATACCGACATCTCGGCCGGATGATCTCAAGCGCCTTGCGCCGGAGCGCCGGACGAGCCAAGGCGGCTACGTCTCGCCTTTTGTCCCGCGAAATCCCGTTGCCAGCACGTAGCGCTCGGACGAATCCTGCCGGCTCGCGGCCGGCTTCACATGCCGCACCGTTGCAAAATCGCGCTTGAGCTGGGCGAGCAGATCGGCGTCGGCGCCGCTCTGGAATGTCTTCGCCAGGAACGTGCCGCCAGGTTTCAGCACGTCACAGGCAAAGGCCGCGGCCGTCTCGACCAGGCCGACGATGCGGAGCTGGTCGGTCTTGCGATGGCCCGTGGTGTTGGCGGCCATGTCGGACATCACGACATCGGCCTTGCCTCCGAGCATCGCGGTGAGCTTGTCCGGCGCGTCATTGTCCATGAAGTCGAGCTGGGCGAAATCGACGCCGGGAATCTCGGGCATTTCCAACAGATCGATCGCGACGACCTTGCCCTTGCCTTCCGTGGAGCCGACGCGCTTGGCGGCGATCTGGCTCCAGCCGCCGGGTGCGGCGCCGAGATCGACCACGGCCATGCCGGGCTTCAAGAGCCGAAATTTGTCGTCGATCTCCAGGAGCTTGAACGCCGCACGCGAGCGATAGCCCGCGGCCTTGGCCTTGGCGACATAGGGATCGTTGAGCTGCCGCTCCAGCCATAGCTTCGACGACAATTTGCGCTTGCCGCCGGTCTTGACCTGGACGTGCAAGCGGCCGGTGGTGTCCTTGGCCATCTCACCAGCTCCTGATCGCGCCGTCCTCGCGCATCATCTCGACCAGCATGCCTTCGCGCAGGCCCCGGTCGGCGACCCGTAGGCGCGGCAGCGGAAACGCGCGGCGGATGGCATCGAGGATGGCGCAGCCGGCCAGCACGAGATCGGCGCGCTCGACGCTGATGCAGCTGTTGTTGGCCCGCTCCTCGTAGCTCATGCCGAGCAGCTTGTTGATGGTCGCGGTGACGTCGGCATCGTTCATCCAGATGCTGTCGATGCGGCGGCGATCGTAGCGGGCGAGATTGAGATGGATGCCGGCGAGCGTGGTCACCGTGCCCGACGTGCCGAGCAGATGCATGTCGGTGAGATCGCACCCGTGCTCGGCGGCGAACGGGGCAACGTGGCCCGCGACCTCCTGCTCCATCGCGGCATAGATTTCCGGCGTCACGTCCCGGCCGCCGAACTGCTCGGCAAGCGTGACCACGCCGTGCGGGATCGACATCCAGGCCTTGATCCGCGGTTCCGGATTGACGGGATCGCGCTCGATCCGCACCAACTCGGTCGAGCCGCCGCCGATGTCGAACAGGATGGCGCCGCGACCCTTCGGATCAACCAGGGGCGAGCAGCCGAGCATGGCGAGCGAGGCTTCGGTCTCGCGGTCGATCACCTCGAGCTCGATGCCGGTCTCGGCCGCCACGCGGCTGCGGAAACCTTCCGCATTCGCGGCCGCGCGGCAGGCCTCGGTCGCGATCAGCCGCAGCCGCTTGGCCTTGCGCAGGTTGATCTTGTCCCGGCAGATGCTGAGCGCGGCGATGGCGCGGTCGATTGCGGCCTCGCTGATGCACCCGGTCGCCGAGACGCCCTCGCCGAGCCGGATGATGCGCGAGAAGGAATCGACCACACGAAAGCCATCGTGGGTCGGACAGGCGATCAGGAGCCTGCAATTGTTGGTGCCGAGGTCGAGCGCCGCATAGACGCCGGTTCCCGGCGCCTGCACGGGGACGGCAGGCTCGGTGGCCAACGCCACCGCCGCCATCGACCCCTCCAGCTCACCGTGCGGCCCATGTTGGCTTACATGGCCGTCGCGGAGCCGCGTGTGGTCATTCATACAAACTGTCTTTCCGCGGCCGGTCAGGCCGGTCTGGAATGGATTTTTCGCCTGAAACATTAGCAGCGCCGCAGTCCTGCGCAACATCGCATCACATAGGACCATGCCCATTCGTGCGTTGTCGTGGGTGGGTCGGTGGGCTATTTTTGTGGGGTCCGGTCCTCCAGGCGCCCGCCAAACGCGCAATTGCCGGCTTTTCAGGTCAATTCCATGCAAGAACACACGAAATCCTCGACGCTCGAAAACGCTATTGCACTGCAAAAATACGGCGTTGGACAGCCGGTCCGCCGCAAGGAGGACGATACCCTGGTGCGCGGCAAGGGCCGCTACACCGACGACTTCAACCTGCCCGGCCAGGCCTATGCCGTCATCGTCCGCTCGACCCATGCCCATGGCGTGATCCGCGGCGTCGGTATCGACGCCGCCAAGGCAATGCCCGGCGTGCTGGGGGTGTGGACCGGCAAGGACCTCGACGCCGCCGGCTACGGCCCCTTCACTTGCGGCTTGCCGCTGAAGAGCCGCGACGGCACGCCCCTGCACCAGACCAATCGCCAGCCGCTGGCGACCGACAAGGTGCGCTTCGTCGGCGACCCCGTCGCCTTCGTCGTGGCGGAGACGCTGGCGCAGGCGCGCGATGCGGCCGAGGCGGTCGAGCTCGAAATCGAGCCGCTGCCGGCCGTGACCGATCCCGAGGACGCCGCCAAACCCGGCGCGCCGCAGCTCTACGACCACATCCCGAACAATGTCGCACTCGACTACCACTATGGCGACACAGAGAAGGTGAATGCGGCGTTTGCCAGCGCCGCTCATGTCACCAGGATCGACATCGAGAACACCCGCGTCGCCGTGGTCTCGATGGAGCCGCGCGTGGGCCTTGCCTCCTACGACAAGGCCACCGAGCGCTACACCATCCAGATGCCGACGCAGGGCGTGGCGGGCAACCGCGCCAACCTCGCCAAGAACCTGAAGGTGCCGAACGAGAAGGTGCGGATCCTCACCGCCAATGTCGGCGGCTCCTTCGGCATGAAGAACGTCAACTATCCCGAATACATGTGCATCCTGTACGCGGCGAAGGCGCTCGGGCGCCCGGTGAAGTGGCTCGACGAGCGCTCCACCAGCTTCCTGTCCGACAGCCATGGCCGCGCGCAGAAAATCCATGCCGAGCTCGCGCTCGACGCCGAGGGGCATTTCCTCGCCGCGAAGCTTTCCGGTTACGGCAATCTCGGCGCCTATATCACCGGCGTTGCGCCGAGCCCGCTTTCGCTCAATACCGGCAAGAACTTTTCCAGCGTCTACCGCACGCCGCTGATGGCGGTCGACATCAAGACGGTGCTGACCAACACCACGCTGATGGGCGCCTATCGCGGCGCCGGCCGGCCCGAGGCCAACTACTACATGGAGCGGCTGATCGACCGCGCCGCCGACGAAATGGGCATCAACCGGCTCACCTTGCGCAAGCGCAACTTCATTAAGCCGAACCAGATGCCGTTCCCGGCGTCATCAGGCGTCACCTATGACAGCGGCGACTTCCAGGCCGTCTTCAACAAGGCGCTGGAAATCTCCGACCACGAGAATTTTGCCAAGCGCAAGAAGGAGAGCAAGAAGGCCGGCAAGCTGCGTGGCATCGCTGTCGGCTCCTACCTCGAGGTCACCGCACCGCCAAGCCCCGAGCTCGGCAAGATCGTGTTCGACCCCGACGGCAGCATCCAGCTGATCACCGGCACGCTCGATTATGGCCAGGGCCACGCCACGCCGTTCGCGCAGGTGCTGAGCGCGCAGTTAGGCGTCCCCTTTGAAAGCATCAAGCTGGTGCAGGGCGACAGCGACATCGTCCACGCCGGTAACGGCACCGGCGGCTCGCGCTCGATCACCGCGAGCGGCATGGCGATCGTCGAGGCTTCCAAGCTCGTCATCGAGAAGGGCAAGCGCGCCGCAGCGCACATGCTGGAAGCGTCCGAGGCCGACATCGAGTTCGAAGGCGGCAGCTTCACCATCGCTGGCACCGACCGCAGCATCGACATCATGGAGCTCGCCAAGCGCTTGCATGACGGCAAGGTGCCGGACGGCGTGCCCGATAGTCTCGACGTCGACCATACCAGCGAGCCGGTGCCCTCGGCCTTCCCGAACGGCTGCCACGTCGCCGAGGTCGAGATCGATCCCGAGACCGGCGTAGTGGAGATCGTGCGCTACAGCGCGGTGAACGACTTCGGCACCGTGATCAACCCGATGCTGGTCGCCGGCCAGCTCCACGGCGGCGTGGTCCAGGGCATCGGCCAGGCCCTGATGGAGCATGTCCGCTACGACGAAAGCGGCCAGCCGATTACGGGCTCGCTGATGGACTACGCCCTGCCGCGCGCGGGCGACGTGCCGAACATGACGGTCGGCGACCATCCGGTGCCGGCCACCACCAACCCGCTCGGCAGCAAGGGCTGCGGCGAAGCCGGCTGCGCCGGTAGCCTGTCGACCGTGGTGAACGCGGTGGTCGATGCGCTCTCCGACTACGGCATCAAGCATATCGACATGCCGTTGACGCCGGAGCGGGTGTGGCGGGCGATCCAGGACGCGAAGAGGAAGGCGGCGTAAGAGTTGTTTACCTCGCCCCGCTTGCGGGGAGAGGTCGCCGCGTAGCGCCGGGTGAGGGGGAGCTTCCGCGGGGATAGTGACAGACGACTCGCGGAGAGTCCCCCTCACCCGCCGCGCGTGCCGCGCGTCGGCCTCTCCCCGCAAGCGGGGTGAGGCGAAGACTACGCCGCCGCCTGCTCGCGCGGCTGGTAGATCGCAATGTGCTGGCAATGCGCCAGCGGCGTCGTGCCGTTGGCGACGACGAGCGCGTCGAGCTCGACGAAGCGGTGGCCTTTCTTCTCGTAATTCGCGGTGACCTTGGCGCGTGCAACGATCTCGTCGCCGGCGCGCGCAGCCGACAACAGCTGCATGCGGCTGCCGACGTGGATCCACGGGCCCAGAATGGTGTTGTCGACCAGCACGCGGTTCATCACGCGCTGGATCAGGCCGGGATGGCCGAGCCCCTCGCGCGCAAAAATCGGATCGGTCTCCCTGATATCAGCGAGATAGTCCGACGCCGCCTGCCCGGCCCAGCGGCGCGGCGTCGTGCCGAGCCATTTGCCTGTCGCGAAGATGTCAGGGCTGACCGGCTTGCGCTCGGCCACCGCGGCGACCGCAACATAGTCACCCAGGGACACCGCGGGCGCCGCCGCCGGCAGCGAAGCCGTGCCCGTGGCGCACAGTGTGGTGCGGCTGAAGACCTCGATCGTCAGCAGCCCGTTGTGCTCGGTGGCATCGACGTCGGCGGTCTCGCCGTCATAAACCGGCTTGATGAAGCGGGCCTCGACCAGCCCGCGGGTCAGGAAATCGCGGCCCCAGCGCGCGATCGGCACGTGCATCATATAGGCAAAAACATCGACGCCGGGCACCAACCCGCCGGAAAAGCCGAAGCGGCGCGCCACGGTGTCGTCATGCATCTTGTTTTCGGATTGCTTGGCGGTGTTGTAGGCCTCGACGCGCCAGGTTTCGAGCCGGGTCGGCATGGCTTGGCTTCTCCATATTCTTGTTGTTTCCGGCCAATCGTAGGCCCCCGGGAACAGCGGTCAATCCCCTCGCCTTTGCGGCCCGAATGGGGTACCACGCGGCGAATGACCGACACGCCCACCCGCATCTATGTTGACGCCGACGCCTGCCCGGTGAAGGACGAGATCTATCGCGTCGCGCTCCGGCACAACGTGCCCGTGAGCGTGGTCGCCGGCAACTTCATCCGTGTGCCGCAGGACCCGCTGATCGAGCGCATCGCCGCAGGCAGCGGCATGGACGCGGCCGACGACTGGATCGCGGAACGGGCGAGGCCCGGCGACGTCGTCGTCACGTCAGACATTCCGCTCGCCAGCCGCTGCGTGAAAGCGGGCGCCGAGGTGATCGCCCCGAACGGCAAGCCGTTTACGGAAGAGTCGATCGGCATGACGCTGGCGGTGCGCAATCTGATGACGGATCTGCGCTCGGCCGGCGAGGTCACCGGCGGCCCGCGCTCGTTTGCCCCGCGCGACCGTTCCGCCTTCCTCTCCGCGCTCGACCAGACTCTGCGCCGGATCCAGCGCCGCCGCGCCGATCAGGCCGCAACGAACCAAGGCTGACGATGGCGCCCCCGCTGATCCAACTCAAAGACATCACGCTGACCTTCGGCGGCACGCCTCTGTTGTCAGGTGTCGAGCTCAACGTCGCGCCGTCCGAGCGCGTCTGCCTGATCGGTCGTAACGGCTCCGGCAAATCGACGCTGCTGAAGATCGCGGCCGGCCTCGTCGAGCCCGACGGCGGCACGCGCTTCGTGCAGCCGGGCGCGACCGTTCGCTATCTGCCGCAGGAGCCGGATTTCGGCGACCACAAGACCACGCTTGCCTATGTCGAATCCGGGCTCGCACCCGGCGACGACCAGCATCAGGCACGCTATCTGCTGCAGCAGCTCGGCCTCACCGGCGAGGAGAACCCGCACAACCTCTCCGGCGGCGAGGCCCGGCGCGCGGCCCTGGCCTACGTTCTGGCCCCCTCGCCCGACATCCTGCTACTGGACGAGCCGACCAACCATCTCGATCTCGCCACCATCGAATGGCTGGAACAGGAGCTCGACTCCCGGCGCAGTGCGCTTGTGATCATCAGCCATGACCGCCGCTTCCTCACCAATCTTTCGCGTTCGACGGCCTGGCTGGACCGCGGCAGGATCAAGCAGATCGATCGCGGCTTTGCCGCCTTCGAGAGCTGGCGCGACGAGGTGCTGGCGGAGGAAGAGCGCGACCAGCACAAGCTCGACCGCAAGATCGTCGACGAGGAGCACTGGCTGCGCCACGGCGTCTCCGGCCGCCGCAAGCGCAACGTCAAGCGGCTCGCCAATCTGCATGCGCTGCGCGACCAGCGTCGCCACTATCGCGGCACCGCCGGCAGTGCCACCCTTGCCGCCGCAGAAGCGGAAGCCTCCGGCAAGCTGGTGATCGAGGCGAAGGCCATCACCAAGGCCTATGGCGAGCGCAAGATCGTCGAGAATTTCTCCACCCGCATCCAGCGCGGCGACCGGCTCGGTATCATCGGCCCGAACGGCGCCGGCAAGACCACGCTGGTCAACCTGCTCACCGGCGGCATCCGACCGGATTCCGGCACGGTGCGGCTCGGCGCCAATCTGGAGATGGCGACGCTCGATCAGCACCGCGAAAGCCTCGATCCCAAATCGACGCTTGCCGAGGCTCTCACCGGTGGCCGCGGCGACCATGTCATGGTCGGCGGCAAGCCGAAGCATGTCGTCGGCTACATGAAGGACTTCCTGTTCGCGCAGGAGCAGCGCGGCACGCCGCTGGAGGTGCTCTCGGGCGGCGAGCGCGGCCGCCTGATGCTGGCGCGCGCGCTGGCGAAGCCCTCAAACCTTCTGGTGCTGGACGAGCCGACCAACGATCTCGATCTCGAAACGCTCGACGTGCTCGAGGAGATGCTCGGCGATTACGAGGGCACGGTCATCCTGATCAGCCATGACCGCGATTTCCTCGATCGTGTCGTCACCTCGGTGATCGCGCCCGAGGGAGGCGGCAAGTGGATCGAATATGCCGGCGGCTACAGCGACATGCTGGCGCAGCGCGGTGCGGATCTGAAGCGCGAGACCGCGAAGGCGCAGCCGGTCGCCGACAAGAAAGAGGATCGCCCCGCTCCGGCAGCGCCCGCGTCCAAGCGAAAGCTGAGCTTCAACGAGAAGCACGCGCTGGAGACGCTGCCCAAGAGGATGGAGACGTTGCAGTCTGACATCGCCAGGCTGCAACGTGTGCTGGATGACCCCAACCTCTACGCCAGGGATCGCAAGAAATTCGACGACACCTCGGCCGCCATCGCCAAGGCACATGAAGAACTGTCCGCCGCCGAAGAGCGCTGGCTCGAACTTGAAATGCTTCGCGAAGAAATTGAACAGGCCTAATCATGACAACGACTCTCGCCGCCAAGATCGCACGCGAATACGGCACGCCCTGTGCCGTCATCGACATGGACAGGGTCGAACGCAACATCGCGCGGATTCAGAAAGCCTGCGACGACGCAGGCATCGCCAATCGGCCGCACATCAAGACGCACAAGAACCCGACGATTGCGAAGATGCAGGTCGTGGCCGGCGCCAAGGGCATCACCTGCCAGAAAATCGGCGAGGCCGAGATCATGGCCAATGCCGGCATCGACGACATCCTGATCAGCTACAACCTGCTCGGCGAAGAGAAGATGGCGCGGCTCGGTGCGCTGAATGCCAAGACCAGAATGACGGTGGCGGCCGACAATTCGACCGTGGTTGCCGGTCTGCCCAAGGCGGCAGAAGCCTCGGGCCGCACGCTCTCGGTCGTGGTCGAATGCGATACGGGGCGCAAGCGCGCCGGTGTCGAGACGCCGGCCGAGGCGATTGCGCTTGCACGCGAGATCGCCGCATCCAAGGGGCTCGAGTTCGCCGGTTTCATGCTCTACCCGACCGAGACCGGCTGGGCTGACGCGCAAAAATTCTACGACGAAGCGCTGGCCGGCGTGCGGGCGCACGGGCTCGACGCAAAAGTCGTCTCGACCGGCGGCACGCCGAACCTCGTCAATATCGGCAAGCTCAAGGGCGGCACCGAGCACCGGTTCGGCACCTACATCTACAACGACCGCATGCAGGTCGCGGCCGGTGTCGCCAGCTGGGACGACTGCGCATTGCACATCTATTCAACGGTGGTGAGCCGCGCCGCGCCCGAGCGCGGCATTCTCGATGCCGGCTCGAAGACGCTGACGACTGATACCGGCGGGCTCGAGGGCCATGGCCTGATCCTCGAGCATCCCGAGGCCAAGATCGCGAAATTTGCGGAGGAGCACGGCTTCCTCGATCTCTCCCGCAGCAACACGCGGCCGAATGTCGGTGATGTGGTGCGCATCGTGCCGAACCATGTCTGCGTCGTGGTCAACATGATGGATGAGGTGGTGATGGTCCGCGGCGATGAGATCATCGGCACGCTGCCGGTTGCGGCGCGCGGCAAGCTGCGCTAGGCGCGTATCAAAGCCTGTAGCTCCCGATCGAGCCCCTCGCGGAACAGGTTGATCGGGCGGGCCAGTCGGCCGGCTGGCGGGCGATGAACCAACCATGCCCTCACAGCGGGATTGAAGTCCCGCGCAGCGACCGGCTTGAGCTCGTCGCGAAACGCGCTCCGCTTCAGTGCAAGCGGCGTCACCAGGCCGACGCCGAGCCCGCGCGCCACGAGCGACAGGCGAAGCTCGCTGTCGAGCGCCTCCACAGCGACCGTGAACGGCAAATGCTCGGCATCGAAGCGGCGCTTGAGCGTGTCGCGAAATCCGCAACCGTCCTGGTTGATGACCCATGAGAGCTGCGACAGGCGCTCGAGATCGACCGTGCGAGGGATCTTCATGTTGCGCGCAACGACGAACACAACGGGCTGCGAACCGAGATCGTCAGCGACGAGATCAGCGGGCGGCGCGGCCCCGTCAGGCAGGCAGATCGCGGCGGCATCGAGCTCGTTGCGGCTGACCCGCTCGACCTGGTTGGGCGACCAGCCCGAGACGACACGCACGCTCAGCGCCGGAAATTCGGCACGCACAGCATCCAGCGGTGCGCTGAGCCCCGCCTCTGAGAGAAACGGCGTGAGACCGAGTCGGAACTCGCCACGCACCACGCCGTCATTGGCAACGCCGGCCTTGAGATCATCCAGCATTCTGAGCAGGCGTCGGCCCTGCTCATAGGCCTCGTGACCCGCTACCGTCGGCTTCAGCGGTTTCGACAGGCGGTCCAACAACTGCGTGCCCAGCATCTCCTCCAGATTCTGGATGCGCCGCGTCACGCCGGGCTGGGTGAGATTGAGACGCGTCGAGGCCGCGACGATCGAACCGGTTTCGACCACCGCGACGAAAGCGACCAGGTCATGGGTGTTCATGAGTAACTCGCATATTCTTTATAGGCTTTATTGAATTGTAGCATACTGCACGCCCCGCTTAAAGAGGACCACGCATTCCATCCGCGCGAGGTCCCATGACCGTTTCCGAAACCACCAGGCTTGCATCACCCAAGCAGTTCGCCGAACGATCCCTGATCTGGCTTGGTGCGATCACCACCGGCGTCGTCGTCACCAATTTGTTCGCGCCGCAGATTCTGGTCGGCCTGATCGGCCGATCCTTGGCCATGACCCCAGTTCAGGCCGGCCTCGTCAGCACGCTGACCCTGCTCGGCTATGCGCTTGGCCTGTTGTCGCTGGTGCCGCTGGTAGATCTCGTCGAGAACCGGCGCCTGATCCTGCGCACGCTCGGCTGTGCAATCCTCGCGGCGCTGGCAACGTCATTGGCGCCGACACCCTCGCTGCTATTGTTCGCCACCTTTGTTCTCGGAGCGTCCTGCGCGGCCATCCAGATGATGGTGCCTCTTGTGGCCTCGATGATCGCACCGGAACGTCGCGGCCAAGCCATTGGCGAAGTCATGAGCGGATTGATGATCGGCATCCTGTTGTCGCGGCCAGCCGCGAGCTTGATTGCCGATCTCTGGAGCTGGCGCGCCTACTATCTCGCCTCGGCTATCCTGATGACGCTGCTCGCCGGCGCACTCGGTCGCTATCTGCCGCCGCTGCAGCCCACGGCCCGCGTCGGCTACGTCGACTTGCTCCGCTCGTTCCCAAGGCTGCTACGGGAAGAGCCTGTGCTGCGCGTGCGCGCCTGGACAGCGTCCCTGGTCATGGCGTCTTTCACCGCATTCTGGTCCGCGGTTGCGCTGCGCTTGCCCGATGCACCCTTCGCGCTCGATGCCAAGGGCATCGCAGCTTTCGCGCTGATCGGCGTCGCAGGCGCGGCGGCGACGCCAGTCGCCGGCCGTTGGGGCGACAGGGGCTGGGCACGACAGATGTTCTTCGCCGCACACCTGTGTATTATCGGCTCACTCGCGCTTTGCGCCTGGGCGGGCGTGATGGAGTTCCGCAGCGCTGCCCTGCTGGTGTTGAGTCTCGGTACCATTCTGTTGGACATCGGCATCACCGCCGACCAAACGCTCGGGCGCCGCGCCGTCAATTTGCTGCGGCCCGAGGCGCGCGGCCGAATCAACGGCCTGTTCGTTGCGCTGTTCTTCGTCGGCGGAGGCGTCGGCTCTGCGGCGGCCTCACTGGCCTGGAGCTACGCCGGCTGGACCGCGGTCTGCGCCGTCGCGGCTGCATTCGGTATGCTCGGCCTGCTCACCGATCTCTTGACCAGGACCGGCACGTCATGATTGCGACGACGCCAGCCAGGCCAAAGCGCCCCTCCCCGCCGCAGCCCCCGTGGCGAACGAGGCCTGCAGGAGATAGCCGCCGGTCGGCGCCTCCCAGTCCAGCATCTCGCCGGCCGCGAACACGCCGGGCAGTTTGCGCAGCATGAAGTGGTCATCGAGCTCATCGAAGGCGATCCCGCCCGCAGTCGAGATGGCGCGCTCGATCGGCGCAACGCCGGTGAGCTGGACTGGAATCGCGTTGATCAGATGCGCGAGCTCCGCCGGCGAGAGCGTTGCCAGTGGCCGGCCGGACGCGATGGCCGCCTCCTGCATGAGTCCGATTCCCACCGGCGACAATTGCGCGGCCTTGCGCAGGAAGTTTGCCAGCGATTGCTTGCCACGGTTACCTGATAGCCGCGTGGTCAGCGCCTCGGCGCTGAGATCCGGCCGCAATGCGATCGTCAATGTCGCCTGCCCCAGACCCAGCACCGCTTCGCGCAACTCGGCCGACAGTGCGTAGATGGCTCCGCCCTCGATGCCCGCGCGCGTGATCATCGCCTCGCCGCGCACCGTGTGCGCGCCGATCGTCAGCGCCACGCCCTTGAGCGGCTGGCCCTCGAAGCGATCGCGGAACACATCGGACCAGGCGACCGTGAAGCCGGAATTGGCCGGCCGCAATTTCGAGACAGCAATGCCTTTCGCCGCGAGAAGGCCGACCCAACTCCCATCCGATCCCAGGCGCGGCCAGCTCGCGCCACCGAGCGCGAGCACTGTTGCGCTAGCGGCAACGGCAAGCGGACCATCCGGCGCTTGAAATTGCAGCCGCCGCTCCGCATCCCATCCGGTCCAGCGATGCCGAAACGCGAATTGCACGCCCGATGCATCGAGCCGCCGCAGCCAGGCGCGCAGCAAGGGCGAGGCCTTGAACGTTTTCGGAAACACCCGCCCGCTGCTGCCGACGAAGGTCGGCTGCCCTAACCCAGCGCTCCAGTCGCGCAGCGCGTCGGGCAGAAACGCCTCGACCGCCGCGCGCAAATGCGGCATTGCTTCGCGGTAGCGCGCGAGGAAATCCGCCAACGGCTCGCTGTGGGTGAGATTGAGTCCGCCGCGGCCGGCCATCAGGAATTTGCGGCCGGCCGACGGCATGGCATCGTAGACGGTGACGCCGGCGCCGCCCTGCGCCAGCACCTCCGCCGCCATCAGCCCGGCGGGACCGGCGCCGATGACGGCGACGTCGCTCAGAGCTTGATCCCCGCCCGGACTGCGGCCTGAGCCACGTATTTCTGGGTCTGCTCGAACGCGCCGGTCAGCGCCTTGGCCTTCGACATGTCGCTGATCTCCGCGAAATGCGCGGCGATCGCATCCGGGGTCCAGTCGGACTCCGGCAGGTTGATACCCTCGCTCTCGAGGATCTTGATCACCGCAAAGGAGCCGGCACCGGCGCCCATGATGGTGCGGGTCGGCGCGTCCTCGCTGAGCATGTACTCGACCGCAGGCGTGATCGCGTTCGGCTTCATCAGCTGCAAAGCCTGCGGCGGCAGCAGCTCCTCGGTCATCCGGGTCGCCGCAGTCGGCGAGATGATGTTGACGCGGATGTTGTTCTTGCGACCTTCCTCGGCCAGCACATTCATCAGACCGACCATGCCTGATTTGGCCGCGCCATAATTGGCCTGGCCGAAATTGCCGTAGAGGCCGGAAGACGAGGTCGTCAGCACGATGCGGCCGTAGTTGCGGTCGCGCATGCCGGCCCACACCGCCTTGCAGCAATAGAAGGTGCCGACGAGATGCACGTCGAGCACCTTCTGGAAGTCGGCCGCTTCCATCTTGCCGAACGACTTGTCGCGCAAAATGCCGGCATTGGCACACATGATGTCGACGCTGCCCCACTCCTTGGTGGCGCGTTCGACCATGGCGGCGACCTGCTCGAAGTTCGAAACGTCGGCGCCGTCGGCCATCGCGGTGCCGCCGGCTTTGCGGATCTCCTCGACCACGGCTTCCGCCGGCGAGAGCGATGCGCCGGTACCATCGCGGGCACCGCCGAAATCGTTGACCACGACTTTCGCACCGCGGCTCGCGAGACCCAGCGCGTGGGCCTTGCCGAGACCATTGCCCGCCCCGGTGACGATGGCGACGCGTCCGTCGAATCTGATTGCCATTGATTACATCCTGTTCTTCTCTTCCCTTCTCCCCTTGTGGGAGAAGGTGGCGCGTAAGCGCGGGATGAGGGGTCTCTCTCGACAGCCGAGTTTGCGGAGGGATACCCCTCACCCGGCTTCGCGTTCCGCGAAGCCACCCTCTCCCACAAGGGGAGAGGGTGACACCGCGCGATTTGGTCAGCTTTTGAGCAGCGATGGGTTGCCGGGTCAAGCCCGGCGATCTCAGCCTGTTCAGGCGATATAGATCAGGCCGAGCCAGTCCGCGACCAGAGCGGGCTTGTCCTCGCCTTCGATCTCCACCGTCACGTTGGTGCGAGACTGCAATTCACCAGCCTTGCGCAGCCTGGCTTCGGCCAGCACGAACCGACCGCGGACGCGCTTGCCCGAGCGTACTGGCGAGATGAAGCGCAGCTTGTCGAAACCGTAGTTCACGCCCATCGTGGTGCCCGCGATCGCCGGCATCACTTCGTAGGACATTACCGACAACATCGACATGGTCAGGAAACCATGCGCGATGGTGGTGCCGAATGGGGTCGCCTTGGCCCGCTCAGGATCGACATGGATGAACTGGTGATCCTCGGTGACGTCGGCGTAGGTGTCGATGCGGGACTGATCGATCAGGTGCCATGACGAGACGCCAATCTCCTTGCCGACCATGGCCTGATAGGCCTCGAGCGTGATCGGCGGCTTCTTCCAGATTTCGTTCATGTCGCTTCAAGTCTCACTTCTTGTTTTCGGCAGATCCGGAAAGTCCTCCTCGCGGAATTCCCGGCCGCGCAGCGGATCGTTGCGATCATCGTCGCGTTCGAGCCGTCGTAGCTGCACGCGGCGGATTTTGCCAGAGATCGTCTTCGGCAGCTCGGTGACGATTTCGAGACGGCGGATCCGCTTGAACGGCGCCAGCCGCGTGTGCAGGTGCTTGAAAATGGAGAGCGCCGTCTCCGGCGTCCGCTCGGCGCCTGCAACCAGCAGCACGAAGGCTTTTGGGATCGCGAGCCTGATGGGATCGGGGCTCGGCACCACGGCGGCTTCCGCCACCAGTTCGTGCTCCAGCAGCACGCTCTCCAGCTCGAACGGGCTGATGCGGTAATCGGAGGATTTGAACACGTCGTCGGAGCGGCCGACGAAGGTGAGATAGCCGTCCTCGTCCTCGAACACGACGTCGCCACTGCGGTAGAGATCGCCTTCTGCACCGGACAGCCTGCCGTCGTCGCCCTGATAGCCCTGCATCAGGCCGGCGGGGCGATCGGCGCCCAGCACCAGCGCCACCTCGCCTTCCTTGGCTGGGTGACCGTCGGCATCGCTGACCTGCACGCGATAGCCCGGCAACGGGCGGCCCATCGAGCCGACCTTGATCTTCTGACCCGGCGAGTTGCCGGCGAGCGCGGTGGTCTCGGTCTGGCCGTAGCCGTCGCGGATGGTGAGCCCCCAAGCGGACTGCACCTGATCGATCACTTCCGGATTGAGCGGCTCGCCCGCGCCGCAGACCTCGCGCAGGGCCATCTTGAACGAGGCCAGGTTCTCCTGGATGAAGAGCCGCCACACGGTCGGCGGCGCGCACAGCGTGGTGACGCCACAGCGGCCGATGGTGGCAAGCAGCCCCTTGGCGTCGAAGCGCGGCTGGTTGACGACGAACACGGTGGCCCCCGCATTCCAGGGCGCGAAGAAGCAGCTCCAGGCGTGCTTGGCCCAGCCCGGCGAAGAAATGTTGAGATGGACGTCGCCGGGCTTCAACCCAATCCAGTACATGGTCGACAGATGCCCGACCGGGTAGCTGCGCTGGCTGTGCCGCACCAGCTTTGGCTTTGCCGTGGTGCCGGAGGTGAAATAGAGCAGCATCGGATCGTCGGCGTTGGTCGGGCCGTCGGCTGCAAAACTCTCCGAAGCTTTCGCCGCCTCGTCATAGGCAAGCCAGCCATCGGAGGCCGCACCGACCACGATGCGAACGATATTCTCGGCGCCGAGGCTCGCGAACTTCGCGACCTGATCCTGCGCGGCGACGACCGCCCTCGCCTTGCCGCGGTCGAGCCGATCGCGCAGTTCGTCGGCCGTCAGCAGCGTGGTGGCGGGAATCACGACGACGCCGAGCTTCATCGCCGCCAGCATGGTCTCCCACAGCGGCACGACATTGCCGAGCAGCAGCAGCAGATGATCGCCGCGCTTCAAGCCCTGTGCGCGGAGAAAGTTTGCGACCTGATTGGAGCGCTTCGAGAGCGCCGCAAAGGACAGCTTTGTCTGCTTGTCCTGTGCGGCATCGACAATCCAGAGCGCGGGCCGATCCCTGCTGTCCGCATTCGCCGCCAACTCGGCGTCGAACCAGTCGAGCGCCCAGTTGAAAGGGGCAGGATCCGGCCAACGGAAGCCTTTGACCGCTGTCTCGTAATCCGTGCGGTGTGCGAGAAGAAACGCGCGCGCGTCCTGAAATGTCGTCATTAAGCTTTCCCGGCTAGCCCCCTAACGTGCTTGATAATTCCGGAAAAATCCACCCCGCCCTGGCCGGCAGCATCGAAAGACTGATAGATCTCCTGCGCATGCTTGCCGAGCGGCGTGGCCGCGCCCGCGGCCTTGGCAGCGTCCTGGGCCAGGGTCAGGTCTTTCACCATCAGCGCCGAGGCAAAGCCCGGCTTGTAGTCGTTGTTGGCCGGGGAGGTCGGCACCGGGCCGGGAACCGGGCAATAGGTGGTGAGCGACCAGCACTGGCCCGACGAGGTCGAGGCGACGTCGAACAGCGCCTGGTGCGAAAGACCGAGCTTTTCACCCAGTGCAAAGGCCTCGCTCACCGCGATCATGGAAATGCCGAGAATCATGTTGTTGCAGATCTTGGCCGCCTGCCCAGCGCCGGCGCCGCCGCAATGGACGATCTTCTTGCCCATCTTCTCCAGCACGGGCTTTGCCGCCGCGAACGCGGCCTCCTCGCCGCCGCACATGAAGGTGAGCGTGCCGCCCTTCGCACCACCGGTACCGCCGGAAACAGGCGCGTCGACCGAGAGCACACCGTGCTTGGCCGCGAGCGCATGGGCCTGACGCGCGCTCTCGACATCGATGGTCGAGCTGTCGATGATCAGCGCCCCCTTGGTCATGACAGGAACGACCTCGTTCCAGACGCCGAGCACGTGCTTTCCAGCGGGCAGCATGGTCACCACGACATCGGCGCCCTTCACCGCTCCGGTCGCGCTCTCCGCGATGCTGGCGCCATCGGCCTTGGCCTGATTGCGCGAGGCCTCGACGAGATCGAAGGCCACCACCTTGTGGCCGGCCTTGACGAGGTTGGCCGCCATCGGGCCGCCCATATTGCCGAGACCGATGAATGCGATCGTGGCCATTGTCGTTTCCTCCGCTTGATAATCGTTGTCAGCTGAACTTGAGCTCGTCGGCACCAATCTCGGCAAAATACGGCACCAGCATCGCCGGCGTGACATCCTCGATCCGCGGCGGCGACCAGGTCGGGTTGCGGTCCTTGTCGATCACGGCGGCGCGCACGCCCTCGCGGAAATCGTCGCTGCGGAACACCTCCAGCGCGGCGCGATATTCGCGCACCAGGCATTCTTCCAGGCTCGATGCGGAGCGCGCCAGCCGCAGCAGCTTCAGCGTCACCACCATGCCGCGGGGCGATTTTTCGTTGAGCGTCTTCAGCGTGGCCTGCGCGAAGTCAGAGCCGTCGCGCTCGAGCGCTGCGAAAATGTCTTCCATGCGGTCGAAGCTGAACAATGCGTCGATCGCCGGCTCCTTCGCCGCCACCGGCCCGGCGGTCTCACCGGTCGCAAAACCGTTAATGACCTTAGTGACGTCAGCTGCGGTTGCGCCCGAACGAATCCTGGTTAGCGCCTCGCGCAGCTCCGGCCATTTAGACGCCGGCACCACAGCGTCGGCGAATTTTGCATGGATTGCGTCGGGCCCGTTCATGGTCTGACCGGTCAGGCCGAAGTAGGTGCCGGTCTCGCCGGGTGAGCGCGACAACAGCCAGGTGCCGCCAACATCGGGGAAGAAGCCGAGCCCGACCTCCGGCATCGCCAGCTTGGTGCGTTCGGTGACGATGCGATGACTGGCGTGGCCGGACAGGCCAACGCCACCGCCCATCACCAGGCCATCCATGAACGCGACGTAAGGCTTCGGAAATTTCGCGATCCGCGCATTCATGACGTATTCCTGACGCCAGAACCGCGCGCCGAGGTCGCCGCCTTCGCGCGAGCTCTCCCAGAGGCCGCGGATGTCGCCGCCGGCGCAGAGGCCGCGCTCGCCGGCGCCTTCAAGAATGATCAACGCGACTTCTGGGTCGGCCTCGAACTTGTCCAGCGCCGCGTCGATGCCTTCCGACATCTCCAGCGTCATGGCGTTGATCGCCTTCGGTCGGTTGAGGCGGATCACACCCGCCGCGCCCTCACGGCGAACGACCAGATCACCCTCGTCCTCTGAACTCATCGCGCGCCCTCGATCAGTTTGCGCGCCACGATGAGGCGCATGATTTCGTTGGTGCCTTCGAGGATCTGGTGCACACGCAGATCCCGTACGATCTTCTCGATGCCGTATTCGCTGAGGTAGCCGTAGCCGCCGTGCAGCTGCAGCGCGCGGTTGGCAACCTCGAAACCGATGTCGGTCCCGAAGCGTTTTGCCATCGCACAGAGCATGGTGGCGTCGGGATCCTTGCGATCCAATGCGGCTGCGGCCCGCCACAGGAAGGTGCGTGCAGCCTCGAGCTCGATCGCCATGTCGGCGAGCTTGAACTGCAACGCCTGGAATTCGTCGAGACGTTTGCCGAAGGCCTTGCGCTCCTTCATGTAGGCGCGCGCCTTGTCGAGCGCAGTTTGGGCACCACCAAGAGAACACGCAGTGATGTTGAGACGGCCGCCGTCGAGGCCGGCCATCGCGATCTTGAAGCCGACACCTTCCTCGCTCAGGCGGTTTGCAACCGGCACGCGGGCATTCTCGAACATCACCGCGCGGGTCGGCTGGGCGTTCCAACCCATCTTGCGCTCGTTGGCGCCAAAGGAGATGCCTGGCGTCTTGCCGTCGATGACGAGCGTCGAGATGCCGCCGGGACCATCGCCACCGGTGCGCACCATCGCGACCAAGAGATCGGTGCCGCCTGCGCCGGAGATGAACTGCTTCTGGCCGTTGAGAACGTAGTGATCGCCGTCGCGCGCCGCGCGGGTACGCAGGGCTGCCGCATCCGAGCCGGCGCCCGGCTCGGTCAGGCAGTAGCTCGCGATCAGCTCCATGGTGCAGAGCTTCGGCAGCCATTGATGACGCTGGGTGTCGCTGCCGAAGGCATCGATCATCCAGCTCGCCATGTTGTGGATGGAGATGAACGCCGAGGTGGTCGGGCAGCCCGTCGCCAGCGCCTCGAAAATCAGCGCCGCATCGAACCGCGTCATGGCGGAGCCGCCGACATCCTCGCGGATGTAGATACCGCCCATGCCGAGCGTGGCGGCTTCGCGCATCACGTCGACAGGGAAATGCTTCTCCTCGTCCCAGCGCAGCGCGTGCGGCGCAATCTTTTCCGCCGCAAACGCCAGCGCCATGTCTCGAATCGCGACCTGATCCTCGTTCAGAGCGAACTGCATCGTGCGGCTACCCTCTTGCCCCATCGTCATTGCGAGCGCAGCGAAGCAATCCAGTATCCCTCCGCAGAGATAGTCTGGATTGCTTCCGCCTTCGCCAAAGGCTTCGGCGGACAAGTCGTCGCAAGAGCTCCTCGCAATGACGGCTATGCCGTCACTTCATCAGCGGGATGGAGAACTCCGCACCGTCCTTGACACCGGACGGCCAGCGCGACGTCACCGTCTTGGTCTTGGTATAGAAGCGGATCGAATCCGGGCCGTGCTGGTTGAGATCGCCGAAGCCCGACTTCTTCCAGCCGCCGAAGGTGTAATAGGCGATCGGCACCGGGATCGGCACGTTGATGCCGACCATGCCGACATTCACCTTCGCCGCGAAGTCGCGCGCGGCATCGCCATCGCGAGTGAAGATGGCCACGCCGTTGCCGTAATCATGATCGGAGGGTAGGGCCAGCGCCTCCTTGTAGTCGTGCGCGCGCACGACCGAGAGCACCGGGCCGAAGATCTCTTCCTTGTAGATCCGCATATCCTTGGTGACGTTGTCGAACAGCGAACCGCCGAGATAAAAACCCTTCTCGTATCCCTGCATCTTGAAGCCGCGGCCGTCGACGGCCAGCGTTGCGCCTTCCTTGATGCCGATGTCGATGTAGCTCTTGACCTTCTCGACCGCCTCGCGCGTCACCAGCGGGCCGTAATCGGCGGACGGATCGATCGAGGTGCCGATCTTCAAGGACTCGACGCGCGGAATCAGCTTTTCCATCAGGCGATCGGCGGTGGTCTTGCCGACGGGGACGGCGACGGAGACGGCCATGCAGCGCTCGCCGGCCGAGCCGTAGCCAGCGCCGATCAGCGCGTCGACGGCCTGGTCCATGTCCGCATCCGGCATGATGATGGCGTGGTTCTTGGCGCCGCCGAAGCACTGGCAGCGCTTGCCGGTCTGGGCCGCGCGCTCATAGATGTATTGTGCGATCGGCGTCGAGCCGACGAAGCCGATGGCCTTGATGTCGGGGTCGTCGAGGATGGCGTCGACGGCTTCCTTGTCGCCGTTGACGACGTTGAGGATTCCCGCCGGCAGGCCCGCCTCCATCATCAATTGAGCAAGCAGCATCGGCACGCCGGGGTCGCGCTCGGACGGCTTGAGGATGAAGGCGTTGCCGCAGGCGATCGCCGGGGCGAACTTCCACATCGGGATCATCGCCGGGAAATTGAACGGCGTGATGCCGGCGACGACGCCCAGCGGCTGGCGCATGGAATAGATGTCGATGCCGGGGCCGGCGCCTTCGGTGTACTCGCCCTTCATCAGATGCGGGATGCCGCAGGCGAACTCGGCGACTTCGAGGCCGCGCTGGATGTCGCCCTTGGCGTCGGGCACGGTCTTG
Organism: Bradyrhizobium campsiandrae; assembly: GCF_014529705.1. GTDB lineage: Bacteria > Pseudomonadota > Alphaproteobacteria > Rhizobiales > Xanthobacteraceae > Bradyrhizobium > Bradyrhizobium campsiandrae. Next base: position 44,761 of record NZ_JAANIH010000068.1, read on the forward strand.
CCGTGCTCGCGCGCGAGCAGCTCGGCGAGCTTGTCGTAGTCGCGCTGCACCAACTCGACAAATTTCATCATCACGCGGGCGCGGCGCTGCGGGTTGGTCGCAGCCCATTCCGGCTGCGCAGCACGGGCGTTCTCCACGGCAGCGCGCACTTCAGCCTTGGACGCCAGCGCGACCTTGGCCTGAACGTCACCGGTCATCGGCTCGAAAACGTCGGCGGTGCGGCCCGAGGAGCCCTTGACCTCCTTGCCACCGATGAAATGTCCGATTGAACGCATGGAATGATCTCCTTCAGGCCGAGCTTGAACGCTTTGACAAATCCTATCGACCTGCATTTTATAGGATTCAAGTCTGAGATAATGCACCATAGATGTGCGAAAATGCTGGATCAAGGCGCTATCGATTGGGACGACTTTCGCTTCGTGCTGGCCATCGTGCGGGGCGGCTCGGTGTCGGCTGCGGCCAAGCAGCTCGGCGTCGACCACGCCACGGTGATCCGGCGGGTCGACCGGTTGGAGAAGCACCTCTCGGCAAAGCTGTTTGACCGGCGCAAGACCGGCTACCTCCTCACCGAGGCCGGCCAGCGCGTCGCCGATAGCGCAGAGACGATGGAATCGACCATCGTCGCCAACCAGGAGCAGGTCGGCGGCTCGGTGGCGCGGCTGACCGGTACGGTGCGGATCGGTGCGCCCGACGGCTTCGGCACCGCCTTTCTGGCGCCGCGGCTGGCGCCGTTCGCCGACCGCTACCCCGATCTCGATCTGCAACTTGTAGCGACTGCGCGGCTTTTCAGTCTCTCCAAGCGCGAGGCTGACATCGCGATCAGCCTGACCATGCCGAAGGAAGGCCGCATCGTCGGCCGCAAGCTGCTCGATTACCGTCTTGGGCTTTATGCGTCGCCGGCCTACCTCGACCGTTTCCCCGACATCACCTCGCGGCAGGACCTGACGCAGCACCGCTTCGTCGGCTACATCGAGGAACTTCTGTTCACGCCGGAGCTCGACTACCTGCCGCAAGTGTCGCCGCGCATCTCCGCGCGCTTCCGCAGCGCCAACCTGATCGCGCAGCTCAACGCCACGCTCTCCGGCTTCGGCATCGCGGTGCTGCCGCATTTCATGGCGAGCGATTACCCGCAGCTCAAAGCGGTGCTGCCCGAAGAGATCTCGATCACCAGGACGTTCTGGATGCTGATGCATGCCGACAGCAAGGATCTGGCGCGGATCCGGGCGGTGGCGGATTACATCGGCGAGATCGTGGAGCGCGAACGGGCGCTGTTTGCGGGGCGGACTTCGTAGGGTGGGTTAGCGAAGCGCAACCCACCTCTTTAATTTCCACCAAGACAGAAGTGGTGGGTTACGCCTTCGGCGAACCCACCCTACGGCACCGCGGCATCCCTAGTTCTGCTTCGCCTTCTTCGCCGTCGCCACCTTCGGCTCCCGCTTCGCCCCTTCCAGCGCGCTATCCCTGCCCGCCTTCAGCACCTCGTCCGAGAGCTCGCTGGAGCCGGCGATGCGCGCCAGCAGCATCGTGCCGGCCATCGTCGCAAGCGTCGCGATCGCCTGCTTGCGCGCGGCCTTGCGCGGCTGATTTGGAATGAAATCGGTGATCATCTCGACCATCTCGTCGAGCTTGCCGGCAAAGGCCTTGCGCGTCTTCGGGCTCTCGCGGGCGATCTCGGCGCCGAGCGCGGGGATCGAGCAGCCATGGCCGGGATTGTCCCGGTGCAGCACCGAAAGATAGGTCTCGACGATCTGCGCTAGCTGCTTCTCGGGCGCGACTTGACCCGACTGCTTGCGCCAATGCTCCATCGAGCGGTCCATGGCGTAGGCAAAGGCCTCGATCACCAGCGC